>CAZELM010000007.1:42476-140705 GCA_964512995.1 uncultured bacterium
AACTGCAGCGACCGGGAGAGGGTCGCTGGCCTGCCCACCGTGGATCAATCCAAAAATATGGCCAGCGGGGTGAGGGAAACAAGCCATGGCAGGTTTGAACAGCAGTGGTTTCATTTATACCCGGCGGCCTACCGTTTCAAACCTGCCACAACGAAATACCATCCGGACTCACTACTCACAGCTCACAGCTCACTACTCACAGCTCACCGCTCCCCTGGCGATTTTACCACGCTTATGATACACCAAAGCTCGGGAGGAAAACCGATGATTGTCGGCAAACGGAAAAATCTGGACGAATTGGCAACCAAAATATCAGGAATGGATTCCATTCTCATCGCAGGATGCCGGGCATGCATGACCGTGTGTCATTCAGGGGGCGAAAAGCAAGTCGATGAACTGGCTTCGGAGCTGGAACTGGATGCGCTGCGTCACCATACCACCCTCACAATCAGAACAGCCATGGTGGAACGGCAATGCGATCGGGAGTTCAACGAGGATCTGGCTGTGATTGTCCCTTCCATCAAAGCCATCATCACACTGGGTTGCGGTGCTGGAGCACAAACACTGGCTTCCATGTTCCCCAATACCCTGATCATCCCTGGAATCAATACCCAATTCATCGGCTCCCATACCCAGAATATGCAATGGGATGAATATTGCCTTGGCTGCGGAAACTGCACCATCGATACGTTCGGAGGATATTGCCCGATATCACGATGCTCCAAATCGCTCCAGAACGGTCCATGCGGAGGCTCCCAGGAGGACCATTGCGAATGCGATCCCGAAATCGAATGCATCTGGCAACGGATCATCGAAAAACTGACTCAACAGGGAAATCTGGACACGCTCCAGGAAATCCGGCCGCCTAAGAATTGGTGCACATCCCGCTTCAATGAACCCCGAAGACGGAAACTGGAGGACGATACCCCGTGAAATCGGGCAGCCTGCTGGAGCGCGCCATCCGATCGGGTCAGTTCGTTGTGACCGCAGAGATCACTCCTCCCAGAACACCCGACCCACTGCTGGTTCAAAAACGGACCAATGCATACCGGGGATACCTGGTGGCGGCAAACCTGACGGATAATCAGTCCGCCTCGGTGCGGATGTCCAGCCTCTCCACATCAAAACTGGTATTGGATGCCGGAATCGAACCGATCATGCAGATTACCTGCCGGGATCGCAACCGCCTGGCCATCCAGTCGGATGTGATCGGAGCGTCCGCATTGGGGATCAGAAACATTCTGTGCGTGTCGGGAGATCACCAGAAATTCGGCGATCACCCGGCTGCCAAGCATGTGTTCGATCTGGATTCCGTGTCTCTCATCGATATGCTCCGGCACATGCGCGACGACTGCATGTTCCAGAATGGTGATCCCATCCGGAACATACAAAAAGGAAAACAGATGGCTCCACCCATCTATATTGGAGCTGCGGCCAACCCCTTCGGATCGCCGCGACAGTATCGCCCGTTCTTGTTGCAGAAGAAGATGTTGGCCGGTGCTGATTTCGTTCAGACACAACCGGTCTTCGATATCGATCAGTTTGCTGAATGGCTGGATGCGATCCGTAATCTGGGAGTGACCGATCGGGTGGCCGTGCTGGCCGGCATCACTCCAGTGAAATCCGTGCGAGCTCTGATCCACATGCGAGACAACGTCCCGGGAATCCATATCCCCGAGTCGGTTGTTCTCCGCTTGAAAAGCGCTTCCGATCCGGAGCAGGCCGGTTTTGAACTGGCAAAGGAAACAATGGAACAGTTAAAACAGATGAACGGCATTCAGGGCATTCATATCATGGCGATCGGATGGGAAAAGGTGGTGCCGGATTTAATCGACGCGGTGGGAATTAAGCCGGATCTGTCGGGCTTGTCCACCGATGCTGCCGGGAAGGAGAACGCGGAAGAATGGATCCGTTAACTCATGTCATGGCCGGAGCGCTGGTCAGTCATGCATGCGCTGGATTGAGTCCGGAACCGGGGATGACGATTGCCGCCATCACGGCGGCTATCGTACCGGATCTCGATTTTTACTCCCGGAAACTGCCGGGCGCAACGTTCCTGCGCGTTCATCATGGCGTGACCCATTCGTTCCTCTCAGTACCCATTCAGGCGGCCATTTCCTGCATCCCGGCCTGGCTGATTCACGCCATCCCCCAGTTTCATCTCCCGGCAATCCCTTTTATATCTCTGTTTCTGATCTGCAGTCTGTCCGTTCTGTCCCATCTGGTCATTGACTGGATCATGCATAACAATGGCCTCCCCCTGTTGTGGCCATTCCAGCATCGCCGATTCGCACTCCCCCTGATTCTCGGAGTGAATCCACGAACTGTGTCAAAGGATTGCGGTGAACAACGGTTCCTGACCTGTTTCGGGTGCCAATCCCGGGCGTCTCTCTGGAATCCCATTGCCTGGATCATCACCATCTTCGGCACTGCAGGATTTTTAGTCCCCCAGTGGCGTACCGCAATGGGTCTGATACCCCTGCTCCCGATCCTGGCATACTTATCCTTAAGTTTTTATCTTCGACAGAAAGCACGCGATGTGGCCGTACGGTTCGATCCGTGCTATCGGCATGCCCCTGCTTATCCATCCCGGGCGCGCCCTGATCGATGGCTGTTCGTCGCCAGTGATGATCCGGATAGCGTCTCGGCGATATTGATTGACAGCCTGTCCGCTGCAGTACTCCGGACATGGCGCTTTACACCACCATTACTCTCTCCTTTTGTACTGGATCACACACAGCGAATCATCTCGGACCTGAAAAAATCGATCCGGCACATGTATCCGGAAGTGACCTGCCGGGATGCTCTGACTTTCGTGAAGTTCCGCGACCTTTCGTTTCTCTACGCAGAACCCCTGGAAATCGGTTCTGTCAAAGTTGTTCTCGATGAAAACGGAACCGTGATTTCGGAAGTCTACCAGGAAGTGTGGTGAGCGATTTGGCTGATAAATTGATGATGCTGAGTTCCATTCCAATAGATTCGCCGGCACTCCGGACATTTCAGAAATGTTGTCGAATGAAGAACCACGTAATCCGGAATCTCACCATCTGCATCGCTTTTCCGAACGGATGCCAGCATCCGGTTACACCAGACGCATCGCGGTCTTGTGTTTTCGATATCGATTTTCAGATTGAAGTGACAGACGGTCCGCTGAAACTGGATCATCGAGTCATTATGATCCGGATTGAACCACGCCACCTGACCGTTCCGGATGCATTCCGAAATGAGCGTGGTGTCACGAGTCAGCAGGAACCGATGCTCCTGGATCGCCCACTCAATCGGATATCTGGAACGGACTGGACGATAGGCCGCATCAGTACCAATCAGCCGCAGATACCGGGCCAATCTGCCGAGCATGGCATCGCAGAGGAACCGGATCGCTGGATCATGATCCACTCGCTCATCATGGCACCGATTTTCTTCCGTCACCGATCCGGAACCGGGATATCGCATCGAATCTGTCTGGCAGTTATGGTTTATGGAATGATTCATGCCCGGTATGACCTCAATGAATTGAATGGAATCCGATTCGCTATCAACCGGATTACATGGACGGGTCGATTCCTCTCTTGATTTAGTATAAACTTCCCCTGATACTTCGTGAAGCGGTTTTTTTTCTTATTCGCAGTGATCATCAACTTTCGGAACGGACAATGGATCATCCCTCAGGAAAACACATCATCATCGATTGCATCACATTGGTCATGCTCTGGGTCGTTCCAACCTGGATGAACGCTCAGGAATCCCCTTCGGTCCGGATCCTGTTTGATGATCTTCATGGTCAATCCATCGGCAATGCAGACTGGGTAATCGAAAAAGCGTATTCTGATTTTGCGGAAACGCTTCGCGAATCATTGGGAGCTGCTGTCCACTCCACCAAAGACTGCTCGGGAGCCAATACTCTGACGGAAGACCTTCTGCATGTGACCGATGTCTTGATCATTCCCGAACCGAACATCCGATTTACCGGAGCGGAGATTCAGTGTATCCGGTCATTCGTCATGGCTGGTGGTGGATTGTTCCTGATTGCAGATCACGGGGGTTCGGACCGAAACTTCGATGGATGGGATTCTGCTCTGATCTTCAATGAACTGGTGGAGGGGTGGGGAATCTGCTTCTCCGGTGATACATGGTCTGAGACGCCGGTCAAGGGACCGATCCAATCGCGTCATCCGGTCATGGATGGGATTCAGCGTCTGGGAGCCTGGGCAGCGACATCGATCATCCTTGAAGAGGGTCCTGGAGATTTTGAACCCCTGATCCGTTCACTGGCCAGACAGGCAGCATATTGCGTGGCCGGCCGTGTTGGCAGTGGCCGCGTGATTGCCATCGGGGATTCGTCGCCATTTGACGATGGAACCGGTGATATGGAAAAAAGCCGTCATTCCGCCTATGTTTCGTGGCTCTACGATCACCCCCGGTTTGCCGCTCAGGCAGTGGGCTGGCTCACAGATCGCAAAATCACGCCAATCCCCGAAAACCCGCTGCCCTATCCAACTGCGGACCGGATCGACTACCGGAGATGGCGCTCACAGGATTCATTCAATATCATCATCGATGCAGCGCATGGGAACAATACGGCGGATGTGACCGACCGGTTTGCAGACGATATCATCACGAAAACCAAAGCCAGGATATTCATCAACCGGAATCCCATCACGTCCGTGAAAGGATGGGATCTGTTTATCCTGAGCAATCCGTCTGAGCCTTTAGCGGAATCGGAGATGGACATTTTACACCGTTGGGTCCGAAAAAAGGGAGGCGCACTGATTCTGACCACAAACAATGCGCGAAATCCATTGTCCGGAATTCCGGTGATCAATGCGCTTCTTCAGAGATTGAACAGCACGATCCGTGTCAATGCAGATGAAATCCTGGATGAGGCTCACAATACGGGTCGTCCCTGGTCAATGATCGTGTCGGATTTCAATCAACAACCGCAGTTCAAGGATGTCGAACGGGCTGTTTTCTGGGGAACCGCATCGCTGATCGACCAAAACGACTCCATTCTGCAACAGGGGCAGACGGTCACGATCCTCGCACAAACCGCACCCACGGCCAGATCACAGGTTCTCCCAATTTTTCAGGTCCCTGGCGGAAAGCCGATTCCGATGAAATCCATCATTCCCGTTGCGGCTATCGAAAAAACAGGTAAAGGCCGGATCGTTGTGCTGGGTGCGGACACGCTGACGAATTTTCAATATCCGACGGAAGAAGAAAAGCGCAGCATGCCGGATGTAAAATGGGACCATCACACCGACCTGTTCAATCTTAGACTTGTCAACCTATTGAAAGAATAGTATTTTAGAGGACTATGACTCTTCGATCGTCTTCCAGAATCAGAAAAGAGAATAAAGATTATTTTGCATATTGGCTATTGGTGCCGACCGTGGTCATCATTGTCGGGTTTCACGTCCTGCCCATTTTTTATTCGTTCGGGCTGGCGTTTTATAACTGGGATCTGATATCCCCGGCACAGTTCGCCGGCTTGCGGAATTTCAGGATTCTGCTGCATGATGAGTTGTTCTGGAAGAGTCTGCTGAATACATTTTATTACACGATGGTCTCGGTTCCATTGAGCATTTTCTGTGCGCTGCTGGTCGCGATCCTGTTGAATCAGCATATCAAGGGTCTGGATACCTACCGGGTCATTTATTTCATTCCGGTCATCACTTCGATCAATGCGGTGAGTATCGTCTGGAAGCTGATATATCATCCCAGCTTTGGATTGCTGAACCAGTTATTGGAGGGGATCGGTTTGCCGCCCCAACGATGGCTGCTGGATCCCAGGTGGGCGATGCTGTCGATTGTCATGATGAGCGTCTGGAAGGGTCTGGGATACAATGTTATCATCTTTCTGACCGGTCTGAAGAATATTCCCAGACATTTATATGAAGCTGCCACCGTGGATGGAGCAAACTCATGGCATCAGTTCCGGCATATCACCTGGCCGTTATTATCTCCGGTGACATTTTTCATTCTGGTGATGAGCATTATCAGTTCGTTTCAGGTTTTTTCCCAGATCTATATGATGACTCCGGGCGGCGGCCCCATGAATTCAACAATGACGGTGGTCTACTATTTATATAAGGTGGGATTCGGCGATTTTCATTTCGGATATGCTGCTGCTGTCGCTTTTGAGATTTTCATCATGATTTTCCTGATGACACTGCTTCAGAAATTAATTGTTGAAAAACGGGTCCATTATCAATAGACGAGGAGCACCTATTTTGGCGAGTTTCAAATGGCAACAACGGATACAGAGGAGTCTCGTGCATGCTCTTTTGATCATCGGTTCGGTGATCATGCTGTTTCCTTTTGTCTGGATGATATCCACCAGTCTGAAAGGAGCGGACAGTGTCAATTATTCATCCATTGAACTCATTCCTCGAAAATCAGATGTTGCCACCATCAATGGCCAGGAAAAACCGCTCTATCATGTCATGATCAACGGGGAGTCACGACAAATGGCATTGCTGAAAAGTCTGACAGCCGGTCAGGCGCTGTTTGCCGATCCAGCCGATCCATCCAGTCAATTTGAACTCCCGCTCGCAGAT
Source organism: uncultured bacterium (assembly GCA_964512995.1). Lineage (GTDB taxonomy): Bacteria > CSSED10-310 > CSSED10-310 > CSSED10-310 > CSSED10-310 > CAZELM01. The sequence goes on from CAZELM010000007.1 coordinate 49,034, forward strand.
CAAAAACCGATCCGGAAAATTTCGGTTGAGTGGGGGAACTATTCCAAGGCTTGGAATGCCCAGCCATTTGGACGGTATTTTCTCAATACCATTATGGTCGCTGTGATAACGGTTTCGTGCCAACTTTTTTTCTCGTCACTGGCTGCGTATGCCTTTGCATTCTTCAGGTTTCCCTTTAAGAATGCCATTTTTATGATGCTTCTGGGAACGATGATGCTGCCTCAGCAGGCATTGTTGATTCCCAATTATGTCATTCTGGCGAAGTTGCATTGGCTGGATACGTATCTGGCGTTGATCGTGCCCTTCACTGCGAGCGCTTATTCGGTATTTTTCTTCCGGCAATTCTTCTTAACACTGCCTCGGGATCTCTATGATGCAGCGGTTGTCGATGGATGTTCCACCATGGGATTCTATTTCCGGATTCTGTTCCCATTGTCAAAACCGCCTTTTCTGACATTGGGAATTTTCAGTTTCCTGGGATCATGGAACGCATTTATCTGGCCGCTGATCGTGACAAATTCCACTGAACTTCGCGTCCTGCAGGTTGGATTGGCATATTTTCTGTCAGAAGCGGGAACGGAATGGGGATTGCTGATGGCCGCATCGACATTTTCGATTGTGCCGTTGGTGATCGGATACTTCATTGTTCAGAAACGATTTGTTGAAAGCCAGGCGATGACGGGTTTAAAAGAATGAACGATTCACGATGGATCCGGAACCAGAAGAAACCGTTCTGGTATTATGTAATCATTTACATCGGTTTTCTGATCATCGCAGGGACCGGGTGTTCATCCCCCAGCAGTAAAGACCACAACGATCGAATCACTGTCACATTCTGGCATGGCATGGGGGGGCCGCTCGGAGAAATTCTGGATCGCCTGATTGCAGAATACAATGGTCTGCAGGATCGGTATTACATCCGCGGTATCAGTATGGGGTCTTATGATACCCTTCAGAAGAAAATTCTGGCTTCGGTTGTTGCCGGCCGATCTCCGGATATCTCACAGAATTTTGAAGCCCTGACCATGAAACTCTCCAAAGCGAACCGGCTGATCTGTCTGGATGATCTGATTGCCAGGGAGACTGATCCGGAGGTGTTCAAGGCGGATCTGATTCCTGTCATGCTCCTCAACAATACGTTTGATGGGAAAATCTGGTCATTCCCATTCAATAAATCAGTTCCGGTGCTCTATTACAACAAGGATATGTTTCACGATGTCGGGCTGGATCCGGATACCCCCCCCCGAACGATCGAGGAGCTGTTCGAATATTCCCGAAAATTGACACGGGATCTCGATGGAGATGGGAAACCGGATGTTCTTGGTTATGGATTTGGGTTGCGTAACGAGTGGAACTGGGCATGCCGATTTCTGAGTTATGGCGGCCAGATGTTTGATGAATCAACGCGCCAAGTATTCCTGAATTCTCCAGCGGGGATCCAGGCGACAGCGTCGTATGTCGATATGATCCAGGCGGGTATCGCAAAGTTTGGAGAAGGGTACGATCATCAGAATGATTGGCTCGCCGGGAAAGTGGGTATGTTCGAGGCTTCTATCGTCAGCCGTGTCTATCTGAAGGGTAAAATCAAGTTCAATCATGGCGTTGCATCCACTCCCTACGGAGAAAAACCGGCTGTGGTGTTGTCCGGCACCAATATCAATATATTCAATAATGGAGATTCTGATCGTATCGACGGAGCCTGGGACTTCATCAAATGGTTCACCAGCACCGATATCGGAGCCCGGTGGAGTATTGAATCCACTTACATGCCAGTCCGGAAATCGTCTTTGGCTTCTCCGCTCATGATCCAGAAGTTTGCGGAAGATTCCAACTTTGCCGCACCGTATCAACAATTGGAATACGCTGCCTTTGAACCGCGGATTCCGGAATGGTTTGAATGCCGTGTCAAGATATCAGACCAGTTGGAACAATCGTATATCAAAGCAGCAGAAATCAAAGACGGAAACAAGCCCGTCTCTCATGATCCCGTGGAGATGTATGTCAGACGCATGCAAGACGCAGTCACCAAAATTTTGGTGAACTCCCTCGACGTGCAGATCGAATGAAACACTATCTGGAATGCGGCAGGAATACCGGAATCAAATGAACAGCAGGCCGCGCGTAAGCATTTTGCCAGGAACACACGACGATATCATTCTTATTGACGGAGTATATAATAATGAAGTGCTTTGATCCCCATATGATCCATACCATACAAGAAGCTGAAACATTTCTCATAACAACACACATCCATCCAGATGGTGATGCCATTGGCTCATTGATCGGATTGACCCATGCGCTGAGGAAAAAAGGCGCGAGTGTGGATATGGCTCTCTCCACTGAAATCGGTGAACGATTCGAGTTTTTGGTGAAAAAGAAAGAAATAATAGAGCCATCCGGTCTGCGGTCCCATTATGATGTAGCGATTATTCTGGATATCGGTTCCGAGAACCGGACGGGATTCCAGGAACAGATCCGTGCTTTGGATACCGTGATGATCAATATCGATCATCATGCAACAAATGAAGGTTTTGCTCAATTTGACCATGTTGATGTGGATGCCGCTTCAACATCTCAGATTGTGTATTATCTGATCAAAGAAGCCGGGCTTCCATTGGATGTAGAGGTTGCTGAAGGCCTGTATCTGGGAATGGTGACGGATTCCAGAAATTTTCAGAATGCCAATGTATCGTATGACACATTCACGGCTGCGGCGGAGTTGTTACGCACCGGAATCAAAATCCCGACACTCACGCGGTTTCTGACGCAGAACAGATCGGTGCAGGATCTGAAAGTACTGGGATTGGGTCTGTCGCGGCTGAAGACCGTGGCGGAAAGCAAAATCGTCTATACTGACATACGAAGGGAACACCTCAAAGAAATGGGCGCTAATCATCGCCATGCGTGGAGTTCCGGGATATTCGGATATCTGATTACACTCTCGAGTGTAGTCGTTGCCGTAACGTTCGTGGAATCCGAAGAAAATCTGACCTATTGCGAATTCCGGGCAAAAGAAGGATTTGATGTCAGCCGGGTTGCGGTCCATTTCGGTGGTGGCGGACACAAAGCAGCAGCCGGTTGCTCCCAGCAAAAACAAACGGATGAATTCATCGCGGAAGTGATTGCGAAGCTGGAAATCGAGATTCGGGATTTTCGACCGGATGACAGCAATCGATAGTTGATACTGAAAATGATGTAATATGGAAAAATTTCAGTCGTGGCGGTATTCTGCTTTAACGTTACTGATGATCTGGCTGATTGCCTTTGTACTGCCTGTCGGAAATCGCGGATTATGGTCTCCGGACGAGCCCCGCTATACGCAAGTTGCCTGGGAGATGGCTTCGGCAGACTCCTGGATCCTGCCACTGCTGAATCAGGAAACATACGCCGAAAAGCCTCCCCTGTTTTTCTGGCTGATCATTCTGACCGCTCACGTCAGCGGATTTGAAACCGCAAGCAGATATGTCTCGGCATTGTTTGCGCTCGGAACGATTCTACTGGTCTATCGGATCGGCCAGGAAAACGCTGATCAGAAAACCGGCTGGCTGTCCGGACTGATCCTGATGACGCTTGGTTTGTATCCATCACTCATCGGAACCGGAAATATCGATATCACATTGACGTTTTTTACCACACTATCGGTGTATTGGTATCTGAGAATGCTCGATACCCATGCGCAGATTGAAATGATTCCTGCCTGGCTCTCGACTGGAATGGCGATTTTACTCAAAGGTCCCGTCGGATTGCTTCTGCCTTGGCTGACGTTCATCGGATGGACATTATGGGAACGGTGTCATCGGAGACGCTTGCCTGCTCTGCATCTGCTGTGGGGACCTCTCCTCGCGTTATCGACAGCCGCCCTCTGGATAATCCCTGCATGTATATACGGTGGCCCGGAGTATACCCAATCGATTCTGTTCAGACAGAACGTGGGCCGGGCGGTATCTTCTTTTTCTCATCAACAGCCGTTTTATTACTTTTTCATTCATTTTCCGATTCTTGCGTTACCGTGGTTTCCCATATTCTGTGAAGCGATACCGGGAGCAAAGCAATTCAACCGGAATAATGACCGCAAAGAGATGTTCCATGTGCTCTGGTTTCTGGTCATATTTGTGTTCTTTTCATTAATCTCGGGTAAACGAGGCCGCTATCTGATCCCATTGTTTCCCGTCTTCTCGCTGATGATGGCGCATGCCATTCATCGCATGGATGTCAGTAAAAAGCAGTCAAAGATGATTCCGCTCACACTCTCTCTGTTGCTCGCCGTAACTGCCTTGATCAGTCTGGCACCCATTTTTGCTCCATATATGAAATCTCGTCTTGCAGATTATGGCTATGCTGATTTTTCACCGATCCACTGGCGATCCGTTCTGACCGGTTGCCTCGGTATAGTGGGCGTCTGGATCACCCGGAAGGGATTTTTGCTGTTCAGGTCAACGGGTTTGTTCGAGAGTGCTGAAATGATTGGTTTATCAATGATCATACTGATCCTGATCGCTAACATCTATTATATCCCGGCTCTGGATGCCGTGAAATCGGCCCGTCCGCTGGCGGAAACCATCCGGGCTATTGTCCCTCCGGATGGGAGCATGGCATATTATCTCAAGCGATCGGATGCTGGATTGAACTTTTATCTGAACCGGTTGCAGCTTCCGGAGATTTCAAAACAGGAACTCCCACAAAGCGTTCAATATGATCTGATCATATCCCGGAAGGCAGATTTCAAACGGATTGACCCCGCCGTCAGGGACGATCTTCATATCCTCCACTCTCAGAAGATTGGAAATCAGGAGTATATTCTGTTCAAACTACTGAAACCTGTAGCAGACTAGCAGAGGTTATCTGATAAGCTTTTTTCATAGACAAGGGGGGGATTTCCAGGCTTTGTCAGCAAAAATAGTCGTTCGGATAACCTGAATCTATCGGGTTTCACCGGGATTGCTGGGGAACGTGTTCTGTTTCGCCTTGTCCAGATGCTCTTTAATGGATTGATTTTCCGGATGCGCTTTCAGAGCCAGGGTGAATTCTCGAACCGCTGATTGGTAATCTCCGGATTCAATATACGATTTACCCGCTTCGAAATGGATATCAAATTTTCCACCCTCCTGTACCCACCGCTCATATACTTTTTTCATGGTTTCCGGCAACCGATCATAGATGGAAGATATATACCGGGTTGTCTCCTGAATCCGGGGGGAGGCTTCCGGGAGTGTCTGAAGCGGATAACTCCGATATAACATGATGACTTGCATCAATGTGATCATGTTCTCTATGTCCGTGAACCCGGCTTCTTCACGACATGTTTCCCAATCAATCCATACGGAATCACCGGCGGGTGCGGGAGTCAATCCTATGGATTCCAACCGTTCCGCAATCGATCTGGCGATCAGGTAATGTCCAAAAGCAACGGGATGTACATGATCGACAAACAAGTCATATCCCGGACAACCAATTCGGGCGGCTATATCAAAAACAGGTTCTAGATCCAGAGAGAAAACGGTGCCGCCAATATGTTCCGCTGTTTCGAGCACAATTTTATTTAATCCGCTGGGAGCGCGGAAGCGCAAGCCATCCAGATCGCGTGCCATTTTAAGTTCACTGCAACCGGAGCCGGGATTGATGCCATTGGCAGACTTCCCGACAATATAATACCCCCAGGCATTCTCCGGAAATAGCTCCTTTAATTTAGCCGCAGCAACGTTGGCTCCCGTTGGATCACGTTCGTTCAAGCTTTTCAATCCACCATATTTGAGTGCCTGAAACTCTTTGGAATCCTCTAAATCCGCTCCCATCGGACTCAATCCTTCAACATTGAAAACCAAAGTGCAGAACAATACCGGCACGTCATGTTGTTGCGCGTTTTTACAGATTGCCCGGAGATTTCCGGCGTAGTTGTTCAATGTGTCTGTTACCACCGGAGAACTCAGCGGGATCGATTTTTCTTTGGCCATTATCTCAATCAGACCAACCGGTGCGTTGGGAGTTTTGACGGTTTCGGTGAATTTGGATGATATACTCTGTATTTCCCGATACACCGCGCTCCGCTGCAAAAACATCAATCCCCGTGTAAACAAGCGGTTGCGGCTGATAAAAATAGACGAACCGGATCCGTAAGCGCCATAAAATTCATTGTGACCGGAATACACAATGATCAAATCCGGTGAATAATCCATCAATTCAGCGGTAAAATCCACCAATGCAAAGCTGTTCAGCGCGGTAACTCCACAATTGACAACAACAAATGATTTTTCCGGAAACCGTTTGGAAAGAAGAATTTCCAGTTGTGCAGGAAACGCGATATTATAAGCGTATGGGTATCCCTGAACCGATGAACCACCCAAAACAAATATCCGGTACTCATTGGCCGGCTTTTCATATTCCAAGGTGTCGGGATAAATCTTAGGCATCTGAATCGTCTTCTCACCGATATGATCCCGAAAATATCGTTTTCCGATCGATTCATTGATGCGGTATATTTTTTTTCCTTCTGGTGTCACATGGGTAACGACCAGTCTCGGATAGTCATAGAACCCGAATGCCCGTAACAGCAACTCCATCAATCCAATCACCATCAAACAGGCAACACCTGCGAACAGAATCTTTTTACCAAAGGAAATTTGACTCCGGCCTTGATCTGTCACTTTCCAACACCCTTTCTATTCCAGTCAACTGCTTGAAAACGTTTAAATTAGAGCTTTTTAACCGATGATGTCAAATGGTTTTATTTCAAAATTGCTGTTACTGTCTGAAATCATTTAACTTCGTATTATCATGGCGATTCTATCCGTGATATTCGCTGTTCCGATGGAATTGACAAAATTGAAAGGATTGGGTATTCCGGCTTTCGACAGAGACCCGTCACAATGTGCCGGGCCGACGAATTTCCCTGTGAATATACTTGGTTATTTACGGAAAGCCTCGTTGGCGAATGGCACAGGTGAGTATTTTGCCATGTGATGAGGAATTCAGGATGTTACCCGATCTGATTTTTCGAAGGAAATCGATCGGTTTTGATCTGTATGGAGTAATCACGATGAATTTTTATGAGTCGCGTGCATTACCGGCTTTAACAGTCGTTATACCCGTTCGAAACGAACAGGACAGCATTCTGCCACTCAGCGATGAGATCGATAAAGTACTTCGTGATCGATTCAACTATGAACTCATCTTCGTCAATGACGGATCCAACGATCGAACCCAATCCATGATCGAAACCGTACGATCCGGAAACCGTCGGATCCGTTATATCACGATCATGCCGGGTTGTGGTCAGACCGAGGCATTGCATGCGGGATTTCAGCTTGCACGCGGAGAGTTCATCGCCACGATGGATGGCGATGGTCAGAATGATCCGGCAGATCTGATTCGCCTGTTTGATGCACTGAGCGATCACGACATGGCATGTGGCTACCGCATCAAACGGCACGACAACCTGAACCGACGACTGGTTTCTCATGTCGCCAACATCATGAGAAATCGGATCACCCATATCCAGATCAGAGATATCGGGTGTTCCATTCGGGTTTTCAAACGGTATTGCCTGGATAACATAACGCTGTATCATGGTATGCATCGGTTTTTTCCCATCCTTTTCAGTATCGCCGGATATTCTTTCATCCAGATACCGGTCAGCCATCGGCCGCGAGTGCGTGGGCTCACCAAGTATGGGATATGGAACAGGCTGAAATATGTCATTACAGATCTTTTTGTCGTTCGGTGGATGCAAAAACGATCATTGACGTATCAGATCATTGGGATCAGTGACGCGCATTCGGGTTCAATGGATTCGAAAGCAGATCAGACTTCACAGACGATGGAAACCGTTGGAATCCACAGGAAAATCAAATGATCAGTGGTTCACGGATCAGTTCTTCCTTTCACTCCATTTCTTTCCAGGACGATAGTGATTACCTCTCCATGATCGATAAATATTCGCACTATTTTTTCAAAATCACTACAATGACTCGAATGGATATCTTCAAGGAAAGGGTGAGATATGGACGAGAACTCATACAATCCATTGATAAACAGCGCGTGGAAACTGGATCATTTCACGGACATGGATGGGAAAAAGCATATGCACTATTGTGATATTATGTTGTTTTCCGGCAATTATTATTCCGACTTTCATTCGGAGTTGGGTGAAAAATCCTATATCAATAGTCATGTGGGCCGTTATAAGGTCATAAACAGCTCGATCACATTTAATATTCAGGTGAGTACGGATAGTCGATATATTGGCCGGATTGCAGTCGGCACTTTTGAATTGAATGAAGACACATTGAAAATCGTGTTCCCTCATGGCCATAAACCGGGTATGTGGCACTATACCCGCCTGTCTTAGAATCTGACGTATGAAACATATCATTTTAGGCACAGCAGGACATATCGATCACGGAAAGACATCGCTGATCGAAGCCCTGACCGGTACAAACACCGATCGATTACCTGAAGAAAAAGCACGCGGTATCACGATTGAGCTTGGGTTTGCTCATCTGACATTACAGGATATCCATTTTGGAGTTGTGGATGTCCCCGGTCATGAAAAATTCATACACCATATGGTTGCGGGCGTCGGAGGTATTGATCTTGTTCTGCTGGTCATCGCAGCGGATGAAGGTGTGATGCCACAGACACGGGAACATGTCGCAATCTGTGATGTACTGGGAGTCAAGACTGGATTGGTGGCTCTGACGAAGACCGACATGGTGGACGATGACTGGATGCAACTGGTTCAGGAAGACATTTCTGGATTCCTGTCGAATACATTCCTGGATAAAGCTCCGATCATCCCTGTTTCGTCCAGAACAGGCGCTGGCCTGGACCGGCTTTGTGGCGCACTCTCTGCCATTGCCTCAGTCATTCCGGAGAAGTCTCAGGGAGGCATCTTCCGGCTCCCGGCGGATCGCGTGTTCAGCATCCATGGTTTCGGTACCGTGGTGACCGGTACGGTTATCTCCGGATCGATAAAAACCGGAGAAATGATCAGTATTGTTCCGGGAGGTCCAGATTCAAAAATCCGAGGATTGCAGGTACATGGACAGAAAGTCCCGGAAATCCGAGCCGGGCAACGTGCAGCGATCAATCTGCAAGGCATCGATCGGGAGGCGGTACAACGAGGCATGGTGGTGGCTCCTCAGGGTTTCCTGCAGGTCTCGTATATGATCGATGCGGATCTCACACTTCTGAAATCAATCACCAAACCCCTCAGAAATCGGACTCAGATTCGGTTTTACTGCGGAACCAGTGAACTCATCGGACGAGTTCTCCTTTTGGATCGGGAAGAATTGCTCCCGGGTGAACGGTGTCCGGTTCAGATTCGATTCGGAGATCCGCTCGCGGCATTGACGGGCGATCGGTTTCTGATCCGTAGCTATTCGCCGATGTTCACGATTGGTGGGGGGGTGATTCTCGATGCAGAGCCCAGGAAACACCGGAGGTATCAGCCATCCATATTAAACCATTTGCAGATACTGAGATCCGATCGGACAGTTGACCATCTGATTACGTGGATTGAAATCGCTGGAATCGCCGGAGTGACTTCTCCGGAATTGAAACGAAAGTTCCCGGACAAGTACGAAGAGGTAACATCCATCATTCATGATCTGAAGGAAAAACGCGAAGTGATCGAAATAAACAGCTCCCCGAAAAGATATATATATTCATCTTCGTGGGTACAGTTTAAAAATCAGATCATCACAACGATCGAGGCGTATCATCAGAAATTCAAACTGAAACCCTGGATGGCTCGGGAGGAATTGAGGACGACACTGGAACCGGCCCCTGACCCGTTACTGCTGACTCCAGCGATCAATGAACTCGTAAAAGAAAACATCATTATCGATAACGGCCAGGCTGTCCGGATGCAGAATTTCCTCCCGCAATTGAACGACTCCCAATCGCAACTCAAATCCAATGTTACTAATCTGGTGATCTCGGTGGGAGCGTCCGGGATCAAAACAGAGGAGATCACGGAACAATTCCCGAACGATTCTGCCGATGTCATGCAAATAGTACAACATCTTTTGGATACGGGAGCTGTTATCAGATTGCCGGGTGGTCTTATTTTTTCCGCACAGATCATCGCAGAGGTGAAAGACAACATCGTGTCATTTATCCGGAAGGAAGGCTCGATATCCGTCGCTCAGTTCCGGGACACAGTCGGGATCGCACGAAAACAGGCAGTGCCATTACTGGAACATTTCGATCGTGTGGGTCTGACGCGGAGAGTCCAGGACCATCGGGTCCTGAAAGAATAATCGACTCGAATTTAAAATTTCTGCTGCGGTTCGGTATTGGGTGTAAAGAGGTGTCTCGAGTGAGGGATCTGGCCGAAGTGATAGGCAAATCCAGCCGTGATCAGAGGCTTTGTTTCGGTCAGAAACTTATCCAGCACTTCCGGAGGATAATCCTCCCCCTGGAATCCACATGTGATAGTACGGTCGATGATATCCAGGCTGTGACCGGAAATGAGATGGGTTTTGGGCGGAGTCTTTTCCGACTGAAGGCACTTTTGGCATCGGATGCTGCTGTCTTCCAGCACGAAATACGCAGCATGGTTACCCCGAAATTTATTGCAGGCACTGCATCGGCTGACTTGCATGTTATATCCGGAGCTTTTAAAGAACAGGATGGAATAGATGCGAAGCCACAACTGAGGATTTTCCGATGGGTCATTCATTTTATCAAAAATGTCCGCTGTCAGCGCATAAATCGGCGGATTGGCATCACCATCCATGGTGAACCGGTCCAGTATTTCAAGTATTTCAAACGCAGCACTCAACCGATTCAGATCCGCCTGGATCGCCGGGTATCGCCTGACGGATTCCGCTCGGTTGAGCCGATATAAATCCTGACCTTGTTTGTGAAACAGAATCACATGAATGCAGTTGAATGGCTCCAGCAGACTGATCCAGAGACTGCGGGTTTTCATGGCACCCCGGGCGATCACCCGCAACTTGCCAAATTGAGAGGTATAGATGGTGAAGATACGATCGTTCTCTCCCAATGGGTATCGATTTAAAACAAGACCTTCTGATTCATGGATCGCCATGATTGTCCCTATATCCTCTGACGATGATCGCCCAAATCCATACTATCATTCGATCGATGATGCTTTTCGGCTGCCTTTACAAACACCGGATCAGCGATCCGGATTTTCTTCGCTTCTTCTTCGTGCTAGGACTATTTTTTCTAAAATTGAGTTGCGTGTCAATCATTCCTGTGGCAAGTTTTACACGTGTAAAGAAGTTTTCCGTGCTTTGGGGTAAATGAAAGGAGGACAAAATTGGGAAGCTTGTTCAAGACGGGAATCACACTGATTGTTGTCGCTTTTGTTCTATGGCTTTATAAAGATTTTGGGAATACGCTTCCGATTTCGAAGAATCTGGATACGATCATGGGATATCTGGGAGCTGCATGTATCGGTATCCATCTTCTGATCTATCTGTATATCACACTCGGCAGCAAGACATGGAAAACATCTCATCGAAATCGCTGTGTACGGTGTGGAGCCAAAGTACCCAAAGGAGAAATATATTGCAGTTATCATCAAGTGGAATTTCAGAATGATTATCTGAATAAGAAAAAAAATTCCTGAACAAACAAAGGTGGCGAAGCATGACTGTAATCCGAGATAAAGATCTGATATCCATGCAGGAAGCAAGAGAACTTCTGTCAAGAGCGAATCAGGCCTGGCAAACATTTAAAACATACAGCCAGGAACGCGTGGATCATATCATTTCTGCGATGGCTGAATCCGGCAGGAATCACAGCCGGAGGTTGGCGGAAATGGCAGTGGAAGAAACAGGAATCGGAATTGTCGCTGACAAAACAATCAAAAATCAGTTTGCCGCTCAGCATGTTTACAATTCCATTCGATCACAGAAAACCATCGGTGTTTTACGCACGGATCCGGACCGATTGATTACAGAAATCGCTATGCCGGTCGGGATTATCTGTGGAATTATACCGACCACGAATCCAACTTCCACTGTGATATATAAAAGTCTGATAGCTCTGAAATCGGGTAATTCCATTGTTTTCACACCACACCCGACTGCTCTGAACAGCATCTGCGCAGCAGCGAATGTCATGCATGAAGCAGCGGTAGCAGCAGGCGCTCCCCGAAATATCATCGGATGTCTGCATACTCCAACAATTCCAGGATCACGGGAGTTGATGACGCATCCTCTGACTGCAATGATACTCGCCACAGGCGGATCGGATATGGTTCGGAGTGCATATTCTTCCGGAAAACCCGCACTCGGCGTCGGTCCTGGGAATGTTCCCGCTTATATTCATCAGAGTGCTTCTATCGTTGAAGCCGTCGGCAAAATCATCCAGTCAAAAACATTTGACAACGGGACCGTCTGTTCGTCAGAGCAATCGATCATCGCCGACCGGATCATTGCCAGGCAGGTGATATCCGAATTGGAAAAACAAGGCGCGTATTTCCTGCCAGAAGAACAGGTCCGGACGCTCGAATCAGTGTTGTTCTCCCCACAGGGTATGATCTCTCCGAAACTGGTCGGACGATCGGCAGTGGTCATCGCTCAGTCTGCAGGATTACGAGTTCCCGACCATACGCGCCTGCTCGTTGTTCGTCCGAAAGGGATCGGACCGGAGTTTCCATTATCACGGGAGAAGCTGTGTCCGGTCATCGGATTTTATGAATCAGACGGCCCGGAAGATGCATGCATGTTATGTCTGAAACTGCTGGCTTTGGGTGGAGTTGGACACAGTCTGGTAATCCACGCAACCGATGAATCGATAATCGAGGAGTTTGCAATGCAGAAACCCGTCTCCCGGCTTCTCGTCAATACCCCATCGACGCATGGAGCAATCGGGTATTCTTCTGGCTTGACGCCATCATTGACGCTGGGTTGCGGAACGATCGGAGGGAATGCGACATCCGATAACATCACAGCCACTCATCTCATCAACATCAAACGAGTCGCTCGCCATCTGACACAATCTGCCTATCCGACAGAAACACCCGTGAATCCTCCAGTTGAACCAAGGAGTCAGATTTCGATCGAACACATCCGGAATCTCGTGGAGGATGCGTTACGCACCACGACGAATCCCCCTCAATCCAATACCGGCTATTAGTTCCGATCCGGATCAGCATTTTCGCTGTTTTTATATGCTAATCCAAAGCATATTGGAGGGCAGATGGTGGCAAATCCCATTCCCGATCGCACGCAAGGCAGATGACGGGAAATAAGACAGATGCAATCCACTAAAAAGCTTTTCTGGATCATCCTGTTTTTTGGATTGATTGGGGGTGGCTGCTTTTCATTCAAAAAAAGTCACTCTGCTGAATATCTGGCTGACCGTTTGGTACATCTTCTCATCACAGAGTCTCTTCCTTTGGGAAAGCCGAAAGAGCCGCTTCGTCAGGAAACAATCACGCTGGGAAAATGGATTCGTGATGAGCTGATAACGAATGCCGGGCAATCTTTCCGGATGGATCACGACACTGATTCGATAGAAAGCTCAAGAACGCAGAACCGTATTCCGATATCGCGAGCGCTCATCCAGCAGCTTCAAAATATAAACAACTTTCTGTTTATGAACCGTGCGGTCCCGAAGTCTGAGATCGCTTTCGAACGGATACAGAAGGCAGTGCTTTCCGATGCGTCGATCCAATCGATCCGCACCATTGTGATGATGTCCATGAAGGAGACGCAATCCGAATTGGGTGGATTGGCTTCCATTGATCCGTCCGGGTCTCATATTCATTTTCTTCTGGTGCCGTCGGAAACGGATGATCTGCTCGCATCGATGGAGATTTGTGATGATCCGGCTGAGGCGGTGAAGACATTGCGTGATCTGCATGCGCGTCTCCCCTTCCTGACTATCCGTGCCGAGAGAACGATCGATTTTCTGGAGTCAGATCATCCGGAGGAGCAGAAACGGCATTACTATCATGAATTCCTGGGATTGTTCAGGTTCTATGCCGCCTACTCATACCTGCTTGGTCAGGAGCGGCAATTTGTTTATATCGCTCAGCACAGACTGCCGGGGTATTTCATCGGAGTATTCCACATTCATCCCTCGGGAAATCCTCCATCTGTTGAGGATCGTCTGGGAAGCTTTTTACAGAAGAATCTTGTGATAGAACCGAAAGAAGATGGTTTTGAGGTGCATTATATTTTCTATGGACACAATCTCAATGAGGAGTCGCGGGTAATCCGCTACCGGAACGACTCCTGGAATTTGACCTCTTCGGCCGATCCGGTCCATTAGCCAACTCAGTATTGGGAAAGATCTTCCGGGCTTCCTGGAGAACGCGGCTTATCCGTGGGAAATATCGATTCGAGATATGGAATAAGATCAATCGTTGGGCACCCGTTTCTTTAGCAATGGTTGCCGCCTGGGAGGCGGTCAGATGGTGATATTTGACTGCGAGATGCAGATCTTCGTCCATGAACGTCGATTCACAGACGATGATGTCACAACCATGCATCGATGTTTTCAGGCGATCCAGAAGGTTCTGTGAGAAAATCGTATCAGTGATATAAGCGATCTTCCTCCCTCGCTGGAGATGGACGATTTGGTCACGGAGCCATTGAATGGGATAAGGTTTACCATTCACGGTGATTTCACCCTGTGGTGATGTATTCTCCTGAATGTTTCGCAGAAGCTGTCCGACCCATCTGTCAGGTTCAAGTCCCAGAGCCGTCATACGATCTTTATCAATGCGCATATGGTCGATTTCTTCCATGTAATAAGCCAGACAGGGAGATCCGCCATGATCGGTTTCAATCGCTTTCACGCAGAAATTTTTCTCCTGAACGACTGCATCCGTCCAGGGAGTGATCACTGCTTTTTTATTGAGTTTGAATTGGTGCTTGCATTCAAATGTTTGAATCAATCGCTGATGGCCACCCAGTTCATGTACCTCCAGTACCAGCTCCTGATCTTCCGCTCGATCCCAGTCATAACCTTCCAGCTTGGAAGATATCCGTTGAATGATACCGGAAGGTCCGTAAATGCTCACTCGTTTATTTTCTCCGAGCAGTGATCGGATGATATGGTCGAATCCGATCATATGATCGATATGGGCATGGGAAATAAAGAGGTGCCGGATCTTCATGATCGTCTTGATCTGCCCCCAGACACGGATTCCGCAGTCAAACAACAGGAGCATGTTTTCGTTATAGAAATCGACCATGAGATAGGGATCTTGTGACGGAGCTGATATTTTATAATAAAATGTCCATTTTTCGTTCTGTTTCATTATATCCTCTGTTTCCTTCGGATCGATCGGGTCAGTGCTGTTTCTCGAACGATGATTTCATGCATATCCTGCCGGGATTCCCTGCCTCCAGCCCAGGCTTCGCATGAAGTACATATCTCGGGCACGGAATAATTACCGGACAATTGCATCTTCCGGAACCGGTTCATGATCGGGTTGTGCCAGATATCCGACAACCGTTCTTGGATGGCGTTACCAATCACGGTTTTTGACTCCCAGTCTTCACAACATATCACAACATCGCCATTCCATTGAATAAAGATGGTGTCGAAGATATGACGGCACGGCCTTCGTTGCTCCGTTCGAGGAACAGCCAGTTTGCGTCCAGCATGGGTGCGCATTGTCTGAACAACAACCTCGTCCACGATTTCAACCCATTTAGCAACGTAATCATTGATCTGATCTCGATTCGTTTCCTGTTCGACAATCAACACCCGCACAAAAGGTTTGGTCAGATTCCGCTGATTCCGGCTTTCGATCAATCGGCAGACAATCGACTCGATATCTGTCAGTTTCCTGGATCCGGTGATCTCCGTGAACGAATCGGCAGTTAACGCATCGATCGAAAAACCGATATCATCGATACACATTGCCATCAGAGCGTCGTTATGATCTGGATTCAACAAAGAGCCATTTGTATTGAGTCCCACTTTCAGATGGTAGCGGGATTTGGCAATATCGAGAAACTCCATGATCTGCGGATGAAGGAATGGTTCTCCAGCACCTTGCGGTATCAGGAATTTTCCTCCCATCTCCGTGAACTCAGACAGAATTTTATCATACGCTTCGATCGGCATGAATCCTTTCTCGCGCTGGATCGAATTTAATGGGCTGTGAAACGGGCACATCGCACACCGGAAATTGCAATGATTAGTTATTTCGATCTGTAATCCATAGGGATTTAGGTTGCCAAGAGCCCATCTTGCTTTCTGCAGGAATGTCTTCGCCCATCCGGTAATATTGCCCAGGATGTTCGGGCGAACTTCTTTGTGAGAGATATCGGGATGCCTCCTGTATAAATGCCAGGGATCATTCTCAATGAAGCGATCGGTGTGTGACATGATGGGATCAATATATCATAACGCCATGGCGGTAGCAGTGTTCACAGACCACATCCACGGAATGGTGAAGCCGATGGGACATCCGTTTTCGAGCTGTCCGAAATTTTTCATTGTTCCAGATCAGTCGAAAATCAATGGCTTCCGTAAGCCGTCCAAAATCATCGTCAGGGTTGATTACCGCACAACACGGAGATACGTCTCCATTGGAGTGTAATACTAAGGTATCCCATAACTTGCTGCACAGCTTCGTTTTTTGTTTCAGGTGACCGGTGCGGTAGTCATACCAACTGAGGCTTTCATCAACCGGCAGCCAATCTTTATCCCGGTTCATCCGCTCTGCAGGAGTTTGCGTGAACATCCGGGCGATATCGATGAAAATCGGCACGAAAACGAGTGAATCAACGCCGATCTCATGAGCTTTGGCGATAATCGGTTCTATTTCTTTTTCGGTATAACGGTTCAAGAGAACCTGCCATCGGATTTTCGGAGAACGCCGTGCGGCCCGATTGCGAGACGTCACGAGTTCGATCATGTTTTTCAGGGCAACTTGAAAGCTGCCTCCAATTCGATATCTTGAATATGTTTCCTCTGTGACACCGTCGATAGAACACCCGATTTCGTCCACTCCGGATTCGATCAACTCAGGAATGATGGCGTCTCTGGTAAACTGGAGATTTGATGAGAATCCGATATAACATGGAAATTTTCGTGCATACCGGATCAGTCGGGAGAGATCCGGGTGAAGCGTTGGCTCGCCCCAGTTGGTTAAAGTAAGAGTGTACAGGTAAGGTCCCAGTCTATCCATCAACCGTTGAAAAAATGATTCAGAAATCCGGCAGGATTCACGGTTGATCTCTCCTCTCCCCTGAGGACAGATCGGGCATTTCAATCCACACGTATTGACAAGGTCAACGACGAGATGTCGAGGGTAGCCATGTACCGCTGACAGCCGGAGACGATAATCGAGTCCGGTTATCCACGAGTTAATTCTCCGTCGAAGGCTTTTCCCACGATGGAGTGGAATCACTGGATTTTTATTTAACCAGATAATATCCATTTTTCCCCTTTGATTATTGCCGAACAGGCGTCAGCCAGAACGGTCGACCGTACCATGTAACATGTATATTGGCAATCATTTTAGAAAGAAAAAGCCATTGATACCGAAGCAAATGTATCATTCATTGAAAGATTCCCATCTAATCCGAATGGCAGTTCTGATCCGCTGATCTCATGATCCGCCATAATAGCGTGGCCAGCTCCAATATCAATATTGATCCGGGTCCACTGAATTCCCAGTCCGGTTGTAGCGCCATACCGGATACCACCTGGAAATATCACCGACTCATATGCTGGATCCACTGATTTCGAACAATAAAAACCGCCCATCCGAAATGTCAGGAAGTTCGTTGCCAGAATTTCGATGCCGGTGTGAAGCTGCCAACTGTCTTTCATCCGGATCGGCATGAAAAGCTGTTTGGGAATCAGTGGGAGATGGGGATTTTCCATGTTCATATCGAAATCTTTTACCTGGGAATACTGCGTCCATACGCCGTCCATATAAAGGTCGATCCGTTCGGTTGCGATCCAGTGGAATCCGATCCGGGCTTCCTGAGGAATTGTCACTCGGATTTGTTTGATTTGCGAAGAAAATTGATTCCCACCCATCGATTGAGGCAGTTGAACATCGAGATCCGTATCGAAGTGATAAGCGAGTGGGGGTCGATAAGTAAACCCAAGCTCAAACCGATACGATGGAGACCAGATCGTACCGACCGACAGATTATAATCTGCATCGGAAAAGAGAGTTGTTTTCCAGTGGGTATCATACTGCGGATCAGCTCCAGGAGACATCCCAAAAGGGCTTTGTGAGCGTTCCCATTCTCCAATGCCGGACAATAGGCCAATTTTGACTCCAAATGAAAAATCGTGGATCGGAATGAAACCAACGGACACATCCAGTGAAGCCGAATAAATACTCAGACGATCACCTTGATATCTTTGGGTTTCATCGCTCGGAAATGCGATGCTGAAGTGATCGAAGGTCGACAATGATACGCCGGCACCCAATAACCGTGAGCCGAAATTTATGGCTCCCCCTATGAATGGTGCTGTGCTGAATGTTGTATCGGATTGGGATGCTGGATACTCATCAGAAGAAAACTTTATCTCTGCCATCTGCAGATTGCCGGTAACCATGATGTGATTTTGTTCGATCTTCGGCAACGAAGCAGGATTTGTAACGGTATTGGATGCATCAGAAAATCCAGTTGATTGAACCCCTCCCAACGCCATCGACCTTGGACTGGAAAATGAAAATGGAGATATCTGAGCAGATACTGAAACAGAAAACGATAAAATCATCATGAGACAAAGGCTAAATTGCAATCTCAAATTCATTCAGATCTCCTATTGAAACACGCTCACTCGTTCGGGTTTGCTGGATTCATCACATCACGTCCCATTTTCCGTTCACGTTGGAATCATGTCAACTGAAAGTCTGACTTAATCGTCCGGTCCTATCGGTATCGCCAAACTCAGCCTGGGAGACATTGGATTTACGCATAACATGGATTACAATGGAAGTCGATTATATTGTGATGCAGGAGTAGGGATCATGAAGATTGGATTTCTTCAAATGACGCCGGTATGGGGAGCTGTTGACGTTAATCTGCAAACGGTTATGGAGGCATTGCGAGGAATCGAAGCAGACTTGATAGTATTACCGGAGTTTTTCAATACGGGTTATTTATTTGTTTGTCCGGATGAATTATCGCGGCTTGCAGAGTCCATTCCGGATGGCTTCACAACCCAGATGCTCACGGAATTATCCAGAAACACAGGAATATCACTGATAGCAGGATTGCCGGAAATTGCTGATGGCCGCTATTACAACAGCGCTGTCCTCACAACACCGGATGGGAAATGCCACCTGTATCGAAAGACGCACTTGTTTGATCGTGAGAATTTGTATTTTGATCCTGGAAACACGGGTTTGAATGTATTCCAAGTCGGTCCGGTCAATATCGGTGTGATGATCTGTTTCGATTGGTTTTTCCCTGAATGCGCTCGTATTCTTGCGTTAAAAGGAGCGGACATTATTGCGCATCCGTCGAATCTGGTATTGCCCTACTGTCCCCAGGCCATGATCACCCGGTGTCTTGAAAACCATGTCTTTGCAATAACATGTAATCGTGCCGGTGAGGAAATTCGGGGAGACATCCATCTGGAGTTTATTGGGTCCAGTCGAATCATCGATCCTCACGGAGAGATACTCGGATCAACCGGCATTGAAAAAAATAAATTGGTGATCACAGACATTGATCCTTTGGAGGCACGGAACAAAAATATCACTTCTCGGAATCACCTTTTGCTGGATCGTCGAGTGACCTATTACCAGGAATTGACCAAATGAAAAATTGTGAACATACTTGTTACTGTGAGTATTTGACTTCAGTGTACCGGTATTGTATTTTTGGCGAAGTATGTGAAGGTATCGAAATCTAGGAGGTATCATGACTCGTCAATGTCTTTATTGTGCCAAGGAGCTTGCCAAGACGTCAACGAGTAATTTTTGCTCAAAAGACTGTTGGACGGAATATAAAAAACTGAAATCGATGAACGTCGCTTCTGCTGTTCAGGCAACGGTCATGCTCAAAAAAAACGAGTTCGCGGGTGGAGCATCGGACAGCGGGAGTGATGTCATCGACTCGCAGATTTCTTCGTCAGCCAGAGATATGGCCTTCTCTGAATTATCGCAACGTATCGAGGCTGCAGAACATATGCTGGTCGAAAAATTCCAGGATTTGACGTCATTGATCGAGAGTCTTAAATTTGAAGAAGTCTCTCCGTATCCCGAAGAACAATCCTCTCTTGCTATTACTGCAGAAAAAGCCGAAGAATTTCAGAACAGGATCGCCAGATTGGAAGGTGACCTGGAGAAAATGGAAATTCTGACGAGAGGCCTGGACAAATTGGAAGATCGATTTCGGATGATTGAAAAGCGTCTGAAAGGGATTGAAACGAGCCAGCCTTCCACGGAGAAGAAAAAAGGATTCTTTGCCAAACTATTTGGCTAAAATTCGCTGCTGAGATTGAAATCCAATCACTTCAATAGGAGTGTACCTCGTTTGTCATGAGCCGTGATCACGAAGGTTCAATTCCCAGATTCTCTAATTTTTCCATTGCTGTCTTGTGGTTGAAGGATTCCGGAGGAGTCTGATCCCTGACGATCTCAAGTTCTCGTTGAGCATCGAGCAGATTACCTTGTCGAATCAGGACAGACGCCTTCAGAAGTCTTGCTTCGAGTATACTCTCCTTATCATTATAATCATTCACAATCCGGTCGTAATATTTGATTGCATCGAGATCATTGCCGGCATACTCGCAAAGATTTGCGTATATTTTTAAGTATTTAATTTGATCCAAAGGGCTTGAAATGTTGGTATAAGAAGATTCCATATAGAAGCATTCCCATCGGGCATCTTCATTACGATTCAGTTCTTTGAGCAACAATACTTTCTGGAACTGTGCATTGGCTTTGTGGGAACTGGAATGACCTTTACTGATCAGCTCATCATATGTCTGTAGAGCCAGATCATTCATGTTTTCGGTGCGGTACAAGGATGCAAGAAGCATCCGGATGTTGCTGCTCTCCGCATGTTCCGGATTTTCATCAAGAAAGACTCGATAAAACTCGATCGCTTGATCACGATTCCCTGCTTTGATGCTTTCCTGAGCCTTTGTTACTACTTCCAGAGCCTTCCCTGCGGGAATTCGAGATTGGTCGTTGGCTGATTTTTCAGTGGATGAACCAGAGGAATCTTGAGATGTGAACAGGTTGGAGACATCGATATTGACTTGTTGCGATGCCTGTCGAAACTGCTTCGCCAGCATCAATGCGGTGAACACAATCGCCATAACGATGACAGCACCGATCACAAGCATGGGATCGATGGTTGATTTTTGGGCGATTACTTTTTTTGGCTGACCTCCACCGGAGTGAATGTTCCTACGTTTTGCCGATATCGATGAATCAGCGACTGTTTGCTGCGCATCGTTCATTGGCTTTTGGGAAAGGGTTTGGGTCAGAGACGTATATTGGTCCGAAGGCAGTAATGTTTCAATCTGACCAAGGATATAGACATCGTTGGGCCGTAAACGAGCCAGGCGTTTTGAATAGGCGATTGCTTTAATGAAATCGCCATCCATCCGACATCGTTTCACCAGTTGCAGCATCAGAGGGACATTGTTAGGGTCTTTTTGAAGAGCTTCCTCCAATTCGCGGATTTTTGATTCATGTTCTCTTTCGAAATGGGATTCAGAGGCTTCGGTGATCGATGTAAGGCATTGTTTTGCTTCGGAATTTTCTGGATTCAGGAATAGACTTCGATGAAATTCCACCGCTGCTTTTTCAGGTTGCTTGTCAGATACACTCAGGAATCCCTTCCCTTTCTCCAGATAAAAATTGGAGCCCGTCACTCGGAATTCCTTGCTCTTCTGATCTGGATTGTTCAAAAACTCCTGAAAATCCCGTGAGTCATAGCTTCGAGTGGATGTCTCATTCATGATATCTCTCATGAGTCCCGCGGCTTCATCAGCACTCTGGCACCGATTTCGTGGCTCCCTTGCGAGCAGAAGATCCAAAGCCGCTTCCATTTTATATGAAACGGCCGGATTCAATTCGAAAATGGGAGTGGGATTGCATCGGATGATATTCAGGAGTGTGATCGATGTGTTATCTCCCAGGAAAGGATTTCGGTGAGTGAGCAACTCATACAACACGACGCCTGTTGAAAACAGATCTGTAGATTCATCAATACGTTCTCCGGATGCCTGTTCCGGAGACATATACGCGGGAGTGCCGACGACATCTCCCGAGTGTGTCAGGCGAGTTAAATCTGATACCTTCGATATGCCGAAATCCGTAATTTTCACCACTCCAGTGCGATCAAGGAGGATATTGGATGGCTTAATGTCACGGTGTACGATACCGAGTCGATGAGAGTAATCCAGACCTTTGAAAATCTGGTAACCGATATAGGCAACGACTTCGACCGGGAAAATATCAACTCGCTCGATAAGGTTTTTCAGATCGCCGCCATCAATATATTCGATGACCATTGACGGACGCGCATTTAAATCACCGAATCCCAGTATTTTTACAATATTTTTATGGTCAAGCCGCAATGAAGCCTGGACCTCGTGAAAAAATCGGGAGATTGTATCTTTTTGAGTTGCAACCTGAGGGTGCAATGATTTGACAGCAACGACTTCGCCAGTCAATCGATTTTCATATAACACAATAGAAGCCATGCCACCCTGGCCAATGGGTCGGGTTGGAGCAAATCCACTTAATACCTCATTAATATTGGGTTTCATCTCCATACATCACCTTTACCGTTTTGATTGGCAGCGCCCCGAAGAAAAAGATCTTCCATTGATTATAAGTCATTCACCCCTTCCTTGCATCTCCATTCATAAAATACTGTTTTGGTACTGGAAAATTTCCGCCATTTTTAAGATAATACATTGAGTCGAATATGGCATAATCCATGTTTTATATAATACTCATCGTATTCAGGAGGTTAAAGAATGTCGATCATCGTACAATTAAACGCTCGAGAAATTTTTGATTCGAGGGGTAATCCAACGGTGGAAGCCGAATGTATCCTGGAGACAGGAGCGCGAGGCCAGGCTGCTGTGCCATCGGGAGCTTCAACCGGAACCCGTGAGGCGGTGGAGCTTCGGGATGGTGACAAATCGCGATTTTTCGGTAAAGGTGTTTTAAAAGCGATTGACAATATCCACAATGTTATTGCACCTGAAGTTATTGGTCTCTCATCCTTTGATCAGATCGCTATCGATAAAATGTTATGTGAATTGGACGGAACTCCGAATAAAGAAACGCTGGGTGCTAATGCGATTCTGGCGGTTTCCATGGCCATTGCGCGAGCTTCTGCGGACGAAGTCGGTCTGCCTTTGTTCAATTATCTCGGTGGCGTAAATGCGAAGGTGCTCCCTGTTCCACAAATGAATATCCTTAACGGTGGCGCTCATGCTGACAACAACGTCGATATTCAGGAGTTTATGGTTCTTCCGGTCGGCTTCGACTGCTTCAAACGAGCGCTGAGAGCGGGTGTAGAGATCTTTCATTCTCTGAAAAAAGTTCTCAAATCTAAAGGATATGCAACTGGAGTTGGCGATGAAGGCGGATTCGCTCCCAACCTTCAATCCAATGAAGAAGCATTACAAGTTATTGTTGAGGCTATTGAATCTGCACACTATCGCCCTGGCGAAGATGTTTTCATCGGATTGGATTGTGCGGCATCTGAATTCTTTAAAGATGGTCATTACATTTTATCGGCCGAGAAGGATCCGAAAAGAACATCAGAGGAGCTGATCGATTTTTATGAGGCTATCATTGATAAATATCCAATCAGATCCATAGAAGATGGAATGGCGGAGTCCGATTGGGATGGTTGGGAACGATTGACAGCCAGACTGGGACATCGTGTTCAGTTGGTCGCTGATGATCTTGTCGTAACCAATCCATCCATTATCCGGAAAGCGATCGATCGATCCATCGCAAACGCCATTCTCATCAAGCTGAACCAGATCGGCACATTGACGGAGACCCTGGATGCCATTGCGATGACTCAGAAATCCGGCTATTCACCGGTTGTGTCACACCGGTCCGGGGAGACGGAAGACACATTTATTGCGGATTTGGCAGTCGCCGTAAATGCTGGTCAGATTAAAACCGGATCAGCATCTCGAACAGATCGCCTCGCAAAATACAATCAATTGTTGAGGATCAGTGACATTTTAGGTTCAAATGCCATTTTCAGCGGGATTGATGTTTTTCCGAAATAAAACAAGCGAACGCCGAAACCATGTTACATGCGATTGACAGAAGGCGGCTTCTATCCTGGATGGCTATCCTTTGCTGCTGGTTTCTTTTTGGATCTCTTCTGCATTCATTCCTTTACGGTAAAAAAGGTATCAGGAATATTTATCTGATGGAGAACAAGATCCAAATATTGGAATCTGAGATTGTTGCAATCCAAAAGGAGAATACAGATCTCTGGGATGAAGTCGCCTATCGGAAAACCCCGACCTTCCTCGAGGAGCTTGTTCGGGGAGAATTGGGATTGATCCGTCCAAACGAGAAAATGGTCCGATGGATTGAACCGAAGCAGCCGGACCAGTTAAAATTGGATGCGTTCGATACTCCATCCATCCCGGATGTTGAAAACCCATGGATTGATCTGAAGGAATAGTTCTGGATGATCGCAATAAATTTAAAAAAAAGATTGACAACTCGAAATAAAAAACATATAAAGGGCATGTTGACGCGGGGTGGAGCAGCTTGGTAGCTCGTTGGGCTCATAACCCAAAGGTCGCGGGTTCAAATCCTGCCCCCGCTATGAACGAACAGGTAGGAGCAACCACCGAGGTTGCTCCTCCTTATTTAGGCGGAGTAGCTCAGCTGGTTAGAGCACACGGCTCATATCCGTGGAGTCCGGGGTTCAAGTCCCTGCTCCGCCATTTAGTTATCACCACTAATAATGAAAATCAGTGACCATTAAAACACCGGATTCCCGGAAAACATTGATCGAAGAAGCCGTCCGAAGAACGATTACCTTGCATCGGCTATGGGATTTCGAGACACCAATTGTCGTAGCTGTTTCTGGAGGAGCTGACTCAATCGCATTGCTCCACATCCTATCTAAACTCTGCATCAATCCGTCCGAGTCACTGATCGTCGCTCATCTCGACCACGCCGCACGCACGGATTCCCATCTCGATCGAGAATTTGTGGAAGATATCAGCCACAACCTCTCCATCCGATGCTTTTCAGATCGTCTCTCTGGGAAAAATTTCCGGGGGAGTTCCAAAGAAGCGTATTGGCGGCATCACCGTTATTCGTATCTGGAAAAAATCCGGAAACAGAATAATGCCTTGTCCATCGCAACCGCTCACACGTTGGATGATCAAGTCGAGACCATCGTTTTTCGCTTGATCAGCGGTGTGGGTCCCCGTGGTTTAATTGGTATCCGTATCAATGATCATTCTCGTGTGATCCGCCCCCTGTTGCCCACCCCTCGAGCCGATATCATCAAGTATCTCCACGATAACCAGATTTCGTTTCGCGAAGATCCAACGAATCAGGATACGGACTATCCTCGAAACTATATACGGAAATTCATTCTACCACACCTTAAAAACATGAATCCTGCGTATGGATTACACATTTTACAGATGTCCCTGCTTCTTGAAGAAGAGGACCGATGGATTTCATCAGAAGCACAGAAACAGCTCAGTAAATCGGGATGGACTGGTGTCCTTCCATGCACATTGAATGGATCTTCCTTTCAAAACTGTCCCCTGCCAATTTTAAAGCGAATGGCACTTTCATTGATTACCACGTTACCACTCCCGGATAACTTTCGGATTACTCATACGATCATAGATTATCTGGTGGATATCTTCAAAAAAAACCGTTCAGAATTACGATTGCCGTTGAACATTCGTATTCGGGTTTATCGAGATGATATTCTGATAACACAATTTCAGCCGTTATTGTCCGGGAATATCGAGAAAATTCCGGTCAAAATACCTGGAATCACGATGTATCGCACAGGAAAAATAACATCGGAAGTGATCTCCCTACCTCCTGGATTTGATCTCTCATCGACATCCGCATTGTATCTTTCCAGTGAAAAGCAAACGCTTTTTATACGACAACGTATTCCAGGTGACCGCCTTATTCCATTTGGAAAGCGAAGTGCTATAAAGTTAAAGGATTACTTCAACCGGAAAAATATCCCGTGGGAGCTTCGGGATGCTGTACCCTTGATTGTCGATGAGTTCGATCAGATTCTCGCTGTCATTGGTGTCGATATTGCTCAACCTGGCGCTGTACCAAATGGGATGAAAACGGCAATTAAATTGACTTGGGATATCCGATAATTATTATAATACACAAAACCGGCACCCGGTTCCGGCATTCATCAATCAATGAATGGAACGGAGTGAGCCGGAGTAAATTGGTCATGGAGGTATTAATTTGAATACACGCTTACGAACTTTCACAATGTGGTTGGTTCTTATACTTATCCTTTACGCTGTGTATCAGACGCTCATATCAAGTCATCAAAATCAACTCGAATTGGAGTACAGCAAATTCCTCGATCAGGTAGAAAGCAACAATGTCGAAGACGTCACAATTTCCGGAAATAAGCTGTCCGGTAAACTGATTGAATCGCCTACAGGTGTGATGAAATTTTCCACTATCGCTCCTCAAGATGATGATCTGATCAAAACGCTTCGATCCCATAAAGTGGATATCAAAGTCGAAGATGAAAAAGAAAGTTTCTGGCTTACCGCAACGGTATCCTGGCTACCGTTCATTCTCGTGATTGCGTTCTGGATTTTCTTCTTTCGTCAGATGCAAGGAGGCGGACGTCAGGCTTTATCATTTGGGAAAAGCCGGGCGAAGCTGTTGTCCGACTCAAAAAACAAGGTCACTTTCAAGGATGTGTCTGGTGTCGATGAAGCGAAAGAGGAATTGAAGGAAATCATCGATTATCTGAAAGAACCATCCCGCTTTCAGAGATTGGGCGGGAAAATTCCAAAAGGTGTCTTGCTGGTTGGACCTCCCGGAACCGGAAAAACGTTGCTGGCTCGCGCCATAGCTGGTGAAGCTGATGTGCCATTTTTTTCTATCAGTGGGTCTGATTTTGTGGAGATGTTTGTCGGAGTGGGCGCTTCGCGGGTAAGGGATTTGTTCGATCAAGGCAAAAAGCACGCGCCCTGCATTATTTTTATGGATGAGATCGATGCAGTGGGTCGTCATCGAGGTGCTGGATTGGGTGGTGGACACGATGAGCGGGAACAGACACTGAACCAGCTTTTAGTTGAAATGGATGGATTTGAATCCAATGATGGCGTCATCATGATAGCAGCCACCAATCGCCCCGATGTTCTGGATCCAGCACTTCTGAGACCCGGCCGCTTCGATCGCCAGGTTTTCGTGGGTCTTCCGGATATCTTGGGACGGGAAGGCATTCTGAAGGTTCACACGCGAAAAATCAAACTTGGAACAAGCATCGATCTGAAGACACTCGCACGGGGAACTCCAGGTTTTTCCGGCGCTGATCTCGCTAACCTGGTGAATGAAGCGGCTCTGCTGGCGGCACGAACGGGAAAGGACGCCGTTGAAAATAAAGATTTTGAACTGGCAAAGGATAAAGTGTTGATGGGCGTTGAACGGCGCAGCATGATGATTTCTGATGATGAGAAGCGTTCTACTGCGTATCATGAATCAGGTCACGCGCTGGTAGCCTGGATGCTCCCCAATGCCGACCCTGTTCACAAAGTCACGATCATACCCAGAGGACGCGCTCTCGGAGTTACGATGCAATTGCCAAATGATGACAAACATACCTATTCTGAAGATTATATCAGGAATAAAATTACGATTCTGATGAGTGGCCGTGCTGCCGAAGAGATCGTTCTTCAATCATTCACGACAGGTGCGGCGGACGATATTCAACGAGCAACTCAGTTTGCCCGGAATATGGTCACCCGCTGGGGAATGAGCAGATCATTGGGACCCGTGACTTTCGGAAAAAAAGAAGATCATATTTTTTTAGGGAGAGAATTTGGTCATTCCCAGGAATATTCCGAAAAAACAGCGCAACTCATCGACAACGAAATAACTCGGATCGTCAGCGAAGCATATTCAGAAGCGATGACGATACTGAAAACCAATATCGAAAATCTTCATAACTTGACCGCCGCACTTCTGGAACATGAAGTATTGGATGGACCACAGATCGAGACAATACTTGGAGTTTCGAGGGAACATGCAGCACCTGAAAAAAAGTCGGACGGCACAGCATGATACCGAATCATCTCGCTCGGGCATCCATAATTCGTTCAGAATCGTATCACGGTGGACCAGAATGAGTAACCTCCATTCATCCTTCCTGGGTATCCCCGGCACTCATATCATGGGGATCTTAAACGTGACCCCGGACTCATTTTCCGGAGATGGCGTTTTAGATACCGACGTAATCGTTCGACGAGGACTTGATATGATCCAAAACGGCGCAACAATTCTGGATGTGGGTGGAGAATCATCCCGCCCTTTCGCTGATCCGGTTTCAATTGAAACAGAAATGGAGCGTGTTGTTCCGGTCATTCAGGCATTATCACAGAAAACCGATCTGCCGATCTCAATAGATACTCGGCATGTTGAAACAGCACACGCAGCCGTATTGGCCGGCGCTCGGATCATCAACGACATAACGGGATTACAAGATGAGCGGATGATCTCTTTAGCTGCATACACAGATGTCCATGTGGTGATCATGCATATGCAGGGAACGCCTCAGAATATGCAGGAAAAGCCGTACTATAGAGATGTTGTGGAAGAGGTGTACCAATTCCTGGGGAATCAGGCGAAACATATCAAAAATAGAGGTATTGATCCGAAAAAAATAATTCTAGATCCAGGAATTGGATTTGGAAAAACACTCGAACACAACATCGCAGTGCTCCGCCATCTTGATCGCTTCGTTACCACCGGATATCCTGTTTTAGTTGGAACTTCCCGAAAATCTTTTATTGGACACATATTATCTTTGCCTGTAAATGAACGTCTGGAAGGCACCATGGCCACCGTCGCATATTCAATTTTCAAAGGTGCTCGGATTATCCGTGTCCATGATGTCAAGGAGATCGCAAGAATGGTTAAAATTTTAGATCTGCTGAGTGAAAGGGCATCATTCAACTGAGATTTGTTCATGTCAGCATTTTTATTTCACATAGGAAACTATTACATCCGGTGGTGGGACGTTCTTGATATTCTCATTGTCACTTTCCTGATCTATCGGGCGGTGATGCTGATCAAAGGTACTTTAGCCATTCAGATTCTGGTTGGATTGGCGATCCTTTTTTTGATGCTGAAAGGTTCCGAACATTACGAACTCCTGACACTACACCGTCTGCTGCAGCAATTCTGGCAGAGTTGGGTATTGTTGGCTATTGTGTTGTTTCAACCGGAGATTCGTCGTGTTTTAGCAAAAATGGGTCATCATTGGTCTATATTTCGGCGCAGAACCGATAAACTGATACTCATGATCGATGAGATCGCGAAAGCGGCTGAGTCAATGGCCAAATCGAAAATTGGCGCGTTGATCGTATTGGAGCGGAATACCGGACTGGTAAATTTCCGAGAGATGGGCATGCAAGTGGACTCGCGAGTATCGAGCGAACTCCTGCGAACAATTTTCTATCCGCATTCTCCCCTTCATGATGGCGCAGTGATTATCCATAATAGCCGGATCGCAGCAGCTTCCTGCTTCTTGCCTTTGACGAAAAACCCGCTTTTGGCGAAATCGCTGGGAACTCGTCATCGAGCAGCTATCGGGCTGACGGAAGATACGGATGCTGTTGTAATTGTGATCTCCGAAGAGCGGGGAACGATTTCATTGACTCTGAACGGCAGTCTGGAAAAAATGCATGACGCCGAACAACTGAAAAGACGGTTGAACAAATTGATGGATATTGCGTCATACAACCATGACAAGAGCACGGCTTGATTATGCTGCTTCATCTAATCCGACGTTTTTCACTCGCACTCGTTACCAATTTCTGGCTAAAAATCGGCTCTTTTATTGTAGCTGTTATTATTTGGTTTTCGATTAACAGTCAGGGCCGAACCGATAAAACATTTCTCAGTATTCCTTATGAAGTCCGGAATATCCCCCTCAACCTGGAAATCACAGAACGTGATGTCGAAGTGGTCAAAATCACACTCAGAGGACCGCAGAATTTATTATCTTCTTTGAAACCAGAGAGTATTTCAGTGGTTCTGAGTTTGCCCGATACTGCTGAGCCGGGAGTGATTCAATTGGATGTTTCACGAAACAATATCACTGCTCCCTATATAAATCAGTTTTCCGTCCTTCAGATTCTTCCAGAAACAATTTCATTTCGACTTGAAAAAACAATCACAAAAACAGTATCTATCAAGCCTTTCTTACGAGGAAGCCCTTCACCAGACTATGAATTGGGAACATGGGAAGCGATTCCACCCGAGGCACAGATCATGGGTCCTACGAGTATAATTGAGCAGTTGGATACCGTTCTGACGGAACCGATTGATATCAATGGAGTTAACATGCGGTTCAATGAACGGGTTGAACTGATGCCCCAAAATCACCTGGTACGCGTTGTTTATCCGCAACGAGTCACAGTTGTTATCGAGATAAAAGAAAAAATCATCGAGCGGTCATTCACAGAGTTGGAATTCAAGCTGATATCATCCAATTCAGAGACTCAAATCAGCGTTTCACCTCCTATCACCACATTATTCATATCTGGTCCTCAACGCATTCTAAACCAGCTTCAGAATTCCGATATCGATATCATCGCTGATTGTCGTGACCTTCCGCCCGGCGAACATGTTGTGCCACTAATCCTGGCATCTCAGCCCAATGGCATCATCTCTTTCACATTAGACCCGGCTTCAGTAGAAGTAATGATACCAACACCCATTTCGAATTTATCCGAATCGTTAACACCATCCCCTTCACCAGCACACAATGTTCCTGCCTCATCCCATTAACCGCATTATCAATGTATCCGGTCATTTCCTGAAGCCGATGCATTTATTACATATTCTCCATCCACTCGTTGAAAGTCAGAAGCATGAGATCATTTTTGGCAGAATTTGAAAGGTTTGTTTCATCACGTGGAGGGGTGATGTCGCTCATAACCCATTCTCATGGTTTGAGCAAGCGCTGTTACACCATCGTTCAAGAGCGAACCCGAGCGCTTGATTTTAAGACAACCTATATTGATGCACGCCGCTCTGCTTCAACATCTCATTTTTGGAATAGACTGATAAATTCGGTGATTTCTGAGAGCAGGGAGTATATCAACGATTGTAAATCATCGGTTCCTCGTCTGGTTTTTCAACCCAATACGATCATTTACATCGATCATGCAGAAGATTTCCTGACGATGACACACCAGCCTTACTGGAGGGATGCATTGAAGAATCTGGAAGCACTCGCGACCAACAATCAGAATTTTTGGGTGCTGAAATGGATGTCGACACATCAGATCCCTGAATGGGGACAAGCACGTCAGGTTTTCATTCCCCCGCTTGCTCCAGAAGACATGCGGCTGGAACTGGAGAAACATTTGATCGATTTTCCGGTGGCAGCAGTTTCGGAACTCTGTGTGATAACAGGAGGGTATCCGGAATATCTGGAATTAATCCTGCCACATCTTTCATCCAATTCTGATCACCATCATATTGATGATGTTGTTAATGGGTTGTTATCAGACACTCATTCTGCTTTAAGCCGGTTTTGCCAGTTTAAATGGCTGGAAACGCTCCATCTTGCGAAAGGATATGGGACATTGAAAGCAATTTTAGAAATTCTCTCCCGATACCCGGATTCACGCTTATCGCAGATCGCTTCGTATATGTGTCATTCATTGCCGGCCGTTAAAGATTACATCACTGGCTTGATCAAGGTCGGAGCGTTGAAGCGAGAGGGTTGGACCTACCGGTTATCAGATCCCATGTTAGCACGGTGGATTGTGGCCACTTCATCACTTTCCCTGACTTTATCGGAAAGGAAGACCGATTCGGATCATATAGAGAGAAAATTACCTTCGCTTTTGAAATCAAGAGAACCAGGTGTTGGCAGGGATTTGTTTATTGAATTTGATTGATATGGATACCAATACATACCTTGATACCTTTGGTAACAAAAACAGAACAATACTAAAACCACAATAGCATGTGTGACTGCGGGTGTGCTAAATTTCTCCCAGATCGAATGATGAACATTGCTGAGTTGCTCGATCAATCATATCACTGGAAATCGGAATGGTGTTTATCATTGAAATTCATGATGCAGACTGATGGTGATTTATCGGTAATCTTGAACAATACGAATCAATGGCATGTTTTTTGCTAAAAGTTAGTTTTGAGTTGTGTGTATAAAGGTTTATGATAACCTTGACTTTCGTGGTGGTTCAACGGTATTTTTTAGGGGTATCCGGTAGTGGTAAATTGCCGAAACCGTTTTTTAGGAGGCTTGATCTATGACCCTCCAGGGATTCATTCATATGAAATGGAACAATCGGGGTAGTGCGCTGGTTTTAACGCTGCTATTCATATTGTTGCTTACAACGATGAGTACTGGTTTATTTCTATATGCAAATAAACAATCGCTGTATGCAGATGACACATATACATCCTTAGCTGCGGGATATGTATCGGAGGCTGGATTGGAGCGTGGCAAGAGTCTGCTGGCTCGCCGGGATCTTGCTCTGGATAAAACGGGAGATCGGGAGATAGAAGAGGATGATTTTCCGGTTATTTTCGATGAATCATCGGACATCGGCCGATATGATCGGAATCCGGTAAATGGAGAAATCATCCGGGATAATAAACAGGGGGTCGGTACCTATTCACTTCGCATAGATGGAGCCTTTCCTGAACAGATTGAAATGAAGTTCCAGTTGGTTCGTCATGTTTTGCCTTTTGAGCAGGCTCGGATTGTGTATCCGCATGGTGTCACGATCGATGACATCAAGCCGCTTCTTCCTTTTAAAGACATGCGTATCAGGCTTCGTCAGGGAATTGAAATGATAAATGATTACCAGCTTGATATTACAAAAACAGCGATCATTGATTATCAACTGGCTCATCAGACGATATATCAGCCGATTACTCTATTCAATTATATGAACCCTTATTCTGAAGCGCATTTCTTTCTGGACATGATGGTTACTCGGATTGATATGGATCATGATTACAAACAATACGATCGATGGGGAAACCGCTTAGTCATTTTCCCCCATGAAGATCTGCCAGTATCCGGTGTTGGCGGATGCCCGGAATGTCGAGATGCACATATCGAAGCGGAAGAGTTAAAAGATGAGTCTGCATTGGCATTTAAAATACCCGTTGGTCACGAAAACTCAGTCTATCTTCTGCAGGTTGACAATCCGGAATTATCCCCTAACTTAGAGATTGATATTTTCTATTATGATGGTCTTCAGAATCGTCGGCAGACGATCATACCTCAATCATCATGGTCTGCGGGAAGAACGCAGGCTTACGCATTATTGGATTTCAGCGGCGCATGTTCGGCATGGCGGAAAAACCAGCTTCATGATCTCGCAGACAATCTGACTGGTGACGACTGGATGATCATCGAGATGGATGGGAATGCGCCTACCGGGATGTACCTTCGTATCGTTCGTGGAGTGAATGATCAATTGAATCTTGGATATCGAGCCAGGACAGAAAACATGTATAGTACATGCCAGGAGGATATGTCTGGGAATCCGGATCCGGACAGTGTTTCGTGTTGTTGGTATCCGGATTGGCCTGAATGTGTCAATTTAGGTTCCAACAATTACCAACCGGCGTTGGAACTCGATTCCGCCTTGGTACCACCGTATAACACTCGGGAAAAGACATATGCCGTCACTCCACTTAATGAGATGTTGATGGAACTTGGCAGAGACAATCGCATTCGGATCGATGAAATGTACACAATCACGTCTACTGGAAATGTCGAGAAGGCATCTGAAAATCGTCAATTGGTGGTTGCTCCTGTCAGTTATATGGATTACGCTCGATTTACTGAATCAAGAATTCGTATCGGTGGGAATTCTGTATTTTCCGGCAAGGTTTATGCTCAGGGTCGTATCGAGCTTGCTGGAACCTGTACTTTTTTTGGGGATGTATATACGAGTCAGGGTATTGTTGATGACGAGTTGGCTACATTATGCGGAGATGTGGATCTGCACACATATGTCCCAGTGCAAACGCTCCCCAGTGCATCTTTGATCACGGAATTAACCACAAAAGCCAATCAAGGCGGCTGGCATTATACCGGATCGACACCATTATATCTCTATCTTGGGAACTATGATTATCTTCCGGATCCTGGACCTCGGAGCGGCTTCCATTTTATTGAATCCGGAGGTATTGTCATTGCAGAATACCTCCCACCTCAATCTGTCAATTTCCCGATGGGTGACCGGCCATATCGATCGACATATGTCCCGGACGATGCTCCGACTGTTAACCTGCTCAACAATCCCGAAAGGGATTTTAATGGATTGATTGTTGTTGATGGCGATGTTCACGTCTGGGGAAAACTCCATGGGCGATCCCTGACGATTCTTGCAAAGGGTGACATTTATATTGAGCGCGAGATCATAATGGGAACCGATAAAATAGCGTCGAGCACACCGGATTTAAGTCGCGGACAGGGACAGCCTGTGCACCTGGGATTGATTGCCGCCTACTCGCAAGGTGGTAATCTGCGAGGCGATATCATACTGTCTGAAAATTGCCCGAGAATCATGCAAGTTCAAGCAGCATTGATGTGTTTTGGTACAATGAAGATGGAAGATACAGATTATGAACATCCTTCAGATGCTGGGGATATTGACCTAGATAATTCCCATCTACATCATTATAAATATTACAATCCAATTGCCGGTCGATATGAATGGGCCTATAAAACAAGTGGTTTACTCGCTGGAGAACAACCTGCATTGAGAACACCCATCGGTCCATTTGACATTAACAACGATGGCCGCTTGTCTTTGCCACCCTATCCGGAGGGGGATTGTGGTGAGAATTTCAATCAGCTTGATCCGGCTCAAATAGATCTTGGAATCTGGAATGAATCGGATTTGACTATGCAGCATGAAGTGTGGTATGTGGGAATAATTGGTCCTATTATCGTAGCCAATTCCAATCGGAATCTCGGTCATTATGAAGCCCGTTCTGCAGTTGGCAATAATGGTGGCTATGAAAATCCTGGGATTACGCGATGTTTCCGCTATGATCCCTCTATCCGGATTACTCCGCCACCTTTATTCCCGCTTCCGAATCGATCCTTAAAAATACTTGAAGTCACTGATGCGGTGGTTGAACTCCCCTGACACCGATACTGCCAGGGATGACTTTTTTATAATGGAAGGAGAAGGCTGAGCTTTGGCGAAGGTGAGTAATAAGACACGATATACTCCGTTGGAAGTATCTCAGATGCTTAAAATTTCTCCGGCCAAATTTAACCAGCTTGTGATGGAGAATGAGATCCCCAAGGGCAGAATTGGTGAAGACAATCGTAGATATTATACCGATCAAGATGTAGAATTTATCGTCAGGGAATGGCGATCCAGAACAACTGCTCATTTTCTGATGTATACCTTTCCTCTGATATTAGCGCTCATTGTTTTATTTCTCGTAACATTAAGAGAAATATCTCAATCCATTCACGATTCCAGCGCAGCAACACCGACACCGCGTGTTGGATTTGGATCTATGCCAAGAGACTTGTGGGTACCTGGCTCTCCAATGCCAAAGCCGGATTCTACTCATGCTATCCAAAGCAATGAAACGGAGAAAGAACCCATTATTACCCCCATTCCAACCTATCCATTGGATGAATGACACTCTCGTTTTGCTCCCTGAAAATGGAGAATTTTAGAATGCTTGAATTTCGAAAAGATCCCGTAATCGGCAGATGGGTTATTATTTCTACAGAACGCAAGCTTCGCCCGACCAGTTATGAGTCATTGATTGAAAACAATACAGCTTACTGCCCGTTTTGTAAAGGCAATGAAGAAGACACGCCGCCTGGAATTCTTACTATTCCATCCAGCCTGGATGCGGCTCATCCATCCAATTGGTCTTTGCGTGTTGTTCCGAATAAATTTCCGGCCCTACAGATAGAGGGACGGCTAAATCATCGTGCGGATGGTATATATGATAAAATGAATGGTGTCGGAGCACATGAAGTCATCATCGAAACCCCGAATCATAAGCATTCCCTGGCCGATCTGGCTAACCAAGGTGTATATGATTTATTCTATGCATTTCGTGAACGAACGCTTGATTTACAGAAAGATTCACGTCTGCGATATGTTATGTTATTTAAAAATCATGGAAAAGCAGCAGGCGCATCGTTATCTCATTCCCATTCACAATTGATCGCAATGCCGATTGTACCGAAACGTGTGATGGAGGAATTAAAAGGAGCCAAATCCTATTTTGATTACAAGGATCGTTGTATTTTCTGCGATATCCTCGAACAGGAAACAGAAGATAATATACGGATTGTTGAAGAAAATGATCATTTTTTAACAATCTCACCCTATGCCCCTCGATTCCCATTTGAAACATGGATACTGCCCAAGCAACACCAACCTTTCTTTGAGAAAACCTCAGACACTCACCTCCAGTCTTTAGCTCGTATCGTTTCCTCTACTCTGAAACGAATAAATATCGTATTGGAGTCACCACCATATAACTTATTGATCCATAATGCTCCATTTTACTATCGGGATCAGGAGTCTTATCATTGGCACATAGAGATCATGCCCAAATCGACACACGTTGCCGGATTTGAATGGGGAACTGGTTTTTACATTAATCCGACTCCACCAGAGGAAGCTGCTGAATTTCTTCGGAATGCACCTATCTGAAAATCTAAACCATTTCCCATATTAAAATAATCCTCTCAAATCTTTTTGATTGTTTTCTTGATCATTGCTTTCTTGACAGATTAGTGTTCAATATGGTTATGTTATCTAGGTGGGCTGTGATATCACTATGGAAACATCTTCCTCTAAGGAGCATGATATGAAAAATAGTATTGATAAACCTGATTTTCTTGTAGAACTTGAGAAACTCCAGGAAAAAATAACTGCTCTTCAGGAGAGAATACATTTGGTTGATGAGAATCAGAGCCAAGTTCGACCCAAGATATATGAAAAAGTAAAAGCCGAATATCTTCAA
Source organism: uncultured bacterium (assembly GCA_964512995.1). Classification (GTDB taxonomy): domain Bacteria; phylum CSSED10-310; class CSSED10-310; order CSSED10-310; family CSSED10-310; genus CAZELM01. The sequence goes on from CAZELM010000007.1 coordinate 86,220, forward strand.
AAGCTGCAAGATCTTAACACAGAACTTCAGCCATTTTGTGAAATCATAAAAAATCATGTGGTTACACTGCAAAAAGAAATAGACGAACATATTCAGTTTGCCGAATCCTACCAGGAAGAAATCGAAGAATTGCAGCTTCGGTACTACGCCCATGAATACAGTGAGCAAGAATATCAACCTAAATATGAAGAATTGAAAACACAATTTGAAGAAATCCAGGTAAAAATTGCGGAACAATCAGGACAATTGGCGATTTTTCGTAATCAATTGGGGAAAATACATCGGATGATGGGTATAGAAATGGAATCTGAAGCAGACGATTCCGAATCATTAACCACAACAGATTATGTATCACCAGATCATCCAGCCAGCTTCACCACATCTTCTGAGTCCTCTCAGGATCATATTCAGATGCTCGAAGAATCCGATGAACGACCGGTGGCTGAGGTTGAGATGATTCAGACTCCAGAAGAAGACGCAGCTTTTGAGTCTGACTTTAATGACCATGCTGAATTTGAAGCAAATCGAGCGGAATTGCATGAACTGGAAGAGCTCGAAGCTGAGGAAGAACCGGGATACCGATCCAAATTTTCCACCACAGATGACATACAGGAAGAAATCGAAGAGATCGACGAATATGACACATCACATAAACTCAATGAAATCCCGCCTCATCTGATCAAAGAAACAGTTGATGAAAATGATGAAACCGGTATACCTCATATCGATCTCCCGGACGAAGAAGAGGATTATATCTGGGCATCCATCCCCATTTTAGATGTCATCGAAGGGGATTTTACGGGAGAGTCATACCCAATGGATAAGGATCGAATCACCATTGGACGAGGTCCCAATAATGATATCCAATTAGCAACGGATACCAGCGTTTCGAGACATCATGCGCAATTGACGCGAGAGAACAGTCGGTATATCCTGATTGACCTGGAAAGTTCCAACGGTACATCTGTAAATGGAATGCGCGTGACAAGGACCATTCTTCGTCCGAATGATGAGATTATGATCGGGCAATCCAAGCTGGTCATCCGGCCATCCCACGATTGATAAATAGTGATACCATTCCTGGATCAGATCCGATCAAACAAACTGAATCGTGCTGGAATCCGATGTCGAGAACGTATATGTACATAGGGAGCTGATGTGGGTGCTATTTTTGGTTGTATAGGCCGTTTTGATGAAAAAGATATTGAAAACATGTCTGTTTCTCTCCGAGCACGAAGTCGGGAATCAAGTATTGTTTATCGATTTCCACAGGGATTTATGGGTTATTATCCAACGGTGCCTGAACAGGAACCTCTCTGTACGGACAACGCCAAAGCCTGTGAGACAATTATCGTTCTGGATGGATATCTGGGGAAAAATGCCGAACAATCTATCCATAAATCCATTCAGATTCTCTCATGTTCTGACGAAGCCCGTTTTTCATCACTATGTGGGCTTTTTTCTGCCGGTCTCTGGAGGAAAGAAACAGAAACACTGTATCTGTTGCGTGATCCTTCAGGATCTTATCCCTTGTATGCGGCCATCACACCCGAAGCAACCCTTTTCGCTTCATCTCCAGCATCCATCCTGTCAACCGGAAAAGTGGCTCGCCAGTTAAATCTGCAGGCGGTTTCTCATTATCTCTCAATGATTTGTCCTCCGGATCCCATTACAATTTATGAAAACATCATGGCGATTCGTCCGGGTCATTATCTAAAAGTATTTTTTCAGCAGCATCAACTACATCGTTTCTGGCACCCAGCATGGTCGATACAGTCGGATCATTCTATTTCGGATTTGGATAAGTGCCGGCAGTTGCGGTCAGCTCTGGAACAATCGGTGACGGATGCGATTCCCAAAAACCCTGAACATACAGGCTTCTTCTTGAGTGGCGGGACAGACACCAGTTCGATTGTGGCACTCGCCGCACAGGCAGGAATAAATCCCATTCACACATTTACCATTGGATACGATGGGATGGGTGATGGGTACGATGATTATAATGAATTTGAGTATGCATCCATCGTTTCCAGACGATTCTCCACACATCATCATGAAACTCGTATCACACCTGCTTTTCTGATCGATTCATTGCCCAAGATCATCACACATCTGGATCAACCATCGGGTGATGCTATCAACAGCTATCTCGTTTCCAGTACACTCCCTGAATCCATCCGAATTGTTCTTACCGGAACAGGTGGCGATGAGATTTTTATTGGCAGTCATTGGTATAAACATCAGCATCGTCTTATTGAACGAACCCAGAAGTGGATGACTCTGCCGGAATGGATGCGTCAGTTTGCGCTCAGCGTCTCAAATGCATTCCCTTCAAATTTCATATCGTCGAAAATTTTAGCCTTGAATGCCCTGGCTGACGGCGTCCAGGCTCAGTATCGTCACATCAAATTCTTGTTCACAGAACTGGAAAAACGGGAATTGTTCAATAGCGGAATCTGGGACTCGATCACAGGGATAGCCAGAAGTGCAGATATCGTTGATATGTACGATCGATACCAGGCGAAATCCGATCCTGTCAATCGGATGGCTGCATTGTTATTTCAACATGAAGTTTCAAATCTGCAGTTGAGAGATGTTGATGCGATGTGTCATGCACGACAGATTGAGGCACGGAGTCCGCTGGTTGACAGACGCGTTCTGGAAGTTCTCGCTGGAACTCCGGGGTTTATAAAAGCACCGGAAGGGAAATTGCGATATCTGATGTTTTCCGCATTGGATGATGTGTTGCCTCATGAGACCCGGACTCGACGAAAAATGAGTTTCATCGTCCCCATGGATCTGTGGGCTCGGAGGGAGTTAAAAAAAGCGATATGCTATTTATTATCTCCAGAGGTCATCAAACGACGGGGATTATTCCAACCGGAAGCCGTGGATAAGGTCAAGAAAGATTATTATGATCGGAACAAAGAAAGGCATCCATTCAAAATCTGGCTTCTGGCTCTTCTGGAACTCTGGTGCCGGTTTCATATTGATCAACCCCTGAACTCCAGTCCACCTGAACGGTTGGATGATTTATTATAGCAATGCAGATCTTATTGATTGATCCAATGCCAAAGGGTGGGTTAAACTTCCCATTTCCGGTTCTTCCATTGGGTTTGTCTTTGATCGCGGGAGTCGCTATTGATCATGGAGCACAAGTCCACGCCGTATTTGGTGTTGGATATGATGATGATCTGGTTCAATATTTAAAAAAATTCAAACCTGATATTGTCGGGATGCAGACGTTTATCAATAATTTTCATCTCTGCCTTGAAATTGCTGAAAATATCAAAACAAAATATCCAGATACACTCATCGTAATGGGTGGTGTCGAAGTTTCCAACAATCCTGATCAAGCATTCATCTCCCCTTTCGTCGATTGTGTTATCGTGGGAGAGGGCGAATTTATTTTCAAAAAGCTCCTGGAGAACACCGATGATGATTTGAGCCGTGTACCGGGTTTGATCTGGAGGGATGAATCCGGAAATATAACGAAAAACACCGGAGGGATGCTTATCGACAACCTTGATGAGATTCCTCCTATTCCCTATCCCTTGTTCTATCCTTCCAACCGGAAAATTCCCGTCGGTCATATCCTGACTCATCGAGGATGTAAATTTCATTGTAGCCATTGTCCTGTAAGGTTCCGTTCTGGTGTTTCCATCCGATCTCACTCATCTGCTTATATCATGAATACAATTCACTATCTGAAATCTACATTTGGGATATCTTCTATTGAATTTTTCGATGAGAATTTTACCATGCATCGGGATATTGTCAGTGAACTCTGTTCAGATATCGGTAAATTGGCTCTCGCATGGAATTGCACAGCCCGAATCACTCAACTCGATATGGAACTGGCAGAAGTTATGGCAAACTCGGGGTGTCAGAATATCGTGTTTGGAATAGGAAGTGCCGTCTCAAGACTCCAAAAAATCCTCGGAACGGATGAAGATTTAGACTATGCCGCACGAATCATCCGTGAATTGCGGAAAATGGGAGTGAAACCGATTGTGGTATTCAGTCTTGGGTTGCCAACTGAAACAAAGGAAGAATTTACTGAAACTGTAAACTATGCATTACGACTGGATGCATATCAAATCCGTTTTGAACCATGCGCACCGATTCCTGGAACACGATTGCATGATATGGCGAAAGAAACAGGTCGATTCACCATTCGATCATGGAGTGAGTATCTTCATCCTAGCCAAATTGTTTATATCCCGGCTGGACGAAGCCTCTGGGAATTCCGACTACGGCTTTTGATTGCCAAAGTCCGTGGAAAATCAAAAAACTATTATATGCGGGACATTGTTTAAGAAGGAGTAAAAAGTATGAATGATAAATCCATGAAAGAACGAAAACTTAAAATTCAGATAGATTCTCAACATGAAAATGGTGCATATTCCAATTTCTTCACCATCATCTCGACTGAAACGGAATTCATCTTTGATTTTGGCTTATTTGTCCCAAACCGTGATTCCATCAAGATTGAGAGCCGGGTTATTTTAAATCCGCGCGCAGCCAAACAGTTGATGCACGCGCTTGCCCAAAATATCCAAAATTATGAAGCAAAAAATGGCGAGATAAAACTGCCTCCTCCACCGGTAAGGATCCCTGGAAAACCACCTGAATTTTCTCAGTAGAAGTGGAAGATCACGGATAGCAGAAATACTCGAATCGACAATCTCTGCTATCCATCAGGGTTGGTTTCATCTCAACTATTCCTGAATGTATTTCCCAATCAAGGGCTGCCAATCTTTCCGGATTTGACGCGGAATGGAAGCTGGATCTGTAATGAAGGCGTTTTTCAAGGCATCCCGGCATTTACAGCTCGATTCGCTGTGAATTTGGGGAACAATCATCCGTATCAGATGTTTAACATTTTCGGTGTTGGAACGGATATTTTCGAGAACTGATGCGATCTCGACTTCTTCATTATCTTTCCAAACATCATAATCCGTCACCAATCCGACGGTGGCATAACACATTTCTGCTTCACGCGCCAATTTTGCCTCAGGAAGAGCAGTCATTCCAATCAACGAAGCTCCCCATGATCGATGCATTGCACTCTCCGCCTTTGTTGAAAACAATGGTCCTTCCATGCAGACGTAAACACCTCCTTCATGAGTCTTTACTCCGATATCACGGCCGGTCTGAGCCAGAAGAGCCGATAATTTTAAGCAAAACGGATCTGCAAATCCGACATGTATGGCGAATGGATCAAAAAAACTATTGGCACGATTCTTCGTTCGATCAATGATCTGATCAGGGATCACAAAATCTCGCGGTGATATCTCCTCTTTCAAGCTTCCAACAGCGCTCACGGAAATGATCGTTGATACGCCAAGCTGTTTCAGAGCAAAAATATTGGCTCGGTAATTAACATGCGATGGATTCACTCGGTGGCCAATTCCATGACGGGGAAGAAAAGCCACTGCTCGATCACCAATTTCAAATATCAATATATCATCTGATGGCTCACCGAAAGGTGTTGATATGTGAACCCGTTCAAGCATCCGAACGCCTGGAATATTATACAAGCCACTACCACCGATCACTGCAATTGCTGCTTTTATCATCCTATTCCTCCTATCGATTCTTATAGTGTCAAGATTAGGGTAAAATGAACAATTTTGTAAATTGCCCTATTTATCATATCACGATAGAGTTGCTATTTCATCACTCAATATCCTCGCTTTTATCCGATATTCAACTAGAAATGACGATGGCGATGGTGATACATTGATCAGAAGTGGAGGTTTCATTGCAGACTGTCATCATCGGAATTGGATCAAATCTGGATAATCCTCAAGCACAATGCGTTCGTGCTCTCGATTATCTATGCGAAGGGACAGAATGCTTCATCATTTCAACATCAAGCTGGTATCTCACTGAACCTTTTGGATATGCATCACAGCCTTGGTTCATCAATGGCGCAGTCGAGTTGAAAACAAACATCAGTCCACTGGATCTGTTGTATCGGTGTAAAGCGATCGAACATAAAATGGGTCGTGTTCAAACTGTGAAATGGGGTCCCCGAATCATTGATCTGGATATTTTATTATGGGAGCGATGTGTGTTTCGTTCGAAAATTTTGAAAATACCTCATCCATTGATGCATCTGCGTCGATTTGTCCTCCATCCTATTTGTGATTTGAATCCAGAGATCACACATCCACTATTAGGAATCACCATGAGAGAGTTGTTGGAGAATCTGGAAGATCGATCCAGTATTTTTGCGATCCATGAAGAATCAGGGAGTTTAGGATTATGAAACGAAAACCCATTACTGTTCCGCAGATCATTTCACGAAAAGGAAGTACTAAAATTGTTATGTTGACCGCTTATGATACTCCAACCGCAGCGATTTTGGATGAAGCGGGGGTGGATATCGTTCTTGTTGGGGACAGTGTTGGAACTGCCCACCTGGGTTACTCCACAACACTGCCTGTACGGATGCCGGAGATATTGCATCATATCCGGGCTGTCGCACGTGGTATTCAACATTGTCTGATCGTTGGCGACCTTCCATTCGGTTCTTATCAGATCTCTCCTGCCGAAGCGAAACGGAATGCCATTGAATGCATCAAAGCAGGAGCTCATGCAGTGAAACTAGAAGGCAGCAACTATGCGATTGTTATAGAAGAACTTGTTCAAGCCGGGATTCCTGTTATGGGTCATATCGGGCTTACTCCTCAATCCATTCATAAATTCGGAGGATACAAGATTCAGGGGAAACAGGAGCACGATCGAATCCGTTTGGTCGAAAGCGCTGAGAAACTTCAAAATGCCGGCGTTTTTTCCATTGTCATCGAGTGTGTACCTGCTTTGACGGCAAAGGCAATCACGGACGCTGTTACCATTCCAACAATCGGAATTGGTGCGGGTTTGGATTGCGATGGCCAAGTTCTGGTTATCACTGATTTATTAGGAACGACGCCACATTTTAAACCGAAATTTGTGAAGCAATATGCTAACCTCCATTCCATCATTACAGATGCTGTGAAACAATTCAGTGATGATGTGCGTGGAAGGAGTTTCCCGACACCTGAATTCAGTTATCATGAGGAAAACGAATGAAACTCATCAGAATGAAAAATGCATTTCGAAAAGCGGTCAAAGACTACCGTCTGAAAAATCCAGAAAGAATGATCGGATTTATTCCGACGATGGGGTATCTTCATGAAGGCCATAATTCACTCATTCGAACATGTCGATCCGAGAATGATCTGGTCATCGTCAGCATCTATGTCAATCCAACTCAGTTTGCTCCAAACGAAGATTTCTCTAAATATCCAAGAGACGAGGAACGGGATATCTATATGTGCCAGAAATCCGGTGTGGACATTTTATACATTCCTGATCCAGCGGAAATGTATAAAGCGGACCACTCGACGATGGTTGTCGAATCTGCTTTATCAAAACCATTATGTGGAAAATTCAGACCCGGACATTTTGATGGAGTGGCTACGATTGTCATCAAATTGCTGTGCTTAGCGACACCGGATTACATTTATCTTGGGAGTAAGGATGGTCAGCAGGCAATTATCATCAAACGAATCGTTCGTGATTTAGACCTGGATACGGATATTCGGATTTTGCCAACGGTGAGGGAACCTGACGGATTGGCTATGAGTTCACGAAATATCTATCTCACTACGGAAAACCGTTCTAAAGCATCTGTCATTTACAGATCATTATGTGCGGCTCAGGAAAAATTCACTCAAGGCGAACGTCGAAGTGATATACTGGTAAAAACTGTTCGTGACATGATTGAAACCGTACCTGAATTCACGATTCAGTATATCGAATGTCGGGATCTCGATAATCTCCAGGAAAATGACACAATTTCTCGTAGTAATATCCTCGCTGTCGCTGCAATTATTGATTCTGTTCGATTGATTGATAATATTATTCTGGAAATATAGGAGTTACCGATGGTTGCACGTGATGATATCTTAAAATATTTGAATGAACTTCTTCGAGTTGAATCTTTTTCAGATTATTGTGTGAATGGCCTTCAGGTCGAAGGGAAACAGCTTATCGAATCAATTGCTGTAGGGGTTTCCATCTCTAACGAGCTGTTTCAATCAGCTATCCAGCTCAATGCTGATCTCATCATTGTTCATCATGGACTTTTCTGGAGAGGAACCAGACACCCATTTGCACTCACAGGTATCATGAAGAATCGGGTGAAACGGCTATTGGATCATGATATCAATCTGGCAGCGTTTCACCTTCCGCTGGATGCTCATCCCGAACTCGGGAATAATGCTCAGATATTACATCGAATAGGTGGAACGCAACTTGTTCCTTTTGATGTTGGTTTTATCGGTGCGTTGCCGACGGAAAAATCGATCAATATGGTGAAATTCGAACTGGATGCGCTTCTACCCAATCCTTCACATCTTTTTACCAGGAGTTCGCATGCTGTCCAACGCGTTGCTGTTGTATCGGGTGGAGCGAGTCATCTAGTTGAATCTGCAACTCTGGCCGGGGCTGACTTGTTTGTAACTGGAGAGGCTTCAGAGCCGATTCCCCGACTAATTGAAGAACTCGGAATTCACTTCATCTCCGCCGGGCATTACAATTCCGAACGATTCGGACCGATGGCTTTGGGTGACCATCTTAAAAATATTTTTGATCTTCCAGTTTCATTCATCGATATCGACAATCCGATATAAAAATGATGAATAAACCATTTCGAATCCGTGGTGTGATAGAAGGATTTTATGGAGTTCCATGGACCTTCGACCATCGATTTACATTGCTGGAGAGAATGAATCGATGGGGGTTGAATACGTATATGTACGCTCCCAAATTTGACATCAAACATCGCTTGAAATGGGCTGAACCGTATTCAGAAAATGAGCTTCATCACTTTAAGGACCTTATCAATCGAGCGATTTCAAAAGGGATTAATGTAATTTTCTCCGTGTCGCCCGGTTTATCCTTTGATATGGATAATCCCAGAGACGAGGAAAGACTTCGAGACAAGTTACAGAAATTTATCGATATCGGTGCAACATCTCTGGCTATTTTGCTCGATGATATTCCCTATCACCGAGCCAATTGTGGTGACCATATCAAACTGCTGCATGGTCTGATGAAGGGCTTCTCGTCGCATGTTGAGTGGTTTTTCTGCCCAACCGCTTATAGCAATTGGCATTTAAAAAATTGGGCTGGTGCTGAAGAATATTTGAACAGACTTGGCAAGGACCTGAATTCAGAAGTATCTCTGTTCTGGACAGGTCCGACAATAATATCCAGGGAAATAACCAGAATGGATATCGACCCGATCAATGATATCGTGAAAAGGAAAATTGTTTTGTGGGATAATTTTACCGCAGATGATTACACACCCGCCCATACTATTTTTCCCGGTCCTGTCACAGGAAGGGCTTCTGATCTGGATCAATCCTGCGCTGGGATTTTATTGAATCCATCCCAATATTTTTATATCAGCCTGCTTTCCATAGAAACGCTATCAGACTATGTGTCCGATCCAGGACATTATCATCCCCATAATTCCTGGCAATCCGTGATCGATCGGACATTTCCAGATAAAAGCGGTCTTCTGACTATGGTTTTAGGTTATTTCTATACCCCAGCGGATGTTTCAGAGGAATGGCTGACATTGTTGAATGATATTCACCAATGGTTTCTGAAGAGCTGTCCCATGGGTAATCACTCCCCCGAAGATAGGATCAGAACACTTTTAACGCTTATAAAGAAAGATGAAAATTTGCTGGATTATTCACCATTGTGGGAAGAAATCTTTCGGCATGTTCAAACACTTGTTGGAGATCTTGAATATCTTTTTCGGGCAGTCGAACGAATTCGATCCGGATTGATTGAGCCGGACTCTATCTTTCCATCGAGAGACCGTCGATGGTCGAGTCCAATCAATCTATTAGTAAATCGGTTAAAAGATGACTTATAACCGTTTCTCACTCTTGTATCCAAATAGAAAGCAAATATCACGTTATGTTTAATGCATTTATACAACGATTAAAAGAAAATGATAAGACTCATCAGTTATTTATTGATTCAGAAACAATTATCAAACGATTGAAATCAGGCCAATCAAACGAAGAATTTGAGTCTTGGATACTCACCGCACTGACTCATCATCGATGGGAAATTCGGAATAATGCAATCAAAATAGCCGGTTTGGGGAAATATAAAAATATTGCAAGTGAGATCTGTCACCGCATGTTATCTCCATTAGAAATCGGATTTGTGAGACGAAATGCAGCCATCACACTGGCTCAGATCAATCACTACGATGAGGCAATTATAAACGCCCTTCAGCAAGCGCTTTACGATCGTTATTGGGAAGTCAGAACCCAGGCAGCGATAACTCTCTCGAAACTAGCTCGACCCGATTCGGGATTGGAGCAGAAAATCCTCTCGATGATCTTTCGGAAACCAATCGAATCGATTCCGGCATATCCGATTTTTTTTCCAAAACGAATTTTTAGGGAGCGGAATTTTGAAGTCAGAGCAGCCCTGATATTGGCACTGGGCGCATGTTTAACTGATAAAAAAACATTGCATGGCATTGAACTGCTTCTGCAGGATGATTTATGGAAAGTTCGGGATGCTGCAATCCAGGCGTATTTGTCAGCTTCGGTTCGGCTGGGAGAGGAACTGGCGGTAATACTTTCCCATCTGAAGGATATAGACCTGACATGCCCTGATTTTGTCCCGTCATTTCCGATCCGAACAACCTATAACCGAACAATAGAACGATACCGAAACCAACTGACTGGAAATAACGGAAGGGAATAATCATGTTGTACGCATTGATGAACTACCTGTTAAATCACTACCCATCCATGTCGTATTTACGTTTATTTGAATATATTACTTTTCGTGTGATCCTGAGTGCCATTACTGCCTTTGTCTTCTCACTGATGATTGGTCCTCCGCTGATCCGGTTTTTTAAACGACATCGCACAACAGATACGGCCTGGGATTATGGACTGGTCAACGTGGAAGGAAAATCCGGAACTCCGACAATGGGTGGCATTCTGATTCTTGCCGCTATTGGATTCGCCACGGTACTTTGGAACGATCTCAGTAACCGATTTATTCAGATATTGATTTTCGCTATTATCTGGTTCGGTTTTATCGGAGGGATTGATGATTATTTAAAACTTAAATACCAGTCCAAACTTGGATTATCAGAAAAGCATAAATTAATCGGTCAGATGACATTTGGTGGTATTCTCAGTATCGTGTATCTAATCCCTGCTCTCTCTCCAGTGAAAGCACAATTTTCAACGCTGTTGTTTATACCGTTCTATAAAGAATCCATTGCCGATCTTGGAATATTCTATTCTTTGTTTATCATACTTGTCATCACAGCGATTTCAAATTCAGTCAATCTTGCGGATGGATTGGACGGACTGGCCATCGTACCAGCTTTTTTTGTAGCTATCGGATTTGGTATCATTGCCTACATTATCGGAAACATTAAAATGGCTGAGCACTTTCTATTTGAATACCTATCGGGTGCCGGGGAAATCAGTATTTTTTGTGCCAGCATTCTGGGTGCCGGGATTGGATTTTTATGGTACAATGCCTATCCAGCTCAGATCTTCATGGGAGATACCGGGTCGTTAAGTTTAGGGGGAATACTGGGTACAATATCGGTCTTGACCAAGCAGGAATTTCTGTTCCTCATTCTCGGGGGAGTGTTTGTTGCGGAGGCATTTTCAGTATTCGTCCAGAAATACATCAGCATCCCCTTGCTGGGGCGGAGGTATTTTTTTCGAGCGCCACTTCATCATACTCTGCAATATCGTGGATTAGCAGAAACAAAGGTGGTCATTCGGTTCTGGATCATTGCGGCAATACTGGCACTCGTCGCGATCAGCAGCCTCAAAATACGTTAACATTACGATGAATAACACTTAAAAATTTCTTTCAGTTTTGCTATTGGATAGAGGACATCAGTTGGACACAACGTTTTTCCGAAAAACAAAAAAAAGATGATTCTAAGGAGGTAACCACATGAGATTGACTTCGTTGTTCATTTTATCGCTTATTCTTTTCCCGACAACGAGTTTGCTGGCCGGAGAACATTCACTCGGTCTGGGAGTGCATTATTTTTATACATTGGATGATATGGATAATGACTGGGGTGATTCATTTCACGAAAACGGATTGGGTTTAAATGGATCATATAAATACAAACCGATTGATCATTTTGGATTTCAATTCGAGCTTCAGGCATTCCCGGATGGGTATTATGATGCAGAGATCGCTGTTTCTCCCAGGATTCTGGCTATATTGGGCAGATCTTTCTATATCGGTGCAGGAATTGCGTGGAATTATCTCGCGTGGGAAGCGACAACAGAAGCGCTTCATCAGGATAAAAACTGGTCGGATGCATATTATATCCTGCGGGCAGGATTTGAAATTCCGATTATCGTCCCCGATCTTCGTCTTGACATCAAAACGGATTATGAACTCAACGAGTGGAATGAAGTCGAGGACTTTGATTCGGATGCATTGACATTTGGAGTCGGTTTACGGATGGCATTCTAACTGCTCCCTCACATCACTTCAAACGATCTGACTGCAATCCTCCGGGAATCTTGTTAGAGTAATTCTATAACTTTTTTTATTTGATCTGGCTTTCCGGAGGTTATTCTGCTGGCCGAGTAATATCCGAAATGGGATACTTGATATAACCTTTCTGAATGAGTTGTTCTCCGATCAGAATCGACCCCCCCGCTGCGCCGCGGATAGTATTATGTCCTAAAACGGAAAATTTATAATCCAGTACGGAGCAGGGGCTTAATCTTCCGACAGAAATCGTCATGCCATGACCCGTATTCCGATCTTTTCTTGGTTGTGGTCGATTGAGATCCGGTATGTATTGGATGATCGTATCGGGTGTCGATGGCAGTCGTTGGGTTTGGCAAAGGCTATTAAAATGATGCCATGTTTCAAGTATTTCCTCCTGTTTGGGTTTGGTCTGGAATAGAACGGACACTGCCAGCAAATGACCATCAGAAACCATGACACGATGGCACTGGGCACTCACCTGGAATTCAGCGGGTACGATGACGCCATCTTCATAGTTACCAAAAATCTTTAAAGGCTCACTTTCCATCTTTTCTACTTCGCCTGGGATATATGGTATGGCATTGTCGAGAATATCCATGGAACTTATCCCAGGATATCCTGCTCCGGATACAGCCTGAAGCGTTGATACAATCACCTTTTTTATCCTGAATCGCTTATGCAGCGGAGCAAGAGCGAGTGCCATGACGATTACGGAGCAATTGGGATTCGTTACGATAAATCCTTTGTCAGAAAATCGTGTTTTTTGGATATTGATCAATGACAAATGATCCGGATTGATCTCGGGTATGATAAGTGGAATGTCGCTCATCATCCGATGAATTCGTGTATTGGAAACCACCGGAATACCTGAGCGAGCAAATTGTTCTTCGATTGGGCCTGCGATCGACGCATCGAGTCCGGAAAATGCCAGGTCAAGCTCCTCTGTTGGGATGCACGGTTCCACCGGGAGATGTGCGTGTGTTTCTTTAATGGGTTCCTCCAGATGCCATGTACAAGCCTGCTTGAACGGCTTTCCGGCGGAACGTTCGGATGCCATGATTTTATGAAGTTCAAACCATGGATGTTGACTGAGCAGGGAGATAAATCGTTGGCCGACAGCTCCTGTTCCACCTAATACAGCTACTCGAAGCTTTGATTCCATCTTTATTATTCCTCTCTATTTTCTTTTTCTGATAGTTGCAGCTTCAAAATAGACATCAATAGTCTTGTCCGCAGTAGTTGTCCATCTATACATCTCTGCACGTTTCCGTCCCTTGTTGATCAATGTTTTCTGTAATTCGCGATTCTGACAGACAGCAGTCATTGTATCCGCAATTTCAGCAGGAGATTCCGGATTTACAAACAAGGCGGCATCGCCAGCAATTTCGGGAATGGATGTCGTATTTGATGTAATGACAGGGCAACCACTTGCCATAGCTTCTAACACAGGTAGTCCAAACCCTTCATACCTGGATGGATAGATTGTTAAAGAGGCCATGCGATAAAGACTGACCAGCTCCTCATCAGAAACATAATCCAGTAAACGGATATTGGCTGCGATATCCGGTTCATTTGCACGTTGTCTGATCTGATCACTCCCTTTTGCGCTTTTCCCCGTGATTATCAATGGAAGCGGCCGATCACACCTCCTGCAATAGATGGAATAGGCGTTCAGAAGTGTGAGCAAGTTCTTTCTCGGTTCCATGGTGGCAACAGTCAGGATAAACTTATCTGGGAGAGCCAGTCTTTTTTTGTAAAAATCACTATTTGTAAGATCAGCTTTAAAAAAAGGATCGGATACAGCGAACGGTATAATCCTGATTTTATGGTCAATATCGGGAAAACGAAACAACATTCGCTTCGCAGTAAACTCTGTGGAGCAGATGATAAGATCCGCATTCTTGCAGGATGAGCCAATGAGCCATCTGAAATATTTGACAAAAGTCCAAGGGAATGTTTCCGGATAATCATATACAGCCATATCGTGTATCGTTACAATTTGAGGAATAGATGGTCTCCATTGGATGCTGTAAAAGGCTGGACTATGGAATACTGAAAATTGTTGAACTTTCAAGAGGCGGCGAAGTGTCCAATTTCGATAGAAATCTCCACGTGGATGGCTGTCGAATCGAATTCTTGTGTGGATCGAGCGGTCACTCACCAGAGCAGAATGAATTGGATCTGTGTATAACATATGGAGGTCCAAGGACGGACGATTCTGTGACATCAATTCACGCAGAAGCATCTCAGTGCACCGGCCGACTCCTGTCTGTCCCTGGGTTATGAAGCGCGCATCATATAAAATTTTCAACGGGTTGCCGCTTCTTTGTATACTTGAAGATGTTGGATAGCGTTTTGTTGCCATGAGAATGTGATAACCCTCGACGATGCACGATGAATCTGTTGCTGCCGTTTCTCCGAGTCCAATAATAGATGATCGATTGCCGAGGTCAATGTACCGGGATCATCGAGCATAAAATAGACTGCCGCATCTGCCATCACCTCTCGATGAGCAGGGATGTCGCTTGCGATAACTGGGATGCCGCATGCGGCGGCCTCCAATGGACCAAATCCAAAGCCTTCTTCCAAGGCGGGAAAGACGGCCATCTGAGCACATTGATAAAGTCTGATCAGAATATCATGCGGTACATATCCGAGAACAATGACACGGTCCCCGATTCGTTGCTTTTGAATGTGATCTCGAATCACGTCCGAAGCGTCAGCAGGCTTTCCTGCGATTACAAGTTGCAGACGATCATATTTTCGAGATAATTCAGCGAAAGATTGAATCAGAAGCGGGAAGTTCTTCCGCGGCTCCAGTGTTCCAACAGAGAGGATATAATCCGATGAAATCCCATATGTGCTCAAAGCGGAAGACACAGATTTTATATCCTGGCCGGGTCTGAAATCCGGATTCAGACCATGATGGATTACGCGAATTTTATTTTCTGGAATATGGCAGAAATGAATCAGATCAGTTTTAACGGCATTACTGCATACGACAATTAACTTCGATCGATTAATACGTTTGGGCAATATCTCCCGATGATACGCACCAGAATATCTCGAGCCGTATCGAGGATTTTTTAAAAAGGCAATATCATGGACTGTGGTGATGATATTTGAAATGTGAGTGGTTTGATACAGGAAATTGGGGGAATGGAAAAGGTCCACATTTTTGGCTGAGCTGAGCCATTCAATGGATGGTGGAAGTCCATGCCTCCATAACTCTAATACGAGTTTCCCCGGTACTCGTCTACGAACGATTCGGACATTGGAATAACGAGAAAAACCAAATTCCGGCATGGGTCCCTTAAATGCATTCATGAATAATGTATAACGGATGCCTGGATCTAATGGAATGATGGTTTGAAGCAAATGATTGGCATAAACACCAACTCCTGTAAGGTTTTTCATTAGACAACTGGCATCGATCAGTATATGCATGGCAAAAAAATACTTTTAGAGCAGATGTTGGCAAACAGATTACTCAATATCAGTGGCATTTTCTCCAGAGAAGCATGATCATTCCGAATGATAGGATCATGAAACCCCATGTGTTAAGAGCAGGAATGGCAACTGGAGATGGTGGTATCAAATCGGTTGTGACACGAATATCGTCCACATTATAGGGATCAGTATCAGAACCGCCCTGGATTTCGACTTTGGAAAAGTTATCAAAGACAAGGTCAACATATACCGGTAATGGGACCGACTCGGGATCGAGCAGAATTTCGATGCCGTCTTCGGAAACTGACATGATCAGATGATGCCAATTCAATGTTCTCGGCCTCATGGTCGCGATCCAGGAAGAGCCGTTATTTATACTGTAGTTCGAATCGCTGATATCGTTTCTGACTCCCAGCATCCGGAAAATGCCAGCTTTCGTTCCATCATCACCATTAAGTGACACATAGAAGTCTGTGTCTGTTGAAAGACCATCATAAAACCATAAATCAACGCTCCCGTAAGCAGAATCAGTGCCCAGATCATACACCAATTCACCTTTCGTTTGGGAGTTTTGGATGCGGTAACTGGAACCGAACAGGCCAGGGTCATGGAAAATGCTGTTATCTAGAACAACACCCTGTGCGACATCCCAAAAATTCAGAGGAGAAGAATCGCATCGATCAAGGAAGTCCGCTTGATTGACTACGGCGAACACATGATAGTTCAACATCACTTTTTTCTGATAGCCGATAGCATAATCCGCATTGATCGGAGACCATGCCGCCACTGGGTATTCCGCCGCGCTGGAGGACAATCGAGGGCTGACCAGCTCATCTTCTGTGTAAGAATTACCATAATTATACGAAATCGCCTTATAAATGCGACTCTCTGGCATGAGATTGGGTCGATTGTCACTCCAGACTACCAAAATTTGACCATCCGGGCCAATGGCAACATCCGATTCTCCGATAGAATACCCAGTTCCCGTATAGTCATTAATAATCCTGCGATTGCCCATCATTTGTGACGAATTGATCCAATCACCATTGATTTCGCAGCGACAAGCGAGGTTGATGTTGTCTATTACATACACACGTTCAGTATATGAAATCGCTACAATCACATTACCTCTGATCGTTTTGACATCAATCGACGGATTCCCGCTCGGAAGTACATACGATTGGATATCTGGAACTTGTCTAAATTCATTAAAGCCGGATTGCACATCAAAGGGCAGGAAACTCCGACAAGCCAAAACAGAAGATCGCGATGTCTGGTTGTTTGTGGAATCACATACGATATAAATAAATCCGGCATCATCCATGGCTATATCCACATTCCATAAGATTGTATCCGACGGAGGATTGATCATGGAAAGCGGGCTATCCCATTGCTGGGTAACTGTATCATAATGCTGGAGATGAATCGTTCCTTGAGCCACCCAAGCTGCGATGATATCTTTTTCCTTACTGGCAATCGCAAAATCACGATATGAATCGCCTCCACTGATTGGAGGAGGAATAGAAGCCCATGTCGGATTCGGTGGCGTTCCGGATAGCATCATTGCTGCAGATGGCAATTGATAATTCGGATTTGCTCCCGAAGAACAAATCATAAATCCGATTGACGGATCGAGAAAATCTAACACGATTTTAGGAAAATCCAGGTCACAATCCACTATCTCACAAGTGGTCAACCTATCTGCGCGCATGGACGAGTTGAACATCAGGCTATGATATAAAATTCGATGGTAAATATGGTTTGGAGCTTGATCCCGGTCATCCTGCCAGACCATGTGCAGATCTCCATTTTGATCATACGCCATATGAGGGTGTAGTTGCTCATATGAATAATATTCCGGTTCGACAAACGTTACTTCGTTGAAAAAAGCGGATGTCATTGGAATAAGATTGCAGACGATGCTCGTGAGATACAGAGAAAAGCAACATATAGTTCGAAATATGGAGTGAAACTTGGCATTATAATTCATTATCTTCCTCCTTTAAATAAAATACAGACATAATATATAAAAAACATTCTATTGCATAATGTGAATACCTGTGGATCCATATTTTAATATCTATTGAAGCAGCTAGGACCAGTTAGGCACTTAGTGAAAAGTATACGTCAATTTGGTTCAAAACCATTTTCACGATTTAAAATACGTTTTAATTAAAATCATTCGGTCAATTTGTTTCGGACAATATTGAATGTGTCTGATCAATTCTTTATTCCCATGTTCTGCATCCCGTTATTTCACTTTCAGTTAGCCGGTCGTAAAAAACCTGCGACAACCTAGATTTTATTATTGTAACCATTTACATTCATTCCATCAAGTACAGGAATGAGAACAGATTTGAGCCTGACTGGAAAGAGATGACCGGGGGATTAAAGATTCTATTTTTCATGCCAATTCGGATTGATTACTCATCCAGGTCATGTTTTAAATTACGCATTTGTTTAAGCTGACCGCGATGTATTTTACTCTCAACACGACGGATTTGTGACCCAGAAGTAGGCGTTGTTTTTTGGCGAACGCTTGGTTGTTTCAAGGCTTTACATATCAGGTTTCTCAACCGTTGACGAGCGTCCTGGCGGTTCTTTTCCTGAGTTCGAAATCGTCGCGCTCCAATGATCAGAATGCCATCCGATGATACTTTTTTCCCTGCCATGCGCAACAACCGTGCGCGAATATCTTCAGATAACGAGCGTGAATTTTGGATATCAAACCGCAATTGTACCGCAGTTGCTACTTTGTTGACATTTTGTCCACCAGGACCAGATGCTGTAATGAATGTTTCCTCCAATTCACTTTCGGGGATCACGAGATCAGGTGTTATTACTAGCATTCGCAGGGTTCCTTATTTATGGGAGTTGTGTCGGACGTGCTTTTCTGCTGCATTCTTCTCGGGAAAAAAATATTCTCAATTTATTGAATACGATCAATTCTTTGAACCATCAAAACAAACTGGTTTCATTTTCATTTTTAAACCAGTGAGGATGATGTTGCGATCAGATATTCAAAATCCGTTCACAAACATCTTTCATCTGAATATTCTCCAGCATACAAGAAAGATCTCTCATCGAGTAAAAAACAGCTCTTACAGGTTCTTGGATCAGAAAATTCTTTTTAAAGTCAGATTCGACTTGTTTATTTATCGCTAAAAGCAAGTTAATAGCATTCCGATATGCCTGAAATGAAGCGGGATATCGCTTCTCCATAAACAAAGATCGTCCCACTTGTGCATACATCCGCCACTGGTAAAGGTTATTCTCAAGTTTTCGAGCCAATTTCAATGCGGGTACGATTATTTTTCGTGATTCCCGAGCATCTTCATGGAGCAGGTAAATATCGGAAAGACGGTAGCGGCTTCGAAGAATGACTTCAGAGTCTCCCAATCGTGTCGCGTTTTCTACGTTCGCGACACCCAGGGTCCTCCCTTTGGTTAGTTCACCATTTAATGCATGGATGAGAGCGATATTTGCTTTTGCGGATACTTCTATCGACTTCAAACCGATACTTTCTGCTGAGCGGAGGGATGCATTGGCCATACTCAAAGCCAATTCGAGGTCACTTTTCTGGAGATACATATCTCCCATTTCTAAAAAGGTCGCTGCCGATAACCACCTGGCTCCCATCTCCTCCGCTCGTTTCATTGCTTCAGTAAAGTTCGATTCTGCTGATTCGTAAACTCCTTGTGCCACAAGCAGAGAGCCGATCGAAGCCAATGCGGTGACAATACCGGTCTGATCTCCCATTTTTCGAGAAATACTCAACGACTCCCGTAAGCTTTGCCCAGCGAGGCAAAATTGACCGCGATTCAGATAAAAAATCCCCAGGTTTCCCTGGATGGCTGCGATCGAGTACATATCTCCGATTTTTCTGGAAATATCCAAGGATTCCTCACAGCATTGCATGGCGACAGAGTTCTGGCCAGTCGATTGATAAATCCCTGCCAGATTATTGAGTGCTTTTGCCACCCGATATTGATCATTCTGTTGTTTGTAGAGCTTGGTGGCTTCTTCCAGAAACGATGCTGCCTGATCGAATTCTCCAATATAATAATAAACCATTCCGACATTCAGTTTGCTGCTGGCCAATCCTGATATCTGATCCAGTCGATTCATGATCTTATGAACCTGATGATACGCTTCGATGGATTCTTGATATTGTCCCAGATTGGCCAATATGCCGGCAATATTCTCGATTGCGCAGGCCCGCTGGTATTCGTTTTCTTTGTTTTCGAGCTTTAGTTCCAGGAATTTCTTGAAACAATCCAATGCCCGGTGATATTCCCCCCGATCGGAGAGGATGCCACCCATGTAATAGTAACCGAGTGCCATTTCCGAATCCGACTGGTTTTTTCTGCCAAATTCCAAAATAAGCTCATATTCTTGGAGTGCTTCTGTAAAATGTCCCGTCATTTCGAAACTACGGCCGCGTAACCGGTGAGCTTCCTTGTAATATTGGGCATATTCTTCAGGTGTCAACGTTGCGTTTGGCAAAATATCCAGCACTCTGGCCGCATAATTCTGTGTCGTCTGAGCCATATATGTGACGACTTTATTTGCTGCTTTCAGGTAATAATGAGCTGCTTTGTTATATTCCTGTGCGATATCGAAATGATAAGCAAGGCTCTCGCAACGCTCCAGAGAATCTTCGCCATAGAGCTTGACAATGCTGTTTGCCACTTGTTGATGAATCCGGATTTTTCTTCGGCTTTGAAGCGAAACATACAGGACGCGGCAGATCATCTGATGCCGAAATCGATACGCCTGACCTCCAGATCCGGAGACTTCCTTAATGATATCCTCCCTGAGTGCTTCATCCAGCAAGTCCAGCAGTTCATCTTCATCTTTCTGAAGTACTTCACGCAGGAGTTCATACTCAAATTGTATCCCGATCACAGCGGCACGGGTCAGTACAACTTTTGTTTCTTCATCCAGCTTCTCCAGCCGCCGAATGATCAGATTCTGGATTCGCTCCGGAATTTTTAAAATCCCGGATGACGTTTTTTCAAAGCTGATGGCGGGGAAATCAACCGCTGTTTTGGAAAGATCAATGACCCATTCACCATTGAGCAGAGTCAGCACCTCATCTTCCAGCAGGTTTTTCACAATTTCTTCGATAAATAGCGGATTTCCGCCACTATCTTTATAAATTCCACCGACAATATCCGGAGAAATACGATGAGATCCCAGGAGGGCCTTCACTAAATCTTCAGTAGACTGCATTGAGAATGTTCCCAACACGATGTTCCGATAGTGACTGTACTGCTCCAAAGAACGCCGCAATTTTTTCCATCTCTGATCAGTCTTCACTTCTTCCGCACGCAACGCACCCAAGATAAACAATGGGACATTTGACCCGATATTTTCGGAAGAAAATCCTCGAACGAGAAAATGGATTAATTCCAGACTGAGATCATCCGCCCAGTGCAAATCCTCCAAGGTCAAAATTGTGATTTTATCACGCGCAATATTCTCAAAAATTGATTTAATGGCATCGAACACTCTCAGTTTTTCCTGGAGTGGCTCCATTTTAGCAGGAGGTGGTTGGCGGTTAATCCACTCGAGTTCATTGAACCGAGGACAGATCGATGCAACAATGGGTCCTGCACGGCCGACCATATGTCGGCCATATTCTTCGTCTTTTCCTTTAAGTCGATCAGCAATGCTCTCCAATGGCCGCAAAAATACACTGTAAGGGAATCGATCGATTTCTGATGATGATCCCTGCAGGACACTATATCCATGCAATCTCGCAGTTGTGACCATCTCTTTCAACAAGAACGATTTTCCGATCCCGGTCTCCCCTTCTATCATTGTGATGTGTGGTTGACCGTGATAAACCTGTTCCAATTCAGATTTCAAATCATTTAACACCCCATCGCGACCAATTACTCCTGGAACGAATAGCACGGGTTTTGCGATGGTATCCATGACAGCCGCCCGAAAATCCAGAACGGCCGTTGCGGAAACCACTTCTGGTTCAACCATTCGAGTAGGGTGGAGCCATTGTTTCAACTCATCAGAGACTTCTATGACGGTACTGGGTCTTCGGGCAGGTTCTTTTTGCAGCATTCTCAACACCAGGTATTCGAGTTCCCGGGGAATATTCTGATTAAATTCAGATGGCGGTACAGGCGGCTCATTGATATGTTTCATAAAAATCTGAAGAATGCTTGCACCGATAAATGGCAATCGCCCTGCCAATGCCTCATAAAAAATGACACCCAATGAATAGATATCGGATCGATGATCCAACGATTTTCCCATGCCTTGTTCGGGTGACATATAGGCAACGGTTCCGACAAAGGTTCCGGTCTGAGTCAAGGTTTCCTGGAGAATATCTTTCTCTTTGATCAATCCAAAATCCATGAGTTTCACTTGGCCGGTTTCCGTACGCATGATATTGGCAGGCTTTAGATCTCGATGAACAATACGTTTGGAATGAATATATTTCAAAGGCTCACAGATTTCGATCAGCAATTCCACAAGGTTATGAAAAGCCGGTTTAGTCTGTGGAACTTCTGACATCGTGTCAGAATCCACAGTTGATGTTTGAAAAACGGTTTTCAGATCACCCCCACGGATAAATTCCATCGTATAATACACCCGCTCATCAAACTCCCCAAAATGATATACTTTCGCTATATTCGGGTGATCCAGCCGGGACATGGACCTGAACTCCCTTTTGAACCGAAGCACATTCTGATTTTCGAGGAGGATTTTCAATGCGACAGGTTCGGGATACGTGGGTTCTTCTACACAGAAAACTTCACACGTTCCACCCTGACCGAGTTTTTTTAAAATATTGAAAGTCCCCCATGAATTTCCTGGACTGATTTTCATCTGTTCCTATCCATAAAAAAGCCGTGAAAGTTCACTGCTCGCTGATATCAGCCGCCACTATATCTGCTGACGAAATATCACCTCGAAGTAAAAGAAACTTAGTAAGCAAAGTCAAGTCATAAAAATGGAATAGTTGTATATTTGAACCGTTCGGTTTATGATTCTCAGGCAGTGATCGGGCAAATGTAATCTATCAAATGGCATGATGATTTTGGAACGGGAGGGAAATGGGGAATGCAATTACAGCCAATTGCAGTAGTTGGAGCTGGAAGCTGGGGAACTGCCTTGACTTTACTCCTCTCCCGGAAAGGATTTCCTGTTCGACTCTGGATATATGAGCCGGAACTGATATGGATTATCAAAGAGAAACACGAAAATTCATACTATCTTCCAGGCTATCGGATCCCTGAAATTGTCACCCCAAGCCATTCTTTCGAAGAAACACTACAGGATGTCTCGATGATCTTCTGGGTTACACCAAGCCACACCATCCGTCAGACTCTGTTGCAGGCACTCCCCTTTATCTCACCGGGCAGTATTTTTATTGGAGCGAGCAAAGGAATTGAAAATGATACTCTTCTCAGAGTCAGCCAAATCGTTGAACATGTCGTCCCTCAAAATGTCTCACTTCGATATCTCACACTTTCCGGCCCGACATTTGCGACAGAGGTAGCAAACGGACAACCAACGACCGCTGTGGTTGCCGGTAAGGATGAACAGGCTGCCAGAATCGTTCAGTCAACCTTGAATACAAACTCCTTCCGGGTCTATATCAATCAGGATCATATCGGCGTGGAGTTGGGAGGAGCTTTGAAGAATATTATTGCGATCGCCGCAGGGATCACCAAAGGGATTGGACTGGGTTCGAACAGCCGCGCCGCCTTGATCACACGGGGATTATGGGAGATGACACGGCTCGGTAAAGCGGCGGGAGCGGATCCGATGACCTTCCTGGGACTCGCAGGGATCGGAGATCTGGTATTGACCTGCGATGGAACAGAAAGCAGAAATTTCAAAACCGGATATCGAATTGGCCAAGGTGAATCAGTGGAAGAAATTCAACAAAGCATGCGAATGGTAGCCGAAGGTGTTAAAACGACAAAATCTGTGCGTGAACTGGCAAAAAAACTGTCCGTAGAAATGCCGATCACAGAACAGGTCTACCAGGTGTTATATCATCGTAAATCCCCGCATGATGCCGTGAGAGAGCTCATGACGAGAAGCTTGAAGTCTGAGCACCAGATGGAATATATGATTCCAGAAGAATAGTTACTGCCGGATCAATGGTCAGAAACGAACAGAATGGAGCATACGCATGGAAGTGACAGATATACGAATTTATCCTTTTGATGTCGGTCGGCGGGATCAATCGATCATTGCGTATGCAGAAGTTGTTATCGATCATGTGTTGGTGATTCGTGGCATACGGATCATCCAGTCCAAATCCGGAGGCTTCTTTTTGGGGATGCCATCAGTCCGAACCAAAACCGGAGAATATCGGGATATCATCATGTTCAAGGACCGCAATGTGGAATTACACTTTCGTGAAAAAGTTCTGGAATCGTATCGCAATGCAGAGAGTAATGGTAACAATCAGGCAAATAAGGAGGAGTATTGATCATGGAAACAAAACATCAGACGAGTATCTTAGAACGCCTTCTCGAACGGGGGAATCTGGTTGCTGACCGGACGGAAGTTTTTAAGATGGAGTTGAACTCGTTATCCGCTGGTTTTCGGAATGGACAACTTCGTGAAATTCAAGAATCTCAAGATGCCGGACTCTGCTTGCGTATTATAAAAAATGGAAAGATCGCTCAAGTAACAACATCCAATATGGATACGGCTCTGACGCTGCCTGAGAAAGCCGTTGAATTAGTTACATTTGGTGAGTCGGTTGATTTCGATTTTCCGGGTGAGCCTGTCCAGGGATCGGTGCAGATGGGTGAGTCTGCGGATCGCGATATGGATTATATGGTGGATAGCGGCAGAAGAATTGTCGATAAAATTAAAACATATGATCCCCTTTTGATCCCATCCGCGAGTTCCAGTGTTGAATCATTGACGATTACGATATTGAACAGCAGTGGGTTTCATCAGTCTTATACGCAACACTCCTTTGGAACCTCCGCGATTGCCGTATTAGCCGAAGAAGGCAATATTTTGACCACCTATCACGCTGAATCTGGACAGAAGCGATGTACCGATCCGGAAAAATTCGCAGATCGCGTGATCGAGATGGTCAAGATCGGAAGAAGGAATGTCTCCTTTAAAACCGAAACACTCCCTGTTTTGTTCACTCCCAGAGCGGTCTCGGATATTATGGCAACGTTGGGTGCTGCAATCTCAGGATCAGCGATTATCAAGAAGACATCCCCTCTGACAGGAAAAATCGGTGAACAGATACTTCATAAATCCGTTTCCATCATTGATGATGGATTGTATCCGTTCGCAAATGGCACCCAACCTTTTGATGATGAAGGCGTTCCATGCCAGCGGAAATATCTGATCGAGAACGGTGTTTTGAAAAACTATCTGCTGGATCTCAAATCTGCAAAAAAACTTGGAATGGCTCCCACAGGAAATGGATTCCGATTTAAGCCATTGATTCAGAGCCGTGGATATGTATTTGCACCCTACCCGATGTTCACAAACCTGATCCTGCTACCGGGTCCCCGCAGCTCCCAGGAAATCCTGACTCAAATGGATCGCGTGGTCTTGATTGATCAACTGGCGGGTGTTTTGCTGGGCAATCTGATCAATGGAGACTGGTCTGGGAATCTGGAGTATGGTATTTTGTACGAACATGGCGAACCGGTCGGCCGGATAAAAAATGCGATGACAAGTGGGAATTTTTATACGATGTTCAAAGATCAGTATCTGGAAAGCTCTTCCGACCGAGAATGGGTTCAAGGATGGGGTGGCAGCAGCAGTTCCAGTTTATTCCCATATATTTTATTTGATATGATGACGATATCTGCGTGATTCCGGCGTTGCCGCCACAACCCTTTTGCCAGTTACATCTGGATCGTAGCAATTCGATGAATCCCGTTGAACGCGCCAAATATCTTGGCTGAAGCAGAAAAAATACTTAGTTCGTATCCAACAAATTGGTTCATCCATTAATCATATATAATTATTGATAGTATCACTGTACATCGTCATTACGATTATTCAGCGTATCTGGTTCATTTTTTGCATTTTTCTAGGGAGCCCTTCAATCTGAATTGAGTGGTAACTTTGTCATAATTAAGGAGATTCAATCATGCAGTATTGCTCTAACCGTCATTATACGATGCGCTGTCTGTGGTTTGTGATCATGATCATGACTGCCTGGAATCGCATATCGGCCTTCGTTCCGCCAGACGATAACAACCTGGCAAAACTGTTACTGGTTCGACCCGATGTGGACATCCTTGTTCAGCCATCGCTTCAATCCATACTTCCCAGCAATGGTGATCCCATTCAAAATCCTGCGTTACAGGAGTTCCTGAGTGAAAATGGGTACCAATGGGAGATACAATGGGATCTCCGTTCGGATCGCCCCGAAATCATATCCGGAAGTGGTATCCCATTCATCCCCGGCCCCGGGAATAGTTTAACGCTTGAACAACTCCAATGGAACAATAAACCCGTTTCTCAAATCGATCGGGAACTGATCATCGATATGGCCTATCATTTTATTATGGAACAGAATTCCCTGTTGAAAGCAAACCCGGATAATCTCCGCGTGAACGAATTGAATACACAGAAATTCGGTGAAAATAATCGTTTATGGTTTATTCATTTCCAGCAATACCATGATGGGATTCCAGTCAAAGATTCGGATCTTTTTATTCGAGTGAATGCGGGTAACATCATCCAGTTTGGAACGCACCGGTATTTCCCGGTGCAGCCGGATCTGAGTTCCAAGCCAGCCATCCACTCGGATGACGCGCTTGAAATCGCCATTCAACATGCCGAAACAGTCATTCCGGGCGATCTGGATATCATCATGCCTCCAGAACTGGTATGGATTCAAACATTCACATCCGATGACATCAAAAAACCGGGTGAACCGTTCACAGGCACACCGGGACAAGGTTATTCTCATCGATTAGTTTGGGAACTGAAGTTTCGAATCGCTCCATATCGCGAAACCTGGTTTGCTACGATTGATGCCCAATCCGGCAACATTCTTTCCTTTTTAGACGATAACAAATACGAATCCGTTTCCGGTGGTGTCTATCCGGTCACGAACATCGATCCCGAGATTCAACTCCCCTTTCCTTTCACAACAACCTCTCAAGGGGAAGCAACATCCGGAGGGCGATTCAATTATTCAGGGGGATCCGTAACAAGCACATTGAATGGCCGGTATGTTCAGATCAGTGACGATTGCGGTTCAATCAATTTATCCAGTTCCGGTGACCTGGATTTTGGAATGAGTGGTGGAGACGACTGCACAACCCCCGGATTCGGAGGTTCTGGAAATACCCATTCTGCCCGATCCTGTTTTTATCATGTCAATCAGATCATGTTCAAAGGAAGAGGTTATCTGCCTTCAAATACCTGGTTGACGGCAAAACTCCGATCCAATGTCAACATTGATGATGTATGCAATGCATATTGGGATGGATCATCGATCAATTTTTTCAAGTCAGGAGGAGGTTGTTCCAATACCGGCGAGATTGCATCGGTATTCCTGCATGAATGGGGTCATGGACTGGATTATAACACCGGAACACCATCCAGCGAGATGGCATCAGCGGAAGCACTTGCGGATTCGATGAGTTTTCTTCAAACCCACATTTCCTGCATCGGACATAACTTCCATCCCAGCTATCCCTGTGATTTCGGATGTGACTCCAATTGCACAGGCGTTCGTGATGCAGCGGTTCGGCCATTTGTGCGACCTTCAAACATACATCAAACTCCGGCCAATTGCGACCGTTGGGAATGCCCTTATTGGGACTACAATGGAATCATGGGATACGAAGGTCATTGTGAGGCATTGATTTCAGGAGGAGCAATCTGGGATGCCGCGAACAAGCTGGCCGCTGAGTATGGTGCTGCTGGATGGGCGCTGGCAAACCGGATATTTTTTGAAACGATGGGAGATGCTGGAGCAGCCTATCAGATCCAGTCGGGTGGAACCTGTAATCCAAATGCAACGATCAATGGATGCGGGAGTCGCAATTGGTATACTGTCTGGCTGGCTGCAGATGATGACAATGGCAATTTATCCGATGGGACCCCCAATGGATGTCTGATTTGGGATGCGTTCAATGACCATGGGATCGCTTGTGGCAATCGACCGGTCTGTTATACGGCTTGCGGCGACCTGGATGCTCCGGTCCTGGCAGTCGCCGGCGGGAATAACTCCGCAACCCTGATATGGCCCTCGGTTCCAGGCGCTCAATCATATATCATTTACCGAAATACACTCGGCTGTGATTTCGAGATGAATATCATTGGTCAGACTTCAGAAACCCAATATACAGACGCTTCCGTCGCAAATGATTTTACTTATTATTATGCTGTTCAGGCGACGGGATTGAATGATGCCTGCCGATCCAATTTTTCCAATTGTATGAGTATCGAGATAACCGGGTGCATCAATCCCCCGCTCGCGGAAGCAGGACCGAATCAATCCGCCTGCCCCGGCGATGCAGTGCCGTTAGGGGGAACTCCGACAGGTTCCGGCGGACAGCCTCCTTTTCAATACATCTGGACACCGGGTGATTATCGTGATGCCAATCCTGTCGTATATCCCGAATTAACGACTGTATATACGGTTATGGTGATCGATGCGATCGGTTGTATTGGAGTGGACACAGTCACTGTCACGGTCGATGCGCCACCGGTCGATGCAGGAGCTGACCAAATCCTCTGTTCCGGTTATTGTGTTCAGATCGGTTCTTCACCGGTTCCAGGTTATTCCTATTCCTGGACTCCCCAAACCGGGTTGGATGATCCCTATCGATCGAATCCGATGGCGTGTGTGAGTGAAAACATAACTTATACCCTCGTTGTCACCGCTCCCGGATATCAGTGTCATGGAAGAGACAGGGTGACGCTTCATGTGGATTCACCCGTTCTGGAATATATCGACAATCAGATCATCAGTGATTCAGGAGATGCAGATGGGGCTTGGGAGTCCGGCGAACGTGTGGAGATTCAAATAATGATCAGCAATGCATCTGATCTGACTGCGTATGATGTCATTGGACAACTATACCCGTTGGAAGATCTCATTTATCCTGTTTCAGAGTCGGTATCTTTCGGAGATGTTACTCCTGGAGAATCCGCAACAGCGATTTTTGAAGCTATCCTCGATTCCAGCCATCCATGTCCGGGGACGGCTTCATTTGATATTGTGTTGGACGCTTGTGGCCATTTTCTGGATACTAGACCATTCACGATCACATTGGGGCGGCCTGGGGGTTTAGTAACGGTCTACTCAAACGGATTTGAAGGTTCAACCGATGAAGAATGGACGCATTTCGAAATCCAGACACAGGACGACTGGCAACATGGCTCGCAGTACGGAACCAGCCAGTATGATCCCGAGGCAGCTTATGAGGGAAGCAGGTTATGGGGCAATGATTTAGGGGAAGATGGGTGGAACGGCGATTATAAATCCAATGTTAATAATTATCTCTTGTCCCCGGTATTCAATTGCTCCGACCTGACAGGCGTCCGAATTCGTTTCATGCGATGGCTGACAGTTGAAGAGGCGATGTATGATCAGGCAACGATCTATGTCAATGGGCATCAGATATGGCAGAATGAATACACCGGTCATCATATCGATACTGCGTGGACACAAGTGGAATATGACATATCTGCTTATGCCGACAATAATCCAAATGTTCAGATCAAGTTCGAGATTGTTTCGGATGGTGGGCTCGAGTTTGGCGGATGGAATATCGATGCTTTCGAACTGCTCGCTCAATCACCGGCTGAATGCGATCCATTTGGTTGCGATTCACCACTTGCTGACGCGGGAGCGGATCGAATCATTGCTCCCGGTTCTGCCGTTCAACTCGACGCATCCGGTTCAACTATGAATGGATGCGTATCCGGTATTGAATACCGATGGAGAGGCGGGGATCTGGGAGCAGGTGAATGGCGTTGGGAGCCGGCTGTCATCGTATTCCCGGAGGAATCAACGACGTTCTCAGTGGATATCCGCTGCTCGGGCAGTTTGAGCGATGATCACTGCGAAAGCACGGATACGGTGAGTGTTTACATCAGCGGAGAACCAACGCCGACTGCTCCACCGCCTACAGCAACAATGCCTGCACCCACCGCGACGCCTCCGCCCCGAACATATACTCCAACCCCGCAACCCACCTCTACTCCGTCGCCCACGCCAACAAATACTCCTACGAATCCAACATCCACTCCGACGATTGCCATATCCAGTACACCCACATTCACGCCTACGCCAACTCCCACAGAAGGAGATTATCCGATTTTCGTAAACCTGCTGATGCCGATAACATCACTGACAACCGGTGATCAATTTGTGTTGTCAACATTGACGCAGAATAATCGATCCCCAATCGCTGTCGATGAATATCTGGCACTGGAAGTGTATGGGAATTACTGGTTTTATCCAAACTGGACATCCAGTCTCGATTATGTTTCCCGTTCGATTGAAACCGGTATCATCACTGATACGATATTCAATTTTGTCTGGCCTCAGGTTGGAAGCTCAGCCGGCGGGTTGCATTTCTATTATCTCCTGACTGAGCCAGGTAGTTACCAATTGCTGAGTAATATCGGGATGATCGAGTTTGGTTATTATTGATTCTGAGTGAGAAAAGCAGTGGCAGGAATCCCTTGCCACTGTTTTTTTTTATTCATTATTTTTATTTCCGATGTACATCAGGTTCAGTGCGTAAGAATTCCTCCAATACGATGCAACCATTTTATCTCCAGATTATCGATACCAACCGTTAATCCCATCGCTTGATATGAAAGGGGAACTACGGTTGGCATAGGATTGCTGCGAGGTAAAGGTCTGAACCGCTGATTACGCGGATGAAGCGGATGTCGCTGATGGCGGTGTGCCGTTGCAGTGCGGATAGCATGGCACCATGGAAAAACAGTTATAAAATTGTCTAGGCAATATTTTTGTGATACACTTAAATCTGAACAATTGGGCATGTTTAAGAATCAGTATCTCTGAGAGTGTGAGTATTTAATTTTCTGGATGATTAGGTGAATTCATCTGAATCGGGATGCTTGGATAAGGTGATCACAAACTCAGCATCAGACACCATGGTATCGTTGTTCACTCAACAATTAACATGTTCTGAAACTTCGTTGCATATTTATATGATGGAAGAGTGATGGATATGAAAAAAACGAATACTCCCAGAAATAACCAACCGGACAATATCAAACGTCCGAAAACGGATTTGGTTTCAATGAATGACAACACTTCCACGATTCATACTCTCAGACGACGTTTAAACTCCCTGTATGAAGCTGAGAATTACCTCGAATCCGCGGTTGTTTCCTGTGAGCAGCTTCTGTCCCAGATTCTTCATCACATTCTTTCCAGTCTGGATCATCCGGAGTCAGCAGAAGGGCGTTTGATCTGTAATCCGTATCTGTTTCAAAGCTCGGGCTGGTCTGATGATCATCATGAGGTTTTGAGTGTTCCTTTTCGAATTCTGGAGTGCCAGGGCGGACACTTGGACCTTTACTATCGGCGTGAAAATGACAAGGGTCCTGTTTTCGAATTCAGTGAAGATGAAAAAGAATTCATCCGTTATTCCATCCTGCGTTTATCGAGACAAATGGATCAACAGTTCCTGGTAAAGACATTATGGGAAAAGGAAGAGGAAGCTCGGGCGTTGATGCATATTCCCCCGGATTGCACATTTGTCACCAATGCTGATGGGATTATCATTGATCTGAATAAACCAGCAGCGATGCGGATGGGAAAAGAAATTCATGAAATCATTGGAACCCATATGTTTGCCCCCCTTCCTCCTGAGGTATTGGAAAATAGAAGGAAATATGTTGAACTGGCTAAAACAAAAAAAGAACCCGTTCGATTTCAGGATAAGCGGAATGATCGATATTTCGACTCAATCGTTTATCCGGTATTGAGTAAAAATGGTGACATTTTACGTCTGATCATTTTATCCCGGGAAATCACTGAACACAAGAAGATACAGATAGAACTGGAGCGTCAGATCAGTATCTCCAAAATGATTGGGATGATCTCTTTCCGGCTTCTGAACAGCCGGATCGATCATTTCCAGGAACAACTCCAGGATCTTCTGGGACACATCGGCACATTCATCGAGGCAGACCGATGCTGGTTATACATACAGAAAGTGGATTATCCATATCCGTACATCGAATGGTGCTCCGCAACAACACCCGTCACAGAAATGAATCAGGTGCAATTTGATCTCGCTGATTGCCCGAAATCTCTGGAGTTGTTTATACAAGGTCAGGCGGTCAGCATTCCGGATGTGGAT
Organism: uncultured bacterium; assembly: GCA_964512995.1. Classification (GTDB taxonomy): domain Bacteria; phylum CSSED10-310; class CSSED10-310; order CSSED10-310; family CSSED10-310; genus CAZELM01. The sequence goes on from CAZELM010000007.1 coordinate 118,595, forward strand.
TTCCCTGCTGCCGGTTTTGATATCGATTGTCACACACTGGCAGCCTATGGAATCAAATCGGCACTCGCTGTTCCTGTTATCTATTCAGGGACATTACTCGGTATCCTGGGTTGTCACTCGATTTCAAGGAAGATCATATGGCGAGATGACATCATTCATTTAATGAAAATCGCGGGAGACGCTATCGCAAATGCCGTTCAACACCAACTGGAAGAAACAGCGACCCGCATCAATGAGCAAAAATACCGAAACGTTGTAGAGAATTCTTCGGATGGAATATGCATCGTTCAGAATTTCAAACTCAAGTTTTCAAATGAACAACTTCTCAAATTATCAGGCTATAGCACAGATGAAGTATTGGAAAAAGAATTCATTCCATTTATCCATCCTGATTCGCTTAACGAAGTCATCTCGCGGCATACGCTTTTCACCAATAACAAGATCGATTCTTATCGATATGAGGTTGCTCTAACACATAAGGATGGTCATCGGATTGAAGTTGAACTGAGTGTCAGTCCAACCCAGTATAATGGTAGTCGAGCGGCATTGATATTCGTCCGCGATTTTACAGATAAAAAACGCCTGGAGCAGGAACTATTAAAATCTGAAAAGCTGAAAACAATGAGCATTTTGGCTGGAAGTATTGCCCATAATCTGAACAACCAGCTCATGCCGGTTACCATTGACCTCTCCGAAATCCTGGACAAAATGCAGCGCGATGATCCGATTTACCGGATGATCAAAAAAGTGGATACTTCGATGCGATCCGCACTAAGGCATCTCAGAAGCATCTTATTATTTTCGAAGGAAACAAAACCATCATTTGAATTATGCAATCCGATCGATATCATATACAGTGCTGTTTACCCGGCAATCAAAGGCTATGATGTCAATCTCATATTTCATATTTCGCCTGATCTTCGAAAAGTGAATGTCGATATCAATCTGATACAGGACGTGATCCATAATATCGTATTGAATGCGGTACAATCCCTGAAGCTTGGAGGTACGGTGAGTGTTTCAGCCGAAAATGTGTATCTGACCCATCCGGATGACCAAACCAAATCGACGGGTTATTATGTAAAAATCACGATTGCTGACAATGGTGTTGGTATTTCATCGGACGATTTACCGCATGTTTTCGATCCATTTTTTTCAACGAAAACAACAGGCACTGGAATAGGACTTCCATTTTGCCGATTAATACTCAATGAACATCATGGATACATATCCATTGAATCCCAGGCTGGCATCGGCACAACGGTCTATATCTTTCTCCCTGTTGCATTCAATGGAGACCCCTCACCAGAAACAATGATCAGGTATGAGGAAAGAAAGGAGAAACTAGTGGACCAATCCATCCAATCATCAACTCCGATAACGAATGCCAGAATTCTGCTTCTGGAAGATGACCCATTCATCCTTGAAAGTTTAACCATGATGCTTGAGGAACTGAGCTACTCAGTGACTGGAGTGGCCACTGCTGAGGAAGCTCTGAGAAGCTGTCAGATGGCCTTGACCTCCGGGAAGCCCTATGATCTGGTCATCATCGATGACCAGATCGATGGAAAGCACCTAGGATTATCGATTTTTGAGAATATGAGACAAATGAGTCCAGATATAAAAGCGGTCATTACTTCCGGAGATCCATCAGAAGATCTTATGGTCAACTACCGATCATACGGTTTTGCCGGCCGACTCGCCAAACCATATGGATTAGATGTTCTTCAAAAAACAATCTGTCATATTCTGAATATCAATCAATCATAGAAACCAGATTTTTGAATAGCATTATCAATTTCTAGTATTCCGATTTCCGGATTGAGCTAAATATCTTGCTTTTTATCGCTCGTTTAAGACTTCTGAGAAGTATACGGACTCGTTTTTCCCATATACTATCAAATAATCGGAATCCGAGTTGACACCATAACGATTTTCGATGATCCAGAAAAAACAATACGATGGAAGAAGGCGTATTATGTGTCATCCAGGTCAGGCGATTCATCATGCTTGGCTGGTATTTTATATAATCCTTTCCCTCTGCCGCCAGATCGGACGGGACTGCTTTTCCGCTTGAGATCACCTGTTCATACAGCATGGTTCCGGGATACAGCGTCAATGAAAAGAGATCGATAAGGAAAGGTTTTTTCAGTGATGCGAGGACGCGTATCGTTTCTGCCTGCTCCTCTTCCGATTGAAACGGATTATCTACGATCACATCATAGGTTCGTGCGTGAATCCGGTCTTTGAACTGGTCCAAAACTCTTGTCGCGTCTATAAATTCTGACACCGGTTCCGGTCGATTAAAAATCTGTCTCGACACACGCTCCGATCCGGACTGTAATCCCATCTGTATCCCTATCAAGCCGGCATTCAGCAGTTTTTCAATGCGGTCTCTCGATACAGTTTTGGGATGTACCAGAACACCGAATGTTTTTCCTGTCTTGCGGAACCGATCACAGAATTCCTCAATCCATCCCTTTGGCTTGAAAAAAAATGAATCATCCATAATTGCAAAGGTCTGTATAAACGGATATCGGGTTATCAACCCTTCGATCTCCAGCATAAAATGATCGACCGTTCGAAAACGCATCGTGAGTTTATGTCCGAGCAGCCGCTTCAGAGCAGAATTACAGCAATATGTGCAGTCATAAGGACAGCCTCTGGACGAAATCACGAAATGACGTCTGAGACTCCAGGGGTATTCCTGTTTTAGAATGGCAGCAGTCAGAGGTGTTATCTGTCCATTTTCGAGATGCCAATGGAAATCGAAATTAAAATCGGGTGAAGCCAGCGAATTAAGATCGTCGATCAGAATTCGGGAAGTTTTGACTGTAGCCGTTCCCTCCCGATACCAAAGATTTTGAACACCTTTGAGTGTCTCCCCTGCCGCCAGCCGACGACCGCACTCGACAATCGTCTCCTCGCCTTCTCCCACACAGACAAAGTCAGCGTATTGGAGGCATTTTTCTGGTTCTATGATGGAATGAACACCTCCCCAGACGACCGGAATGGTCATTTTGGATTTTACGCATTGTGTTAGTTTCACGGCGCGATCGAAATGAACCGACATCACTCCAATGCCGACCATATCGAATTCATGAATCTGAATCCACTCAGCCACTCGAACGAACTCCCAATCCTGGATCGGATCGTGGGGTTCACGAAACAACCACAGAACATGGCACCTGATGCCAGCTCTGCGACATGATGCCTCGAGATATCGGACTCCGAAATCAATAAAATTATTCTGAAGTGAGATGATTACAATGGAAGGATTAGAAATCATGAGGTCATCATAACAGAAAGCCATTTCGATAACAACGCCTCTTGAGAATTCCGATGATTCTTCTTGAATACAGCATCTGGTTTCGCTACATTTCCAGCCAACAGCTTTTGGAAAAAGGAGCATCGTCCATGCACCGTATCAAGATTATCATCATCGTGTTACTGGGATTTTTCATATCGAACAGCCCCGTTCGTTGTGGCTTTGGTGACGTTTTTCAAGACCTGTTCGATTCCATGGAAGGCAAACAAATCTCAGATTCCATGGCCATTGAAGGGATTCAGGAAACGTGGAAGCTGAGTATTCAGAAGAGCATTGAACTGCTATCACGGGAAAATGCATTTTTTGATGATCCGCGTATTCGAATCAACGCTCCCGACCACATTACCAACCACCACTCCAGACATAACCATGATCTCGATGATAACCTGGATATCCTGATCTTGAAGATGAATCGGGTTGCGGATTATGCGGTCATGGAAACGAAACCGATCTTACTCTCCATCATCCCCGATATCCCGATCATCAATCCCCAATCCATCATTCATGGCCAGGATGATTCTGCGTCGATCTATCTGAAATACAATATCCGTGTTCGGTTTCAAGACGCACTAAAGCCGATCATTCACGCATCCATGACTGATCTGGATATAACAAGACACTATAAGGTGCTCACCTCACACCTTGATCGGGTCCCTGAGTTTTCTCTGGAGACCTATCTCATCGATACATTCATCGACGGACTGTTTCTGGTGATCGCACGCGAAGAAAAATCGATCCGGAATCGCCCGGAATCTTCTGATTCACCATTGCTGCCTGTGGTTTGGAATCACCCCTGAATGGCATCAGATATCATCCACGCATGAACCGACTCCAAGCGCTTTGTAGAAAATCTGCTGAGCATCTCCCGCAGAAACCGTACCATCTCCATTGCAATCCGCAGCAGCCAATTCCCAGTCTTCAGCCGGATATCCGCCCATTGCAATGAGAAATGCAATTTGAGCATCTCCGGTAGTAACTTCTCCATCTCCGTTTACATCACCGTCATGAAGTAACTCTTCGATCGGTGTTTCTGTGGGTGTCGGAGTCGGAGTGTTGGTTGGTGTGCGGGTGGGTGTTGGCGTAAATGCGGCAGGGCAGATATTGACATTGATATCAGCTCCCGAAACCGTCACCGGCGTGTTGGGCCAGCACCCGAACGGATTGCAGGATGGAGACGCAACCAAGGTGTAGTTCCCATTCGATACTCCCGTAAACTCAAAATAGCCCGTATTCAGATCCGTGGTCGTTGTGCGTCCGGTCGGCTGAAGCAGGATCGTCCAACCTCGCTGGTAGCCGACACAACCCGGAAACTCATATAAATGACCCGATACCCGATAGGAAGTAACCGGTGTATTCGTCGGTGTCGGCGTACGAGTCGGGGTTGCTGTGTTGGTTGGTGTGCGGGTGGGTGTTGGCGTAAATGCGGCAGGGCAGATATTGACATTGATATCAGCTCCCGAAACCGTCACCGGCGTGTTGGGCCAGCACCCGAACGGATTGCAGGATGGAGACGCAACCAAGGTGTAGTTCCCATTCGATACTCCCGTAAACTCAAAATAGCCCGTATTCAGATCCGTGGTCGTTGTGCGTCCGGTCGGCTGAAGCAGGATCGTCCAACCTCGCTGGTAGCCGACACAACCCGGAAACTCATATAAATGACCCGATACCCGATAGGAAGTAACCGGTGTATTCGTCGGTGTCGGCGTACGAGTCGGTGTGCGGGTTGGAGAAGCGGTCGGAGTCAGTACCTCTTTGCTTTGATTGCTGGCTCCCGACGAACGATCCGGATTTGCGTATATAAGATCAGCACCGAATAAATTGACCCAGACTAAAAATGCACTGAAGAACAACACCTGATAAGATTTCATCGCAAAAACCTCCTGCAATCCATCCATTACTCTCACTGCATCCCACTATCCCAATAAATCCCAGCTTTGTTTCCGATTAGCTATTCGACCTAAATACCAGTCTATCAATAAAATGGATGGTAAAAAAGATTTACCAGAAGATTCACATATCTGATCGATACGATTGGAGTCTTATCAAATATAGACTTTTCTTACTAAATTTCAGCCCAATGTTTTCTGTTGAAGATGGAATCCAATCACTGTTTATGTCTGAGTTGATAACACGAATGTATTCTTGGATTACGCTTGAAATCTTCTGGAATCGTTGTCCTCGTCAGATTCCGAATTTCATATTTCTCTCCAAGAGCGGGATCCAGTTTGAATCGTCTGTAATTATTGGAGAAAATAACATATCCATCGTTTGTTAAGTGATCCATTGCGGCTTTGATCAGATATGGATGGTCTTTTTGGAGGTCAAAATCATTGGCTGTCTGCTTGGAGTTCGAAAAAGTGGGGGGATCGATGAATATCAAACCATATTGCATGGGATCTTTTTTGAGCCATTCGATGCAATCGCTCTGGAAAATCCGGTGATTTTTCCCAGTGATGCCATTCCGTAAAAAATTTTTTTCCGCCCATCTCGTATACGCTGACGACAGATCGACCGACGTTGTAGAAAGCGCTTCGCCTTTTGCCGCATACACACTCGCACTGCCCGTATAGGCAAACAGGTTGAGAAAATGCCTTTTGGAAGCCATACTCCGCAACATGTTTCTGATATTCCGATGATCGAGAAATAATCCGGTATCGAGATAATCGGTAAAATTGACCAAAAACAGACAATCTGATTCACGGACCTCAAAAAAGGTCCCTCTATCGCTCAGTTTCTGGTATTGCTGTGACCCTTTTTGGCGTCGTCGCTGTTTGAAAAAGATTGCCTCCGGTTGGATATGCAATAATTCCATAAGAATCCCATGCACGTCCCGGATCCGCCCGGCTGCTTTCTCAGAGTCAATACTCGCGGGTGGCGTATATTCCTGAACATGAATCCACCGGTTTTCAAATAAGTCGATCGCGATCGCATATTCGGGCAGATCTGCATCATAGATTCGATAACAATATATATTTTCCCGGTTCGCCCACCGTTGAAGATGTTTCAGATTTTTCCGCAAGCGATTGGCAATGCTCAACGCACCCGGACTGGCTGCAACGCGACTTTCAGTTATGTGTTTCGGTACATTATTCATCTCAGTATGCAAAATCGATTTTTCTTTTTTGGGAGAGAAATGGTTACTGGAGTCCAGATTCAGATGAACCAGGGTACACGCAATCGGTCCATTAAAGAGTTTATTTATCCGGCATGCCCGAAGTCCCAGTCCATGAGCGAGTTCTGTTTCACTGGTCAAGACCGCCCCTTTCCAGCCATTAAAATGTTGACTGAAGATCTGCCCCATCATCTCGTATACCGGGAGCAGTGTTTTCATGTCCCCCAATCGCTCCCCATAAGGCGGATCGACTGCGATCAATCCCGGTGTCGACTCCTTCGGAGGAATCAAGTCAGCGAGATTCCGGACCTCAAACCGAACATGGTTCGTTAATCCGGTATGGCTCAGATTACTACGTGCGGATTCGATCGCTTGTGAATCCTGGTCAGATCCCAAGATCAGTATAGACCGTTTCATTCCATCATGAGCGGAATCCCTGGCTTCTTTCAGCAGTGCATTCCATGCGATGGAATCATGACCTCTCCATCGAATAAATCCATAGTACTTTCGATATAATCCGGGAGCGATGTTGAATGCAATGAACGCCGCTTCAATCGGCAGCGTTCCAGATCCACACATCGGGTCGATGAATGATCCACCCTGAGATGCGATGTGTGGCCATCCGGCTCGTGTCAGAACTGCCGCAGCGACATTTTCCTTCAGGGTTGCTTTACCGCCAATCTGTCGATACCCACGCCGATGGAGACTGTCTCCTGATAAGTCGATACTGATCACACATTCGTTTCGGTTGATATGCGCATTCAGACGAAGATCCGGATTGATTGTCTCCACATTCGGGCGGCGCCCGCAATGTTTCCGAAAATAATCTGCGACTGCATCTTTTATCACGAGCGCCGCATAATGGGAGTGGTTGATCGCGGAGTCAGACAATGAGCAGTCAACGAGAAATGTGTCCGAAACAGTCAGGTGATCCCGCCACGGAATACTGAAAGCTGCTTCATAGAGCTGGTCGGTAGTCTCAACCTGGGCGGTGGCAATGGGCAATAACACCCGGTTAGCAAAACGCGACCAGAGGCAAATCCGGTAAGCAGTCTGCAGTGAACCGGAGAAGGATACACCCGCGACGGTTTCCTTTACATTTTTAGCACCCAATGATCGCAGCTCAGAAGCAACAAGATCCTCCATATTTTTCGGGACCGTGCAGAAGAATGAATAGGATAAGCTCATAAAAAAATTACCTTATCAGGTTTGGTATGTGACTGGCAGGGATACTGATATAATCTGATAACCATTCATTACTCAAAATCCCCTCGATCAAGAGGAGTGGCACGCAGAATCAGAATACTGGAAAGGATTCGGCCTAGCTGATGTGATGACTCTGCGTGACAGGGGGTGTTTTCTGGATATCATTGCCTATGCTGAATCGTTATATAATATGTAATCAAACTGGGTGAAGATTTGGAATTGAAAAAAGAGTGATCCTGGTCCTCGAAGTGACATTCGATTGTAATTCTGAAATGGAGAGAGGGAAAGACTATCGATTTCCGATCATCGATCAAGATCGATCTGACTCAAATCCCTCGATCAGATCGGATCCTGGCAGGTTCCCAGGCCAATGGCCGTCCCAAATATCCCTTGTACATCCGCGGAAGTGAGTTCGTTGTCCCCATTGCAGTCCGCAGCGCAGTATTGAACAGACGTCGGGGAGTAGACTCCCAGGACAAATCCGAATGCCAGTTGCGCATCATTCATCGTTACGACACCATCCAATGTCGCATCCCCATCATGGATGCAATCCGAAGCATTAATCTCTAATCGCAGAATCCAATCTCCATTGACACCAAATGATTCAGAGTAAGCCCAGAATGGATCGCCGGAAGGCGGATAGGCGAATATGAAATTTTTCTGAGGTGTGATGTTACCATCATTATCGTTGCAGAAGCTGGGTGGCGGGTTTCCAGCAAATTGCAGTCCCACACGGACACTTCCGCTGTTAACCATAATCCCCTGACTCTGCAGATTGATGATATTCATACCGCTGGCAGACAATGTATATGGATATGGATCGATCAATTCCGGACCCGGTTGAAGATTTCCATTATCCGCCCAGAGATGCAGGACGAATTGGCCGGATGTCTGACCACCGGGACTCGTTTCGACATATACCTTGATCTTGCGGATGTGAATCGGATAATCATCCGGATCGGGTGTAAAACGAGCCGCCATCATCTCGCCTGTCACAAACCCACCCTGATACACAACCGTGCCCGACTCATCAAAACTATCATTCTGAAGATCTTTAATTTCTGCCTGCACCATCATGGGGATCGAGATGCTGGAAAAAATAAAAAGCCAAAACAATACGACGGGCGAACAGCCCTTGCTCAAAACCAGATTTCTATTCTTCATTCATGCCTCCTGGAGAAAGATGCTCCCTTTAGTTAATGTAAAAGAATTATAACGAATATACAATGCTAAAGGCGATAATTGGACAGAGCAGCCAGGATAAACATTATTGTCCATCAAACCGTTTAAATCTCTTTTCGAAAGGAACAGTGAAAAATTCATACGGCGGAAGAACGGATTTATCCTCAGATGACCATGCTTCAGTTAATATAATATCCAATGTTTTACTGTCAGTATCCAACCAGATCGTGATCTCTTTTCCAAAATGGGAAGACTCAACTGAAAAAATAATCTCGGTTGGTGTTTCCTGCATCCCAATCGGTTGACCATCCATCAGAACTCCAGCCGTTCCGGATTTCCACTTCAAAATAAAATCTCGGGATTCATCATGCTGGAAATTGATCGTCGACGTCCAGTGATGAATGATCCGCTCGCGAGAAAATTTATCAAACCGCTCCATCAGTTCCAATGTATTCTTACGATATACCAGTGGTTCAATCGCAAATACCAATTGCTCATCCGGAATCGAATGCAGATGCGCAGTATGAACCCAGCCATGAACAGGAAGATCATACAGATGGGAAGGGGAAATTGTAATCGTTGTTGAATCATTTTTCGGGAGCGGAAAAAGATCGAATGTCAATACCGGCAATTGCTGCTCGATATTTATTTCAGCGTTTAAATCACGTTGAACGATCAACTCATGAAGTCCCTCCGCGAAAAGGAGTCCCGTGAGATCAGCCGATATGGTCTGACCATCCAGGATCCAGATGAACGGAGGTTTTGGATCGGTAAAGTGCAACAGATAAGGCTGATCAAACATCAGACTGCCTTTCCATTCCTGTATCGAGCGTCCGACAATATCAACCTGCCGGGGGTGATCCCGGTCATTATTAAAAGCTCCTTTTGCGGGAGTTGAAAAATGTCCCAATAACAACTGCGTTTTGCCATATGGAAAACAGACATCCTCCCACCGATACCCAGTTGTGGTTTGCTGAAGGAACCGATGGAGTGGCTGATCGAAATCGGCCAGGATCAGCACCGAGTCACGGTCCAGCCAGTTTTCTGGAAGCCAGTTTCTGGATTGGAAAAAGAGATCGGAATAGTGCCGCCAAGCTGGAGGTTCTGAGTTTCCAACAAGGGCAAACCAGTATTCAGATGGGTTTGAAGCAATGCATCGACTATTCTGATCGTGCAGGCGCCACATTGATTCTGTTGATCGAATCGCAGTGGAACTCCAATTGTTTTCCAGTCGGGCACGATCGATATCCCACATTCCTTTGAAAAAAAACGACAGGCTTGCCGGTATGATCCATATTGCCAGTACTGTACCTGCAATCAAAGTGAATCGATGCCTGGAGTGGTTGTTAACGAATCCGGAAATCGTTTGAATCCCCAACCCGAACAGCAAAAACAGGAGTGGTATGATCATCATCGATCGATGCGAGTTTCCCTCGATCGATGAAACGAAAGAGGGCATCAATGAAAGAATGGTACAGGCTCCAACAAACGAATATGGCCAGATCGGAAACAAAAAGAGAGACGAAAACAATCCGGTCAGACACATAGTCAGCAAGGCTGGGTGAAGAACCGATGCGTTGGCCTGAGTGAAGACGCCATCCTGACCGAATTTTTCATCTTTGAACATCAGTACACTGTTCCGAATGGCTTCATCTAAATCTCTTGAGAAATCAACTAAAGTGGATGATGTACGGGTGAAATAGAAATTGGTTGGATCGGTTTTCCATAGCCAGGCGATGGGCGACAGTAAAAGCAGGATGATGAATCCCATGAGCAGACAACTCGATAAAACATTTTTTAAGGGAATTTTCCGGGTAATGGCGATAATGAAGAACCCGGAAAAAATAAAAAAAACGATCACCCGTGCGCTCAGATAATCATAAAGCAGTATATTGACACTGATGCTTGAGACGATCATTCTCCATCTGGAACGTGTAGTGAATGATGTAATAAAAAAATAAAACCAGATGATCTCCAGAAAGGTCAGCTTGGCACCGCAATGGATTCGACTGTAAAACAAGTGATATGGTGATGCGGTAAAAATCAATGTCACTATTTGAGCCAGTCGGACAGAAAAAAAGATCCGGCTCAAAAAATAAAACGCAGGTAATCCCAGAATCCCCCACAGGATCGCATCGGATCGCAATATCAACCGGCTGAATGGAAACCAATCCGCAAACAGAGCCAATGGAAGGTAGGAGATCTTGGGATATCCGTAAAATGAGCTGAATGCAAAAACGCTTTGCCTTTTGTCCGTCAATGACTGGATATCCAATGCCAGAACAACTTCATCGAAGTTTACACCGGGGGGGATATCATTGATTCTGATTATTCGGATCACCGAACCGAAGATCATCAGAATGATGATGAATAAAGAATCCCACATTCGTGGAGTCGGCTGTGGTGGAGGTTCAGACGGCGGTTGAATGAATCGTGCCAGGAGAAAAAAAGGGATCGGGAGACTGAATGCAATAATCAGATTTTCCTGAAAATAATACCAGGTTCCGATTATCGATCCACCTGCGATAAGCAGTATATATGCCCATCGACTCCAGGATTCGGCCATCGGGAGATGATATCTTGAGATTGTGGGTTTTACCGTCTGAATCGATCGGTGCATCCCATCCCGAAACATCTGGTTCAGCGAGAAAAAGGCATACAGAATCAAAGCGATTCCGAGGATGTAAGTAATAAACAGATTAACCATGTTCAATTACTTCCCAGCATACGCAGATCCAATTTATGCTTCGCCTGATGAGGAGTATATTGAGCGCATCATACGTCACCCTCTTGTGAATGATATCACAATCCGTTAATATTTTGCACAAAAACTGGGATCATCGGGGATTGGCGGCAGGATGATCTTAACGGGTTTCGTGATCAAAATTTGGACCGACTAAGGTCTTAGGAATTTCTTAGGAGAGTTTTGTTTTAATCTCCAAAACTGCTGGTAATATCGGACGATGTTTAAATTCATTTTGGGGTTCAATCGTCAGATAGCGGCTCATTCCTTTTTCTTCGACTTTGATTCCAAGATCATATGTCAGCATTGCAAGTAATGACTGTAATCGTTTGGTAAGCCATAATTTTTCTTCTTTGTAGCAAAGTTTACCCAGAATATAGGTTTCAAAATCTTGTTTAATATCATCCGATACTTTCTTGTCTGAAGGACTGATTCCAATCCATTCAGAAAAAAATTCTTTGTAACGGGTTTTCCGGTTTGATAGGAAAAGAGTGCTTTTTATGTGTATCGATCCTAAACCCAGCGGTTTTCCCATTCCAAGCTTATGGCAGCATCCATCTGGCAAATCCAGGCAGAATAATAGTGCACCCAGTTCAACGTTCGACAGGTTTTCAAACCGGATTCGTCCGGTGAATTTCACATTCTTCCTGACCGGAGCGATCTTCGTGTATTGTTTTGGCGATTTTTCCATTTTTTTTGAATCGGTCTCTTCCCAGTGATTTCCGGATTTATGCCAGTACAGTTTATATCCCCGTATCGCAGAATTGGAGTTATAATGGTTGAGCTGTCTGTTATTATCCTGAGTCTGAACCAGATAATGCTGGAATGTCGTTGGTTTGGGCGTAGATAAAATTTTGGGTGTTCCTTCTTTCATCAGAACCGACTGTTGATGTGGAAGTAAAAAAGCATCTTCGAAAAAGACCCGGCTGCTGAAACGATACTCGTTGCCAAAAATGGCTTCAGAGAGATCGTAACCTTTACCACAATCTGTTTTTAAGCAGTCTGGGATATGTTCACCAATCGTTTTCTCGTAAGCAAGCCGAAACATCCCGGTATGACCAAAAGATACCCGGTCCTTTCCATACAGGTCTTTCCACATAACATAAAAACACGGAACATCCCCCTTCTTTGCACATTCAATCAAATCTAAGGAGTCATTAACTTGATCTGCACGGGTCGCATCATTTTTATAATTCTCAATATCTTCTTTAGGAATTTGGATTTTGGGTGTCGTTTGATTTGGAAAAAGAATAATCCAATCTCTTTTTTTATTTGGCATGTTGCCAGAGACAATCAGATAACCTTCTTTTAGTTTATAAAAACAGAATTCTTTATACTCTTTCCCTGTTTCCTTTACTTTTCGCTTGGCTTCATCTTTAAAAATCTGTTTCCAATCCGATGGAAAGATGAAATAGTCCAGGCCGATTTTGCGCAACACCCCAGCAGAAATATTATATACCGGCCGACGTTTCTGTTTATCGAAGGAGGTCATTTTCTCCTGGTATTCTTTTCTTAAATTACTCATATCCGCCAGCCCTCTGAAATAGAGATGTTTATCATTAAACAATTTGAACTTACTATAGCTGGTCATTTCCACAAGGGTTCTGATCATACCGCGAAGCGAACTTCCTGGAATTCTCAATCTGCCGGCGGGAGAAAAAAAATCAGGATTATCCTGTCTTTTATCGCCATCACTTCTCTCCTCCCTGCTCTTCCATTCCTCTTGAGTCAATGTATCCCGAATATACAACGGCGTCTGTGTTTCGATTTCCAGATCAATCCAACCGGTAAAGCGTCCCTCATGATATCGATCAAACTCCGGTATCTCCTCCGCTTCGACAACCTGTTCATTCAAAGGGATAAAATTATATGGTGCGTAGGCTGGATCCTTAACATATGTAAGATGGTCCATTTCCATTTGATTTTTCAATTCCCGATGAGATGGTTTCTGTTGTTCCCACGTAGTTTTATTCGACGGAGCTTCCGGGCGGTTGTTTTTTGCTGGAGCTGATTTTTGTGTTTTCACCGTAAAAATAATGTCTCCTTCACAGGTAATCTCTGTGATCTGACCTTTTTCCATATGAAACGAAATATTCTTTCCATTATATTTCTCAGAAATCAGTGCATTCTGTACTGTCATCTCCTTCGGTTTATCTGCCTCATCGAACCAGCTCACTTTAATAATCAATTTTCCTCTGTTGCTTTTGGATATATTCAATTTCCCGCTTTTCATCCTTTTCCCCTCTTTTACACATAAAATCGTATCATATGTTCAACAGGCTTTACTCGATGACAAAATCAACAAACCGGCAATCTGTGTAACCCGCTTGGCCTACATCGTTGTAATCCACATAATTATGGGTTTTGATTGGGATTCTGGATTTCAGGTTTCCGCTGTTATCAAAGTTCAGAAGGACAAAAGGCAAAATCAAAGACGTTCCCCGATCCTCGGTGATTTCCGTAAAAGACCCATTGCTGCCATCCCCCTTGCGGGTTCCAAACAGAAATTGTTTGGCGACAATAACATCTGTGGAAATACCTCCAACATAATCCGCCCGTAATCTGCATTTAAATCCGCTCGCCGTCCGCCATATCAGCAATTCTTTATTCGGGTCAAATAATCTTAATCGCTGAACATACTTATTTTTAAATGATTCACCATTATAAAAATGGAAGGTATTCTTTTCCCATGTGCCGATCAGCACGTTGTAATCAAGATATGCAACAACGAATGACCGACTTTTAAAATATTCATCAATGGTCAAATGAAAATTGTCCGGATCGATATTCAGCGGCTTTGATGTTGAAGAGATCTGTATCCATTCAAGCCCATTGGCAGTCATCGTATTCATAGCATCATCTCCCAAGTTCTAAGAATCACTTTCTTTTTTTTTCTCATAATCTTTTGCTTTTTTATAAATCTCATCAATCGTCATATCTTTGAACAATGCATCCTGAATTTCCATGTAATCCTTTTTTTCTTGGCTAATTTGGGATAAAAACCGGAGCATATTGACTTCACCCAATTCTTTCAGCAATACACTGAACCCTTTTCTTTTCAATTCTGCATCACTCATGAGTTTCATTTTCCAATTCCTCCATTTTCAAAATAAACGGCACAGGATTCATGATAGAAACGCCCAAATCAAGAGATGTCATTTTTTTGATGATTCCATCATCACATGTGATAAAGAAATCTGATTCACTTTCTACAGCACATGCCAAATGTAAAGCGTCTCTGGGTTTAATCCCTTTAGGCTCGAAGGACTTAGCCAAATTCCTGATTTGTTCATCAGCCGATATATACATTGTGGACAAATGCGCGATGTTTTCAATTTCCAACCGAATATCATCATAAGGATTTAAGCTGTTCTCATAGTCAAGAATAAATGACCATATAAGGTTCAATCGACCCATTTTAACCATCTGAAAAATCGCAAACACCGCGATTGTCTCCAATTTGACTCGAATTTCAGACTGGTCATCAAATGGTCGATTATAAATATTCATATCAAGATATGCATTTTTCATCCTGGACTATGATTCCATAACGCATCGACCCAGTGCTGTAACATGTTTTTATCATCCAGGCTGAGTCTATTCAGATCTTTTCCGATGGAGATCGGAGTAGCGTTGTCATAGCGGATCGTAGCACTGATCCCTTCCAACACGCCTCTGCCGATATTCTTCTCTCCACCAATGGCAAGATCGCCGGTCCATAAGTCCTTTAACACCAAGAGCATCAGCCCGGCCTCGGCCTCTTCCCAATGATGAATCCTGATTGATATTGTTATTGCATCTCCGTTTGAATTTGAAAACAAGGGCATCGTATCAAACAACGCGGAGTCAATCGTTCCTCCCGTGAACCGATCGATTTTTATCCGTGTCTGTATCTCGGAACTAAACATCGGCAGAATACATTCTTTGACCTGGATCTTTCCTTTCTGTACCTTTTTCTTATCATCTGGATCATTACGATCAGAGATTCCTTTTTCTTCCACAATCCCAAAAAGATTATGAACAATGGAATCTGATTTTTTAATCGTATTGACAATTCGTTCGGCTCTCGCTCGTATCGCCCCCTTGATAGACGTTGCTGTCAGAACTGGCTCTCCCAGAGAACGAAGATGAACCGCATCAGGCGATTTGGGATCATCGGGGTATGATCTGATAATCAGGGAACTTTTCAGAAAGAAAGTTGCTTCTATTCTAAAACACTTTGAGTTCGTGTCAAACGGTGTTCCTAAACTTTCTGATTTGATCTCATTTTTATCAGTGAACTGCTGTGTAAGCCAGTAATATACATGCGCTTTTGTTGCTTCAGAAAAAATGAATTCATATAAAAACTCATCTTCGAGCCTGATCGCTCCAAGGCCACTGTTGGTTTTTGCTCCGATTTGAACATGTTCATTTTTGAGAAGTGAAACCATGGTTGCGATCATTTTTTTAACAAAAGCTTGATCCTCATCGGTATAGTCGAATTCCAATCTCAAATTAAAAACAGCTCCCCGTTCGATCACCTCGTAATCATATTTTTTCTGGTCAGCAACCAATCCCGTTTTCCCGTCAATTTTGATCCCATCCCGGATGAGGAATTTGGGAGGTTCAAGGCATTCCAAATCCGCGCACCGAAATGTACTCTGGTGTCCATCTTCATCTGTAGTTAATCTCCCCCAGAAACACTTTTTCTTCTTATTATTATCATCCGGAAATTGGTGATAATCCGGAGATGATTCGATGATACTTTTTAAAACACCGATCAAGGATGTCGCGGGGATGAGAGGGGTTCCATCTCCACTTCGAAGCACATCGATATCGCTTCTGTCTTCTGATCCACATCCGATATGTAGTGGTGAAAGCGTTTTGATATTGCCCATTAACACGATTTTACCTTTTGTCGCCATATCGGTCCTCATTATGATGTGAGCGTTTTCTCATCATGGAAAAAAAGGCTTCCAAATATACCTGATGAATCTTATTTAACTCATTATCTTCTTGCGGGTTAAAGTTGATTTCTCTACACACTTTATTCAGATTATCATTGTTTTCAATCAGATTCGCCAAGAGGGACTGCGCTTTCATTAAAAAATCAAACAACGTTTGTGATCCATTGTGGTGGCTCTCCAATTGATTTCTTGCTGGTTTTCTCAAACGATTCAGGGATTCGCTGAATGCTGCCGGTGTATTATTTCCCTTTAACATTGCCATCAATCGTCCCAGTAACGCATTCGAAGGGAACGTTTTAAATTCCCGTTGATCAGCGATCCCTTTTTGCACGGCAGATTTCCGGATCGTATCTTTAATGAGTGTTATCAGAATCGTTTTGGTTGTTTCCGGCATATCAAACGATGGTTTTTCTTGTGCAAGGGATTCGCTCTTTTCCTCCTGTAAATGGCTATCTGTACTCCATCCAAAAATGCACCGACCGAATCCTTCGTGCGTCCGTTCACCGATACGAGTTTGCTGAAGCATTGCAAGCCGATGATGATCCGCAGCAGAGATGTCTTTGAGTAAAAATGTGGATCCTGCCCTGAAACAGACTTCCGATGGTTTGCGAAGCTTCCATTTGGAAACAAATGTCTCAATTCGTCCTTTTTTGATAAACGATTTGTCGATCTTGGCGTCAAGGTATTTTTCGAGAACATTGATATCGACAGTGGAAAACCCATTCTCATTATAAAGAATGGTATCTGATAAAAAGACCAAACTAACAAGATCCTGATCCGGTTCGATTTCTGGAACAGTCACTGGTATCGGCTTATGATCAACCCACTCAAACAAAATTTTTCCGTACTGAGCACTCTTTGATCGCCCAATATACTGCAGTGACTCATTATCTATCACTTTATACAATTCCAATAAGTCGCATGATTCGCCGGTAATTTCTCCTTCAAACATTTGATCCTCGGAAATCGATTCATAGTTGAAGATATTCCCTTCTTCAGAGACACCTTTTTCTCTATTTCTGCCATGATGAAAGTTCAGTGATGACTCAACCCCTTTTGTATATAGCTTATCCTCTCCAATATCGACAGATAATCCATGGGGAACACAGAAGTTATCAATGGATTTTGTCTGGACATCTTTCAAATCTTCATCATCCGTGTACAACAGATTATATATTTTTGTTTCATCTTTTTTTTCTTTTTGAATAGAAAACGGGACAGGGACATAGGAATATTCTTTCCCTTTTTTATTTTTCGAATAAATATATGCATTGCTGATTTTCAGTTTACCTGCCAGAAACCAGTCATAAAACTGGCAATCTTCATGCGCAGAGGCAAGGCCTTTTTTTACGATAACCTGGCTCGCTAACATTCCAAGAACCGTGGTCCCAGGGATATAGTGTTCTGTACTCACAATATTCATATCCCCTGCCTTTGAAGAGATTACAACCGGTGCGATTGTTTTGATTCTGTATCTTATACGATGCATTGGTCCTCCAGTTTCTGACGAATTGAAAGCTCTTTCCCATTTTCAGACACGGTACATAGAACTTCCCCAAATCCTCGGTTTCGTTTGGTTCCCATGAAACGAAAATGGAGGCAGGAGATCAGCAGTGTATTCAGAACAGCTTCCGATTCGGTTTTCAGATGAATATCGCCGTAAAATTCAATGCCTTGTCTGATGAGCCGCATCGTTCGTAATGAACCAGAACGGGCGACACCATCTTCGATTGCGGTTTGCTGCCGGATTTCGGTAAAGGTTTCGAGAATACGTTCTCTGGAGAGGATACTGAGACAGTCTTTTCGGGTCAGTAAATAATCCAGCCATGCTTTGTTATTTTTATAATCATCGATAGTCAGATTAGAGAAGTAAACAGCACCGGACTTGATGTCACCGGATCGTCCGAAAACAGTCTTGATATCCATCGGGAAATGAATCTTTGACCGTTCAAACATCTCTTTTACATCTGTTGCAGAATCCAGCAGGCACCCTTTCACTCTTTTGGAAGGGATATACGGGATACCAGTATCATCAAACACAATGTCCGTATCAATCAATGCTCCAAATCCTTCCCCGGAACCAACAAGCGTTGGGGATATCAGTTTTATTTTAAGCTGATACGTTTTCATTCGCTGCCTTCCTCAGTTCAAAATCGGGATAAAATTCCATTAATTCAATCATGTCAAAATAGGGAGTTTGTTGATTCTCAAATAAAGTTTGATGGTAGTTTCGCCCAGGTATCCGGGGAAGCTTCAATCCACGAAACTCCATTTCTTTCACAAACTGTTCCGTTGATTCTTTTGAGAGGGTTAACACTTTCCGAAGCTCGTGTATTTTGTTTGTCGGAAACTGATATTTGAGCTTTGCTGTATTTTTGACAAACAAGTCAAATTGAGAATCATTATCTTGTGGCGTAATCTTATACGGTCGAAAGAATTGAGTCCCTTGAGGTACATTGAAATATTTGCTGCGAATCTTTTCAAGACTACCGGCAATGCCACCCTTTGAGACATGGAAATCCAAATACGAACATGAGTCACGGTTGTCTCTTCTTATTATTTTTTTTGCATTCCCACATAGTTCTTCCGCCAGATGGTATCCTCTGTAAAATGGATATTTGGTTTTAATAATGGCAATACCTGCACATGCTGTTAATGGCTCTCCATCACTGACCTCTTGACTCTCAAATGCTTCAACAAATAATTTTGAAAAATAAATGCCCAATTTTCCGTCGCAGACAAAGGTGATATCATCACCACCCAAAACAATTGGACGGATCGGAAGAATTTTTTTCTGAGAAGATTCATCTATTGGGTACCTGTACCGGTCTTCTTTTGATTGAATATCAAAACCCAATGATGCCATTATTTTTTCAAAATAAAGAATAATATGTGTTAACAATTCTGAAAAAGCTTTTTCTGTTGCGCCATGCACTGATTGAGATAATTTTCGTATCTTTGGGAGAGTATTCATCTTTTTGAATCGGTCTGCCATGCCGTTTCCATCGATATGCACAATGGCGATGTGGTTATCCTCTCCTTTTATTCCACCCAATTTATCCAGTTCATTCGTAAAGCAGAATGTATCCTTTAAAATATCACGATATCGTTCATTGATGTAGTCTTTCGCATTTTCAGATGCTTTCATTTTGGCGTAGGAAGCTCCCGATACAAATTCGTCTTTATCATTCCAGATATCCATTGAAAATCCGCTGTGGGTGCATTCCGCAGTGATGCCATGACGCGGAATCACGGTTTCAGGAATATATTTTGATTTATTTTCTCGCAATCGTCTGAAGAGATTTGTTTTACTTTCCTCAAAATCACACAGGTCGAATGAACCGGAAGCGACGGCAGGCTGCGCTGATGGTGCATGAATTAAAAGCGAACACGTCCATCTTTTTATGAATTCTTCGGCTTTTTCTTTCTCTTTAAAAAACAAAAGTGCATTCCCACCGCCGATATAGCCGACCTCAAATGGATCTCCACAATCAATCAGACGAATGGAATCAGGCTCATTCGTCCAGGAACTAATTGAAAATTTCTGTCTAAATATATCGGAAATCTGTTCTTCAAGATATGATTTATACATTTTTTCAACCAGATAAGATGCCCCGATATTCTCTTTCAGTTTGTTGCTTTGAAAGATATATTTCTGGATAGATACCGTATCAAGCAGTACAGCATAGCACTCCATTACCAATTTACTCCTCCTCGGAAATGAATGTCTGAATTTCAGATAGCAGGTCGTCGTGTTTTAAATCATCGGCTCCCAATACCAAAATATTTCCTTCGCCGCCCGTATCGTGGATGAGTTCCTGCTGTAATTTTTCTTTATCATCAGAAACCAATCGAGTGATCAGGATAGCCTTTGATTCATCGCCACCAATCTGTCTTGTTCGATGAATAATTTCAAAGCCTTTGCTTTTGCATATTCGCTTAGTAATGTCACTTGTGCAGGAAATTCCGATCATCTGGTATGATTTAAGTAAAATCACATCTAACTCAAAATACAAATTGTTTGGCCATGTTGGTTTCTTTATTTCCCAATTCTGAAAAATGGATAATCCTGAAATTCCTTTGAGTATTTCAGCAATATGGTATTCAAGCCAGAGACCATCAAAAAACTTGACAGCTTTTTTAAATTCCTTATTTGGTATATACTGGTTGAATTTCTTTTCATGAGTAAATAAACGATATTTTTCTGGCATGCTCATAGCTATTGAAAAAAAATGATCATTAGGTTCGAATTCATCTATCTTCTCCTGGCATAAATCTTTCTTATTCCCGATCAATTCTCCTCTATGATTCTCGAATAGTTTTCTGTTATAACCTCCCGGAACGGCATAAAAACAATTTAATTCACCAGACTCGATCATTTTCTTGAAACCACACAATGCTTCCGAGAATTCAAAGTTATCATCTTTGTTACGACGCTCAAATCCATGCAATCTAATCAACTCTTCAAATGTAATAGAAACCTCTCGCCTCAAATCACCCGCGATAACCTCATCCCGGTCATCATCAAGCAAGCGGAACCTCCGCGCATCCAGATAAGAAAATGAAATATCACTCTTCAACTTTTCTTTTAATAGCCAATAGACATGAGTGCTCATGGCTTTTGTTCCGCCGGTATAGTTCAGATGAACCTTACCATTTCCCATTCCCAATTTTGTGTCCAGTTTTTCTTCGATATCGGAGCGGATTTTTTTTGCATGACTCACATCAGAAAGAGAAATCTTTTCAAATGGAAATTGCAGACTTTGATGTTGTTTTTCAGCATTCCATCTTGTTTTCAGGAGTTTTTCAAGATTATCTGCCTGAGTTGCGGTCCCGGACTGCAGATCGTTTTTTTCTGAATGAACCAGCCAAATCTTCTGGAGATGCTCGTTGTGTTTCAAGAAAAAATCCGCCACAACGAAATTGGGCAACGGATTGGTTCCAATCAACAGGATCAAATGGCGAAAATCAGGCCGATTACTATTCATTTTATGCCTCTTTACTATTTTTTTTCTACAATTGCATTCGAATTTATCTGTCCGTAATCAATTTTCTTAATATACCATGACAATGTATCCGCTTTCAAGAAAAAAAGTAAATCCAGCTCATGCAAATTGAATATATTCCAATTCAGTTAATATCAATGTGTGTTTCTAAAACATAACCAGAAACTACCCGAAAAAACTTTTTCGTTGCTATGGTCTGTAAATCGGATGAGGCAGAAGCCATCCAAACTGACCTCTCCCCTCATAAAACCGAATACACTCCATTAAGGTATCCGGCTCTCAGGTATCGCGTCCATCAAGATAATCGAACGCTATCTCGGGTATTTGTAAGCGGTCATCTTGTGACTGTGAGCAGTCATCTTGCGACTGTAAGCGGTCATCTTGTGACTGTAAGCGGTCATCTTGTGACTGTGAGCGGTCATCTTGCGACTGTAAGCGGTCATCTTGCGACTGTAAGCGGTCATCTTGTGACTGTGAGCGGTCATCTTGTGACTGTGAGCGGTCATCTTGCGACTGTGAGCGGTCATCTTGCAACTGTGAGCGGTCATCTTGTGACTGTGAGCGGTCATCTTGCGACTGTGAGCGGTC
>CAZELM010000008.1:0-38841 GCA_964512995.1 uncultured bacterium
CCATGGGTCCTGAAGGTCCGCAAGGCATTCCCGGAGCAACCGGTCCCATGGGTCCTGAAGGTCCACAAGGCATTCCCGGAGTAACCGGTCCCAATGGTCCTGTGGCAGGAACGACGGGTCAGTTTATCTACAATTCCAATGGAATTGCGGCTGGAGCTGAGGTCTATTATGATGAAACTACGGGGAATATGGGTGTAGGTACGTCCAGTCCACAAGCTGCACTGCATGTGGCTGGTACGGATGCGATCGTTGTTCCATCTGGAACGACTGAACAACAATCCATTACACCACCAACAGGCTCCATTCGATACAATACGAGTCTGCAACGATTTGAAGGGTATAATGGAACGGTTTGGGTTCGGCTGGATAATGCTGAGGGTACCGGCCTCGGCGGCACCCTCAGCCAATTCACATCCGGCGGGACGACCTACAATGTCCACACGTTCACGAATGTTGGCACTGAAACGTTCACCGTGATCGATGGGACTATCGAAGCGGATATCCTAGTCGTCGCAGGGGGTGGTGCTGGTGGTGGCGGTGATGTTGGTGCCGGTGGCGGAGCTGGCGGTGTTGTCTGGGTCACTGAGAAAACAGTATCGGTTGGCACGTATACCGTTACAGTCGGAGCAGGTGGAGTTGGCGTGGCTTCCGCCACCAGTGTCGGCGGAAACGGCGCTAACTCTTCCATTACGATCCCGGGAGTTGATGTTGCGATCGGTGGTGGTGGTGGAGAAGGTTGGAGCCATTCCGGTGATGGAAGCAGTGGTGGTTCCGGTGGTGGTGCATCCAATACAGGACTCGGTGGTGCTGGCGTTACCGGTCAGGGGTACAAAGGAGGCGATGGAACCAACCAATCAAGCCCGTATCCCACATCCGGCGGTGGTGGCGCTGGTGGTCCTGGTGAGCAGGGCGGACCGAGTGGTGCAGGAAGCGGCATTGCCGGCGATGGCGGCGTCGGAAGGGATTTCTCTCCTTATTTCGGAACCGGTGTGGGAGAATCGGGATGGTTTGGTGGTGGCGGCGGCGGAGCGGTCGAGCAGTCGGCCGGCACTCGTGGCGTTGGCGGTATGGGCGGCGGCGGCGATGGCGCTCGTCAGGATCCCGTGATTGCTGGCTCGAATGGAATGCCCAATACCGGTGGTGGTGGTGGTGGGAATGATCCGGGAGCTGGATATTCCGGTGGCTCGGGCATTGTCATTATCCGATATCCCATCTGATAGGCACGGCTGCCCTGTGATCTGAATGAACTTTTCCCAGCCCCATTTTCATTATAAAGGGGCTGGGATTGCCTTCACTGCTGTCGCTTTTTTTATACTGTTTTTCAGTATCATGAGACACCGTGGTCAAGGAATTTCAGGATGAGTCAGCGAAAAACCGATATGAAAAACAAATCGGAACCCTTTGAGAAGATGACCGTAAAACAAATCTGGATCATTATTCTGCCAGCGCTTTGTATGGTCAGTTCCCTGATGCTGGTGATGAGTCACTTGGGCAGTTTCGCCTTGTTCGGGTGCGGAGATCAGACGCCCTGCGCGCAGCTCGCAGCCGGAAAATGGGGGAAAATCCCCGGAATTCAATGGCCCGTCTCCTTTTTGGGATTTTCCTATTTTCTGTCGGTAATGGGGGTCTGTATTGTGGATCGATGCCGGTTGCCGCGTATCTTTATATTCCTGATCCGGACCGGGGTGATGACATCCATATTGTTCACTGGGATTATGTTGGTTGAAAAGATCCTCTGCCCATATTGCCTGTTTTTTCATCTGATCAATATTACATTCTGGATTTTGCTGGAAACCAGCCACTCGCCAGCTCCTTTACGGTATCGGCCAATCATGGTTTTTTTTACATTGTTTATTGGTAGTTCATTGATTCTGGGCGTCATGAATGCCAATAAAAAAGCCGCAGTTTCGACAGCCGCCGAACGAGAGTTGGGCAAATCCCGGGAGCAGATCATGGCGGCATCGGATGACAATCCAGAGAAACAACCCCGATCCCTCTCCCCATCGGGTGGATTCACCGGCCGGTACCGGATGGGTCCGGAGCAGGCTCCAGTCCGTTTGGTCGTATTTTCCGATTATCAGTGCCCGGATTGCTACCGGATCGAAAAAGAAATCCAGTCGGTCGCTGCGCGGTATAAAAACATCTCCATATCCGCCAAACAGTACCCGATGAGTTCGGACTGCAACCCCAGATATACAACCAGGAATCCGCATCCCAATGCCTGCTGGGCGGCGCGAGCCGCAGAGGCGGCCGGGATTCTTCAGGGAACCGATGGATTCTGGCGGATGCATGAGTGGCTGTTCGAGCGTAAAGGCCTGTTCACCGATGAGCAGCTTCGTTTGGGTCTGGAGCAGTTGGGATTCGAGTATGATGCGTTCATCCGGGCCATGACCAGCGAGGAAACCCTCCGGCGCGTGCGGAATGACATTGACGAAGCGATCGCTTTGGGTTTGAACTATACGCCGATGGTGTATGTCAACGGGATGGAGCTTCGCGGGTTGAATGCTGAGAACGCCTTGACCAGAACAATGGAAGCGCTCCTTGCAGCCAATCTGCCCATCGCCTCCGCAGCGTCCGATCACCCGCCGCTGGCTCTCCAGAAGTATGTCGAAGACTGGGCCAATGAGCCTCCGGTCCAACTGCCGGAAGATCCCGCCGCCTGGATCCTGGGCCCCCGGGATGCTCCTCACGAAATCATCCTGTTCAGCGACTATCAGGAATCGTTTACCGCTCAGGCTGATCAGATGATCCGGGAGATCCTCAGCCGCAACTCCCATGTAAAATATTCGTTTTATCATTACCCCGTGGATGCCAAATGCAATCCGTCCGTCAAATCGGAAAATCACCCCTTGGCTTGTCTGGCAGCGAAATATGCAGAAACCGCCGGTAAACTCGCGGGTCAGGACGGATTCTGGCGGATGCACCAATGGCTCATGAGCCATCAGGCGGCTTTGTCCGTGGAGACGCTTCAACAGGCAGTCCTGGAACTGGGATTTGATCCGACGCGGTTTGATCAGAGCCTGACTTCCAGTGAGATCGAGGCAGCGGTCACCCAAGATATCCAGACCGCCAATGCCTTGAAACTCCGAGCCATCCCCCTGATCATCATCGATCGCAGGATCGTGCCCCGGGCATATCTCGATGGCCGATACATTATTCCGGAAATCATGGATTACGCCATGAACAAACGCCACTGATCATCCTGGATGGGGCTGGCTATGAATCGGAATGGTACAATCGAGGATGCTACGCACGTTTCGTATATGCGTCTGATCTTGAAGATCCTCTGTGGAATGATGGCGGTCGTGTGTCTGATGGTCCTGATTCTTTCGATTCCGGCTGTCCAGCGAGCGCTGGTCGGATCGATAACCAGTCAGATTTCGGCGGATCTGTCCACGGATATCCGGATCGATCGCATCCATTTCAATGTGCTTTCCGGAATGTTTCGAGTGAAAAATCTGCGTGTTTCCTCAACAATACAGACCAATCCGTCTTCCGTAATCGAAATCGCGCAACTGGACATCAATCTGGCTATGGGGAGCCTTTTGCAGGGCAAGGTCGTGCTCCAGTCGATTCGCATTCTGGCGCCGGGAGTGCAACTCGGGATTGATCCGGACGGCAATCTGCTTCTCCCGGTAACAATCCCGGATTCCGATGGCACGGTGGAATCTGAACCGGATGAGGCTCCGTTTTCGCTTCCCCCGGTGACCATCTCCCGGATCGATATCCAAGGGGGCTGGTTCCGGATATTTGATTGCGGAAATCCGGCATTCCAGGTGGCATTGGCCGGTCTGTCAATCCAAGGGGATGCTGATCTGAAAAATCTGATATCCCAGGGGGAGCTGGTGATCGATACCCTTCAATACACGCCCGGTCACCCGGCCCGGCCGGTTCTGAATACCGGGTTCCCGACATCGGTCTTCTGGTCGTTCCCCGGCGATGGCACGGGAGTGGTGGAACTATGGGCGGAGATCGACCGGACAGCGGTCTCGCTTCTGGCTAACCTGACCGACCTTCGGACATCGCCCAGGCAGACCACGCAGTTGACCGTCTCCGGCGATGTATCTCCGATACTGCAAACGTTCGGGGTATCCGATTTTCAGTCTGGACGGGTGGATATCATGGCCTCTGGAAACGGTGGGTTTACAGAGCTTCCACAGATCTCACTGTCAATGACGGGAACAGATATTCTCTATTCGGATGCCACCGTTTCCTCTCTGATCGTCAATGGATCATTCGCGGATGGGAACCTGACGGCCTCGAGAGTGGATGCCGATCTGGCAGGAGGTCATCTCACGGTCGATCTGATGGGCCGACTTCTCCCCGAAATACGGGACATCCGCACGCAGGTAACCCTGTCACAGCTCGATCTGGAACAGGGTCTGGCATTTCTGAAATCATCACCGGACATCGCCGGAACCTTGTCTGGGACCGTCTCCGCCACGCTGGCCGGGTTATCGGTGATGGATATCGAGGCCGAATCCCGGTTGGCAGTCACGCCTCCGGCGGTATCGCCTCCATCCGGGTATCTGACTCCCGTGTTACAGGCGAATGTGAGGATGCACCAGGGGCAGGTGCACATCGAGCGGCTCCACCTGAATGAAAAAAATTTGAATGTGATCGGCAACGGAGTTGTGGATATCGGACAGCGGACCTATTCCATCGCCACGAAAATGTCGTCCGATGATGTGAGTCCATGGCTGGACCTGTTTAAACACACGGGTTCCGGTTCATTTCAGGCGGAGTTCAGCGGAAGCGGTTCACTGGATCAGCCCAGACTCACCGGGCATCTGGTGGCGGAAAATCTGAAAATCGATAACCAGGACATTCAGAAGGCCGATCTGTCGATTCGAGCGGAAAATGGGTTCTTTTCAATCCGTTCCAATCATCTGGAAGCGCTGGGCATCCGGACTCAACTGGCAGCGTCCGGAACGGTTCCGGTCGGAGAGTCCGGCAGACCCGCCACTCTGTCTGTCACAATATCGGATACGACCTATCAGACGAGTCCACTTCCGGCTCTCACCGCACAAATAGCCTTCGGAGCGGAAACGCGGGTGACGGTCTCGACCAGTGATCGAGCTGTTCAGGCGGAAGCGATGTTCTCTCCTGAAACACCCATCAGGGCGTCTGCGGTGTTTCAGCATTTCGATCTGAAGATGGTGGAGCCGTTCGTAAAGGGAATCATACCCGATCTCAGCGGTTATCTGACCGGCTCCATCCGGATGACCATTCTGAAATCCGCCGGTTTTCCGATCGTGACCGCGACCTTTCCGGAAATGATCATCCGGTCCGGGAACCGGAGTCTGGCGAATGCGGAACCGATCCAGGTGACACTCGATCGCGGAATGGCCGATATCGAATCCTTCCATCTGACGGGAGATGATGGGAGTTTCATACGCGTTTCCGGATCTGCCGGGGTGGATTCCGAGTCTCTGGATATGATGGTACGGGCACGCATTCCGGACCTGTCAGTGTGGCAGCCGATCGCCGGATCAGAATATCTTTCGGGCTGGATCGATGCCGATTTGCAGATCTGGGGTAACTTCACTCGCCCCATGCCGATGGGAACATGCCGGCTGGGTGACATCAAGTTGGGAGATCTGACAGTCCGGTCCATTGATATGGCATTTGAACGGGAGTCGTCGGAAAAGCGGGAACCGGTTGTTGTTTCTCAGATTGGAATTGCAGGCATTACCTGGAATGATGCGCCTGTACCGGATACCCGTATCAAGGCGCAGATCGATCGGGGAACCGTCGTGTTACACGCGGTTGGGATGGAAGATCAGATTCAGGTTACGTCGCGGATCGGCATTGATGGAAATATACGAGCGGACAGCACCATGATGCTCGATGCGCTGAATCTGGATACCATCTCAAAAATTTTGGCTCTGGAGGAACCCATCCAGGGTAACGTAACGGGCAATCTGACCCTCAGCGGGGAATTATCAGATCCACGAAACTGGGTGGGACAGTGTTCATTGATCGTGATGGAATCCCGATACCGTTCCGTATCCTGGCATGCATCGGAACCCATTATCCTTGCCATCAATCAGGGCGGGATTCAGGTTCGGTCGTTCAGGATATCTGGAGATGATATGGATATCCGGATGGATGGATCGATCGGATTGTTGGAGGAGCGGGAAGATGCAGAAGGCATTCGCATCCAGGCTTCCGTAGGACTGAAACCGCTGCTTCCGCTAGTGGATGCCTTGGATCGTCTGGATGGAGTGATCCGGACGGATATGGAATGGAGGGGTGTCATCACTGAACCAGCATTCACCGGCGTTATTCAACTGGACAAAATTATCGTGGATGGCCCCGCATTTCCGGCTCCAGTGGAAAATGTGCAGGGAAGCATCACATGTTCGTCCGGGAAAGCGGTGATCGATGCGTTACAGGCGACCTTTGCCGGTGGGTTCGTGGATCTGTCCGGATCAGCGGAACTCCATGGCGGAACTCTGCACGGTCTGGATATTTCAGTCAAGGCGAAAGATTTGGATATGCGGTATTCTCAAGATATCCAGATTCAGTCTGACACTGTTCTGACAATATCCGGGACCTGGCCGAAGCTTTCGGTGAGCGGAAATGTGGATCTCAATGAAACGGTGTATTCTCCCAAGATTGATTTCATCGGTATTCTGAAATCACTGGCCGTTCCACGTCAGGAAGGGGGACAGGTATCGGTCAGCTCTGATGGCTCATCCCCGGAGATTGGGTTTAATGTGACCGTGCAATCTCCGGATACGATCCGGCTTGAAAATCCCAATGTGCATCTGATCATGGGAGTGCGACTTCAACTGATCGGTTCCAGCGAATTACCCGGTATACTCGGCTCCGCCAATATCGTACACGGTGATATCAATCTTCTCCGTGCGGAGTTTCAAGTGTCTCAGGGGAGCATCCGGTTCAATGATCCGTGGGAGATCGATCCGGACGTGGATATCGTTGCCACGACCGTCAAGCAGGGTGAGGAGATCACACTCCGTATCACCGGGAAATCAAGTCAGCCGAACATGCAACTGTTTTCGGTCAGCGGCATGTCTCAGCCGGAAATCGTAAAGCTCCTGGTCGGCGTTCCCATGCAGTCCCCGGATGAAGAGAAACTCGCATTGACCGATATGGCCATGAATTATGCCACACAGAGTCTGGCCACTGCACTTGCCGGGATGCTTTCGAAACAGACCGATCTGATTATCATTCCGTTCCCTTCGGATGTGAAAGATGAGGATATTCTGTTTGGAGTCGGGAAAAAAATCGGCGATACCGTGACGATCATGTATTATAAAAGTTCGCGGAGTGAAAAAGGGGATGCAATCGAACTCCAATTGGACGTGACGCCGAACACCAATCTCAAAGCCCGTCAGAACCAGGACGGCACCCTGTCGGGAGGATTCAGGTATCAGCATGAATTTAACTGAATATTCCTCAACTGGGAGAATGCGGAGGTTGACCAGTCACTCCAGTGATCGATATCTGTGGTTGCTTCGGGTAATGCTCTGGAGTTTTTTGGGGATCGTTTTTACTGGAATTCATGTGGAGTCGCAGTCGATCATTCAGAAAGTCGTTGTCCAGCCATCCGGGTTGCTGAGCCGCGGGGAATTGACGCATTTACGGGAGTTTGAATTGCCCGGGCCATGGGATGAAGCGGCTGTCGAGCGGACCCGCCAGAATCTGCTGGCAACCCACCGTTTCACAGAGGTAGGCGTTTACTGGGACCCGCCAGCAGGCACCGTGACTTTTACACTCACACCACAGCCATTCGTGAAAAAGATTCGATTCAAGGGTGTACAGCAGGTGGATAAGCGGCGATTGTTCGGGGTGATGGATCTTCAGAAATACCATGCCATTAAATCGGACTCGCTGGAAAAGGCCGCAAAGCAGATCGCGGAGTATTATCAATGGGTCGGCTTGCCAATCCCAGAAATTCAGATAAAAACGAAAACAAACGATGAAAATGGTTCGACAGCAGTATGGATTGCAATTGCAGAACAACCCTTGCGAATCCCGGAGTCGGTCACGTTTCACCTGGATGGCCATCCATCGCTGTTTGAACGGTTGCGGCTGCAATCTTCACTCAAGCTCTTCCGATGGCGGACCTTGCGCAATGGGTATAACCGGGAAGCACTGAAAATACTCACGGCAAAAACGGGCAGCCGATTACGGGCCAGCGGATACCTGGAAGCGGAATGGTCTGTCGACGATCATAACTCCGATGAGAATACATCGGATTTCGATGTAAATATCGATATGAAAGTTGGGAAACGTGTCAAAATCAAAGGCTCCCATATCGGATTCTTCACCAGTCGGGATATTGTCCGATCCTGGCGCAGACGAAATGTCCCGTTGACAGAACTTGAGATCACCCGGCTGAAACGACGGGCGGAAGAGGTGCTGCAGAAGCAGGGATATCTGGATGTCAGGATATCGACGGAACAACAGGAAACAAATAACAAGATCATCCTGGACCTGATCGCGGAGAAAGGTCCCCGGTATTTTATCGAGTCGTTGCAGTTCGATGGCAATGAAACCATTCCAGATCGGAAGTTGATGAAACTAAGCGGACTGCATCCGCCACGGCTTTTTCATCTCATCAGATCACGACCAACGCAGGAAATGATCAGCTCCGGAATCAACACCATTTCATCGTATTACAGGAGCATGGGGTATCCGGATGTGCGTGTGGAATCGGAAGTGGCTTCCGGAGACTCTCCCAAATCCCGTGTTGTACGATATGTGATCCAATCTGGTTCCAGACGGACTTCCCGGCGGATTACATTTACTGGAGCATTGGTTTTCACACCGGAGCGGTTGCTGGAAATCACGCAACTCAAAGTCAATGATCCCTATACCGTCGAATCCGTGAATTTCGCAGAGACGTTATTGAAAAAGGAGTATTGGCGGATGGGATACTCGGACGTGATGATTCAATCACAGGTGCATCGCCCGGATGAGCAGACGGTTGATATTGAATTCACGATTCAGGAAGGATCACCCTATACGATTAGTGCTGTGGTGGTGCAGGGGAATTATAAAACAAAATCGAGCCTGTTGCTGGGATCGGAACGCCTGACATGCGGCGAACCGTTTGATTATGCACCAGTCGCTCAGGCTCAACAGGATTACTACAATCTCAATGTATTCGATTCGGTTAACATCCGAACACACGACAGTGTGGAACCCGCTGAACTTCAAAAAGCGATCATTGTGGATGTGACGGAGCAGTCAACCGGTCTGATGGAGATGGGAATGGATATCAACACCGACCGGGGATTGGAATTTATCGGTAAAATCGGTGATCGGAATGTCTTCGGAAGAGCGGTGAATGTGAATGTGGGCGGATTGGCTGGTTTAAAACGGCGGAATATCGCATTCAATTTGTCTCAGCCATATCTGTTTGGAACACATCTGTCGAATTTTTTCAAAGCATCCTATTCCGATGATCGGTCAAATTCGGGATTTTATTTGTATACAATGGCATTTAGCACGGGTATTTCCAGGGATTTCCAGGAGCATCTTCGGGGGTCAGTTCTGTATTCCTACGAGCGGGAGACTGCATCGAATATTGATTCCGATGTGTACAATGAAATCTCATTCGCATCCGGCTCCACGGCGTCGGTGTGGCCATCTCTGACATGGGACAGCCGTGATGATCCGTTTATGACGAGCAAAGGTCTTTTATGCTCGAGCGGCGTCAAAGGCTCTCTGGACTTTCTGGGTGGTCAATCCAGTTTTTATCGATGGGAGATGGATACACGATACTACCGGACATTCTGGGAAGAATTGACCGTTGTCGGAGCATTACGGATTGGTCATATCTGGGCGGTGGGTGGTGAAGGTGAGTTACCGCTGGGGGAACGTTTTTTTTCGGGCGGTGCTAACACGCATCGGGGATTTTCAGAGAAGGATCTCGGACCGCTTGGGAGCGAGGGATCGCCATTGGGGGGACAAACCTATTTGCTGAGCAATATCGAAATGCGGGTTTCGATCTGGAGAAACCTCGGCGCTGGTGTGTTTGCGGATATCGGCAACGTATACCTGACAACTCCCGATCCACCCTATCTGCGGCCTGCTGCGGGAGTCGGTTTGCGGTATAAAACCCCCTTTGGTCCGCTGAGGGGAGATATCGGATTCAATCTGGATCGCCAGGAAGGCGAAAGTCTGTATTCGATTCACTTCGCAATCGGTCATGCATTCTGATATGCTCAGCATTTCGCCATAAAGTAGACGCGGCTTCCAGCCGCGTTTCGAAACGGGATGAAGATGTTCGATCACGTTGTTAAATGAATGAAAGCGGCAGGATGCCGCTTCTACATTTATCACTGCGATGAGGAATTGGCGTAATTCGTTTTGAGGGTCAGCAGCGTTTCGAGGTCCCGGAAACTGAGATATCCCACAAATTGATCATGTTCATTGACAACGACCAGTCGGCCGATTCCATTTCCCGCAGCACGGATGAATGCGTCGGAGAGCTCACAACGGGCACAGATCATATAATCAGGTCCCATCGGAGTCATGACATCCTGAACGGTCTTTTGATCCCATTCTCCTCTGGGCGTGTCTTTCAGATCATGAAATGTAATGATACCCAGTGCCTGCCCATTCTGGACAACAGGAAATGAGTGGTGTCTGAATATAAGTATATAATCGTCGACAAATCGCTGGAGTGTCATATCTGGAGTAACGGTATTAACGTCGCGAATCATCAGGCTTTCCGCTGTCATACCCGTTAATCCGCGTTTTAATGTGAGCAGCCGATAACTGGAATCTGTGGCATGGCGGAGAAAAAATCCGATGAAGACCAGCCAAACGCCGCTGAATATGGTGCCGTTCAGCATTTCCATGAAGCCGAACAGCATGAACAGATAGGCAATGACAGTGCCCATTCGGGTCGCCCATTTTGTTGATTTGAAATAATCTTTATTCTTTATCCACAGGATCGCACGGAAAATCCGGCCACCATCCAGCGGAAATCCGGGTATCAGATTGAAAATGGCCAGAATCACATTGATATTGAAGAGATAAAAGAACATAGGTTTATAGAACGGGGAACTGGAAAAGTAATAAAAAAGTCCGAATAAAAGACCCAGAAAAATACTGGTCAACGGACCGGCAGCAGCCATCTGCAGTTCGGATTTGGCATCCTTCACTTCTTCCTGCATCTCCGCCACTCCACCAAAAACATGCAGTGTGATCCCGCGAATCGGTATTCCTTTGCTTTTGGCGACAATGGCATGCGCCAGTTCATGGAGCAAAATGGACAGGAAGAGCAATAGTGAAGCGCCAATGCCCATGAGCCAGTACATCTGTGGATTAAAACCGATGACAGCCTGGCGGAAATACCCATTTGCCAGAGACCACGACAGCAGACCGAAAATGAGAAACCAGGAATAATCCAATGTAATCGGAATCCCAAAGATACGGGCAACAAAAATACCGCTCATATTTTTTTTCATGAGATGTTCTCCTTTTTCCCTATAGCCTGATATGACTGCAGGGTTTATAAATTGAATTCTATCAGAAAAGAACCTTGATAGAAAAGAGTGATCTGTGGAGAGTTTGTATCAGAATCATCCATCAGAGCCAATGTTTTTTTCGAAAATAGACGATCATGGTGGTAGCTGAAGCGATCATGATGCCCCAGATGATTGGATATCCCCATTTCCATTCCAATTCTGGCATAAATCGAAAATTCATACCATAGATACCGACGATAAAAGTCAATGGTATGAAAATGGTGGCAATCAGGCTCAGAACTTTCATAACTTCATTCAGATGATTGCTGATGCTGGAAAGATATATGTCCATCAGACTGGCCAGAATATCCCGGCATGTATCAATGCTATCCATCAACTCCATGGTGTGATCATGCACGTCACGGAAATATATTTTCGTTGATTCATTCATCAGAACAACATCTCCCAGTTGGATAAGATTGAATATCTCGCGCAATGGCCAGATTGATTTTCGGAGAGTCAGTAACTGCCGTTTCAGCAGATGGATCTTCTCCTGTCCATCCGGTGAATATGTTTGAATGATCGTTTCTTCCAGTGCTTCAATGTTGTCTTCAATCGACTCCAATACTTCAAAATAATGATCCACGATAGCATCGATCAATGTGTAGGCCAGATAATCAGAACCTGATCTGTGAATTTTGCCGATGGTGCTGATGATCCGCTCCCGAACCGGTTTAAAAATATCAATCGCAGATTCCTGGAAAGAGAGAAGATAATTTTTTCCGATAATCAAGCTGACTTGCTCCATGGCAAGTTCTTCCCGGTCATCTTTCCAATGCCAATATTTCAGTATCATGAATACATAATCTCCCATATCATCCATTTTGGGTCGTTGCCGGGTATGGAGAATATCTTCGATGATCAGCGGGTGGATGGACAGTTGATGACTCAGTCTTTCCAGTTCATCCGCTTGGTTGTCCCCCATGAAATGGAGCCAGGAGACTGTCGGTGGGGAACTGAAGGGCAGAATATCATCGATATGATTGATTGCTTTCATCTCATGATGATGGTCATGATACGCCATCCAGATTATGGCAGGAGGGCTGGAATGAGCAATCTGTTTGGATTTGCCTTTTCCATGTGATAATTGGGAGTGAGAGGAGTTGACGGATTGGGTATTTTTTTTCAGAGATCGGTTTCTGTTCGATTTCACTATCGTGTCATTTCCCTTTTTTATGGAGTTGGAGGATCGGTGGTATCAAACTGTGAAATAACGATTTACGGTTGGGATAGAAACCTTCATTGACAGATCGGACATCCTGGATACTGTAGAAAGCATGCGGGTTGAATGTCTGGATTGCCTGAACGAGGTCCGGCAGATCTGCTCGCTGCGTGATCGAGAAAATGATCTTTACTTTGCTGAATAATCCGTCCGCATCAACGGATGTGACGCCATGATGAGATCGTTTGAGGTGTTCGATCAATTGGGAGTCATCCTTTTGGGTAATGATTCGGACTAAAACCATCCCGATAGACAACTTGTCCTCAAGCCACATCCCGACATAATTGCCAAAGGCAAATCCGGCTGCATAGGCGAAATAACAAAATGCATTATCGAGATTCTGCATGATCTGGCTGATCGCGGTGATCCAGATCAGCACTTCAAAAAAGCCCAAGATGGGTGCAAGATATTTGTATCCCCGGGCGACAAAGATCAAGCGAATCGTGCCAATGCTGACATCAAAAACTCGGGCAATGAAAATCAATAATGGCAAAAGAATCCATGTAAAAAGCCATGACGTGTCGAAAATATGCTGCTCCACAATACATCACTCCATAAAAGAATTCCCGGAAGTGGATATCCCTTTCCCGAAGAAACCAGATAATCCTTATTTTATAAATTCCAGTACGCAGGGAATTTATCGATGAATTATAATATCTGTTTATTAAGGTTGAAACAAATGGCCAGAGTAAACGGTTGCTGGTTTATCAGATGGCTTTAAAAATTTCCACCAAACAGGAACTCTGTTATTATCCGGTTTCTGGATCAGGGATATGGAGACTTAATGGCGAATAGCAGTGGTTTGAGATTTTATGAAAAACTTTTCTTTCTGAAATCGTTTGAACTTTCACGCCAGTATTCATTTAATAAAGCAAATATAGGATTTTTCTCAGTGAACCTAATTATCTCCCATTATAAATGAGAAGCAGGTGGTAGTTATTTTGCCGGATTACTTGGTAACGCGTCGTATTTCACTCTGAAAATGTTTTCAGACAGAGTCTGGTGGATGGTTTATCGATGGCCAGTATATTGTAAATTTTTTTTTAGCTGTATTGAACAGTATATTTGATCGATTCTGTTTTGGGTTCCGTGAGGCTGACACGATCGAGAGTTTTACGATGATCTATCCACCGGAGCCATAACCGACCAGATGCATGGCGTATGTTCCTGGCTCGGCGATGATCAGGAGGTCAGCTTCGATGAAATTGATGCCCGTCGGGCAGAAATTGATCCGGATATCGATGGCTTGGTTGGGAACGATCAGGCATTGAGTGGTTTCCGAGGAGAAATCATCCGCTTCTTCACCGGTGATCGCAATCGTGATCGTCAATGGAGAACTACCGGTATTGCGTACCCTGACCACCGGAATAAATCCGCTGCAATCACCGGAGGCTCGGGGACCAAAACAAAATATCTCCGGTTGATCACATGCGATTCCCGGATGATCGGCTTCGCCATCAGACAGAAACGTCACTTCCATTCTCGGAGGCTGAGGTGTTGGAGTGGATGTTGGAACGGGAGATTCCGTGGCTGCGGATGTTGGAGTGCGTGTGGGTGTGATTGTCGGTGTGGGAGTCGGAGCTGGTCCGTACCCGAATTGCACATGACTGAAATCACCCAGCAACGTATTCGTTCCATTGTATAGCATCCCCGCCCAGAACCCGAGATCAGACGTTGTTCCAGAAACATCGGGCCAGATAAAATCCAGGACATCCCAGGAAACCACTCCCGTAATGTGATTGAATCGGATGGCATATGGATCAGGTGTCCATGTATTGTAAAAATAATACGAACCAAACACATCCAGAATGATATACAAATCAACATCGGCCGGCGTTTTGAAATTCTGGAGATCGATGCTGAGCAAGAACCGATCACCCGGAATGAACCACTCATCATTCAACCGCAGGTAAGCTCCCGAACCCGGTCTGGGAGTATATGTGGTGGTAGGTGGAGCGGGTGTTGCCGTTCGACTGGGTGTCGATGTCGGAGTTCGAGTCGGAGTTGGTGTTCGGGTGGGAGATGGATGTGTATTCGCCGGTGTCACTGATGGCGGAACAGGTGATTCTGTTGGAGTGGCTGAAGGGATCGGTGTTTCTGTTGGAGAAAAGGGAGTCGGAGACGGTGTCGGCGATGATATCTGGGTCGGTGAACCGGGAACTGTCGGCATGTCGGTCGGTGAAGACGTTGGAGCAACCGTTGGTGTGTCTGTGGGAATCGGTGTCGGGGTTGCTGTCGGCGGTAACGGTGTAAATGATGGCGTAGGTGTGGGTGAGTCGGTCGGAGCAGACGTTGGAAGATCCGTCGGCGTGTTGGTTGGCGTATTGGTTGGTGTATCTGATGGCATTGGAGTGGGCGTTTCAGTTGGTGGTAAGGGTGTAAATGATGGTGTAGGCGTCTGGGTGTTTGTTGGAGTTTGTGTGGCTGTATTCGTCGGGGTGCTGGTTGGTGTTGTCGTGGGTGTCGATGTGGGCGTATGTGTCAGTGGTATGGAGGTATTTGTTGGAGGAATCGTCGTATTTGTCGGAGTGGGAGTCGGGGGGATCGTTGGTGTACTGGGAATGGGAGTAACCGTTGGCGTTGCGGTAAGTGTTGAAGTCAGCGTAGGTGTGGGACTGGGATTCGTGGGAGTGTTGCTTGGTGAAGGTGTTGGCGTTCGAGTTTCCGTGGGTGTGGGTGATTCTGTCGGAGTTTCTGTTGGCGTTTCCGTGGGTGTGGGAGAGGGTGTATCGGTTGGGGGTTGTGTGGCTGTCCATGTCGGCGAAGCAGTGGGTGACAGTGTTGGTGGTGGCGTGATCAGGATTGCGCTGTAATCCACATACATACTCCACCGGTCGGATGTGGATATCGATTGACAAAGTTCAGTGGGAAATGGACCATAATCGTATTCCATAAAGATACCATCTCCCGGATTCCCTTCAGTATAACTCGGAATATCGGTATCATTATCCACTTGCCATACCAGCCAATAGTCTCCTTCCGGCAATTCCACTGTTTGCGGTGAGCCGGAATGAATCGGAATGGAAATCCATCCATTGGCAGTGGTATTGGTGATTTCATTGGATTGCCATAGAATGTCCAGGGAAGCGCTGTAGATCGCCAGCCGGACATGGTTATTGGCAACATGAGAATAAAAGGAGATGGTGTTCAGACTTCCCCGTGTCGGCAGATGAGCACGGCTCCCCTTGATCGCATGCTGCTGCGTATCCCCAAATCGGATGATCTGAGCGGTATTGCCTGATACTCCCCAATAAGCAAAACGAGTTTCGGGATCGATAAAGCTGCAATACAGCATCTGATCATCAGGAGCGACAGAAATGACCTGCTGTGGGATCAACGAGTCCAAGTCAAAGCGGATGACATTACCTGTATCTGTTCCCACAAGCATATAATTATCCATATGATTCACGATGCCATCTATGGGATTGCCAAGATCCTGTGAAATTTGAACATGTCGGTCATCGACCAGATCATTCAACCTTACCCGGACGAGTGCATTCGGGTTGTTATATTCGGTCAGAAAATAGCCATATTCTCCATTTGGGTCTCTTATTGCTATCGATAGTGCACCTTCTTGTTGAGAATCAATCGTTAATGTTTCTGAGAGTTGTCCCTCTTCACTGATATGAAATACAATAATATTTCCAGGTGATGTATCAGTACCAACTAATAGATTTGAATGGGTGCTGTCGAAAAGACACGATAATATTTGGGGATTCTCGAAGAAATAGTATTCTCTTTCCAATTCAAAGGGAGACATTTTAAATCGATAAATGTGATTGTATGAGCAAAAATAAGCAAATCCTGTAATGGGATCGTAATCAGTCGAAAGGATACGATATACAGAGTCAACTTCAATTAGCTCTGTTGCATCCATTAATGATAAATCCAACTGATAAAATTTTATAGGAATATCAGATGTGCAAATAATTGCTTTATGTAATACATTATCAATTACAGTCTTATTGTAAAGACCAGATGAAGTTGCAGCGATTTGAATT
This sequence comes from uncultured bacterium, assembly GCA_964512995.1. Taxonomy (GTDB): domain Bacteria; phylum CSSED10-310; class CSSED10-310; order CSSED10-310; family CSSED10-310; genus CAZELM01. Next base: position 16,737 of record CAZELM010000008.1, read on the forward strand.
GATCGAAGCGGTGCGATTTCAGGAAATGACAGTTCAACAAAATTCAGATTCGAGTCATTATTATTGGATAATCCGATAAAAGCCTTTTCAAGAATTAGGTCAACAAAAAAATGATAAATGTTGTTTGGATTTGTTTGGAAGATTTCGGTTTCTAATGAAACAAAAGAATCTACTCTCAGTCTTAAGATTTTACACGGTATTTGACCAGTGCCTAAATATGCAATATTTGAGTATAAACTTACGCAATTTATATTGATGAATCCTTCTTCAAATATTAGATAATCATCTTCCGTTAAGGATTGTAGATTGATTTGAGATATACCATTCGCATTTACAAGATCTGTTTCAAATGTAAAATACCCGGTTGATAAATCATCAGAAATTATCCCAGTTTTAAAATTTCTTTTGTTTGGAAATGACAATTGATCTACAAATTCAAATGGTTCAATTCTGTATTTTAATAATGACGTTACATTTGATCCCCAGTAAACATGATCAGAATCGCAAATAGTCGAAACTAAAGAAGATATTCCTTCTAATGAATCGAGGGCTTGGTAATTCACCAGTGAAAAATTTTCTAATTCTATTCGGAATACTTCAGCAGTAGATCCGGATCGATAACTTCCGAATAAGTAATCATAACTCCGATCGGTGATCAATGTCGTTATATTACTCACATCTTCCGGCAACTGAAGAACCCCATCGATGCTCAATGTTGGGATACTGAATCTCAGGATGCCACTGTGTTGCTGGGAATAAGAGCCAAAGTAAACACATTGCCGTGAGGTGTCCAGCGCTGCGGTTCTCAATCGGGGGCTCTCCGTCTGAATATACTCACAGATGTCAAACTGGTCGATATCCATGATTAAAATGTTCCCTGGGTCCGCATCCGTTCCCCAGAAAATGTACTGATTGTTTGGATCCATCACCCCGCAGCGAATCACTCCGAATCGGGGATTCAGCTTCAGAATGTCCGCCTGATCCACTGAAAAATTAAAGATATCCATTTTAATGATCTCGCCAGGGTATTCACCGGTGGCAAAGTAAATATAGCCCCTGCTTTCGTCCATGACCGCCACCGTCAGATTCGATTCATTGTCGAACACATGACTGTCGATCCGCCTGCCGAATCGGTCCGGATATTGTATCCCACCGGGGGCTGGATAGCCGAACTGAGCCCTGTCCTGGGTGAATGCGTCTGATGAGAAAACAACAAACAAACCGAGAATACCGAGCAGGTGCCATGCTTTGTGAAAGGTCATCTTTCCCTCCGATTGTGTAACAGGTCAATATGAACCGATTGGCAACGATATGCTCATGTGAAAATTCCCCTCATTTCTATTAAACAGACCATTGTCATTCTGTCAACAATCGGGAATCCATTGAGCATGAAACACATATCTTGTTCAAATAATGACATTCCTCTGTCATGAATGATGAACTGGTGTTGTGATTCATTGAAGCCGATCGAACGATCTCACTCAAGGTAATACTCCCTTCTACAGAATTGGAATCGGGAAAGTCAACGGGATTTTCAACGGGTTGTAAAGTCGCACTACCAGACAAAAATAAACCCCTTCCAGTGAATAGGAAAGGGTTTACAGGATTATAAATTGCTGTTCGCTCAGAAAAGATGTGGGCTATTCTGCCCAGCCAAACGTCCACATCGCCAGGTCGCCGAACAGCTCCGTCATGTCTATATCAGTCATTGCCGCGTACCAGTGGATATCCGGTGCGGTGCCGACATGATCCGGCCAGTTGAATTCGGGCAGAACCTCGACGGTCGTGCCACCGGGAATGATATCCATTTCCCGATAATCGAAATCGGTGAATGATGGCCAGAAGAAGAGACTGCCATATACTTCCAGGATAACAAATAACGGAATATCTTGATACGTTGTTGGATCCGGGTTGCAGATGGTCAATGCGGCCGCACAGAGATCGCCTGGATAAAATGTCTGGGCCGGCATCCAGAGGGAAACACCGAGATTCGGGCAGTGGAATTCCGATGAGGGAAGCCCGAAGAAATCCAGATATTGTTTCATGAGGTAGGATCGGTTGTTCGGATACTGGCCATCGACCAATCCACCGAATTCGATACTTGAAGCGATTGTTTTGAAGTTGTCACCGGTATTCATCACGGTGGTCAGATACGGGGGATCAGCATTGCGGAAAAGGCCGATGCTGTTGCCTTTGGTTTTCAGCCGGTCGATTTTGTTGTTGTCGCCGGTGTATTCAAAAAACATCCCTTCCGTGATCTGATCCGATACGCCAATTACGGGTCCGGCATCGGCTTCCTCTCCGGATAGTGTACCGATGCCAAATCGGAAAAAGAGATCCACGCGGTTGTCATTGGTCCAGAAATTGCCGCTCTCCAGATAGATCCGTCCCATCCGATCCACGGCTTTGTCGATTTTTTTATCATCATCATAAGATAAGACATAATTATTGGGAGCGGTACCCAGGCAGATCCAGGCACTGTCGTACACATCAAAGAATGGCGGAATCTCCGTCAGATATTCGGTATGGATCCCCAGTCCCTCCAGTGTATCCCGGATCGCAGGACCACTGTTATGATTCTGATCGAGATCCAATACCAGCGCAGGGATTGGATCGATGATGGCGATCGTATGCATACCGGTTTCCGGATGAAACGTGGTATTCTGAGACACGGCCGTATCCATGGCAGCGATCCGGTATTCCACAACATCGCCATCCGCGACAGGGCCGGGAATCTCTGCAAACCACTGGCCCGGTTTGGTTTCAGCCATGTCCATGATCGTGATGTCGCCGCCATTCACCCGATACTCCAGATGAACATACGCGAGCGGTAAATCATCCGTTACCTCGGCATTGAAGGGAGGGCTCCAGTATTTGGGCACCCACCGATCAACCGTTTCATGGGTGATCACAGGTGGTGTGCTGTCCAAAAGGATATTAAACGAGTGCAATTTAAAGTTTTCTGCTGCTTGGGCAGTATTGGGACTGTTGCGTGATTTTCCATTGTCCGCTTCCGCATGCAGGTAATAGTAAATCGTTGTTCCATACTCATGGGCAGGAATATCGGCAGCATACACATTCTCCCCTTCAGCAACCAGTGGTACGGAGGTGCAGTTCTGCGAGCCGTCCGTGTTCCAATTCAGGGTCAACGTGTCTGGCAGCAGGTTTCCGCCCGCCCGGATCTCGCAGGAAACATGATAGGGCATGGTGATGTTTTCGGTATTGGGAAGTTGAGTATGTTGAATTTTGACAAGAGGCGTGGAAATTCCGACTAGCCGATTTCGGATATTGGACATTTCTTCCGGGCTGTAACCGATGACGATATAATCAACAATCATGGAATCATTCAAAACAAAATTGAGAGGAACTGCATCCCGTTTGTTGAATAAGTTCCAAACCTTGCCTGTTTCATCGTATAGTACTGGATGTGTTAATCCGAACATATCCCTCCATGTCTGAGCGTTTTCCATCGGTTCACCAACTCCGATGCTGAGAACTATTATCCCTTCATCTTTGAGTTCATCATAGATTTCCTGTGCGAGAGGAGCCTCCTCACGACAATAACTTCATGTGAACCCCCAAAAGGCAATGAAAACTCCCATTCCAACATAATCTGATAAGTAGACAGTATTTCCATTTGCATCCGGCAAATCAAAATCTGCCACTTCCTGTCCGACATTGTATCCTCTGGCATGGATATTTGCAGTGAACAATAATGTCACCAATAGTGACAACATCATAAGTCGTTTCATGTCTTCCTCCCTCACAGTCTGATCATATATGCATGCACTCTCCGGCAACGCACCGGATCACTTCACACATATTACTATACGGCATCTGGAATAAAAATAATAGATAATGATGTATCCGGAAAACCGGTAAATCGAACCGGTAACATAAACATCCGCATTTTTACCGGTAACGTGTCTTGATTGTCAGTATCACTATATATGCTCAATGACTCCATACTCGTGATCTGGAAATGAATGTTGTGTCGTCACCTTCCCCTACCTCTGGTCAGATTAATGGCATTGTGATAGATTCAAACAGGGAAAGGATGAGATGATCGATGAATTCCACGAGTCTCAGGAGAACAAGCGGTTATCACGCAGAGTTTTGGGCGATTGTTCCTGCAGCAGGACGCTCCAGACGGATGGGGTGCTTTAAACCACTTCTGCCTTGGCCGCCTGTCAATTCCGTCACGACCGTGATCGAATCAACCCTCGCCAGTCTGCTTCAATCGGATGTCCGGGGAATCGTTCTTGTTCTTGGACATCGTAAGGACGAGATCATCCCCCTGATCCGTGACTCCCGTATCACGATCACTGAAAATCAATCTCCGGATCTGCCCATGAGTTCCTCTGTCCGAATTGCCATGCCCTTGATTCCATCTAATGCACATATCCTTATTTTACCGGGCGATCACCCCTCGATTAAATCCACTACAATCAACAGGTTGATCGATGTCCACAGGCTGCACCCCGACGCAATTCATCTCCCTGTTTTCGGAAACGTTCGTGGACATCCGGCAATTTTTCCGAACACACGCTATAACGATCTGCTGCATATCAATCCCGATCATGGGTTGCGTCCACTGTTACATCGTTTCGATATTTCCGTTATCAACATCCCGGTTGATGATCCGGGCGTATGTTTGAATCTTGATTATCCTACAGACTATAACCGGGAATCAGACCGTCATGAATCCCACGACGAAACAGACATCTGATGCAATGGAGATTCCCTGAATGAATTCCGATTTTTATCGCATATTTCGTGAATGAGGAGAACGATTCATGAACACGATCACCTCTGGTCATTCATTCAACACAGTGGGTTGTTCTGTGATCCGTCCCGATGCCATCGAAAAAGTGACCGGACAGGCCAGATACATTGCGGATCTGGTGCGAGTCGGAATGTTACACGCCGTCACCGTACGCTCTCCATGGGCGTATATGACCGATCTGGAAATCGATCCATCACTCGCACTGAAAATGCCGGGAGTTGTCTGCATTGCCACTGCGGATGATATTCCGGGCCTGAACCAGGTTCCGCTGGTATTCCAGGATCAGCCGTTTCTGGCGCATCGGAACGTCAATTTTCATGGAGAAGCAGTCGCACTGGTTGCTGCCGAAACACTCAATCAGGCAATTCGGGCTGCTCAGGCTGTGATTGTAAATGGAAATAAACTACCTCCATGCATTGATCCGCTCGAAGCGCTCTCCGGTCAATCTCCTCAAATATACGGCACCGACAATGTCTTCCGTTCCTATCATATTGAACGGGGGGATCTGGAAAATGCGTTCGCTCGGACGGATGTCATTGTGGATCAGTCCTACCGAACACCCCATCAGGAGCATGCCTATCTGGAAACGCAGGGAATACTCGCAGAATGGGATGATTCCGGCGGCTTGCAGATCATGGGGAGTATGCAGTGTCCTTTTTACGTACAGGACGCCGTTTCTGCCATTCTCGGGATGCCGAAACATCGGATCACCGTGATTCAGACCGCGACCGGAGGTGGATTTGGTGGCAAAGAGGATGTTCCGTCCAATATTGCGGGTCATGCCGCTCTGCTCGCCTATCTCACACGACGCCCGGTCAGATTGATCCTGAATCGGGAAGAAGATTTCCGTTCAATGAGCAAACGTCACCCCTCCATCACCCAGGTCCGGATCGGAGCCACCCGGGATGGACATCTCATGGCGGCAGACATCAAATATATCCTGAATGGTGGAGCATATGCGACTCTTTCACCGATCGTGTTATGGCGAGGCACAGTACATGCCGCCGGTCCATACACCTGGAATGCCGTTCGCATTGCCTCACTCGCCGTTGCCACACATACGGTTCCCAACGGTGCATTTCGGGGATTCGGTCAACCCCAGGTCGCATTTGCCATCGAATCCGCTATCGATGAACTCGCAGCCAGATTGGAGATCGATCCATTGGAACTGCGACGCCGAAACATCATCGGAATCGGCGATCAGACCGCCACCGGCCACATCATCGATAACTCCTGTGGCATGGCCGATGCGCTGGAAAAAGGCGCGATTGAGATTCAATGGGAATCCAGACGCAAACCATCTCCAGTACATATTCCGGATAAATGGACATCCCCCGTTCGGGGAGTCGGTTGTGCGTTGTCTTTTTACGGTGTCGGACTCGGGGCTGGCGGGAAATACCTCGCCCGTGCCGGAGCGTATGTGCAGGTGGAAGACGACGGCTCTGTCCGCATCTTCATCGGTAACACGGAGATGGGACAAGGCGCTCGGAGTGTCATCGGGCAAATTGCCGCCGAGACGTTGAATGCACCCTTTGATGCAATACATGTCCATCACGCTGACACATCCCGGGTGCCCGACTCCGGGCCGACCGTCGCTTCCCGGACCACTGTCATGTCCGGTGGAGCAGTCATGGATGCCTGCCGCCAGATCCGGAAAAGCCTCCAGCAGGGAGCCGCCGAACTCCTGGGATGCGCTTCCGCAGATGTCGGAGCGGTCAACACGATGTTCCATGACATCACCTCCCGTTCACAGGGATTCGCTTATCTGGATGTCGTGCGGAAAACAAAAGCGCTTCGACTGCCGCTCGTTGCATCGGGATGGTTTGTATCTCCGGATACATCCTTCGGAGAAAATGGTCAGGGAAATCCCTATATGACCTATGTCTGGTCCGCGAATTTCGTTGAGGTAGAAGTCGATCCGGGAACATTGGAAATCAAGGTGATCAAGCTGGTGGCGGCTCATGATGTCGGCAAGGCGATCAATCCCCGGGAGGTGGCCGGCCAGATCCGCGGAGGCGCTCTCCAGGGTATCGGATTTGCCATCATGGAAGATCTTCACCTCGATCAGAATGGAAAGATGCTGAACCCGGGATTGAGTGGCTATCTCGTGCCGACCGCTGCCGATGCACCGGACATCATACCGATTATTATCGAGAATCCGTTTCCACAGGGACCCTTTGGAGCTAAAGGAATTGGTGAACCACCTCTGATCGCCGTCGCTCCCGCCATCGCCAATGCCGTGGAAAATGCGTTGGGTGTCAGAGTCCGGGAGTTGCCGCTCTGCGCAGAAAACATATTGAAGACCATCCGAAATATGGGAGTTTTGACATGAAAACATCGAGAAAAATGGCTTTTCGTCTAAATGGAGGTTCCGCGGTTGTCGAAGCTCCCCCTGCGGTTTCCCTGCAACGGGTGCTGCGCGAAGCTCTGGGATTGACCGGCACGAAAGACGGCTGCCGGGAAGGGGAGTGCGGAGCCTGCACCGTGCTGCTCGATGGCCATGCGGTGGACTCCTGTCTGGTGCCGATCTGCCAGGTCGCGGACCGGGAGATTCTGACTATTGAAGCGTTTGACACCGGCTCGGAAAAACTCCACCCACTCCTTCAGTCGATGGTTGAACAGGGAGCGGTTCAGTGTGGGTTCTGCACACCGGGGATTGTCATGTCCGCAGCCGGCCTGCTGAGCCACTCCCCGGCTCCCACAGAAGACGACATCAAAGAATCACTGGTTGGCAATATATGCCGGTGCACGGGATATGACGCCATTTTCAAGGCAGTTCAACGTGCTGTGCCGGATTTTCATCTGCCGGAAGGTGTCAAGAGGGAATATACGGGAGTATTGAACGATGACGATCCCCTTGACGTGATCTCGATCCGATCATTGAAGGAGTTGCATGACGTCACCCGGGCATCGAACCACGACATACGGTTTCTGGCTGGTGGGACCGATCTGATGGTACAAAAAACGAATCATCGACCCGTTGGCAGCCGATGGATTGATATTTCCCGGTGCGCCGAACTGCAGGAGATTCGTGTGGAGTCGGGAATCCTGAACATCGGTTCACTCGTAACCTATGACCAGTTGTCCCGTGATAACCGAGTGGTCCGATACGCTCGGGCATTGGCGGATGCGGCCAGTCAGGTTGGTTCGCATCAGATTCGCACATTGGCGACGCTGGGTGGAAATCTGGGCAATGCGTCTCCGGCAGCCGATGGATATCCCGTGCTAGCAGCCTTGAAAGCGTGTGTGATTGCATCCGATGGACTGCAGAGCCGGTCCATTCCGGTCAGCGATCTGGCTCTGAAACCGGGGCAGACAGCACTCCGTTTCGGCGAACTCATTGTCGGGATCACCATTCCGATCAGTGAAACAAAACGATCAGCTTTCTATAAATCCATGCCTCGACGTGGCCAGGCATTGGCCAAAGTATCGGTGGCAATGGCTCTGGATATCACAGACAACCGAATTACAGACGCGGGGATCGCTTTGGGAGCGGTTGGTCCTACTGTCCTCAGCGTTCCCGATGCCGAACATCTCCTGATCGGAAAACAGGTAAACGAGATCGATCGGCCGGAGGTGATCGCTCGGATGATCCGCACCGCAACTCCCATTGATGATTTCCGATCCAATAAAGAGTACCGGTTCAGAATGATCGAGATCGGAGCCATGAGGCTCCTGAATGAACTCATCGGATGATTCCGCAGGCAGATATAACTGCCGTTGCTTTCACTGACCGAACAGAACCGTCACGTTGAACAGCAGGATGCTGATTATGACAACAACCGCCTGACAAACGGGATTTTGGAAGGTGTGTTTCCCATAAGTGAATCCGGCCGTGGAAATTCCAGAAACACACGCCAGAATCACCAGCCAGCGAATGGGATCGAATGCCGGAAGGGAAACGGGTTTTGACCGGAGAAGATCCTGAAAAATAAGACTTTTTTGAACGAGCAAGGTAAGATGCTCCAATGACCATCTGAGATTTTCCGGTTGGAGTTCCCGTGCGCTTGCATCGGATGGCGGATAGTCGAATTGATTATAATGGGAGTTGATCAACAGAAGGTTCAGGATGATGGCGGCTCCCGTGATAACGATCATCAGACGCTGTCGAAACCTCGTGGTCAGGAGGGTTGTGAAATAAGCCAGACCCAGACCGAAAAAAGGAAGGCAAGCCACGTAACGCCGAGCCCCGAATCCAGCTCCACCCCACCAATCCGTCCGGACGGCATTGACATAGACCTGGATACAGATCGTCAACAGACATGCCCATCCGAGGACTGGATCTTTACGTATCAGTATCATCAGTCCGAAAACACCCAGCATCATCAAGGGGCTCCATGTGAAAAGACCGCGATTGAGCGAAAACAGAGATGACAGGATCGAAGGCGATGGCGAATCCAGAAGATTCATTCGATCGAAGTCCGCAGAGGCTGGCGAGTGTTTCCAGATGAGGATCTGAGGTGAGGTGATCATTATCAGCACCAGAGCCGTGATCAGCCACTCACAGGTCAAGCGCATAACCGAATGCCGGTTCAAACCGCGCCAGGGAGTCCAAGCCAACAGAGGAAACCACAACAGCAGTACGTTTTGCCAGCGGATCAGAGCGCTGATTCCAGCGATTAATCCGAGCATCCCATGATGCCGGAATGAATGGTGATCCCGGTGGCGAATGGAATAAGCAACGAGCCAGGCGGCACTGAAAAAGGATAATCCTTCGCTCTGCAATGGTTCACGGGAAAAATAAGCGGTCAGGGGAGTCGCAAAGGCAAGTATAAAAAGCACCCATATCACCCGGCCAGACGGGATGATCGACGCCAGAAGCTGATGAATCAGCATGAGACCTGTGATGACATAGAAAACCGTTCCGAGTGCTGCGGCAAACCGATACGATGTGTCATATCCGGCAGGTTGCTCGCTGATCGAAATCATATTCAGAGGTTGGGATAGCGCCAGATAGAACGGCGACCAGAGAATGGAGGATCCAGGCGGAAAAATATTGGTCCGAGGATCTATTCCGTTCGAATATCCTTCCACCGGGGGAATGTTCGATGGCCTTGATCCAGGTACCATCCTGATTATCTGGTGAACCGGCGCTTTCAGCAATCGCTGTTCATTTGAAAATTCGATATCCCCATCAAATACCAGGGATCGGGCATAGGAAAAGTAATGATAGGCATCATGATAAAGGGCCGGCTGGATGGTATGGGAAATAAACACAACCAGCATGAACAGAAAAAGAATCTGCCGCCAATCACTGCGAGTGTGCGGCTGACTTTCTATAAATAAAGATGAAATTCCGTCCAATAAAAATTCCGGCTGTGTGTGATGGGATGATCGAAGTCTGATGAGCGGAAGAAAAAATCAGTCGATGTATTCGTCGTCCATATTATCGACCGGCAGGATATCGAGATCATCATCCATCTCAAGATCCATTGTTTCGGCTTCCTCGGGTTCGACATCGATCTCTGCCTGTTTGGGCATCCGGAATTTGGATTTGGGAGCGCCGACTGCGGTTGAACCACATTTTGGACAATGCGGATTTTTTCGATTCAGATCATAATATTTGGTGTTGCAGTCTGCACAGATCAGACGTTTCCCGAGAACACTTTTTTGTCCCATTTTATATTCTCCCAAAATCGTTCAAGATTCCAACATCGTCTTTCGTTTGGCCAAAAGCGCCATCTATATACCGATCCCGGCATAATAATGCAATGCTTTTTTTTCTGTGACCTCAGGAAGACTTAAAATGGATGGGTTGTTTATGTTGATTCCTTTGATTGCAAAACCTGCCGGAAAATATGATAACCTTACGTGATCAGTAATTTGATGCTGATCTAACAAAGGGGATACTATGAGACTTTTTTGCAGGATGGGGGAGATGCTGCTCAAGAGCAAACCGGTTCGATACGGATTCTCGCGGCAGTTGATCCACAATATTCGGGATGCGCTGAGTTCATTCCCAGGGCGATGTTCCATTCGTAAATCCCAGGGGATATTGATTGTGGAGCATGACGATCCGATGGTTTTGGAGCGGCTGCTCCATGTATTTGGTCTGACTTCGCTGACGGAAGTCACGTCATTCGAGGGAGCTGATCTGCGGACCATTGTTGAAAACGGACGGTCGTATTTTTTGCCACTGGTGGAGGGACGGCGCTTTGCTGTCCGCTGTCATCGGGTAGGTCATCACCCATATACATCGATTGATGTGGCTCGTCAGTTGGGAGCCGAACTCGCCAAGGCCGCCACCGTCAACCTGGATCATCCCGATGTGGAGTGCAAGCTGGAGATCCGGGATAATGAGGTCAGTTTTACAAAAGATAGGCGGGTCGCTGCCGGAGGAATGCCCATCGGTTCCCAAGGTCAAGCGCTTTGCCTGATATCCGGAGGCATCGATTCTCCCGTGGCCGCATGGTATGCCCTTCGGCGGGGCGTGAAAGTGCATTACCTGTTCTGCTGCCTGGGAGGCCCTTATCAGAAATGGGGACCGATGGCGACAGCGAAGTATCTGGCGGACCACTGGAGTTTCGGATATCAGCCGCAGCTTTTTCTCGTTGATTTTGTGGAACTCCTGACAGCCATTCGCACCCAGGACAACCGGTATCGCAATGTTCTGCTCAAACGCTATTTTTACCGGGCCGCTGATCAGATCGCGGAGATGATTCACGCCGATGCTATTGTCACCGGGGAGTCTTTGGGACAGGTGTCGTCTCAGACCCTGTCCAACCTCCGGACGATCGATTCCGTGATCGATCGGATCGTGTTGCGTCCGCTGATCACTATGGATAAAGTGGAAATCATGCACAAAGCCAGGGAAATCGGAACACTCGATATCTCTGAAAAGGTGCCGGAGTTCTGCAATGTGGTTGTCCATAAACCCAGGACCCGCTCCATCGAAGCAGATATCATTCCGATGGAGGAGGAAATCGATGTCGGTATCCTGGACCGGGCCGTCCGGCAGTTCCAGCGATATGATCTCCGGAACATGGCTCCTCCGGAACCCTTGACCGACTTTCATGTCGAAGTGAAACCGTCCGGTGCCCGGATGATCTGGATTTATTCATCGACGGAAAACGAACCCCCTCCACCGGAAGCGGACTGGATTATTGACCAGACGGAACTTCACCAGTCGTTGAAAAAAATGACATGGACAGGTATGATCGTGGTCGGGTGTGCCAAAGGCATTTTATCGAAAGATATTGTGGCAATTCTCCGAAATGCAGGCCATGATGCGTATTATCTGAGGAAAATGTGAATTGTCTGGCAGTGTGTGATGCAGCACGTCAGTCGACGACATTCATAAAATCATCTCTGATGAAGATCAGACGCATGATCTGGAGAGTGAATCCATGAAAGTGTTTTTATCTGTTCCGCCTCCATCCCAAATTCATACCATGATGCCGGATCTCGGATTGGGATACATTGCGACTGGCCTCCGGAAACATGCGCATACCGTGACGATCTATCAGGGTGAAAAAGATGCCGACTTCACTGGATTTCGGGAGCGGCTGCTTGCCTTTCAACCGGATCTGGTGGGATTGAAAGTCTATTCTCTGGAAATCCGGGCGACCCGTGAAGCAATCAAACATATCCGGGAGTTGTTTCCATCCGTGCCCATTGTGCTGGGCGGTCCGCATATCAGTGTGATGGAACCGGATAAGATCCATGGATTTTTCCAGGGGGTACAATATGCGATCCAGGGAGAAGCCGAACTGAGTCTTCCATTACTGACCGATATGCTGGAACACGGTTCAGCCGATTTCCATGATGTTCCCGGTCTGGTCTATCTCCAGAATGACCGCGTTCTCGTAAATCCGCCAATCTATCACTCCAATATTGACGATTTCGGATTCCCGGCCTGGGATCTCATGGATCCCCGGCAATATACCGATCGATGGTTTTTCTGGAATCCCGCCACCCGAGGAGCACCCTTTCTGACCAGCCGGGGATGCCCATACCGGTGCGCCTTTTGTGCTCAGAATGTCGTGGGTGGCAAAAAAGTCCGTCGGCGGAGTCTGAACAGCGTATTCAGGGAACTGGAATATCTCCAAAGGGAATTCGGTATCACGGATTTCGAGTTTCTGGACGATAACTTCCTGATGGATGCGCAATACGTCCGGGCTCTCTGCGAAGGAATTCTCCAGAGAGGATGGAACATCACCTGGAGCTGCGGTGGAGCTCGTCTGGAGAATCTCAGCATCGATCTTCTCAAGCTCATCGAATCGGCCGGGTGCCGGATCATCTCTGTGGGTATTGAATCCGGTACTCAGCGCGTTCTGGATTACATGCAGAAGGATATCACGATGGCGTTTATCCGGGAAAAAACAAACATGATCGCCACTCATTCCAATATCAAAATCATGGGCATGTTTATTCTCGGGTATCCGACGGAGACAATTGCCGAGATCAGACGCACGATTGACTACTCCCTGCGGCTGCCCATTTTCGCTGCAACCTATTTCACATACATCGTCTTTCCGGGCTGTCTCCAGTATGAACGATTAAAAATGTCGGGTGAAATTGATAACATTCCGTGGGAGGAACTCGGTGCGGACGGACATCCGTATGCGCCGGCGGGAGTCCCATACCAGCAACTCAAACGGCTCTATAAACTGGCGTATATGCGATTCTATTTCCGGCCAAGAATTGTGCTCGGAATCATCCGATTTTCATGGTATCGGCTGCCGCTGTTCGTCAAGCGAAGCATCGGAAAATGGATTTGGAAAAAACACTGATCCATCCCATCGGATGGTCCCGCATGGAGCGCTCGATCATCGTTACATGCAGTGGATGATCGGTGCGATTAATTGGAAAGGACATGACATGAAGAAGATTGATTCTCTGGAGTCGCTGCATCAGCTTGCCACCGGGTATCGGCATGCCCGAGTGATTCAAACGGCCGCGAAACTTCGTATCTTTGATCATACCAATGAACCCGCGACGGCAGAGGAGATCGCCGGGAAGGCCGGAATCCAGCAACGGGGAGCGGATATTTTGCTGGATGCACTGACCGCATTGGGTCTTCTGATCAAAACAGACAACCGGTATGTCAATACGGTATTGGCCTCGGAACACCTGGTGTCGTCGGCTTCATCCATGCTCCTGAATTCCCTGGATCACAGCGAACAGATCTATCGCCGCTGGGCGGGTCTGCCTGAAGTGGTGCGCACCGGAACTAGACCCTTCGCCGACTCCAATCGATTTGACCAGGATCAGAACGCCAATCGAATATTTATCCGGGCGATGCACGCACATGGATTCCGGCGTGGCAGACAGATCGCCGAATCGCTGGATCTGAGCCGTGTCAGAAACGTGGCGGATATCGGTGGAGGCGCTGGTTCCTATCTTATCGCGCTGTCCGAGAAAATACCGGACATGCAGGGTGTTCTGATCGATCAGAAATTGACGCTCAATACCGCTTCCGAGATCATCGGTCAGTTCGATCTGTCCGGGAAGATCCAGCTTCTTGAAATGGATATTTTTGAAAATACCGAGACGCCGTTCACGTCTGATATGGATCTGATAATCCTCTCCAATATCCTCCACATCGAAGGACCTGATGCAAACATCCGGCTTCTGCGCAGAATCCATCAATCCCTGAAACCCACCGGACAACTCGTGATACAGGATTTCTTCCTCGACGAAACCGGGACAATGCCGTTGGACGGAGCTCTTTTTGCCGTCAATATGCTGGTATCCACCGATCGGGGCCGGGCCTGGCGTGCGGTGGATGTGGAGCAATGGGTCAGAACCGCCGGATTTTCGGATATTCAGTCACTGAATATCCTGCCGGATGCCCATGTCTGGGTCGTCACCAAAGCCGGTCATCCTGACCCGCCGCTCCAATAAGCAGTTCTTATCCATCGCCATCTTGCATTTCGACCCGGAGAGACATACGCTTACTCAAGACGTAAAGGAGACGAACCAGGAGTTATACTCCATCATAATACCGGGAAAAAATAAGGGTTGATTGTCTGATTGAACAGGGCAATCGTCGATTTCAAGGAGCGGATTGTATTAATTACGAAGAAAGAAATACCAGTACGATACTCGTGCGGTTATGCGCAGCGATCAGCATTATTTTTCTCGTGCTGCTGATATTCGGCGATCTGATCATTTATCCCGATACCGACACGATCGGAGATCACCAGGGGGACGTATCATCTTTTTACATCCACTGGCGGACATTCGGATTCGACCAGATCCGGCAGGGCAATCTGCCATTGTGGAATCCCTATGTTCATTCCGGCACACCCTTCATGGAAGATTTCCGGTCCGCATTGTTCTACCCGATAAACTTGATTTTCCTGGCATGCACCATGTCACAGTATGTGAATTGGAGCATTGTGATCCATTTGATATTGAGCGGAATCTTTACATTCCTGTGGTTGGATCAACACCGGCTGAATCCCGCAGCCTGCATGGCTGGTTCAGTCATATTCATGTTCAGCGGCGCTCTTTTCTGTCAGATACACCAAGGGCACCTATCAGCCTTGTGTGCGATTCCCTGGATACCGCTTTTGTTTTTTTCAATCGATGGATTTTTAAACACATATTCCTATTTTTATTGGGCGACGGGCGTGATCTCCCTGGTCATGCAACTCTTGAGTGGTTACCCCCAGATACTCCTGGGAACAATTTTTGCCGCTTCCCTTTACTTTCTGGCTCAACTGATCCGGTCCATTCGGCCAATATTCGCTTTTGTATCATACCTCGGGATGACTGGCGTTGCCATTGTAATCACAGCAGTTCAATGGCTTCCGGGGTGCCAATTCGGAGATTCCCGTCTTGCTCCATGTCCCATTGATAAACCGTCCGGATGGATGCCTTTCGATCCCATTAGCTTCATCACATGGGTGGCTCCCACATTTTTTGGTGATTTTTCACAGATCCCGTATTGGGGAGCTGCTGATTCGATGGAATTCAATTTCTATATCGGTGGAGCCGGTCTGATCCTGGCGATGCTTGGTGTTTTCTGCTCCGGTCAATACGCCACACGAATATTAGGAGTCATCGCCGTTATTCTGATCGTTCTGGGACTGAATGTCTGTGCTCCGTTCTGGAACGGCATGATCTCCCGGATCCCCAATGATTACCTGTTCCTGGAGCCCATCCATCTCCTGATACCCTGCATCCTGCTCTTCAGTTTTCTCGCGGGCAACGGGTGTCACGTGATCCTTGAAAGCCAATGGAGCGCTCGACCATTTGTTTTGACTCTCATCCCGGTTGTTCTGATATTGATCATTCTCGCCACTTCGATACAGATTTCCGCCATTCTGTCTCCGGAAAATGGGATCTGGTTTAAGATCCAGCAGTATTTTTTCAGTCAGTCTGATAGTCTGACCCGGTCCGGCCTGTATCAATGCCCGGATTTTATCGATAAATCAGCCCGTGTAGCGTCCGAAAGCATGCTCATCACTGCCACAGCGATGCTGGCTCTGATATTGTGCATCTATTTTTCCCGTTTCAGTGTCATTTTCGCCTATATCTGCTGTCTGGTCGTGATGGTGGAGATGGCGGTCTTTGCCCGATCGTTACGTTCCACATTCGATATCAATGAGCCGTGTGACCAGCGGATTCTGGAGTTCACTCAGCGGAATCCGGGTGATTATCGTGTGCTGTATCAGGAGACTCCCAATTATCCGATGTCGATTGGAGTGGCGAACATTACCGGTGCAAAAACGAAAATGCCGGACCGTTACGCTGAATTGATATCGAGAACGCAATCCCCGGTCACTCTCCATGGATCCAATCCGCCGGTTTTCACCTATTATCATCCACTCTATCGGATGCTGGGGTGCCGGTATGCGTTCATCCCCAATCTCAATCGGATGTTGATTGAGGAGCATTCCCCGATCCTTCCCAGTGTGCAGCTTTTTCAGAAATGGGACATTCTCCCCGATCATCACCAACTGATGGATCGGCTGTTTGATCCGGAGTTTGATCCGTTGGCGTGTGTACTCCTCGAAGAAGCGCCTTTTGACGTTTCAAATTCTGCCGGGCGAAGTGGCCGGATCCAGATCATCGAATCATCTACTGACCATTATGTGATTGAAGCCGATCTTACTGTCCCGGAAGTGCTTCTGGTGCGCAATAACGATGCTCCAGGCTGGAAGATCACTTCCCTGGATGACAGCGATAGTCAACGCACGATCATTCCCGCAAATTTAACTCTTCAAGCCATCCCACTCCACGCCGGACATCATCGGTTCAAAATCGAGTATCTGCCGGCCTTGTTCGGGGTGGGAAAATATACGAGCCTCCTCGCGGCAGCCCTTTTCGGGATCTGGTCCCTGATCATGGGATTCAGCCGTATCTTCTCCCTGAACTCAAAAATATTCTTTCCGAAAAGCAGAGACTATACTCCCGAGTATGACGACCGGACATGAGCTGAGGTCTCCTGAATCTCACCCCCTAACCGAACCATCCGGGAGCGGTTTGGGTTTGTTTTCCTCCAGTTATAGCCAATCGCCTGCACGGAGGATTTCACAGTCCAGAATGTGAAAAAGATGCCAGATGTAACAATCATTTCAAAAAGGTTTCCTCGATATTTTACAAACACCATGCGATGGCATTGGCATGTCTCCCTCACCCCGCCGGCCATGATGCTGAAACCGGCAACTGGCGCGATACCCTCACCCCCCCGACCCTGTTGATGGATTGATTCCTGGCGGATCGGCCGTCGACCCTCTCCCGGTCGCTGCCCTAGGAGGTCGTACACGCTCCGCATGACACTAAATGAAGAAACCTATAAAACGACCGCTCGTGAAGAGGTTTCTTAGCAGAGGGTGAAGAAAAACCCGCACATATGCCCTTCCTCATTCATTAGAGTGAATGCAAAACTTGTGAGTTAACACATTCAGAACCGAACCCGCATATATGCCCCTCTCCATTCATGGAAAGTGGTTGAAGGTGAGGTTTCTGATATGAAAGAGCTACCGTGAATGTCTATAAATCGATAATTACTTGACATTGAAAATATAATTTGCTATTGTCGAAATGTAGGATGATGTGCCATTACGGCTCAAGGGTAATCAGAAAAGGAGGTTTCACATGAGAAGGCTCAATAGAATCATGATCGTTTCCATCGTATTGGGAGTGATGGCAACCGTTGCCCATGGAGAGGTGCTTCGGGTTGCCAGCAACTCGTCGGGTGTCCGGGACTTTTATATCGATGATACGGCGGTGATCCGGCATGTCCCAGGGACCTACGCCACCATCCAGTCTGCCATTGATGATGCCGAAAGCGGTGATACGGTTCTTCTGGCGGATGGTACATATACCGGAGAAGGCAACAAAGACATCCGGTATCGAGGGAAAGCCATCACGGTCATGTCAGAAAATGGCAGCGACGAGTGTATTATTGATTGCGAGGGAACCGGACGGGCATTCCAGTTCTGCGGTGGTGAAAAAACGGATGCGGTATTGAAGGGAGTGACGATCCAGAATGGGAACGTGACATATCCTGAATTCGGAGGCGGCATTCGGTTCCATAATTCGTCTGCAACGATCAGCGATTGTATCATTCAGAATTGTCATGCTTCTTCAGGTGGTGGTGGTCTTGGGGGTATCGGTACATCACCGGTGGTCGTCAATTGTGTGTTTAAAGCCAATTCAGCATATCAATATGGAGGTGGATTATATCTGAGAGTCGCTTCAAATGTTGTGATTAACAACTGCATCATCACAGATCATACACTAACCGAACTTGGGGGAGGTATGTCCTTTAATGCATGTCAGGGTGCAATCACCAATTGTCTCATCGCGAACAACCGAGGGCATAGAGGCGGTGGTGTTTATCTCAATAGTTCGGCTATCGTGATCGCGAATTGTACGATCACCGGCAACACCGCGGAATCAGAAGGCGGTGGATTGTCTTGTTATGAGTCATTCCCGATCATTAAAAATTCGATTCTGTGGGATAATCAGTCGCCATCCGGCCCGGAGATGGCTATCGGGAGCGAGTACGACCTGGATACGGTCGGTCATATTCTGTATTCGGATGTCAAGGGCGGCATGGCATCCGTGATGGTTGGTCAAAGCGCGTCGTTGTTCTGGGGGGATGGAATGATCGATGCGGATCCATTGTTTGTATCAGGTCCATCCGGATCTTTTTATCTGAGCCTGATCGATGCCGGACAGTCCGCCAACAGTCCCTGCCGGAATGCCGGGGGTGATCCATCGCGGCTGATCTGTTTCCCGGGAGCAACCGGAGACGTTTGCATGAACCAGTTGACAACCCGGACGGATGAACGAACCGATATTAATGTGGTCGACATGGGATACCATTATAACTCCCAGACGCTGCTTCCCCCGGAATCTCCCGGCGGGATAACTCCGAATTGATCAGCCCTTAGGGAATAGAATCAGACGAATTACCGCCTCAATAAAAACCCCGTTGAGATGTCAGGTTCTCAACGGGGTCTTCTTTTTGGTCTGAAACGGGCTCTAACAGAATTTCGAAATTATGGTACCGGCTCCATGGAAATACTATACTCATTCCCCTCGCTGTCCATAAAAAACAGACCTTTTTCGGTGAGATAAGATCCATACTGTATCCCGGCACCGTCATTATAGAGTGATGCAATTTCCTGGGCAGACAAGGCTCTATTCCAGATGCACATCTCATCCATGATACCATGGATATAATGGCCTGCTTGAACCCGGCCCATGTAGAAGATCAGCGTGGCATTCTGATCGGACGAATAGGATTTGGTATCCGCAAGCACGCCATTTACATACAGCCTGGTCTGATTTGTTCCGTTCATGGTAAATCCGATGTGATACCATGTATTGGTCGTGAAATAATAATTGAATACACCACCATTATCACCTGCAAAAAAGTAACCCTGTCCGCCGCTTTGGATACCCAGATAAGTATAAGCTCCACCTTCCTGGACACCCGAAAGCGCATGCCCTCCGGTACCGGTCAGGCTATTGAATCTGATCCAGAAAAAATAGCTTCGCGCTCCAGCGGATACCCGGTAATTGGTGCTTACATAATCATCCACACCATCGAAGTATCGGCCTTTGCCGATCTTGGCATCGTTGGTCGTTGTTCCAGAAGCGGTGCCATGGTTGGAACCGACCGAATCCGAAACCGTGCTGCCACTGGTTTCATCCATTTTCCAGTACGAAACAAGACCTTGCGCCAGCGAGCTTCCGGGTCTGAAATCAGTTCCGGTTCTGTTCTTGATAAATAACTTGCCGTAGTCAAGGGTCGGGGATGGAGAATCCGGTTGTTCTCGAATGCTCACAACACCCTCCACTGTAAGCGCTTCATTGGGGATCGCAGAGCCGATGCCGACATTGCCAGACACGTTATCATAGTAAATCTCGGAACCAGCAGGAGTGCCATTATTGTTGTAGATGAACTGCATGTTTTCACCTCCAACTGGGCCGGTGGGACCGGTACTGCCCTGCGGTCCAATGGGTCCGGTAGGTCCGACAAGGCCGGTCTCGCCCTGCGGTCCAGTGGGACCGATATTGCCTTGAGGACCGATTAGCCCCGTGGGTCCCCTGATCCCGTTCTCGCCCTGTGGACCAGCAGGTCCAATAGGACCTACGTCACCCTGTGGTCCAGTGGGTCCCCTGGGTCCGATCTCACCTTGCAGTCCAGTCGGCCCGGCAAGTCCGATATCACCTTGTGGACCGATCGGTCCAGTGGGTCCTCTGAGCCCATTCTCACCCTGTGGACCAGCAGGACCTACATCACCCTGTGGTCCAGTGGGTCCCCTGGGTCCGATCTCACCTTGTAGTCCAGTCGGTCCGGTAAGTCCGATGTCGCCTCGTGGACCGATCGGTCCGATGGACCCAGTGGCACCGACAGGTCCGACATCCCCCTGCGGTCCAGCGGGACCCGTCGGGCCAACGGGTCCGGTCAATCCGGTCGGATCACCCACCCACTGCCCGGTGGCACTGATCACTTCGCCGACACCATCGATGCTCACACTGAGCGGGTGGATGTTTTGTCGGGTGACATCCTGAGCCTGATACGCATGGCCGATACTCGTCAGCGGTTGCCTGGGTAAGAGTGTTTCTCCGGAGACTGTGATTTCCAGCCAGTACGGTTGGGAGAAATCGAGCTCGACCGGCGTGGCACTACCCAGTACAACATGGAATACGCCATCCAACACAGCAACTCCCGACTGTGTTTCTGACCATAGGAGTATTCCATTCGTTTCGGCATTGAAAAGTCGGAAACTGAAATCATAGGTTCCCGTCAATGGAACTCCCATATCGTCGTTCAAATGACCCTGATAATTGATTTCATGAGGAATTTCCATGCGAGCGGGAGCTGATACCAGACAGACAACAACAATAATCGCGAAAATGGTTTTTTTCATATGGAGTGACTCCTTGGCAAGGATTGGATCTGAGCCACGGCGCTATCAACCGTGGCTCAGATGTTTGCGGCTATGGTTTACAATTCGATTGCGATCAGTTGAGTGGTCTGCCAGTTCCAGCTTGGCTGATGCCAGTTGAGAGCGGCACTCGAACCGGTATCGATCATCCATTGCACCCGGACATTGTGCGTCCCGGCGGTTACAGAGGTTGCCAGATAACTGATGGGAGTCGCTCGCATTTCCCACCCATTGTTATGGAACTCCTCCGTGATTCCAGCGACCTGATTACCATCCAGGAGAATCCGGAAATGCACCCGGCATTGAGTCCCCGCGCCCTGCATGCTTCCGGGGGAGAACATGATCAGAAGCGGATTGGCGGCTGTTGTGAGGTTGACAGCCAGACCCGGAATATCCACCCATGACGTTGAAGTCACATCGATGCGTGTGTTCAGTTGTGCCTGTGCCCGGGCATTTTGTGATTTCAGTTTGCCCCCGACATCGAGTCTGACTGAGGGAGAAACAACGCCGACTCCCAGAAAATTCGTTGTATTGTCAAAATAGACATCAGCTCCGGCGGAAACCCCGTTGTTGTTATAAATGACTTGTTTGTTGCTCCCCGCAATTGGTCCTGCTGGACCAATGGGGCCGGTAGATCCTCTGGGTCCAATAGCGCCTTGGGGGCCAGTGGGGCCGATCGGTCCTATAGATCCGGCTTCACCTTGCGGTCCAATGGGACCCATGGGTCCGATCTCTCCCTGTGGTCCAATAGGTCCGGTAGGTCCAATAGGTCCGATCTCTCCCTGTGGTCCAATAGGTCCGGTAGGTCCAATGGGTCCGATCTCTCCCTGTGGTCCAATAGGTCCGGTAGGTCCAATGGGTCCGATCTCTCCCTGTGGTCCAATAGGTCCGGTAGGTCCAATGGGTCCGATCTCTCCCTGTGGTCCAATAGGTCCGGTAGGTCCAATGGGTCCGATCT
>CAZELM010000008.1:39079-109269 GCA_964512995.1 uncultured bacterium
AGGTCCAATGAGTCCGATCTCTCCCTGTGGTCCAATAGGTCCGGTAGGTCCAATGAGTCCGATCTCTCCCTGTGGTCCAATAGGTCCGGTAGGTCCAATGGGTCCGATCTCTCCCTGTGGTCCGATGGGTCCAGTTGGCCCGATAGGTCCGGTCAATCCCGTCGGGTCACCCACCCACTGCCCGGTAGCACTGATCACTTCGCCGGCTCCATCAATGCTCACACTGAGCGGATGGATATTTTGTCCGGTGACATCTTGCGCATGATATGCCTGGCCGATACTCGTCAGTGGTTGCCTGGGTGCGAGCGTTTCTCCGGAGACTGCGATTTCCAGCCAGTACGGTTGGGAAAAATCGAGGTCGACCGGCGTGACACTGCCCAGTACAACATGGAATACGCCATCCTGCACCGCGATTCCCGTCTGCGTTTCTGACCAGAGGAGTGTTCCACTCGTTTCCGCGTCATAAATCATAAAGCCGAAATCATAACTCCCGGTCAATGCACCGCCGGTATCATCGTTCAGATGACCTTGATAGTTGATTTCGTGAGGAATTTCAGAAAGTCCAGCTCCCTGGATCAAGCAAAGCCCCAGCATCATGATTGCAAACATTCGATTCATTTTCATCGCTCCTTTTTCCAATTAATTTAAAAAGAATAGACCGTTCAATTCGATACCTAGAATGTAAAAGAAAGGCCTGGAACTGTAAAGACGGCGATGCATTTTGCTGAAGATACCAATGGATCGGTTATCTGAAAAAATCAAAGGGAAGTGATTATTGGTCAATTTGTATTGAATATTGGTGGTCGGATACAGGATTGGCACAATGTGCCGTCCATCTCATGCAACGCATTAATTTTATTGGAAAATCCATGTTGTTTTGTGTTCGTATCAGTGTGATTCGGTGTTTATCCGTGGCCAATTATTCATTCAACCACAGATGCACACGTATGGACACCGATAAGATGAGGAAACGTCTGATGTAACGGTAATTGATCATGACGCCCCGGATCATACAAAGAACAAAGATTCAATCTGTCAAATCGTAAGTGAGTGGGATACCGGCAGCAGCCAGAATTGTTCATTTCTCTCTTGATGATCTGATGGAGCAGGTGATGATCATCTCCGAGGATATTACTTTTCACAATAATGAATAGCCACCACCGGAGGGAAGAAGTACTGATACGTCACCGATCGAAACCCTGCATGAGCCATTATGCCAGCTAGCTCCGGAGCAGAATAAAAGGATGCCATGGATTTGGAGAGATAGGCGTATCCGGATTCCGAGCCGGAAATCAGTCGACCGATCGGTTGCACGATCAGAAAAATAAACCAGTGGAACAACCTCCGAAGAATCACCGATTCCGGCTGCGTTGTTTCCAGATTGATAAATCGTCCGCCCGGCTTCAATATCCGGTGGAATTCCATAATACACGCTGTCAATCCTTCTGCAGAGGAGTTCAGATTCCGGGTTGCAAACGAGATAATAATCAGGTCCATGGAGTTGTCCGGAAACGGTAATGCTGCCGCTCGGGTCAACACAATATCGATCCATTTGGAGTTTGGTTTCTGTTTCAGGACACGCAGCATCGGCATTGAAAAATCAGCAGCGATGATCTGTGTTTCGGGTGGAGCCTTCATCCGGAGATATGCGGCGGTTTCTCCGGTGCCGGCACAGATGTCCAGCCATCGGGAACCTCCCCCGATGACCGCTCGCTGTACCGCTTTTTTTCGCCAGATCACATCCAGTCCGAACGTGAGCAGATGATTGATCGGTTCGTAGTGCTCCGCAATATCGGAGAAAATTTGCCGTAATCCACGATTCATTTAATAAACGTATATGATTTCATCGAGAGGTTTGGTCATTAAAAGATCGATGTGTAAAATTGATGATTCGTTGATAATCAGCCAAGTCGTTCCATCCGATTGAATCCGCTGTTTGGATGATCAAGAAAATGATTACCATCCGAGAGGCGCTCCCTGTTGTTCGCTTAAAAAAGGAAATTGCTCCGGGAAAAACCCCGGAGCAATTTCAAAAGTTCGGAATACGCGCAGCAGGGGAATCGTTGTGGATGACAGATTCAC
Organism: uncultured bacterium; assembly: GCA_964512995.1. GTDB lineage: Bacteria > CSSED10-310 > CSSED10-310 > CSSED10-310 > CSSED10-310 > CAZELM01. The sequence goes on from CAZELM010000008.1 coordinate 41,162, forward strand.
AGAAAGGGGGAGGACCATGCACAACGAACTACGGTATCCCACGCTTGAAAGGGAGGACGAAAACGAACAGAGGAAGAGGGGCTCTAAAGAGCCCAGGAGATTTACACTCTTAATTTGATCTTGTCAAAGAACAGAAGCAAAGGATGAACAACCATTCTGTTAAATAATAACAGCAATATATATGCCAATCATCCATGATGATAGTCTGAATTTCTTCTGTTCCTCTCCGCGATCCTCCTCAGTATTTCATTTCAATCCTGACAGCTTCCACCTCCCAATGCGACATAAAAAATGAGCTGAGCGTCTCCGGACGATACAACCCCATCGTCATTGCAATCCGCCGCACAATACTCCCTCTGTGTCGGAGTATAGGATCCCAGTGCAATATAAAACGCCCTCTGGGCATCACCTGAGGAGATAACCCCATCCCCAATCACGTCCCCATCATGAACGCATGGCTCCTCCGTCGGAGTTGGTGTGGGAGTCATGGTGTATGTCGCAGTTGGCGTCGGAGTGTCGGTTGGAATCGGTGTTGGAGTATCCGAAGGAATCGGCGTGGGTGTATCTGTCGGGGTCATCGTTGGAGTATTGGTGTCAGTCGGAGTTTGAGTCGGCGTATCGGTAGGAGTCGGAGTCATCGTTGGAGTATTGGTGTCAGTCGGAGTCTGAGTCGGCGTATCGGTAGGAGTCGGAGTCATCGTTGGAGTATTGGTGTCAGTCGGAGTCTGAGTCGGCGTGTCGGTAGGAGTCGGAGTCATTGTTGGAGTATTGGTGTCAGTCGGAGTCTGAGTCGGCGTGTCGGTAGGAGTCGGAGTCATTGTTGGAGTATTGGTGTCAGTCGGAGTCTGAGTCGGCGTGTCGGTAGGAGTTGGAGTCATCGTTGGAGTATTGGTGTTTGTCGGTGTTCGTGTGGGTGTATTTGTGTTTGTCGGGGTGAAGGTTGGTGTGTTGGTGTTTGTCGGTGTTCGTGTGGGTGTATTTGTGTTTGTCGGGGTGAAGGTTGGTGTGTTGGTGTTTGTCGGTGTTCGTGTGGGTGTATTTGTGTTTGTCGGAGTGGAGGTTGGTGTGTTGGTGTTTGTCGGAGTGTGTGTGGGTGTCATTGTCGGTGTGGCGGTTGGTACCTGCTGGTCACTGAATGTCAGGTATGTCGCCGGTGAATGGGTGATCCGATAGGTTGCGGCGATAAAATCCGAGCTTCGGGCAGACCGGGAAATCCGGATCTCATCCAGATACCCCGGAAAAGGACTATGAACAGGTCCCCCGCAATCATTTGTCCGTCCCGCGATACGAAAACAATAAGATGTGGGAGTAATATCACCCGAATAAGCCGATGTATGTGACAGAGCGCCATTATAATAGGTTCTGACATACGATCCATCATAAGTGAGTGCCACGTGAACCCAGGTATTGATGGGAATCCCGATCCCCGTGTCCTGCCAGTACCATGAGATCGTGTTTGTCATGATCGCCCAGTAAATGGTATTTCCATAGCGGATCCCCCACTCATAACTATTCTCCTTGTTGGTGATCATGGCGGTATCATGATACGGAGGGCAATCCTGTGTTCGGTAGATCCAGGCCTCCATTGTCACACGCGTCAGATTCAATGAGGAACTTGAGGCGATATCGATCGAATCATTCACGCCATCAAAATAATCGGCTCCATCGACCTTCCCATCGACATTCTGATTTGGGCCATTGTACGGTGTGCCATGGTTCCCATACGATGTTGAATCATAACTGGTACCGGATGATTCCTCCAGATGCTGCACTAATGCAAAATCGGTATCCCAAACCGCAGTGGCTGCCTGCTGACTCGCTGAAGATGCATTTCCATAATACATAAAGATCACGGTATCGGAGCTCGAAGACAGGGATGGAATCTTTACCCATGCAACCAGTTTCTGCTGACCGGATGTCGGTATGTAACGCTCAATTTCATGACTCAATTTTGTGACGCCATCCGAACTCGTGAACAGAATGTCATCGCCATCCGTTTGGGCATATGTAAACAATGAATTGGATCCCGTCAGCGTGATACAGACCGGAAAATTGGATAATGTTGAACTCGTGAGAGAAGAAGAAATCGTCACTTCCTGACGATAAAGCCAATTGGCATTGTACCATGCGGCATCCGCATCAACTGTGCCAACCAGCATTACTATGATGCAACTGATTATTAGTGATTTTTTAGTGATTATCTCCATACAATATCCTCCTTCTTCTTCCAGAAGAATCCGTTTCTTAACGCATTCTATTAATACGACACAACCCAAAGGATACGATCTGAGTAATGATCGGACTATAAAAAAAGCCCGATTTTTATCCCCATTCCCTCGACATGTCAACCGGTACCGGGTATAACCGGTCATAGCAACCCCACGTACCGGAGGAAAAGTCTATGAGTTATTATATCACCAAAATGATGAATGTCACATTTGATGAAGCGATTCGGCAGATTACCGCTGAACTGAAAAAGGAAGGTTTTGGTATATTGACCGAAATTGATATACAGGACAAATTCAAAGAAAAACTGGGGATTGAATTCCGGAAGTATAAAATTTTGGGAGCCTGCAATCCGCGGTTTGCCCATGAAGCCCTTCAGCATGAACCACATATCGGGCTGATGCTCCCATGTAATGTGATTGTCCAGGAGACATGGGATGGCACTATCGAAATATCTGCCATCAGCCCGAAAGTCGTTATGGGAGCAATTCAAAATCCTGAGCTGGTTCAGTTATCAGAAAAAGTCCAGACAGCCCTGGAATCCGCTCTATCGAGATTATAATCACACCATTCTCTGTAATTCTCGTGATTGCATACTGGAACGCTGCTTCCGGTTTCTTCGATCTGATCTCATGCTTCAATGCGAAGAAATACAGACTGATCTCCATCATCCACTTAAAAAACTTTTTCGGCAATTCATGAAACAGCATTGACAATCTGGTAATACAAAATAATATCATTTCGCAATGATCGGTGATGATCACCGCCATCTTCAATGCTAACAGGGATTTCCATTATGAGAAAAAAAGAAGAGATCATTACATTCAAAGTCAGCCGGGCACTCTATGAAGCCATGCAGGGCATCCCCAATCGATCGGAGTTCATTCGGGAGGCAATCGTGACAGCGCTACAGAGTGTCTGTCCATTATGCCGGGGAACCGGTATCATGTCTCCCAGTCAAAAATCACATTGGGAGACGTTTTCCAAAGACCATGAGATCGAAGAGTGTCACGACTGCCGGGAGTTGCATCTGGTGTGTAAACATAATCCACCGGGAGGAGATAGAAGATGAGAATGAATATGACATTGTTATGCGCAATCATGATGATCACGGCTTTGCTGAGTTTCTCTGCGGATTCGGGAAAAGCAGATGATCCGATGCAGGTGTTTGTGACCATTGAGCCGCAAGCGTATGTTCTGGAACGGATTGGCGGGAGCCATGTGTCGGTGAACGTTTTAGTCGGACCGGGTCAGTCTCCCCATTCCTATGAACCGACTCCCAAACAGATGACCGCTCTCGCGAAATGTCGCATGTATTTTGAGATTGGATTGCCATTGGAGCAGCGGATCCTGACGAAAATCCAGGCGATCTCCCCAGATATTCAGATCGTGAAAATGCAAGCGGGGATTCCTTTGAGACATTACCCGCATTCCTTGGAGTTTCACGCGGAAGAGCATGAGGAGACACATGATCACTCGGCATATGACCCGCATATCTGGATGAATCCACAACACGTCCGGGTCATGGCTCAGGAAACATGCCGTAAACTGATCGATACCGATCCCCGGCATCAGATCGATTACTCATCGAACCTGGATCAATTGTTGAAAGAGTTAATCCAATTGCACGCCGATATATCGACTCGACTGAGTCCATTTGCCGGTCAATCGTTTTTTGTATTTCATCCCTCATGTGGGTATTTTGCCGATCAGTATGGATTGCGTGAAGTGTCTGTGGAGATGGAAGGAAAATCACCTTCCGCCAAGCAACTCGCCCAGGTGATCCACTACGCAAAACAGAGTCAGGTGTCCGTGATATTCGTTCAACCGCAGTTTTCCCAGAAAACCGCCCAATCCGTAGCGGATGCTGTGGGTGCATCGGTCGTGATATTGGATCCCCTCGCTCGGGATTATATCCAAAATATACGCGATATGACCATCAAGCTGGAAACGGCCTTTAAAACCAAACAAGACACATCGGCTGAGAGTGTGGCGAAATGAAGCATGAACCGGTGATCGAGTTCCAGAATGTCTCCTTTTCATACGGGAATCATTGGGTACTGGAAGATGTGTCGCTCCATGTCCATGATTCGGAGTTCGTGAGCATCGTGGGTCCGAATGGAGGAGGTAAAACCACATTGATAAAATTGACGCTCGGTTTGCTTCGGCCTGACAAGGGCAGCATCCGGGTCCTGAATCAATCACCGGACAAAGTGAGAAGCCGTATCGGATATGTTCCGCAACACTGCAACTGTGATCTGCAATTTCCTGTCAGGATTTCCGATGTCGTGCTGATGGGCCGGCTGAATCCCAATCACTGGTGTGGATATTACAGCCGCGAAGATCGAGTGGCCATGTCTCAGGCATTGAATCAAGTCGGATTATCCGGTGTGGAAAACCAATCTTTTTCGACTCTTTCCGGAGGACAGCGGCAACGCGTAATGATCGCCCGGGCATTGGCCTCGGAACCCAGTCTGTTGCTTCTCGATGAGCCAACCTCCAATGTCGATGCAAATGCGGAAAGTGAATTGTACACTCAACTGAAGGCGATGAGCCGACGACTGACAGTCGTTTTGGTGACGCATGATCTGGGCTTTGCATCCAAATATGTGGATACTGTCGTTTGTGTGAATCGGAAAGTGCTTGTTCATCCAACCAGCGAGATCAACGGTCAGATCATCAGTGATATCTATGGAAGCGATATCCGGATGATTCGTCACGATCACCAGCATGATCCTGAGAGGAGATGTTCATGACAGACTTCTTCAATGCGGTGCTCACCTATCAGTTTATGCAGTATGCAATACTGGCTGGTTTTCTGGTAAGCCTTTCATGTGGTATCGTCGGGACCTATATCGTTGTTCGCCGGATTACTTACATCGCAGGTGGTATCGCGCATTGTGTGTTAGGGGGCATGGGAGCAGCGCGTTATTTCCAGACGGTTCATGGCTGGACCGGATTTCATCCGATTCATGGCGCTGTTATTGCAGCAATTTTGGCAGCGGTCATCATTGCATTCGTCAGTCTTCGAGCCAGACAGAGGGAAGATACCGTGATTGGAGCGGTATGGTCGATTGGCATGGCGATCGGTGTCTTGTTCATTGCCAAAACACCTGGATACAACGAAGATCTGATGAGCTATCTGTTTGGAAATATCCTGATGGTCACTCCCCAGGATCTGCGTCTGATCGGACTGCTCGATCTCGTTGTTCTCGGCGCTGGAATTCTGTTCTACAACCAGTTTCAGGCAATCTGTTTTGATGAAGAATTCGCTCGGTTGAGAGGCATCAATGTTGAGTTTTATTATCTGTTGCTGCTGTGTCTGACCGCTCTGACGGTCGTTTTGGTGATCACCGTCGTCGGCATCGTCATGGTGATCGCTTTGTTGACATTACCAGTTGCCATTGCCGGAAGATTTTCCCAATCTCTCTGGCAGATGATGATACTCTCGTTTCTTTTCAGTTCCCTCTTCACCATTACAGGTCTTGCGCTTAGTTATCAGCCCGATCTGCCGGCAGGCGCGATGATCATCATGGTTTCCGGGATGGTGTATCTCGTGGTGGCATGCAGTGGCAGTTTAAAAAAAATATGGAAAATTCGGTTTAGCAGAAATTCCGGAGATCAATAAAAAACACGCTTTTAAATCATTAAAAGCGTGCTTTTTAAGTCTATCGGGCAGAATCCGGTTGGATTATAACCCCCGGTAGATGATCTCCATGGCTATCGTGGCATAACTCGTTACCAAAACAGGATCTTTTTCCCACCATCTTCCATTGTCATTGGCCCAGAAACCTTCCGGAGATTGCAGATTCAGGAGCTTCTTCGCCAGGTCCGTGCGCCAGTTCACTTTCTGGCCGTTGGCTAACTGGATCTCGTCAATGTTCAGAATGGAAAGTGCTTTCGCCATCAGATGGTAATAGTAAAAAAGTCCTTCCTCTCCCATTCCCGGATTTTCATCCAGCGTGTAATTTTTTTGGAGCCACTCATAGACGGCTGTTACCCGGGGATCATCCTTTTTCAGATCGGCATATGCATAACTCAGCAATCCAGCATAACTGATACTTCCATAGGAGCGAAGTGCTGTTTTGCCATTGGGGAGCTGCATTTCCCCGGCTTTGCTGTCGCCTGGGAAATAAATAAAACCACCTTTGTTCTGAGGGTCATCGCTCGCCCAAGGCTGATCATTCGTTCCCGGTAAATGCTGGCATCGTTCAATGAATTTGATCGCTGCCGCCCAATCCAGTTTTTTCAGCTCTTTATTCGCATCAGGAAGATCATCCAAATATTTCGTATAGTAGATGGCTTCCAGTGCGAATGATGTATTGGACATATCGGAGTGGTTGTATTTATCGCCATATCCCACGCCACCATCATAGGGGCTATCTATTTTCCCCTTGATATCAAAATCACCTTGAAGGCCGATCAGAAAATTTCGAGCGTTTTTCAGGATTGGCAGATAAGCGGGGTCACTGGCTGCCTGAAATGCCATGATCGAGACTGCTGTGTTATAACTGGCAAGATCCTTCCCATAAATGCCACCATCCGGCTTGATATACCGTTTAAGATAATCAAATCCTTTTTTGATAATCGGATCTTCACCGGACTTATACGTGCCTTCGGGATCTCCCATGAATGCAGTAAGAACTAACGCCGTCAAAGCAGGGTAAGCTTCCTGAGACCAATATCCATTCTCATTCTGATTTTTCTTAAACCAGTCCAGGCCTTTCTCAATGGCGTGTTTGACCTCGTTTTTTAAAGAGACGTCCCGATTGGGATTCTCCCGGATTGTGATCTCCTGGGCTTGGATATTGACCAAAAATATCCCGAACAGGATACCGGCGATCATACTCAGCCATACCATTCTGCTCGTAATTCCCTGATGCATTTGCCGCTCCTTTCATTTCTTTTGGATAGGTTTCCATCGATTCATTTGAGGATAGTCTTGTCAATCTGAAAAGTCAAACGAGACTCCAGTGGCCCAGGATCAACGCATCGATATTTGAAACACCATTTCCCGACATTCCTAAAAAAAACGCCTCCGATTTTTTTTCGGAGGCGTTCAGACGATTTCATATGTTCCCGGAAATTCCGGGATTGTGTTCACCGATTCTAATCAGACGGATCGTTGAACAACGCAATGATCACGATCAATACTCATTCTGAGCCATGGAGAAGGTTCCGATATCATCCTGGATATTCGTCAGAGCGATTTCACAATTATCTGATTTGAAGTAGTCGGTATCTTTCACCTTGAACGTCATTTCCACGAGACTCCCGGTATTTCCCGGAGCGATCCCATCGCTGATACAGAATGCGCCGCTTCGAATAGTGCCATTCGGGAAGGATGTGCTGTTGGTCCGCTGATCGAGGCACTCAAACATGATCCATCCCGGATTCAATGATCCGATGGAACATCCCGCATACTCCAGATAATTGGCGCAGAACTTCAGATCAAATGTGAAAGCTGTCACTGGAGTCGTATCATTGGAGATCATGATCGCCAGAATCACAGATTCAGGATCAGGTCCTTCGAGTTCCTGTATCCAGATGGCATTGCCTTCATCTTGGAACTTATTCGTATCAGAGCTCAGTTTTGATTCCTTTGAGATGGGATCCACACAGGATCCGGCACCCATCGCAGCCATGAAGATCATTTGAGCGTCACCCGAAGATACGATGCCATCGCCATTGCAGTCAGCAGAACAGGCTTCTTCATAGGTCGGGATATATGATCCCAGTGCAATCAAGAACGCCAGTTGGGCATCCGTAGATGTTGGTGCGCCGTCATTGTTGATATCACCATCGTTAATGCAGACGGGAGTAGGTGTTGGTGTAACCGTTGGAGTATTAGTGAATGTCGGTGTATTGGTTGGCGTTCGAGTTGGCGTGTTCGTAGGTGTATTCGTGGCAGTATTTGTAGGTGTCGGCGTGTTAGTGGGAGTTGGCGTATTGGTCGGTGTTCGCGTTGGTGTGTTTGTTGGCGTTGGTGTGGAAGTGGGGATCTCATTGACTTGAACCGCCATGGAGGCAATACTGGTCGATCCATCGTCATCCGTTACAAGCACTGCGACCTGTTTTGTCCCGGAGGTTGTCCAGCTATGGCTGGCAGTAACACCCGTAGTACCCGAGGGATTGAAGGTAATCCCATTGTAATCCCAATCCCATGCATATGAAGCGATGGCATCCGGATACGAGGTGGAAGCGGATGCCGAGTAGTTCCCGGTCTGATTGACATAGAGCGTCGTATTTCCAGACACCCGAGCGGTTGGACCGAGATCATTGACCGTGACTTCCACGGTAGTGGTATCGCTGAGCAGGGTATCCGTCACTTCCAGACCGACCGTGTAAACGCCATTGTCCATCCAGGTCCATTCCGGCTGCGGATCGGTAGAGTCGTCATAACTCCCGTCATTGTCGAGATCCCATGCGTACTGAATGGGGTCACCATTGGGATCATCCGAGGCTCGTCCATCCAGGGTCAGAACAGCTCCTTCATTGATGGCGTAAGGTCCACCGGCATCTGCAATCGGAGCATAGTTCGTTTCCACTGTAACAGTTGTATAGCTATTGTCGTCCCATTTCACGCCTTCGTTGAATACACCGTCATCCCATACTTTCAGACCGATCTGAATCGTTCCGGGGGTTGTGAATACATGCGTGATCGTCGCAACTTCCGGACCGCCCTGAACCGTATCGAAGTTCCATGGCTGACCATCCAGATCCCACCAGTATTCGGTAATTAAATCGGTCGGGTCGATATCATAGGAGCCGCTGCCGTCCAGTTCAACCGGCAATCCCGCCGTGCATGTGTAAGGACCTCCAATGACAGAGAATGGCGCATGCGGTGGTTCGACAACATGGATTGTCACATAAGCCGTATCGATCTGAGCCGGATTACCATCGTCCGTTACGGTCAGTCCGACCACATAATCACCCAGTTCCTCCCATGTGAAACAGCATTCTGCTCCCGTGCAATCATCGAACACACCATCTCCATCGAAATCCCATGCATAATTGACGATGCGATGGGTTGGATCCAGGTGATAGGATCCGGAGCCGTCGAGACAGAGTTCCATGTTCTGGCCCCAATACATTTCGTTGACACTCGACCCATCCACTTCGATCACGGCAACAGGCGGCAGCGTAAAGAACGACGATGACAACATGATGATCGACCATGGCACACTGAGAGAAATATGTGCGCCGGCTGCCCAGCTTCCAGCACTCCATGACCCATCGGCCAACTGATCATTGATGAGGAATCGGCGGACTCCGGATGTCGGATTATTGTACCAATCCAATCCGGTTGCTGCCAGTGTCACCACCGGTTCAGGTTTGGCCAAGCGCATGGCCTTTACAAACGCATACATGCCATAGGTATCATCAGATGCAATAATGCTGGACCAGCTATTGGCAATATAGGTTTCTGCCGCCTGCCAGTGCGCATGATCTGTCGTGATCCCATCGAAAGTCAACTGCACCATCGCTGACGCAGTTCGGGCGAATGTGCCACTGCTGGCTGACGTATAACCATAAGATCCATTGGAAGCGATGCGGCTGTAGTTCAGCCATACCAGGTTCTCGGTCTTGACCCATGACGGAACAGTGATATCAAAGTAGTCTTCACCCGCCAGGAGTCCGATTGCGGCCCACTGGCAGACGGAATTGTCGGAATCGCTGTAATTCCATCCGTATCGCCAGCCACCCCGATTGGTACCCGTGTCTTTCTGACCCCATGCATACATATCCGCCATATCGATCAATACATCCCTGTAGGAACGTCCTGCCATGATTCCTGTGGATTCCACCAGTCGATCCGGTGTGTTACTGGCAGCGATTGCATCCATGATCATGCCACCCTGATAAACGGGGTTGCTTTCCGCTACCTGGATACCGAATCCATTGCCGTTTGAATCGGGATTGCCGGCGGTCTGGACGGATATGGGAGTCAGATCAAGACGCTGGAACATGAATCGTAAGCCATACAACACCGTTTCGACATAAGGATCTTCAGACATGTCGCCGATCTCCAGATGCCCATTGATCTCATAGGCCTGTACCGACGTTGCCGTCGGGCTGGCATAGTACGTGGTGCTGTATCCCCATGCGCCATACGTGCTTCCCGCTGTTCGGATCTGCTGTTTATGGAGATACCACAGGCCGTTGTCGACAGCAACATCGGCTTCAACATCCAGTGTTTTAGGTTGAACGAGCATGTAATACGAATCTGTGGACTGTCGTCCGAGTGCATCGGTGATGACCAATGTGGCAGTGATCGGTTGCCCCTGGGATACGTTCGTATATTGGTGAGTGGCTTCAATTTCCCATTTATCGGTAACCGTAGCAACGGTTGATGAGGTACCATCTCCATATATCCATTGGTAGGTCATGGGAGTATATACACTCTTGGCAGTGCCTTTCAGCCGGACCGTGTTGGTCGTTGTTCCTTCAAACCAGATTGGATGCGGCACTTCAACGCCATTTTCAAAATGCCATGGAACACAGATTGCCATTGGCGATGTATTGAGGAATACGGTGGTGGTATCTGTATCGCTTCGTCCGGATTGATCATAGACTGTCAATGTAACAGTATAGCTGACCTGATCGTCTGGATAACCGGCTATTCGGACAGCATCGATCTCATTCCATCCGGCAATATTCGTATTGCAGAAGATTCGGATTTTATTGGTGTAGAATGCGGGAGTAATCGTTGCGTTCAGATACCCGTTACAGATGGCATTATCCGTACCGGTCCATATGGTAACAAGCTGATTCTGATCGTCATACCCGTCAATTCGGGTGACAAATCCCGGACTGAACGTTTCATGGATGGAGACCACCTCGATATCAATCGCCTCAGCATAGGTCAACTCCAGCCATTGTTCGCCCATATCCGCCGAAGATGAGCGCCAGGCGTTGGCATTTGTTGCACAACTGGTGACATTGGGTGCTCCGGTCGCCCGGCTGGCACTGTAACTTGTCGTGCTGTACTGGCTGCTGGCTATCGCTGATGTTGCCCACTGGTACTGGAATGCGGGAGCGACGGTATAGGTGTGAATCGGTTTCCGGCCGTAATCAACGGATCCATCTCCGAAACTCCATTCATATCGGATAATGCCCTGGTCATCGGTCGAATCGGATGCATCGAAAACAATCGGCATATCCAGATGGCTGAAATACGGACCACCGGCATTGGCTTCCGGAGCATCTCCGTTTACAAGGACCTGAGTGATATCGGAGTTTGTTTGATGCGCGTTGTCTTCGACAGTCAGTGTGACGGTTGTTGCATTGTAGATGTTGTAATCCACGGTTTCACCCGCAGCCGTTTCCTCAAAATCATCCATCAAAGCGGTTCCGCCATTGACGGTGACACCTTTTCGCAGGGGTGTTTCGCTGGAGTAACTGGAATCGTAGAGCAATGTCCAGGTTGTTGTACCGGCTGGCCGGATGTAGTAGAATGCACCCGATGGGCTCTTCAATTCGATCTTGACATCATACCACGTTCCATATGTCAACGTGCCGAACGTGCCACGACTCGTACTGTCCTCGTAGACCATGACATTTGTACCATTGAAATAGATCGCGTATGGCATATTGGTGTACGAATACGCTGCATCGGTATCCTTGAATCCCCACATAAAGGTCGATGAAGAGGGTGCACAGATTTTGGTCTGAATGAACATACCCGGAACGCGAGCATAGGTGTCCCGGCTGAACATGTATCTGGCACCCCAACTGCCGGCACCGGCAATTGAGATTTGATTATTCTGCGTGACGCCATAGGACACATACCATTTATCCGTGTTTATCCAGGTACCGTCAAAGGTATCTTTCCCGAAATTCCAGCGGTACCGGATGATTCCCACGTCGTCAGTCGATCCGGAGCCATCGAAATGGATGTTCCAGCGTCCGTCCAACGCTTCTGATTCATTAACGGTATAGGGACCGCCAGCATCGGCGACCGGTGGATCATTCGGAGAGATGGTTACAGTCATGGTATCCGCGTGGATCTGGAGAGCGTGATCGCGGATGGTCAGCGTAACGGTATACACACCAATCGCGGAATAAACATGAGATGTGGTAATGCCTGTTCCCGTAGTGCTGTCTCCGAAATTCCACTGATAGGAATAGATACCGAAATCATCGGTGGATGCCGAGGCGTCAAAGTTAACCGTCCATTTTCCATCTATGGCATCGGATTCATCAAAGCTCTGGTCGGGTCCGGCATTGGCGACCGGTGGATCATTGGCGACAACCTGCACCGATGCGGTATCGATCGTGGATTGAAGCCCATGATCATATACCCGTACTGATGCGGTATAGTTACCAACCGCTGTATAGCCATGGCTAGGGGTAAGTCCGGTGCCAGTACTGGAATCTCCAAAATTCCAATCATACCGACAGATACCGATATCATCGCTGGATCCGGCTGCTGTGAAATTGACCGTCCAGACTCCCCCAACCGCATTGGATTCATTGGCAGTATAAGGACTATTCGCTTCTGAGACTGGGAGTTCATTCACTTCGACCGATACGGTGGTTGTTTCCATATGGGTCTGCATCGCCTGATCGGTAACCGTCAGCGTGATATTGTATGTCCCGACGGTATTATAAGTATGGGTAGGGCTGATACCGGATCCCGTCGTTCCATCTCCGAAATTCCACAAATAGCTGTAGATGGCAAAATCGTCGGTGGAGCCGCTGCCGTCGAACTGAACCGTCCAGACCCCACAATTCGCATCGCTTTCATCCACAACATAGGGACCACCGGGATCTGCTACGGGTGGGTCATTGGCAATACATGAAACGGTGCTCAACGCGGTATTTGTTTGTCCCGAAGCATCTTCAACTGTCAGAGCGATATCATACACGCCCTCATAGTAGCGATGTGAGATGGAAGCGCCATGAACGGTCAGCGGCGTAACCTGGAAATTGTCCCAGGTTGCGTTGGTGTCGTAGTTACAGAGGCCGACCCAGCCTGTAGAGAAAGACGCATCGCCCTGAAACTCCATCATCAAAGCCCCATTGACAAACGCCCGGAATGTAATGCCGACCGCTTCCACTGTTAAATGGTATACCTGGGCAAGATTGACATTACTGGTGAAATCAACCTCCATCAATAATGTCGTCACATTGTTTACTCGTTTGTACAACAACAAGTCATCGTATGTCTGGCCACGAAGGATCAATTCATAGTTGTTGGTTGCATCCTGGCCACGGAATAGAATGATCGCCTGTTCACCAGTACCACTATTCATTCTCACGTCCACATCAATCCGGTAATCTCCCTGGAGATTGGCGTGATCGGAATAGTAGCTTCGGGAGCGGTCTTCGGTGATATTGCTCTGGACGTACTGTCCACTGACGACAGCCCAGGTTCCGGTCAGAGCGGTCCAATGTTCTGCGGTGCCGGCATCCCAGTCATCCGAGAATCCGTCGCCGGTTTCCCATGCATAATCAGTGATTCCTTCCGTATCGCTCGAAGTGGAACCGTTCAGCGGAACCGTGTAGACACCGCCAACCGCATAGGATTCGTTGAAAACGTAAGGCCCACCGGTTGCAGCGACCGGTGTATCGCCCTGAACCGTGATATGTGCGGCCCGGTATCCGATTCTGCCATCCGTGTCGGTCACTTTCAGTTGGACCGTATAACTGCCTTCATCTAAATATTCATGCGTCGTTGTGTCATTGCCGCTATCCGATTCCCCGTCTCCAAAGAACCATTCCCAGTTGGCAATTCCGCCGCCAGGATCAGAGGAGGTGCTTCCATCGAACGAAGCGATATTTCCCAATTGAATGGTCTGATCAAGCGGCTGGATTTCCGGCCGTGGATTTCCGGCTGGCATCGGGAATGGCCATTGACCATATGGTGGTGCAGACATACCCAATGAATTGGCTGTCATGAGGGTGGCGTTGACTTGTACGGGTGTTCCAAATGTGCCATTCCCCAAACCCGGAAGGTACCAGATGCGTTTCCCACTGTAATCGACCGCTGCGATATCCATTTTCCCATCACTGTTCAGGTCGAAGCTGTCGATAGAGGAATGATTATTGAGATCAAACGATGCAATCAGACCCATGCTGGTAAATGTTCCGGTTCCATTGTTTCTCAGAAAATAGGAATTCCCTCCGCTGTCTGCTTGTACGACGATATCGGCATCCCCATCATTGTCAAAATCCGCACAGGCCACGCCATAGGGATCACTTCCCGCATCGAATATCTGTGTCGCAGCAGCAAAGGTGCCATCTCCGTTGCCCAACATGACATATATGTATCCAGTTGAGTATGCTGCTCGTACGAGATCCAGTTTCCCGTCCAGGTTGACATCGGCAGTGTCAAGACCTCGTCCAGTTCCGGTCAAAACTACCTGTGAAGCTGTAAAAGTCAGATTGCCCCGATTGAGGAAAATACCCATTGTTGTTCCCTCTGTATCGCAGACAAAATCCTGATACCCATCATTGTTAAAATCACCGGTGGCCATATCCGTCGGAAAATTACCGATCGAGATGGTACCAACCATTTTTCGGCACGTAAAATTATCACTCCCATCATTTTCGAAAAAGAAGTAATAATCTTTATTCGTGTTATACCGGCCGGCGATGAAGTCGAGATCGCCATCATTGTCGAAATCGTTGATGGCAATTCCGCGTACTGTGGTCGTTACTTGAAGCCGCCAAATCCGATGGAAGTTGGAAAAATGACCATATCCATCACAAGCAGCGTAATAGATATCCCCACCTTCATCGACACTCAGAACGAACGTGTCGCTGTAAGGTCCCAATGTTGGAGTCATTGTTGGAGTTGGTGTTGGAGTCGGTGTTGAAGTTGGTGTTGGTGTGTCAGTTGGTATTGGTGTATCTGTTGGAACTAGGGTCGGCGTGTCTGTCGGCTGAGGTACCGGAGTATCGGTTGGTCCCACCGTCGGGGTTTCCAGTATCTCTCGATCCTGGTTTGCGGATACAACTCCTTGAGAGCTGTATAGAAAGCTTATCATCATCAATATCAGAAACGAACAGATTATGGGAAAGATCCCTTTTTTTACGAGCATCATGTTTACCTCTCCTTTTTTTAACAGAAGACTACCCAATAGACTCCCTCTTTTCACCAGAGATGAAAAGATGCTTATTAAGTTAAGTATATCGATTATCTGCCTGTTGTCAATATTGGGTATAGTTATTCATTAAAAGCATATATTGATTAACAGTTTCAATATATATGATATTGAATTGGGGTAACAGTTTACCAGACCATTTTTAATGGATTCAACCGAGCAGAGGAACGGGAATATTTTTTTGGGTTGCGGTGATAGCCTTGGCAAGGAAGTGATACGGGTTGATGTTTTGTTTTTTGCAGGTATGAACGACCGTCAAGGTCCGTTCTGAAAAACTTTCACCTGCGTCGGATTGATTTCCGAAGCTCAGTTTTCGCCATTTCAGATGTGCCCAGCATAGCTGCCATCTGACTCCCCCTGTGTATTTGCTGCAACAGGAAACGTCGTCACTGGTGATCACGCCACCAGACAATTTACAAGCACTGCTTCCAATACTTGGGAACCCCTGGAGAGCGAGATCTTGAATACCACCCATAACGCACCGATAAACACCTACAACCACCGTTTTTTACTTTTATCCTTAGCCATGGCAATATCAGAAAGCGTGTGTTGTAGGCGATCAGGTGCAGGTTGCGTTTTCGAGGGTTCTGATTCCATCCGATAAATCGATCCCAGCATCCAATATGACGCGGTGCGGACGATCAGGCCAAGCATCCGATGGCCCGGTTCCTCCAATAGGCGATATACTTCAAATGCTCATCGACGGGCTGACAATATCCCAGATAATGAAACGCCTAGATCAACCCGTTATCCACCTTCTCCTGGTCCGTCCGCGTTATCTGGACCAAGTCCATCGGTTTGACCGCTTTGGTCGTTCGATCAGGCTTTGATCCACTGCGGCTGATATCGGCTTCCGGCCTCGCAACCGGTGAATGGGAGGAAAATTTTTTTCGGGGAGGCAATTCCACTAACCCCGCAGATCCCAGTTTCGCCAGCAGGCTCTGGTAAATACCCTTTTTATACGCTACGTTCGCTCGGACCCAATTCCATTTCCGGCACATCTTCCGGGCAATGGCATAGCGACTGATACTCGGTTGCCCGTGGATCAGCGCTCGAATAAACCAGATGTCATCGTCTGGTTTTTCTCGCCATCGGTAGATATAAACGACTTCCTTGCCGGTAACATTCAGCATGACGGTCTGCAGAACGTAAGTGAAATCACGTTTGACTTCGCTCTCGTTCTTGGCTACGATTTTGTCATGAAAATGTAGGTTGGTGAACGGTTACCAAAATTCTTTTGCTTTTCTTATGTCACTACGCTGAGTTGACTTTTATCCCCACAAAGCAACCAAACAATATCCATCTGAGACCTCCCGTAATAGATCCGGTAAGCGGGACCAACCGTCATCTGTATTTCGACATTTCCACTCCCCACAGATTTTGAATCTCCGAAATGACTCAGACGAAGCCGGTTCAATAGTGCGCGAATCCAAGCACGAGCAATGACATCAGAAATACTTTGCATCCATTCTTGAAATGGATTTGCTTCGTCTTTCAGTGATATACTCAAGCAAGCTTTGAATTATAGCTTCCATGACCCACGTTGTAACTTATGTGCAACAATTGTCAAGTCTATCGAAGTGAATTGGGAAGGATCGTGTTCTGAAAAAACAGCCCGATCGTATCAGCATTCCTGTCCTCATGTGCTTTTCGAGCAGGCGCAATACAGCGTTACACTGCCCGGTCTCATCTATCAACATACAGCAGTGAAGTCGGTGTCCCTTGCCCATGGTCCCATGCCCCGTTTCGCTATAACCGTCAGGACCGGGCAAAATAAACAAAATACTTGACACAACTTATAAATATTCATTATATAGGAATTAGCAGGAGGTGTGCTGAGCGTGAAACCGGTTCCTGGCAAAAAAAAATGGACAGATCCCATGACTGCAGCCGCAGGAGTGCTGATCATGATCCTGATGTTAAACGTGCACCTGTGCTGCGGTTGCGAGACATTGTGCGGCGTATCTCAGGAAGCTCCTCTGTCTTGCTGTAATTCCGAATCGCACCAGCCGCCCGTACCGGATGCCTGCTCCTGCAACATCTGGCCGTCGAAACCCGGTTCTTATATGCCCACAGGCAGGATCATGCTGCACCATGACAGGGCTTCTCAACCCGAGTTTACCGGTGCTCTTGAGGAAATCGCCGGGGTCCCGAGCGTTTCGATGACACGGGAAACGAAGAATTTCCCCACGTATTCCCTGCCTTCACCTCACAACGGATCCGCCTGGTACAGGGAATCACCTATTTTGCTCCTTTAAAAATCCTTTCCTTCTGCAACTGGTCCATCCGGCGAAGCTGATCGATAACTCAATTGTGCATCATTGACTCAGACCGTCTGGGTATCCCGTCCGGAATGCATGGTCCCCGAACGAGGGACCGGTTCCAACAGGATCATGAACGGTATGGATATAATGAAAGGAAAGGAAAAAAGATCATGAAAAGTATTCAAGTTATGGCTTGGGTTTCAATACTGACAGCCGCAGCTCTGGTCATCGCGATATCCGGGTGCGGCAATGCGAAGGGCAAGGTTCTGGGAACAACGATCCCGAAGGAGGAACCTGCCGTTTCTCTATCCGATATTCTGGATAATCCCACGAAGTACGATGGCAAATCCTTTGTCATGAAGGGGACTCTGTCCGGCCAGTGCGCCGCTCTGTGCGATTTCACGTTCCGGGACGGAAACAGAACCGCTACGATATATCCTCAGGGATTCAAGCCGCCGAAGATCTCCATCGGCCAGAAGGTCACGGTGTATGCCCAGGCGACGGTTGGGCCGGAGAAGGTCGTCCTGTCCGCTATCGGGATGGCACTGGATTGAGCCATGAAATTCAGAACTGTTGCCTGGAGCAATCTCAAGCGGAATCCTGTCCGGAGCATCCTGACCGGGTTGAGCCTGGCTGTTTCCGCCGCGACCCTGACCATCGTGCTGGGACTGGACCGGGGGTACTCGTCCGCCGTTACCGAGGATCTTGTCGACAAGACCGGCGTGCACATGTACATCACGAAAGAAGGCTGCCCTATCGAGGCGGCATCGGTGATCGCCCAAGGCGGACTCAGCCCGCTTTACGTATCCGAAGATCTCGTCGAAACGATCGAAAATCACCCGAACGTGTCGGATGTTCTGCCTTTTCAACTGTTTACCGTCACGACTCCCGACGGCACCCGGACCGATATCTTCATGGGAATCACGGAATCGATCCGCAGCCTCCGGCCGGAGTGGAAGTTCCGGACAGGCGGATGGTTTACCGCCGATGATTCCATTATCCTGGGAGCGGAGATCGCGCGCATTGAGAAGCTCGAAGCCGGCCAGAAAACCTACTCGGAACATTTCGACCGGGAGTTCACCGTCACGGGTGTCCTGGATAGGAACTACAGCCAGGACGACGGCACACTGTTCATACCTCTGAAAACGGCACAGGAACTGGTGGAGCGGGAGGGGAAGCTCAGCGCCATCGCCCTTAAGCTCAATGATATCTCGACGTTCGACCGAAGCCGGAACGAGATCCGGGCCATGATCCCGCAGGAGTACTTCGTGGTGGGATCCAGGGAACTCAGCGAGGGGATCCTGAAATTTTTTAGCTCAACTCGGGTCATCATGTTCGTCATGGTCATCGTCGCGTTCCTCATCTCCATCTTCGGCATCATCAACACGATGCTCATGGCCGTTCTCGAGCGGAGGAAGGAAATCGCCTATCTCAAGTGCGTGGGCGCTGGCAAGTGGGATATTCTGCGTCTGATCACCCTCGAAACGATGGCGATCTGCCTGGCAGGCAGCGCTCTCGGAGCTGCCGCCGGATTGCTGATGAGCCCGGCATTTGGCCGTTTCATGCGGACCTTCCTGATCATGTACATACCTTCCGGCGATATCGTCAAACCCGATCCCTGGATCACGCTGCTGGCATTCGCTGCCTGCACGGTCATCGGAGTGGCCTGTTCCCTATATCCAGCTGTCCGGGCAGCCAGGATCGTTCCCATGGAGGTGCTTCGCAATGAATAACGGGTATATTCTCAAACTGGACTCCGTTTCAAAGGAATACCGGCGGGGATCCGAAACCATCCATGCTGTCACGGGAGCTAATCTGTCAATCCATTCCGGTGACTATGTTTCCATTGTCGGCCATTCCGGGTCCGGGAAGACCACTCTTATGAATCTCATGGGTTGCCTGGATCGTCCCACTCGAGGGAAAATCATGCTCGATGGCAGGGAAATACAGGACTACCACGACCGGGACCTCACGGAAATCCGTAAGCAGACAATCGGGTTTGTATTCCAGCAGTTTTTTCTCATACCAACCCTGACGGCCCTCCAGAATGTCCAGCTCCCCTCCCTATTTGTAGGCGCGAACGCGTCTAAACGCGCGCTCGAACTTCTCGATCTCGTGGGTCTGAGTAGCCGGAATGACCATCTTCCGGACCAGTTGTCCGGCGGGGAGATGCAGCGGGTCGCCATTGCCCGCAGCCTGATCAATTCCCCCAGGATCCTGCTGGCGGACGAACCAACCGGGAACCTGGATTCCAAGAACGCGGGAAACATCATGGGTCTGTTCGAGGAATTGAACCGGCAGGGGTTGACCGTCGTTGTTGTGACACACAATCCCGACATCGTCAAGGGAGCTTCCAGGAAGGTGCACATTGAAGACGGCCGCATTCATTCTTAGCCTTAGCATCCTGTTCTGGCTGTGCCCCGGCTCTGCCAGCGGATCCTGGAATCTGTCGCTGGACGGCGATGTCCGGGCGGAGTTCCCCGAAGGGGAGGAAACAACCGCCTGGTTCAACGTGGCAGGCTTGTCCCTGCGGAAAACCATCTCAGACCAGACGGGTGACCGGCTGATCCTCTTCGCGCTCATGGAATCCCGCGACGACTTTTCGGATACGATGCTCCACGAACTCTATGCCCGTTACAAGGGTCCCATGGGTAAGTGGAACATCACGGTCGGCAGGTTCCAACTTCCGTTCGGGCTTCTCACCGGGTTCACGACATCGCGGCTGTTGTACGACAGCCTTTTTGTGACAACGGACCCGGACGCAGACAGCGGCCTGATGATATCCGGCGTCGCCGGGAATGTCGACTATGGCATTGCCATGGTTCAGGGAATCGGGGTTCATGGGGATCACGAGTTTCCGGGGCCTGGCAACGCCATGGGCAGGCTGGGGATGACCTTCGGTAATTCAGAGGAGGTTTCCGCTGGGATATCGGCCATGATCGGCCGGAGTCGCCATCCGCATCATGAAGATCACATTGTTCCCCGGCAGGTCGCGGCTATGGACGCGACCGCCGTTTTGGGCCGGTGGATCACCCGGTGGGAAGTCCAGGCGGGGAAGGTCAATGACAGTTCCTTCAGGGCCGGGTTCGCCATGGCGGATTTCAGCGTCCTGTCCCGGCTGAACCTGACCGCAGCCGGGAAAATCGCCAGATGGGGCTACGACCGGTCCAGCATGGGATATCTCGGGCTCGGATACCAGCTGCCGTGGTTCACGGTGAGAGGAGGTTACACGTATGAAGATTCGGGAGACCATCACGCGCACGTTGTTTCGATTCAGCTGTATCGTCTTCTTTCTTTCCCCTTTTGACATTCGTCCCGCGTCTGCCCAGGAGGTGTTTCTCTGCGTCTGGCGCAACCCGGAGCGAACCATGACCCGCATCTTCCCGGACGCCAAAGATTACAGAACAGTCACTCTGGACATTTCCAGGGAGGATCTGCAGGCAGTCGAATCCGCCATCGGGTTCCCCTTGCTGCCCGGCCAGAGGGAGCAGTTCCAGTATTTCGAGATGACTGGGAAAACCGGTGCCATCATCGGGTATATCATCGCGGGTTCCCAGAAGGGCGAATACGGTGCTATCGAGTTCGTTTTTGGGATGGACGCAGCCTTCACGGTGAACGGGATCTATATCCAGCGGTCCCGGGAACGCGACCGCAGTTTCAAGGAGCAGCCCTTCCTGGACAGTTTTCTCGGGTTGAAACCGCAGGACACCAGACAGATCGGAGCTAGGTTTACGGGGTCGCCGTCACTGGGGACGACAGCGGTGATCCAAGGAGTCGTGAAGGAACTGGCCGTCTTCGACAGGCTCGTGCTGAAGAACAGGCCGTGATTCTGTGCCGGATGGGAAATGAAACGTGTCTGTATAGAGGCGTCACGGTGGAAGCTGGTTGAATGTCGATAGCATGAATGTCGAATTTTAAATTTCGAAGGAATGGCAATCTTACCATTCGACATTCACAAATCGTAATTGTTCACCACCCTGAAACTTCCAGTATTGTATCATGAATCTCGTATGGATGAATTGTAGAATTTCGAATGCCGATCGGCAAATGATGAAGTTTTTTGGCTGGAATACCTCCCTTCGACATTCACAAATCAGCGCTGGACATTCGACATTCGATCCAGCGCCTGTCCGGGTGAAGGGTTACGATTTTGGAATGGAATGATCTTTGTCCGTCAATCCATGATGGTAATCGTTCAGTGTTAAAAATTCCCCTCAAAACAGAAGGGGGCACTCAGAATCAGTGGCAGAAAAGCGATAGGCCCACGCGAAGCGTTTATCCTGCGTGATAGGGTGAGTAATCTGTATTCTCTGATCCAGATGAAGCTCTATAAAAAACCTCCTGTCCAGGAAGAACAGGAGGCTAGAAGGCTTAGGTCTAAAAACAGTTATCTGGTACGTTGACGTCGATAGTGGATGATGGCTCCGAAGGTCATGAGCAAAGCGATGATTCCAATGTGTCCCATAGCTGGAACCGCAGCTAACACTTCTACCGTTGTGTAAGCATTATCGTCCCATTTTATCCCGTCATTGAACACACCATCATCCCATACTTTAAGACCAATCCGGTAGTAACCTGGAGTAGTGAATGTGTGAGAAATCTGGGCAACTTCAGGGCCTCCCCGGACCGTATCAAAATTCCAGGGTTGTCCATCCAGATCCCACCAGTATTCGGTGACATAATCGCCGGGGTCAATATCAAAAGAACTGCTTCCATCGATCAATAATGGGCTTTTAGCGCTGATAACATAGGGACCGTCGATCATGGCAACGGGGGCGTGTGGGGGTGGGACCATGTGAACCGTGCAGGTGGCAGTGGCTGTTTGAGGTGGAACATCATCATCGATTACACGGAGGGCGATCGTGAAATCACCGAATTCATCCCAGGTGTAGCAACAATTCAGACCGGAGCAGTCATCAAATTGACCATCGTTATCCATATCCCAGTCATAGGATGCAATGTTCATTTCCGGATTCAGATGGTAGGATTCGGATCCATTGAAACACAGTTCCATATCGGGTGCCCACCAGAGTTCATTGACCGGGCCGCCATTTGCCGAAATGACAGCGACAGGCGGGGGTGTAAACAAGGATTCAGTCAGCGTGATGACCATCCATGCAGTGGTCATCTGGACATTGACCCATGAATAATCCCACCATCCATCGGCTGACTGCCAGTTCACGATCTTTCGTTTTAATCCATCAACCGGATCGTTATACCAATCTTTACCCGTTGCAGTGAATGTCACAACCGGGCTTGGTTGAGCGACGCGCATCGCCTTGGCCAGAGCATAGCAGGCGTATCCATCAAACGCGCTGGTGAAGGACGCCCAGTTGTAGGCGAAATAGTTTTCGGATCCGATCCACTTGGGATGAGCAGTGGTCAGGTCATCAAACGCCATTTGCACTAATCCAGATGCGGTCCGGGCATAGTTGATTCCATCCCCTCCTGCATATGAAAATCCACCATAGGTACCATAATCCATATAGCTGTAATTCAGCCAGACGATGTTTTCGGTCTTGACAAAAGCAGGAACTGTCAGGCTGAAATAGTCTTCACCCGCCAGCATCCCGATAGCACCCCACTGACAGGCCGAATTATCGGGACCCGTATTCCATGCATATCGCCATCCACCATTGTTCGGGGCATAGTCATATTGACCCCATGCATACATATCCGACATGTCCACAACAATATCCCGATATGTTCTGCCGATGACACCCGATCCACCGGTCTGGACGATCGCATCCGGTGTTCCGGTAGCACAGATTGCATCCATGACAGCTCCCCCTTGATAAGGCGGATAAACACCATCATTGACTTGAATCCCAAGCCCATTCCCATTCGTGTCGGGATTTCCAGCAGGCTGGGTTCCAATGGATGCCGCACTGACGCGAGCGAACAAATGCCTTAATCCACGCATGACGGTTTCAGTATACGGGTCATCCATCATACTTCCATGCTCAAAATGCCCATGGATCATGAAGGCCTGACATGCTGATGCCGTTGGAGATGCATATGCGCCATAACTGGCATTGTACCAATAGCCATTGTCCACACCGGTTCGAGTCTGAGATTTGTGCAGATACCACAGTCCCTCGTCTATTGCGATATTCGTTTCTACATCCAGTGTCTTGGCACGTACGATCATATCATATGTGTCCGTGGATGTATTCATCAAGGCGTCCGTGATTGTCAATGTGGCCGTCAGAAGCTGACCGTCATCGACATTGATATACTGGTGAGTCGCTTCAATGGTATACTTGTTAGAGACCGTGAATGGTCCAAATGTTGTTCCATCGCCGAAATCCCAGGAATATGTCAGTGGTGTGTTGATACCTTTGGCGACACCTTTCAGCCGGACGGTGTTGGTCTGGGTTCCATTTGTGACATTCTGGAACCAGATCTGGTGATAGGCCGATGGGCCGGATTCCTGAACGCGCCAGGGAACACATATCGCCAACGGCTCGGTTTTCAACACAACAAATGTTGAATCAGTATCTGTCTGCCCCTCGCCATCCGTAACCGTCAATTCCACATTGTATACAACCTGCTCCTTTTGCTTCGTTGCGATTCTGACCGCATCGATCGCTCCAGAGATTCGGTTGTCACAGTACAGACGAATTCGATCGGATTCGATATGTCGGATCGTTTTCATGATATGGTATTCATTCGTTGCGAGTGACTCACCATTTTGCCAGATGGTGATTGCTTTGCCGGCACGATCGAATGCATCGACACGCACGATAAAGCCAGAAGTCATATCGCCGTGGACAAGGAGTGTATCGATTTCGATCGGATGTAGATACGTGACTTCAAGCCATTGCTCGCTTGTAGCCAGCTTATCAGGCTGCCATGAACCGTCACCGGGATTTCCAATGGCCTGCAGCGCATTCCCCTGGTATTGCTCGCTGCTGGCTACAGCGCTTTGGGCATATCCAAACAGGAAAGTCGGAGCAGACGTGTAAACTTTCACCGGATTACTTCCTGTTCCGGTCGTTCCGTCACCAAAATTCCACTGATATGAAACGATGCCTAAATCATCCGTGGAATCCTCACCATGGAAGATAATCGGCGTATCCAAGGCAGATGAATACGATCCCCCCGCGTGTGCCTGAGGTGGAACGGATCGGCCGTTTTCAGATTTTGGAATGGGCAGTGCCGGCACATCGCCAACCAGTTCATCTTCCTCCTCTGATTTTTTGCCGATCGATGTCCATTCCTTGACCAATGCCTTTTCCTCTTCCGATAAGCTCGTTTCATCCAGGACAGACCAATGCCGCGATGGATTCAACAAACCGGCCGCTTCAACATCAGACAGAATTGCCTCATCTGTCATTGTCTCGAACTCAGCCTTTGCTTCAAGCATAAAATACCCGCTGAGACTGAACAAGACAGCAAAATAGATCATTTTCCGAATAATATGATGACTCATTCAATGATCCCCCTTCTGAAAATCTTGATTATTGGATTGTGGGGGTACTTTTTTTTATGAGATACTCTCATAAATAACCCAATGTACCCACAGTTTCAAGTATACAACTACTTCATAAGCAAAGCAATTATATCAAAATTAACCTCCATCATCCGCTCTGGAGGCTTTATACAAATTCAGCGGTGCATGGCCGGAATGGTCCTGACAATGTCGAAAACCATTCAAATAACACCAGTGTTAATGTAATAATTGTAGAATTTATTCGTTTTGAACGTCTGAATGGAAGATATGATGGATACTCGATTCCCATCTTCAGTGCCTTTTATTTTTTCGCCGTGATGCAATCAGCATCGGAACACTCAGTCCCGCCAATAAAAGCCCCATTCCAATAAGATCCATTGCCGGCAATGGGACAAGAAATTCATCTTCCGAGTAGATGTATGCGGCACCTGCACCCGGAGCGACCTGGTTATCACCCCATGCACCAATACATGCATTTGATCCATCTATATCTACGGCATTCCCAAAGAATCCGGATTCATTGCCATCGAATGGAAGGATCTTTCGCCCCGCCAGCCAGGATGTCCCAGAAAAGGAGTATAAGTAAGCGGCACCTGCGTCAGCAATGGGGTCGTTATCAACAAAGTTTGCTCCAACGATCGCATACGATTCGGAGATGGCAACAGCACGCCCAAACCAGTCATTAACAGCTCCATCGGGAGCGGTCAGTTTCTGGGATTGAATCCAGGATAATCCATTATAAAAGAAAAGATAAGCTGAACCGGAATTATTCCCTGCATTGTCATCTCCATTTGCGCCAATCAGTGCATAGAACGCATTGATTGAAACCGAACATCCAAATCGATCACCACTGGCTCCGTCATTGGGGAGGAGTTTCAGAACGAGTGACCAGGAGGCACCATCAAAGTGATATAGATAGGCAGATCCAGAATCGACTCCAGCATCATCATTCCGGTCCGCTCCGATGACCGCATTGTCCCCATCAATCGCTACAGAGACACCAAATCGATCGGAAGTTGCTGCATCGTTTGCGGTTACTTTCAGTAACTGGGTCCAGGTGCCTTCCACTTTTTGAAAAAAATAGGCGGAACCGGAATCAGTGCCGTTATCATCATTCGAGTCCGCTCCGATGATAATCCGGTCACCCGAAATGGCAACCGCATATCCGAACCGGTCGCCCTCTGCCATATCATCAGCCATTAATCTGGCTTCCTCAATCCAGTTCGTCCCATTCCAGTGATATACATATGCCACACCGACATTTTCGATCTCACCGCTGTCAGCACTCCATGCACCAACGACAATATGGACATCGTCCGCATCAAGCGAATCTCCGAATTTATCCCCTGCCATTCCATCCGAGGCGACCAGCTTTCTGTCAAACTCCCACTGTCCACCATTCCGATTATACAAATATACGGCACCCGAGTCGGCACCATTATCATCATCCGATGGGGATCCAATAACCACTAAATCTCCGGATATCGATACCGAATCACCGAACTTGTCACCGGCAGATCCGTCATCAGGAATTAACTTCGTACTCATTGCTGAAACCGCGTGAATCAGACCAAACACCATAAACAGCACAATAAATGTTTTTTTCATAGGATCTCCTTTTTGTTCTATATTTCTTCAAGACACCAACAACTGATCGAAACAACCCAAGTTCTGTCTCTTTATTAACGAGATCTTAAATCAAGCTGCCGAGTCAACGGATGATGAATCGGTCTGCTTGTTTACTTTTTTTGAATTACGATCTTTACCTCTGTTCCAACCGGAGGGACCGTTCCTTCCCGGGCAAACCAGACTTCATCACTGGCACCTTCGGGATGTGATGTATTGATCAAGGCAATCGGATCCCGGTAGATGGCGATCAATGATTTATCCAGTTGAGCCATAAATACACCGTCCATAATAATCGACCCGGTAAATA
This sequence comes from uncultured bacterium, assembly GCA_964512995.1. Classification (GTDB taxonomy): domain Bacteria; phylum CSSED10-310; class CSSED10-310; order CSSED10-310; family CSSED10-310; genus CAZELM01. The sequence goes on from CAZELM010000008.1 coordinate 68,156, forward strand.
CCCATGAAATGGAAACAGGCTCGCTGGGTTTATCTTTTTTCATAATCCATTCTTCCATGCGCAGTTTTGTATTTTTCCCGTTCTGCGTCGACTCAATCCATAAGTCCACTGGAGATCCTGTCGGCACCTGTAAATCTCCCTGGGTTTTCAGATGTTCGACAGGCTCTTTAAATCCAATCAGCAGAAGGGCGATCTGAAGATTATAAGGCTGAATGGCGGTTCGGAGAAGGCTTTCGTGTAACTTGCCGGATTCGCCAACAAGAGCATATTCCAAAAGACCTTTATCCATATTGACTACAGCAGGAAACTCTACCGTGCTGTCCTTTTTCGAAAATCGAATCCCTTCGATCTCAAAAACGCCTGGGCTGATCTCCTTGATGGGCGGTTTTTCAAGATTGAGAGCCGGATCTGTTTTGGGAGTTTCCAAGGATGCGGCATCGGGGATCATGGGGGATGGATTTGCCGGCTCCTGTGCCGATCCGGAAAAAGCAAAAGCACTTGCCAAGATAAGGATACCAATAACGCACACCATCCGGACTGTACTTCTCACGTATATTCTCCTTCGCCAATAGAGCTATAATAATAGCATTACATTATTATCTGAAACTCTTCTACATATTTAAAATATTCTTTTCACTCACTCGATGCAAGGAAAATGTAATCGTTCAGCCGATGAGAATCTGCCAGAATCCCCTCTATCAAGAAGGGTGGCTCTGCGAAGCCACGGTCAGAATGGATCCGGCATGGCTTCTCGGTGAGCGAAGCAGAGACGGGGTGTGTTCCGACATTCCGGATACACACCCCGTCACGCAGAATCAACGCGTTCACCATGCATATCTGGTTTCAATAATGTGATTCTGCGTGCCTCCCCTCTTTGTAGAGGTGATTTTCCCTGTGAACGGTTACGGAAAAATAACTTCTGGCAAATAATATCATCGCCAATCAAGCGGCAATGGAGTTTTGATGAATCTTCCAAAGAGAAGTAACATAAGAGAAAATATGAAATAAAAACAGGATCCGATCAATGTGAAATATACCTTACCGTTTTCTGAATATATTTCATGCCAATTTAGCAGGATGGCTTTGATGAATGTTTCCGGATTGGTTCTTGTTGTTACGGATGTAATGGCGATGGCCTATGAAATGAAGAGTGATGGTGTCCGGATGATATGTGATGGTCTCCGGATGATATGTGATGGTCTCCGGATGATGTGTGACGGTGTCCGGATGATATGTGACGGTCTCCGGATGATATGTGACGGTGTCCGGATGATATGTGATGGTCTCCGGATGATATGTGACGGTCTCCGGATGATGTGTGATGGTCTCCGGATGATATGTGATGGTGTCCGGATGATATGTGATGGTGTCCGGATGATATGTGACGGTCTCCGGATGATGTGTGACGGTGTCCGGATGATATGTGATGGTGTCCGGATGATGTGTGACGGTGTCCGGATGATGTGTGACGGTGTCCGGATGATATGTGACGGTCTCCGGATGATGTGTGATGGTGTCCGGATGATATGTGACGGTCTCCGGATGATGTGTGATGGTGTCCGGATGATATGTGACGGTGTCCGGATGATATGTGACGGTGTCCGGATGATATGTGACGGTCTCCGGATGATGTGTGACGGTGTCCGGATGATATGTGATGGTGTCCGGATGATATGTGATGGTCTCAAGACCCGATTATGAAGTGATCTCTGGCGATGGATCTGATGTAGCTTGCCTATTATTATCTTTTCAATCAGAATCGGGAAAGACAGGAGGATCGGTGTGAAGATTGGAGTGATCAGTTTTTATCTCGTATTCCTGATTTCAATCTCGGTAAGCAGTGCGATTGATTGTATTCCGTATTATTATGGTGATATCCAGACCGTCATCGACTCCTGCTCAATCAGGAGATTCAGTCGTCGTCAGTGATGGAACGTATGTCGGGGAAGTGAACCGGGATCTGGAATTTGATAGAAAAGCGATTGTCTTCATGTCAGAAAACGGTCCGGAGCATTGATTTTGTCCGAACTATTGTGACCTTGATTTATTGACGCAAACCCAACTCCTGATTCGTATCATTTAACATGATCTGGATCGTTCCCGCGGGTTCATCAGGCAATCATTTTTTCAATTCCCGTTTGAAGTTTGCGTGTTGTTGCAGTAAGTTAAGATGATTGAGGGAATTTGTCCGGGATGATTCTGAAAGGAGAAGTTTCATGATCATTATTGAGCCTCATATCCATATGTATTCCAGAACGACCGATGATTATCAATCCATGTACACAGCCGGTATCCGAGCCTGTGTAGAGCCCTCGTTCTGGCTTGGTTCCAACCGCAGGTATCCAGGGACATTTTTTGATTATTATAAATTGATCCTGGAATTTGAAACTGTGAGAGCCCGTCGATTCGGAATCGATCATTTCTGTGCCATTTCGCTGAATCCCAAAGAAGCGGAGGATGTCAAGCTGGCTGACGATGTCATTGATGGGATGGTGGAATATCTGGATCATCCCCGGTGTGTGGCGATCGGGGAAATCGGTTTCAACAACAATACGAAAAATGAAGAACATGCCTTTGTCCGGCAGCTTGAAATAGCCAGACAGCGGAACATGGTAGTGGTTATTCATCTTCCGCACGTCGACAAACTGACGGGTACAAAACGCACGGTCGAGATATTGAAATCAATGGATATGAATGTTGATCGGATACTCATCGATCATAATACTGAAGAAACGATGGCATTGAGCCGGGAATCGGGTTGTTTTTGTGGCATGACCGTCTATCCAATTTCCAAGCTCACTCCTGCTCGTGTTTCTGAGATCATCCGGCAGTTTGGTAGTGAGCGGATGATCGTGGATGGTTCTGCCGATTGGGGGATTTCGGATCCGCTCAGTCTGGTGAAGGTCGTGGATTATCTCCAACGGGATGGCCACTCCGAAGAATCAATCCAGAATCTGGTCTTCAACAATGCGATGGCGCTGTACAGCGGTTCACCCAACTGGAAACCAGAGCTGAATCTTCAGCCGATCGACCCGAGGGAATTCCAGCGCTGAAACCAGCATCCCGCTTTTCAGAGAGAAGTCTGGCATGGCTTCAATTGGTGCGTCCGCCTAATTTATTGACGGTACCGGGAGATCCCCTGACAGGATATTTTTTGCTGTTGGATGCTCCATTCCGGCCTTCCGGAATTCTCGCAGGGATCGGGTGTGTTTTCTGTTTATATATGGCTGGTCTGATTTGGAACGATTGTGTGGATTACCGGGAAGATCTGAAACAGCGGCCTTTTCGTCCGATACCGAGCGGTCGGGTATCGCGGTGGCATGCAGCCGTTGCCGGGATCGTTCTGGTATCGGGCGGGTTGATTCTGGCCTTTCAGCTTAATCGTATGGTCGTCACCGTTTATCTGCTGCTCCTGGTGACACTGCTGATTTATACATTTTTTACCAAACATCGATTTATCTCCGGAGCAGTGACCATGGGTTTATGTCGCGGACTCAGCCTTCTTCTGGGTGTATCGATTCATGGACACTGGCCGGAGAATCCGGGTGTTTCGATGATTGCCATGGCTGGAGTGACAGCGTACATCGCATCCGTGACCATGATCGCATTCCGGGAAACCGAGCAGCATTTCCTGGGGCTGGTCAGGTGGACTCCGTTGGCTGCGGCATTCCTGACCGGTTGCGGCCTTATGTTAACTGCGTCTGGTCGATCATCAATTTTTTTGTTTTTTGTATCGGGTTGGATATTACACAGTGGTTATTGGAGTTTCTATCTGAGATCAGATCCGGATCCCCCCCGTCTTTCGAGAGGGATCTCATCTCTCCTGAAAGGACATCTCCTGACTCAGTCTGCTTTGTTGAGCCTATATCCGGGAGTCGGACCATTCCTGTCAGTATTTCTCGTTCTGATATGGCCGGTTCATCATCGGCTCGTGAAAAAATTTTATGCAACCTGATCCGGGGAGCCACCGGTCTGATGCTTCGGATGATCGTAGAATCGATTATGGAACTGCCTGGAAGGATGGCTTTTGTTTATGAAGGAGCACATGTGTGGGTAAGCAGAACAAAAAATTATTAATTGCACAGGTTGCGGCACTGGGATATGAATTCGTGATGAAACATATCGGGAAGTCATGGAAAAGTCATGAATTTCATCCGATTGCCTGCCATTTCCCTGCTGTGACGTGCTCGGTTCAGGCGACCTTCCGGACCGCTTTGGAGCCGTCTGGCCACGGAATGATAGCGAATGGATTGTTTCATCGCAGTCTCATGAAACCGATGTTTTGGGAGCAGTCGTGTCGTCTGGTGACAGGCCCCCGAATTTGGGACCATTGCCGGGAAGCCGGAAAAACAATCGCATTGCTGTTCTGGCAGCAGAGTCTCGGGGAGAGCACAGATATCATCCTTTCGCCAGCTCCGATTCACAAGCATCACGGTGGCATGATTCAGGATTGCTACAGCAAGCCCGAGGGATTATATGCAATGCTGTGCCGACGGATCGGGAGACCGTTCAACCTGATGCATTACTGGGGACCGATGGCTTCCGCCAGATCATCCCAATGGATTGTGGATGCGACCAGCATGATTTTGTCTGATCCGGCTCCGGATATCTGTTTCACGTATATCCCTGTTCTGGATTACGATCTTCAGCGCTATGGTCCAGATCATCACAGAAGCGTCCGGGCTTTGAACGCATGTTTATCACAACTGGATCAGTTGACCGAGGCAGCTACACGGAATGGATATGACATCCTGCTCTATGGCGATTATGCCATCGGACCCGTGCGGGGGGGGGCCCTCTTCCCGAATCGCGTGTTGCGGAACGCGGGGTTTTTGACAATACGGGAGATACGAGGCATGCACTATGTGGATTTCTACCGAAGCCGAGCATTTGCAGTGGTCGATCATGAGATTGCGCATGTGTATATCGGGAATCCCGATGATATTCACACCATCCGGCAGACGCTCGAAGCGGTTTCCGGGATCGGAAAAATTCTGGACCGTTCAGAACAGGCTGCGGTTGGAATCGATCATCCCAACTCCGGAGAATTGGTATTGGAAGCTGGGGAAGGATATTGGCTGGCGTATCCATGGTGGGACAACCCTAAAAACGCTCCGGATTATGCGTCCCATATCGATATACACAATAAACCGGGATATGATCCGTGTGAATTGTTTTTCGGGTGGCCACCAATATCGGTCTCCCAGAAGACCAGCCGGATCAAGGGATCCCATGGTGCAATGTTCGCGAACCGCCTGCCGTGTTACTGGTCTACCTTTATCGATAAAAAACCAGACACACTCCGGCAACTATCTCACGTTGTGCAGAAATGGATGGAGGAGAGCCAATCATGAATCCAGAAATTGAATCCCAGATCGATCGATTTCCAACAGTACAATACTGCCAGTCGTTTTCTGTCCCGTTTGAATATCCTGTGCATTTCACGCGTGATATTTTTCACCCGGAAAATCCGCTGATCGAGTCTGTGATCATGCGAAAGGGAGAAACACGGCGGCATCGTGTGCAGGTCTATATCGATGATGGCGTATTATGTGCCATGCCGGGAATCAAGAACCGGATTGTCAGTTATTTCGATTACCGTGCCGCTCATATTCACCTCACTGCGATTCCGGAATCCGTTCCGGGAGGGGAGAAGATCAAAAATAACTGGAGCATTGTCCAGCATATCATGACCGCCATTGGCAACAGCCATCTTTGCCGGCAAAGTTATGTGATTGCCATTGGCGGAGGCAGCGTACTGGATCTGGTTGGTTTCGCCGCCTCACTGATCCACCGGGGACTCCGGCTGATCCGGGTTCCCACTACTGTTCTTGCTCAGGATGACGCCGGAGTCGGTGTTAAGAATGGCATGGATGAGCATGGCGTCAAGAACTTCATCGGGACATTCGCTCCACCATTCGCCGTTCTGATCGATTTTGACTTCCTCCGGACCCTTGAAACGAAATATTGGACTGGAGGGATTGCCGAAGCGTTCAAGGTGGCCATCATCAAAGACGCGCCATTTTTTGATTATTTGTGTCGCCATGCCGGTCAGCTCAATGCGAGGGAGGAGTCTGTCATTGAGTATGTTGTGCAGCGCTGCGCCATCCTGCATCTGGACCATATCCGGTCCAACGGTGATCCATTCGAGTTCGGAACCGCCCGTCCATTGGATTTCGGTCACTGGCTGGCGCATAAACTGGAGATTCTGTCTGATTATCAGATCGGCCATGGCCAGGCGGTTGCAATAGGGATCGCGGTCGACTCCTGTTATGCCGTTCAGACCGGTTACCTGACATGGGATGAATGCCATCGCATTTTAAACGCCATGAGGGAAACCGGATTGCCCATCTGGCACGAACTCCTTGATTTCAAACTGCCGGGAGAAGACCTCGAGGTGATCAGGGGACTCGATGATTTCCGGGAACATTTGGGGGGACAGTTGACGATAACACTCCCCGATCATATCGGGCAGAAGATCGAGATTCATGAGATGCAACCCAGTATCATCCGATGGGCGATTCGTTATCTGAAAGAGTTCAGCAGCCGCAAGTCCGTCCGTATGGATGTCCCATGATCGTGGAAGGCATCGATGCACCGTTTCCTGTTCATCTCACGTATTGTCTGAATATCCATCCGGGCGATGCCTGGCAGGATCAGTCGGATGGGATTCGTTCGGTTGCATCGCCAATCAGGCAGGTTTTATCCCCGGATACACCGTTCGGATTGGGTCTGCGGTTGAGCGATGCGGCTGCCCGATCGTTAATCTCCGAAGAAACGGTGCGTACAATATCGATGTCATTGGCTCAAGAAGGGTTCTATGTGTTCACGGTCAATGCTTTTCCGTATGGAGCATTTCACCGGACTACAGTGAAGGAACACGTATATCAGCCGGACTGGCGGACTCGGGAACGAATGGAATATACCTGCCGTGTTGCTGATATCCTGGCCTGTTTTTTACCGGATTCCATTTCAGGGAGCATCAGCACTGTTCCCTGCAGTTACAAGCCCTGGATCACGTCTTATTCGGATGGTGACGATATCATCCGGAATCTGATGCATGTTGTAAGGCATCTTGCACGGATCGAGTCGGAAAAAGGAAGGTACATCCACCTGGGTCTCGAACCGGAACCCGATTGTGTGCTCGAAACAACAGAGGAAGTCGTTCAATTTTTTTCAGAAACAGTGATGACTCGGGGTGTTGAATATCTTCGGGGAACATGCGGATGCTCCCCGTCCAGTGCGGAGGATCTGATCCGTCGGCATCTGGGAGTGTGTTTCGATACCTGTCATCTGGCGCTGCAGTATGAGAACCTCGTGGAGAGCCTGGAACGGCTTCACCGATCCGGCATACTGATCTCCAAGATCCAGATCAGCAGCGCGCTGAAAACGGAATTCAGCCCAGACTCCTTTCAGGAATTACAAAAATTCTGTGATCCGGTGTATTTGCATCAGGTGAAAGTCAGGATGCCGGATGGGCAGGTGACCGGTATTCGTGATCTGAACGATGCATTGGCAGCGTGTCGTTCCGACTGGTTCCAACGGGAGTGGCGAATCCATGTCCATGTGCCATTGTATGTCGGAGAAACAACCCGAATCCGGACCACGTCCGATGAGTTGACGCCTCTGTTTTTCAGAACCGCGGTCAACCTGGGAGTGCAGCATTTTGAGATCGAAACCTATACCTTTGACGTGCTGCCGGACCGATGGCGCCAACTCGGACTTGTTCACAGCATCGTTTTGGAGTATCAATGGGTTCTGGATCGGTTTAGGGGGGCGTGAAGCAGTTCGAGAATTGATAACGGTGGCTCCTTTACCATGGATTTTTTTGCGGGAGATTCATATGCTGTTCCAATGGCATGACTTTTTGAGTTACAGACACATCGCCATTCTGTTTCTGATGATTCTAAAATTCGTTGCGACCGGGTTTGCGGATGATTCATCCAGACAGTCAACCGCGTATGCCGGGCATGACCATGATAAGGATAAAGATATCAAGTCGCTGATATCAATCTATCCGACTCTGATTGGAACGCCGTTGGATGATTGCCGGCTGTGCCATGGTGCTGGAACAGTGGAGGGGCGAACTGTAAACAGTTGTGATTATTGCCATCAGGTCTGTAAAAAGGATGGAATAACCGGGACGTTGAATCCATTTGGAAAATCCTATCTTCAGGCAGGAAGGAATGAGGATGCTTTCAGGAAAATCGCTTTGGAGGATGCCGATGGGGATGGCGTATCCAACGACCTGGAGATCGACGCATTGAGCTATCCCGGTGAATCGGGTTCCATACCCAACCTGCCGGATTGTCCGATTCGGATTCTCACTCCCGAAGCGTTATCGAAAATCCCTGAAACCGAGCAGTTCCTGCTTTTGAATACAACGCGGCATGAAGATTCCTATTCGACGTATCGGGGATGGAAAGTCGCAGACATTCTGGCTGCTGTGGAGGTCGATCTGGCTTCTGTCGATCGGATTACCGTCGTTTCTTGGGATGCTTTCTGGAAAGACTTCTCTCGGGAGGAGATTCTTGCGGAGTATCCCAAGGGTATTTTTTACACATCTATCAACAAGACCACTGCGGAAAGTGGATGTCAGACGTGGGTGGAATATCCGGATTCGATTCCGGACCGGGTGAAAGCGGAGTCGGAAATTCCGGATACGCTGCATCTCATTCTGGCATCGGCCCGGAATGGAACGCCGCTGGTCCCTCTCCAACGGAATGAATCCGGGAAACTTCGGGGTGAAGGTCCATATCGGCTCATTATGCCCCAGAAAATGCCGGCTCCACCGGATCAACCCAGTATGAAAAGCAATGTGAACTGTCCGTTCCCATATACGGAATCGATGCATCACAACTCCGGAGACAGTCCTCGGGGCGTGATCGCGATTGTCGTTCATCCACTCCCGGAGGGTACGAAAGAACCGGACTGGAGAAAAATGGCCGACGATCTGTTATCCCATCATCGGTTGTTGATCTGCGGCGCGTTGTCGTCTGCACGATAATCCGGATTGTCATATGGACCCGACATCATCCTGGCAACTCAAGCTGTTTGGTAAGACACTGAAGAAAAAAGAAAAGCTCACCATCATCAGGGCATTGCTGCCAGATTTACAGAGTAAACGCTGTCTGGATCTCGGATGTGCGAAAGGCACGATCAGCTATTTTCTGGCTCGTGAAGGCGGCATCTGGTTTCATGAGGATTTGGACTTGGTCAATGTTCAGGCGACACGGGATCTGGTCGGGAACCGAGTGGCGGTCATTCCTCCGACGAATATACCCCATCCCGATGGAACATTTGATATAATCGTGTCACTGGATATCCTGGAGCATCTTCGGGAGGATCGGGCGTTTGTATCCGAGATGGTCCGGGTACTGAAACCGGGGGGATGCCTGATTCTGTCCACGCCAGCCACGGGACCGGTCTATCTGCTGAATCGTCTTAAAAATGCCGTTGGGCTGACTCCCGATCAATACGGACATGTGGTCGAGGGGTACCGGCTGGTGGATTTGAAGGCAATGCTATGGGAGGCTGGGCTGTCCATTGATCTCGCGACGACCTACTCCCGGTTTTTCACCGAATTGACGGAATTGATGATCAATCTGATATTTGTCAAATTCCTTCGTAAGAAAACGATCGGGAAACGGGACGGGCATATCACTCCGGGAAGTGCCGACGAAGTGCGGAAATATGCCAAACAACTGACAGCATATTCGATGATCTATCCGTTTGTCTGGGCGCTGACACGACTGGACCGGTTGCTCTGGTGGCAGAAAGGATATGCGACACTGCTCCGGGCATATAAGAGAAACGACTGAGGATTTCCGGTTCAGTTTGTCGATCACCTTCCACTTATCTGAATGAAAAAAGTGGAAAAGCCGTGGATTTAATGGTCCACGGCTTTTTGGGTTTCAGGATAACTCAGAAGATACGTTTAGGCGTTATCTTGGACAGAATGGGATTATTCTTTTTTGGGAGATGAAAAATCCATCGCTGCCAGTTGTTTGTAAATATTGAACCGCATGGCGACATCCTGTTCTGCCAGTTTAAGGAGTTCTGCGGCGCGTTCCGGATTTGATCGGACGAGTTTGCTGTATCGAGTCTCGCCATACATGTATTCTTTCATGGAAACGGATAGGTCGGTGCTGTCCAGTTGGAGTGGATTTTTGCCTTCGGCAATTCGCCGGGGATCGAATCGATAGAGTGGCCAATGTCCGGATTTGACGGCCTTTTTCTGTTCTTCGATCTGTTTGGTCATGTTGATTCCATGGGCGATGCAGGGGCTGTAGGCAAGGATCATGGCGCTTCCGGGATAGTTTTCGGCTTCGAGAAACGCTTTCAGTGCCTGATTGGGATTCGCTCCCATCGCAACCTTGGCGACATAGATGTTACCGTATGTCATGGCAAGCATTCCCAAATCTTTTTTCGGCAAGGATTTTCCGGCGGTCGCGAACTGGGCTGAGGATCCCCGGGGTGTGGATTTGGAGCATTGGCCACCGGTATTGGAATAGACTTCGGTATCCAGGACCAGTACATTGACATTGCGTCCGGATGCCAGAACATGATCCAGGCCGCCGTATCCGATATCGTATGCCCATCCATCACCGCCGATGCACCAGATAGATTTGGCGACCAGATAATCCGCCAGAGAATAGAGAAGAGGATCGGTATCGTGTATCTGTTTCTTCAATTCCTGGACACGGATTCGTTGGGCTTCGATTCCCTCGTCTGTCTGCTGATTCGCGTTGAGGATCTCGTTTTTGAGCGTTTCCGGTACATTGGATTCCTGGAGTCTCCGGCGTGCTTCTTCATTTTTCTTGTCTACTGTCAGACGGAATCCCAGGCCGATCTCCGCACAATCCTCGAACAGGCTGTTGGTCCAGGCAGGTCCCAATCCGTCGCCGCGTTTACAATACGGCGTTGTCGGCAGGTTTCCGCCGTAGATACTGGAGCATCCGGTGGCATTGGCGATCAATGCACGGTCTCCAAAAAGCTGACTCAGTAATTTGACATATGGAGTTTCTCCGCATCCGGCGCAGGCTCCGGAGAATTCAAACAGGGGGCGGATCAACTGGCTGCCTTTGATTGTGTTCTTCTTGACTTTGCTGCGATCCAGATCCGGAAGTCCCAGGAAGAATTCCCAGTTTTCGGCTTCGTTTTTCCGCAAGGGGAGCTGTAATTTCAGCTCCAGGGCTTTTTCTTTCGGCGGGCAGATATCGACGCAGACACCGCATCCGGTGCAGTCTTCCGGAGCGACCTGAACGGTCCATTTCAATCCGTCCAATGGTTTAGCGGTATCTGTGCTTTTGAATGTCGATGGCGCGTGTTTCAGGAGCGAGGGATCGTAGGCTTTGACCCGGATCGCGGCATGGGGGCAGATGAAACTGCACATTCCGCACTGAATGCAGTTCTTGGGATTCCAGACCGGGATATCCTGAGCGATGTTCCGTTTTTCATATTGGGTGGTGGCGGTCATGAACTGGCCGTCCACCGGCATTTCGGAAACTTTCACCAGGTCTCCTTCTTTGCGGATAAGCTTGGCCAGCGTCTGTTTGACGAAATCCGGAGCGCACTCCGGGACCGTGTCGGGCATTTCAATATTGCCCAGCGGTTTGTCGAGGTAATGCACTTCAAAGATCGCATCCAAAGCGCCTTCCACGGCACGATAATTCATCTCGACCACTTTGGGTCCTTTGTCTCCATAGGTGTGCTCGATGGAGTCACGGATGAGGCTGATGGCTTTCTCCTGGGGCAGAACACCGGAAATCTTGAAAAAGGCTGTCTGCATGATCGTATTGATGCGAGGTCCCAAACCAAGTTTTTTGGCCAGTTCATCGGCATTGATGATGTAGAATCTGGCTTTTTTCTGTTTCAGTTGTTCCTGGACCATTCGAGGCATGTGTTCCCAGACATCATCGGCACCGAATGGACTGTTCAGAAGAAATGTTCCGCCTTCCCGGAGGTTGCTGAGCATGTCGTATTTTTCGAGGAATGTGAAATTATGGCATCCCAGGAAGCTGGCATCATTGCACAGATAGGTGCTTTGAATCGGTTTGGTGCCGAACCGGAGATGGCTGACGGTCTGGGCTCCCGCTTTTTTGGAGTCATACACGAAATACCCTTGTGCATACATTTCCGTTGCTTCACCGATGATCTTGATGCTGTTTTTGTTGGCTCCAACAGTACCATCCGATCCCAATCCATAAAACATCGCCTGGAAAGCATCCGCGGATTTGTTGATTACATTGTTGTCCCAATCCAGACTGGAGTGTGTGACGTCGTCGAAGATACCGATTGTGAAATGATTCTTCGGTTTGGATGATGCCAGATTGTTGAAGACCGCATAAATCATTCCCGGATTGAATTCTTTGGAACTCAGTCCATATCGGCCGCCAATGATCATCGGATAATCACGGAATGGTGCTGAACCTTCCGCCCAGGCTTCGTTGACGGCTGACTGAACATCCTGATACATGGGTTCGCCCATGGAACCGGGTTCTTTGGTCCGATCCATAACAACGATGCGTTTCACGGTTTCCGGGATAGATGCCATCAGATGAGTGACAGAAAATGGTCGGTAGAGACGGATTTTGATGAGTCCGACTTTCTGGCCATCCTTGACCATCTCATTTACGGTTTCGTGAGCGGCTTCAGCACCAGAACCCATGATAATCATGATATTTTCAGCCTGGGGATGGCCGTAATACTGGAACAGCTTATACTCCCGGCCGGTTATCGAATGGAACAGGTTCATGTATTTTTCGATGATTTCCGGACATTTCAGATAATACGGGTTGACTGATTCCCGACCCTGGAAATACACATCGGGATTCTGGCTGGTACCGCTGATCATGGGGTGGTCCGGAGACAATGCTCGCTGGCGATGGGCGATCACATAGCGGTCGTCGATCATCTGCTGCATTTCTTTTTTGGATAATTCATAGATTTTGTTTATTTCATGGGAGGTTCTGAAGCCATCGAAGAAATGGAGCATGGGGATACGCGATTCCAGTGTGGCTGCTGTCGCAATGAAGCCTAAATCCATGACATCCTGGATGCTTCCGGAGGCCATCATCCCAAAACCAGTGGCTCTGGCAGCCATCACATCCTGGTGATCACCAAAAATGGATAATGCCTGGGAAGCGATGGAACGAGCGGCAATATGAAAAACAGTTGGAAGTAATTCTCCGGCGATCTTGTACATGTTCGGGATCATGAGGAGAAGACCCTGGGAAGCAGTGAATGTGGTACACAATGATCCACTGGTCAGAGCGCCATGAACAGCAGCGGATGCGCCGCCTTCCGATTGCAGTTCAATGACTTCCGGAACTGTGCCCCAAATGTTCGTTTGATTGGATGCTGATTTTTCATCGGCGATCTCACCCATCACCGAGCTGGGTGTGATGGGATAAATGGCGATAACTTCATTGCAGGCATGGCCGACATGGGCTGCAGCGGTATTGCCATCCATCGTTTTCATCTTAGCACTCATAAAAATTCTCCTTTGATAAAATGATTGACACATTTGCGTTTTATACCATTCCAATGAATGAATGACGATTACATTTCTTTTTTTCCTTCCAGTGCTTTAGCCATAGTCGCTTCATCCGTATGTTCCAGACTGCTGCCGACGGGCAAGCCGTGAGCCAGTCGGTAAACTTTTACATCTCTGGGTTTTAAAAGTCGAGCGAGATACATCGCGGTCGCTTCTCCTTCGACCGTAAAATTCGTTGCGATAATGACCTGCCGGATACAGGCTGTTTCCACACGTGCGAGCAGTTCCTTGATTTTCAGATCACCCGGTCCGATGCCGTCCAATGGTGATATGACACCGTTGAGCACATGATACACTCCCCGGTAATCGCCGGTTCTTTCAATAGCCATCACATCTCCGGCTTCTTCCACCACACAGATAATCGGTTCCCGATTTTCATCTGCGCATACATGACAGATTTCCCCTTCAGACAGGTTAAAGCACCGGGGACATGGTACGATTTTTTCTTTGAACTGTGTCAGGGTAAATGCCAGGCGTTCCACTGTTTTCCGGGGCTGTTTGAGCAAGTGAAACGCGATCCTCTGAGCGGATTTTCGTCCGATCGCGGGTAATTTTTCCAGTTCTGTGAGCAGATCGTTTAACGCTTTTAATTCTTGAGCCAAATATCGACTCCTTATCCCGGAATGAAGTGGCAGTCGAATTTTTTTCGACCGGTTGAAGAGAGCGGATTTATATCGTTGTCACATGATACCCGGGATACTCAGTCCACCGGTAATTTTATTCATCTCGGTGGCAAGCATGTCCTGTACTTTTTTCAAGGCCTCGTTTGCAGCTGCGAGTATCAAATCCTGCAACATCTCCACATCGTTTGGGTCAACGGCTTCAGGATCGATCTGGATGGACATGATGCGGTTGTCGCCTCGAGCGACCACAGTGACCATTCCACCACCGGCTGTGGCTTCGCATGTTCTGCGCATGAGTTCTTCTTTGGCTCGTTCCATCTTCGCCATCATTTGTTTGGCTTGTTTCATAAAATTCATATTTTTCATCCATGGCTCCTCAAATAAAAATATTAGCGATGGTATTCGAAAAAACACCGATGAATATTCCGGTAGAGATATCCGCGAAAATCCAAAAAGGCGTTTTTAGAACGGTGACAGGATCGATCATTTCTGGGTATTGTTCTTGGTTTGAATATCCCGGATGGATGCATTAAAAGTCTGGATCAATTGTGAAATGATCGGCTGGTCTGTAGCCAGTTTCATTCGGTTATTGATGGTTTCTTCTTTTTTTTTTTCTTCTTGTTCAATGGGGGATAACGGTGTCGCGTCGTCTCCGAGAACAAATCGGATCTGGCTCGGATGGCCGAGAAGCTGATCTACGACAGCGGATATTGTGGTTCGGTTTTCAGCATTGGCGATGCGGTCCATGTGAAATTTATTGTTGGGATGATAGTGAATCGTAATGGAATCAGGAGCATGCTGAATCAGTGTTCCGTAACGAAGCGAGAATTGGATATAGTCTTGTTCCGGGGGGAGTGCTTCGATGATTTTTTGGAGTAATTCACCAGGATTATCGGCAATGGATCGCTGAGTGGGGCTGGAAGGTGGATTGTCCATGGAAGTGATATCCGGTGGATTGGTTTCGGAGCGTGACGTTTCCTTTGCCTTTTGATTCGGTCTTGGTCGTTCGTGTGTGATTGATGTCGTGGGGGATTGTCGTTCGGAAGATGACCTGTGAGTTTTTGGGTTTGGGAGATGTTGATATGACGCGATTGAGGGTTTTGGGGCAGGATCGGGATTCCGGTCCAACGCCGCTTTGAATTGAGCGATCAATGTCTCGATCGGGATCAGGGAACGGATACGGCACATTTTTACCAAAGCAACATCCATGATCAAGCGTGGATGTTCGCTGTTCCGAAACGCCAATTCCAAATCCAGAAGAACCTTGAAGATCCGTTCCAGTTGATCGATTGAAAAGGCGTTGAGCAGTGCGGGAGGAAGTGATTGGCGCATCTCCGCGCCCAATTTTCCGGCCATGATGTCTCGCGCAATTTCCATCATCTCCCGGTTGAGGACCGCTTCATCGCCGCCTTTTTCCATATAATCGTTGAACCGACGGAGTGCTTCGCCGGCATCCCCATCAGCGATGGCAGCGAAAATAGCTGTCAGCAGGTCGGGGTCGATGCGACCGAGCAGTGCCATTACCTCATCGTGGGCAACATGCGATCCTGAAAATGCAATGACCTGATCCAGAAGGGATAATCCGTCGCGCATTCCTCCATCTGCCATTTTTGCAAGAACATCCAATGTCTGTGATTCAATTTCGATGTTTTCTTTCGAACAGAGATCTTCCAATGTTTTGCGGAGGCACGAAAAACTGATCCGTTTGAAATCGTACCTCTGACAACGGGAAACGATAGTAACAGGAACTTTGTGGGCTTCGGTCGTCGCGAGAATGAATTTAACATGCTCGGGAGGCTCTTCCAGTGTCTTGAGCAATGCATTGAATGCTTCGCGTGTAAGCATGTGAACTTCATCGATAATGATGATCTTGAATCGGGAGGCGGAGGGAGTGTATTTGACGTTTTCGCGGAGATCCCGGATTTCGTCGATACCTCGATTGGATGCCCCGTCGATTTCCAGAACATCCATGGATACTCCAGCGGTAATTTCGGTACAGATTCGACAGGTATTGCACGGATCTGGCGTTGGTCCGCGTTCGCAATTCAGAGCTTTGGACAGAATACGGGCTGTTGATGTTTTTCCGATTCCGCGTGGACCTGAAAATAAGAAAGCGTGACCGATTCGGCCGGATCGGATGGCGTTTGCAAGCGTTTTTGCAATGGCTTCCTGGCCGATGATATCGTCAAACGTTTGCGGCCGCCATTTTCTGGCCAGTACTAAATACGACACGCTGAAGTTACACCTCACACAAAAAAAGGGCCGTGCACCCGTTTTCGAATCTCGCCCCACTGCGGCTTTTTGAATCATCGAGCTCAAGTCAGGCTCCCCTGCGGCACACGTGAGATCTTCCTTAATGCTGCTCCCTTCCGGGCCTGACATGGTTCGAAAGTTCACGTTGCGCAGGACCCAACTGTCAGCACCCTTTGATCCACGCCCTGTCCAGAGAACGAAGACCCTCTCAACAGGAATTCAACCCCGCTATAGCGGATTTCGGGTTCAGGACACCGCTAGCGCCCCGCCTAGCACGACCCAAAATATCGGTATCGTTTCAAAGAACCGTTGATGACAGTGTGGCGGAGAGGGTGGGATTCGAACCCACGTGGCAGTTTTTGGCCACCAACACGATTTCCAGTCGTGCTCCTTCGGCCAGCTCGGACACCTCTCCACATTCTCAATGGCTTTCCAGCCAGCGTAGCGTTGCACTATAATCCCCAATTTCACAAAGGTCAAGTGCCTTTTGATCGGGACACCACAGAACGTGTCTTACTCCCGATCGTTTTATTGCCATCATCCAGGAGGATGATTCTGGTAATTGATATGGATTCTTTGTGATCCGCAAGCATCATCATTGGTTTCAGTCGTTTGTATTGACTTTCCAAAACGGAGACTACGGAAAAATCGATCTGGTCAAAAGAAACCGATTATCTCCAAAATATCGGGAGTTTCTGCTTGCACGTGTCCTGTGTTTTAATCTGAATCTTTCACATGTTCTCCAGTATCCTCGGTGATCTCCTCGCGCTAAATTTTGCGGATAGATATTCCAATGCTTTCATGCAGGGAGTAATCTGGATTTTCGGTGCGAATCCGGAGAGACACAGCGGTCGGAATGATCAGAAAATACTGGAGGAACTTCAGGGAGAACATCGAAAAGGATCAATTAACAGGTTGGCATAATTATCATCCGGCAGGCAGATAAATACAGCTCGTGGATGTCAGGTAGCTGATGAATGAAGCGGAGAGGGTGGGATTCGAACCCACGCGGCAGCTTTTGGCCACCAACCCGATTTCGAGTCGGGCCCGTTATGACCTCTTCGGTACCTCTCCGAAACAGCCACCTAACCTAATACATCTTTTTGAGGTAAAACGCCAGCCCTTCGTGCGCGAAAAAAACGAACCATCATTTCGGATGCTTCGGAGGCACAGATTCCCCCCGTCACTATGATCTGATGATTCAATCGGGAGTCCTCAACGAGATTCAGGAAAGAACCGGCTGATCCGGTTTTGGGTTCAGAAGCACCGAAGACCAGCCGCCTGATTCGGAACAAAACCATGGCCATTGCACACATGGGACACGGCTCCAGCGTGACATACAGGTCGACATCATCCAGCCGCCATCGGCCCAGAGTCGCAGATGCCCGTCGAAGTGCCAGCATTTCTGCATGAGCCGATGCATCTTTTAAGGATTCCATCTCATTGTGTGCTCGCGCAATAATCTTATTTTGATGGACAATGACGGCTCCGACTGGAACTTCTCCAAACTGAATTGCGGTTTCTGCTTCAGTGAGTGCTTCTCTCATCCAGCGTTCATCGGGTGTCAGTGTCTCCGAAAGACAATGGTATCGTCGGGGGGTCAGTTCGTACTGATCCATTTTATCCATTCCACTTTTCATTTTTTCTCCCATATACCACAAACTCATACTATTGAGTCAGTATGTCAAATGTATTATAGATCAATCAATTACAAGGGAAAAGGTACCGTTAAAATAGAAATATTTCCTCAGTATTGAAAAATGATAGAAAGTGGTGTATGGTCTATTTATGGAAATGAATTCATCGAATAAAAAATATAGATGCATTCGGTGTCATGCCGAATATCAATATGGTGCGGACGTGTGCCAGAAATGCGGAGCCCGGATTCCGGATCAGATAACAGAAGTGGTTCCGTGGATAATACAACCCTGTGATCCACACGAATTACCGGTTGGTTTTAAGCTGGGAAACCGTTTTCAAGTTATTGAACGGCTTGGCATGGGCGGTATGGGGATCGTTTACAAAGCCTATGATATCGAACTCGATGAAATCGTTGCCTTGAAGATATTGCGGCCGGAGTTGGATGTGGATGGCAGTATTGTCGAGCTATTCAAACAGGAGATTAAAATCGCTCGAAGAATCAAACATCCAAATGTCTGCAGCATCTACGATTTCCTGATATTTGATGAATATCGGCTCATCTCGATGGAATACATTGACGGGATTGAGCTGTCGATGCTCATTCGAGATAAGATGGTGGAAGAGGAATTTGTACCGATAATCTCTGGAATCGCATTGGCGCTCAAAGCCGCGCATCAATTGAAAATTATCCATCGTGATCTGAAACCATCGAACATCATGATCGATGCGCAACTCAATCCGATCGTTATGGATTTCGGGATTGCATCACGGGTCGATCTCCCTAATCGCGCTCCCAATACCAAATTTTTTGGAACACCATCTTACATGGCTCCAGAACAGGCACTGGGACAGACACTGGATCATCGCAGCGATATTTATTCACTGGGTATCATCATGTATGAAATCACGACCGGAACGTTACCGTTTACAGGGACATCTCCAATGGATATTGCCGTCAAACACATCTACAAATTTGCCAAAAGTCCCCGGCTGATCAATGCAAAGATAAACAAGGAAATCGAGCGTATGATTCTGAAATGCATCGAAAAATATCCGGAAAAACGATATCAGTCTATCGACGAGTTTCTCGCGGATCTTCAGATCATTGCCAACATATATTTGCCTGTTGAAGCCAAACGGAAGCCCTTGATTCTGGTCGTTGATGACGATGATGGCATTCGATCGCTGGTGGTAAACTCCCTCGTTTCTCATAACTTCAATGTGATTTCTGCTGCTGATGGCGTGGAAGCCATTGACGCCGCATTGAAACAGAATCCCGATTTAATACTCATGGATCTCATGATGCCGGGGATCGATGGATATCGTGCGGTAGAACTCCTGGCACAGAATCCGCGTACGAAGAATATTCCGATTTTTTTGATTACCTCCCTAAAGGCCAAAGACTATCGGGCTTACAGTAAAGCCATTGGAGTGAAGGAATTCATTATCAAGCCATTCAAGATAGAGGAACTGATCTCCAAGGTGAAAGCATTTATCGCTGCATCACAAGAAAATAAACCCCCCCCTAACCACTGACATCAAGAGAAAGAATTTGAGTCCCTCCGCAGCCATGTTGAGTTTTAATGTCGCTCTTTTATGAATCTTCCTGATCAGGAAAATCAATCCCATCTGCCAGCCAGTTCGCATCGATCTGTATTTCGATGGTTGATCCGGTGGATCGTTTTCATGGCGATCCTGTTTATTGTCTTTTCGATGGCAGGTGTTATTACTTATCGGTTTATCAATCCACCGATCACGCCATACATGATCATCCAATGGTGGCAATTGGATCAGTTCAGACATCAATGGCGGTCATTGTCTGGAATATCTCCCTATCTTCAGCAGGCGGTCATGGTATCGGAAGATCAGAAATTCATGGACCATCAGGGATTCGATTGGAGCCAGGTTCAGAAGGCGATGGAGGAGAACAAAATGCGGCACAGGGTTCGGGGAGCCAGTACAATCAGTATGCAGGTGGCTCGAAATGTCTTCCTCTGGCAAGGCCGCACGTGGGTCCGGAAGGGATTGGAAGCTTACTTTACGGTATTGATTGAATGGTTCTGGCCAAAATGGCGGATTATGGAGGTTTATCTGAATGTTGCGGAATGGGGACCGGGTGTTTTTGGTGCAGAATCGGCCGCTCAATACCATTTCGGTATATCTGCAGCGAACCTGTCCGCAAATCAAGCCGCTGCGTTGGCTGCTGTACTGCCCAGCCCCCGTAAATGGTCTCCATCCAAACCCGGGCGATATGTCTTGAAACGGCGAGATCAGATTTTAAGGCAAATGTCGAATTTCAAGATATTGAGAGAACCCGGATGATTTTTTTGGGGGAATAAGTGATTCTAATGGGGATTGATAGTGGTTTCGTTTTTAAACCACGGAAGATGGCATCTGGCATGTTTCCCTCACCCCGCCATCTGTATCGCTGGACCAGTCTGTGCTGGGACCCTCTCCCTGCCGCTTCTCTGGGAGGTCGTACACGCTCCGCATGACACTAAATGAAGAAACCTAGAAAACGACCGCTCGTGAAGAGGTTTCTTCGCAGAGGGTAAAGAAAGACTTCGGCGCAGTTGCCACTCGCCTTCCAGAGGCGTTGGCTTTATACGAATGCTCCGGGAAAATGGATGCCCGGTTCTTAACATGTCCTGCCTTATTTGTAAGCAAGATCGATAAACCAGGCTTTAAAGTATCCCTATACGGAATCATTACATACAGATCATGAAACAGGTGAACCGGTTTCTGAGTTATCGGAATACATCCAGAAATTTGCTCAATCGTTTTTCATTTCCCGATTTTCTCTATCATCCTTCCGGAAGATATTTACAAAGCAGAATACTGTCAGTCCTCCGATCAAGATCCAGGAAATGGCCATGAATACAATGCCTGCCAGACTCATTATACACGCTCCTTTCCCGTTTTTTTCCATGCATAAGCGGTAAGCATCATCATGCCTGTCCAGAGCACCAGTATCATCAATCGCGTTCCCCATATGTAAGGTATGTTTTCTGGTAATGCATTTTTCATGAGAAACATGGTATCGAAGTTTTGATAGAGAAATGTTCCAAGAAGGACCAGGAGAAACAACGGTGAGACATACTTCATGATAAACCGGTAGATACGCGGAATACGAATTCTGGCGCCATGGTGCATTTCCTTCCATGCGTTGTCGATCCCATACACCCAGATGAAAAGTATGATCTCAATTGTGCCGAACAGCACCAGAAAGAATGTGCCTCCCCAAAAGTCCAGTTCGTCCAGAATCCCCTTACTCAAACCAAAAATCGCAGCATGTGAGAAAATGAATGCCAGAATGCCTAATATCACCACGGCTTTTTGCCGGCTGATTCCAAATTCATCTTCAAAAAATGCCATAAATGGCTGGATGAGTGATACTGAGGAGGTGATTCCGGCAATGAACAACAAAAGAAACCATAGACCAGAAAACAGGGCTCCGAGTGGAAGTTTCATGAAAATCAACGGCATCGTGACAAATCCGATGTTAAATGTCCCGCTTTGAGCGATTTCCAGAGCACCTGCTCCACCAAAAAATATAAAAGCAGCGGGAATCACGATCGATCCACCCAGAATCACCTCACAAAATTCATTGGTCGATGCTGCTGTCAATCCGGATAACACGACATCATCATTTCTTTTCAGATAGCTGGCATAGGTCAGGATCACACCAATTCCGACAGACAATGTGAAAAAGATCTGTCCAGCGGCTTCCAACCAGACTTTCGAATCCAGCAACTTGGTAAAATCAGGATTCCATACAAATCCCAAACCATTCAACACCGATAATTCCGGTCGTGCCGGATCCGGTGCCCCCAAGGTAAACACCCGAATGGTTAAAAATACTCCGATAATGACCAGAATCGGCATCCCATATCGTGACAATTTTTCTATACCACCTTGTATTCCGCGATAGATGAAATAAAAGTTTGTCAGAAATGTGATGACAAAAAAGAGATATGCCGGTCCGATACTCTGAAAAAACTCATTGGAAACAAGCCCTTGATACCCCTGGAGAAATGCCTTCATTGATTCCTGGTCGGTTGCACGGAACAGATGCCCGGATAATGAATAATACGCATATCCCAATGTCCAGGATTCGATGAATACATAATAAATCAGAATGATGAACGGACCCAATATTCCGATAGTTCCAAGATATTTTGTAAAACTGTTCTTGGAGATGGCATCGAACATGCCTGGAGCCGTGCCATGACCGCGTGCTCCTCCCAATCTGCCCAAAGACCATTCAATCCACATCAGGGGGATTCCGAGGAGTATGAACGCGATGAAATAGGGTATCATGAATGCCCCCCCACCGTTCAGTGTCGCTTTGGCCGGGAATCGTAAGAAATTACCCAGCCCCACCGCACTTCCGGCAACCGCGAGAATAATACCCAGTCTGGATCCCCAATGTTCACGATTTCTGCCCATGTAAACCCTCCTGTTCATACGGATTCTGATGATTCAAAATAGACGAAAACATTGGTATCTTCAAGTAGTAGCTCTATCAGAATCCCACGCTGGTTTTGAATTGTTTCACAGAAGACGAATCGATAACCGGCCGATTGAATTCGTTTCATCCGTTGTGTTATAACCCATTCCGATGAAATGGACTGTTTTGCTGCTGATCGCATTTTTTTTCATAACCGCCTGTGAAAAGTCTCCTTCCGGATTGCTATCCCGGAATAAGCAGGATTTTTCTGAGTGCAATCTCCTGATGATTTCACTCGATACACTGCGTCAGGACCGGCTCGGTGCGTTCGGGTGCAGCCGTCCAACATCTCCATTTTTGGATACACTTCAACGGGATTCCATGATCTGTGCGGATGTGCTGGCGCAGAGTCCTTCGACGGTCCGATCGCACCGGTCGGTGTTTACTTCTCAATATGTCTATCGGCAGATCCCCCAGTTCCCTGCTCCGAATGAGACCCTTGCCGGCCTGTTATCCGATTTGGGAATGCGGACGGCAGGATTCGTGGATGGGGGACTGATGCACCGTAATTTCGGGAACCATGCTGGATTTCAGGAATACGATGATACGGGTGGCGGATTGGCTGTCATTCAATCCAAAGCCGTTCAATGGCTGGCCTCTCATCAGGAGGAACGGTTTTTTCTGTTCATGCATACATATGATATTCACTATCCATATACACCTCCGAAACCATATTCCGGGATGTTTCTTCCGGAAGGAGCCCCTGGGTTTGATCTGGATGGGAAAGCAGGCCATGAATATTATAACTCCATTCCACTGACCTCCTCCGACTATGCCTATATCCTGGGAAGATATGATGGTGGTATTCGGTATGTGGACAGGATGCTCGCGGACCTGTTCCGGGAACTCACCCGGATGAACCTGAGACAGCGCACGATTGTGGTTATATTTTCGGATCACGGAGAGAGTCTGGGGGAGCGGCATTATGTCGGTCATAATCAACTGTACGATGTTCAGTTGAAAGTGCCTCTGTTTTTCTGCCTGCCGGACCAATCGGGGAGAATAATCCCGGGACCGGCTGAAAACGTGGATATCATCCCCACACTGCTCGATCTGTTCCACATCCCATGCAGACCGGAGATGCAGGGAAAGAGCTTGGTTTCACCGATGTTCGACGGAATGGTATTGCCGAATATCCGGACGCGCATCAGCGAACGGCAGGATAAATCAGTCAGACAGGATGAGGAATGGAAGCTGATTATCCGAGACATTCCGGAACACGATGAATTGTATCATGTAACGGATGATCCGGAAGAAGTGACCAACCAGCTGTCTGCGTATCCTGCCATTGCGGAGCAGCTTCGTTCCGCCTATGGGACCATGACACAGCAAACACCGGACCAGATCCGGGCAAAATCATCCCAGACGATGATCCATGTTCCGCTGATGCAACAGGGGAGTTCGGAAAGCAAACTGCTGGACCAGTTGAAAACATTGGGTTATATGGAATGACTGTGAATTCTCGATGTCATATCCTCTGTGCCGCCCCCCGAGGAGATCCGCCCTCCGGCCTGATCGTCACTTCGTACCGGCGATGAGTGATTAATCCCTTTTCCGGTAATATAAATATTCTGCGGTTTCGCCAAGTTTATAGTCGGTTTTGTCGTCATCATCGACCCATAGCACGGCGGCTGCGTAGCCAACTGCGGATTGCGTGGCTTCCTCGTGCCATAACTCGTAATTCAGGATGTGACCTCGAAGATTGGTGCATATTTCCAGGAGCGTGGAAAGGGCCGATAATCCACAGACATGGAACTGGTCTCGAGCTCTGCGTGCTTCTCTCCAGAATTTCTGGATATTCCCTTCCGACAGTGCCTGTAGCAGCAAGTGATCATGCTCCCGGGTACGATCTTCGGACTGGTGCGCTGGTAAGTCATCTCCGAATTTCCTGCCGGTATGTGACAGGTCAACGCCGACGACAATCAATGTTCCCGGATCCTGTGCGATGGTACTGAGGCCGCCCAGGAATCCGGAGATCTGCAGAAAATCGGCCGGCCGGTAGACCTGATCGAGAAAACTGGAGAATGCTCCACAAAGAACAGGGATACAGGGGACATCCCGATCTCCCAGAATGTATCGGATGAACAGGCTCTGAAATTCCAGGGAATGTTCGGTTTTATGAGCGAAATCGTCAGCCGCCAAAGCGCCTCCCATCAACGATTTGAGATACGATACACTCGCCCGGTCATTTCGAAGGATTCCAAGAGGTGTCTCGTAGTCTTTGGTGCTGATCGAGAAATAGGATTGACTCAGATGATGGCCGGTGCCGAGCAGCAGGATACGCTGAACATCCTGTTCTGGCCAGCAATTATACGCTTTGCCATACTCCATGGAGCCAATCCGGATGTCGATATGGGGAGCGACAATGGCTTTGATTGTGTGCGATTTGAGATCCCCGAGATCCTGAAATGCACCTAACTGCATAATCCGGCCGATATACTTCCGGAGTTCATCTGGATTATCCGGATAACTTTTGCCGGCAAATGCGGCAGGCCGGACCGGGGAATCGCTGAATCCACGGATGATATCCTGTTTGCGAATCTGAAATTGAGGGGTATTCAGAAGATACAGCTCGTCGAATTGATGAATCAGAGACCGGATTTCTTCCTGGGAGATAAAAGAGCCGCCCTGCATCCGGATCAGATTGAACTGCAATTCTTCCATGTTCATGGATTGATTGAGTGTTAACAGGATCATCATGTATTCTTTTCGGAGAACAATCCCGTTTGGAACCAATCCGAGGTGATCCTGAATGGCATATGCATTTTCACCCTGATAACGGATGGAATCAATTTGTAGATCGGTTCGGAGTTTCGGGACCGATGTGCTTGAATTCATAAGGTTACCATGTTGTTCTCACATGGCTTCGCGATGAATTGCGAGAGCCGGGAGAAGCCGGAAGTAATTGTGCCATCTCCAATATCCACTCGGTTAGAAATGGCTATCCGGATGGTGGAGGTGGATTGAAACAACATCCAGTGTGACTGCACAAAAGGCATCACAACAGGCAGAGCACCCGGTGTAGCGTGGGGTCGCTTCCGGATGCTCTGCATGCATCTGGATGAAACAGCCCGTCGATCAACTGCAGATACCCGCCTGGATCACGCAGGATGGATTCCCGTTTTGTTTTATTTACCCGGACACTGGGCACGTACTGCAGGGTCAATATTTTTACCTTGATAGGCCTTGTCGAAATGGGCACTGAATTCCGCTGCCAGCTTGTCGGCTCTGGCTTCGAATGCCTTTTTGTCCTGCCATGTATTTTGAGGCATCAGGATTTCCGATTGGTCAATACCTAAGCAGGTCTGGGGTATGGAAAGATGGAACCGTTTATCTTCGACATATCCCACATTGTCCAGCAGACCATTCATGGCAGCATCGACCAGTTTACGTGTCACATTGATATCCATGCGTTTTCCGATGCCGTATGGACCACCGCTCCATCCTGTATTGATAAGAAACACGCGAGTATTGTGCTTTTTCATGCGTTCACCCAGCATTCGAGCGTAAACATCTGGATTTCTCGGCATGAACGGCTCCCCGAAAAATCGGGAAAAAGTTGTTTTCGGCTCAACAACACCGGTTTCAGTCCCGGCTAATTTGCTGGTATACCCCATCAGGAACCACAACATCGCCTGCTCTGCGTTCAATCGTGCAACCGGTGGAATGACGCCATTGGCATCTGCCGTGAGAAACAGGATCGTCTGAGGATGAGCACCAGTGGAGGATGGTTTGATGTTGCTGAGGTAGCGTAATGGGTATGATCCCCGGGAGTTCGGTGTGAGCCGGTCATCAAACAAGTCGAACTGACCATCTGGATAAACCATCGCATTTTCGATGATTACGCCATGATTTAAAGCGTCATCCTGATGGAAGCAGGCGTTGTGGATTTCCGGTTCTTTCTGTGGATTCAAATCGATCAGCTTGGCATAACATCCATTTTCGAAATTGGAGATGCCATTATCAGACCATGCATGCTCGTCATCCCCCAGCAAGGCTCTGTCCGGAACCGCAGACAATGTTGTTTTGCCGGTGCCGGATAATCCGAGTAACAGGGCGATATTCCCGTCCGGGCCTTCATTCGCGGAGCAGTGCAGAGGGAGGATATTTTCCGCGGGCAGATAGTAATTCATCACAGTAAAGACCAGCTTCTTGACACTTCCGCAATAGGCTGAACCATATACGATCCCCAGTCGCCGGTCGAAATCCACAGCAATCGCCATATTGGTGGTCTTTCCCGTTTTGGGGTCGATCCGCAGGCAGCCCGCATACCGTTCCGGATTCAGTTTGTGGTGCGGGAGCGCCAGCAGGGTGAATCCTCGGTTGGCAAACACGCTCCGCTGAATATCTTCTGGTATGGGTCTGAACATGTTATCCGTGAAGAGTGCACCGAGAGCCGAGGTCGTAACGGTCCGGATAGGCAATGCCAGCAATGAATCCGCTCCCACAACCCGGTTGGTGACATAGAGTTTATCCTGTTGTTCGAGATTTTTCAGTGCATCCTCAAAGAGCATGTTAAAGGTTTCGGGTGTAATCGGGATATTGTTCGGAGAATCCCAGTCGATATTCGCCTCACTCTCCGGACGACGTACTGCCACGGTATCCTTGGGGCTTCGACCGGTGGATTCGGGTTTGGTCCATGTGGCCAGACAACCACAAGCTGCTGCAATCGCTTCCCGCCGATCCAGAGATTCCTGAATCATCACTTTTCGATCCGGATCGATTAAAATATGTTTATGGCGATCTATCAAGTGTAACACCGCATTTAATTTCTCTAATCCCATCATCATGTCATCTCCTTATATAACCTCACAAGCATCACGATCCTGTGAGGAACTGATTATAGATCCCGAAGCAAAAAAAGCAATCGAAAGAATCGGGGGACGAATCGAAAATAAGGAGTATGATCGGGAAAACCGGACAAATCGAATCCGCTTTGAACCCCTTTACCACCGTCTGAATTGCCGCGTCCAGCGATGCATGACGAGATGGAGATCTTCCGGAATCCCATCCCACCCGGGATTCCCCTTCTGAGGCTCTCCCCAATGTCTGAGAATGAATGTCTTTAATTTCTCTCTCTGCGGATGGGAAAGATGGTAATCTCCTTTTTTAACCGGGGATAAGAGCCGTGTGATCGTTTGTTTTCCCAGGTCCGGAAACCGCAACGCGTCTGGTTCAGGTTCCAGCAGTTCATACAGATGATCCCACCGCTCATCCGGCAAAGTCTGGTTCGTCAGATGATGGGAGTGAACCATCAGCAGGCTTCGGGTCACTCTCTGAATCAAGGCGGAGTGGACCAGATAATGCCGGAATCCGTTCTGTTCAAAGAACTGCATGTAAGATCCATTGTCTTTCCACATCAATGACGCGATGGTATCCGGACCATCCAGTTCCAAAAGATGAAATTGCTCACAGCGCGCTGCCCATCTTCGAATGCCTGCCAAATACGGATATTGGGTAAATATGCCACGCAATGTCTGACCGATCGGGTCGAAGATGGGGGAGTCGATGGGATAGACCATGAGATAGTTTTTGAGCAAAATGACGGTTCCCGGACTGATGCATCTGGATTGTATGATGTTCATACTGTGATCCAGGAGCGATGGATCGTTGGCCAGCCACCGGGTCGGCTGCACCCATGGAAACAGCAGCACCCATGGCAGCCGCGCCAGAATCTGGCTGTCCAGATGGTCGAGAGTCCCTGATTCGGTCCATGCCCGCTGGATGGTTTCATACAATCGATTCAGATGATCGAGTGGCGGGATCCGGTCACTGGTCCCCAATGGAATCTGCATCAGATACTGGCTCATCGCCTGGAGTTCAACCGGTTTCCGGGTCCGCAATGATGAATCAACCGTGATATCATGTTTCAGAAATATCGACAGAGCCGTCTGTAAATGACCGGGTGATTCCGGATCGGATTCCGAACGCGGTATTGAACCCGTTTGATTCATTGCGGAATCGGGAACGTCATGAGTGATCATGCGGTATCTCGTCTGTATTCCCCGGAAGAGCCATGATAAACCGGATATCGATCCGCCGATTCAGCATCCGGTTTTCCTCCGAATCATTCGGTCTGACCGGCCGGGTATCTGCATATCCGCTGAATCCGAACAGAGGCTGCCCTTTTTTGTTCAGCAACCCCTGAAGATCCGGTCGTGTTTCCGTCAGTATCTGGAAGGTGTGAATCGCCCGGGATGCGGATAACTCCCAGTTGCTTTTGAATAACTGGGAGTTCCGGATTGGACGGTCATCGGTATGACCCTCGATGAACACAGCATCGAGAATCGCTCGGAAAGGGTTGATGCGATCGATATCCTCCACCGGCAATCCGGTATTGGCGGCATAATAGGGCAGGATATGCCCCAGAATGGCAGCCAGTTTCCCCAACGCGGCATACCCCCCGGGATTGAACTCGTCCGATCCGGACTCGAACAATATCGCTTCCGGGAGGTGCAGCACGCCGTTCCGGGGATCGATCTCAACATGAATGTGTTCCTCCCGGAGCCGTTCTTCCAGATAACGTAACAGATCATTCCTCGCCTGATCGGTATTCTTCAGCTTGTCAATTTCGGTTTGCTTCTCCACAACTTTGGATTCGAATAACTCTTCCTGATGAGCAAGGCTCAATGAAAACACAGTGATCGTCAGAATGAACAGAAAAAGCAGTCCTGCCATCAGATCGCTGACGGAAGAGAGATAATTGGGAGCGGATTCAGCGGTTTCATCGGGCGTGATCGGTTGCATCCAGCGCATGGATCTATCCTCGTCTCTGATCGGCTTGTGGTCCATTGACCGTTTGGGAATGATTATGATTCTGAGACACGGTAACGGTATCATGAATCTCAGAAACAACGCCTGCCAGTTCGCGGATTGCCAGACCCAGGTGACGGTCCAGCTCGATCATGTATTTCTGGATTTGAGCCATAAAATTTTTCACTCCCATCTCGATGGTGTCGAACACAACCCGGAGATCCCGGTCGACTTTATCGAAACGGCCGGGATACTGCTCCCATAAACCACTCAGTTTCTCCTGAAGCGCAGCGCCGTTCTTCACAGTATTGACCATTGTTTCGGACAGAATCTGCAGTTTTGAATAGGTCTGGTTGGCAAGGGAGTTGTTTTTTATCAGCGCCATGCAGATCTCTTCAGCCGGTTTGGTGATGTTCTGGAAGCTTTCCCGAAGCTGCACGAGCTGCCGGGTGGTCGAATCGGTCAGCGTCATCGTGTCTCTGGAGTTGATCATGATCTGATCCAGGGATTTCAGCATGCCGGCAAACGAATCCAGCGTGGATTGAAAAACACTCACGGACTGATTCAGGAGGCTCAATGTTGCACTGCCGGACGTCTGCAATTGAGAGGACAATGTAGCTCCCGCATTCTGAAACTGAAAGAGCACCGCAGAGACGACATCCCGGATTTCGGAGTGGAGGTTATTGACGGAGTGATCGATGGCGGTTTTGATCGACTGGCTCAACTCCGTCATCGATTGGCTCATCAGTTGTTGAGCGGCCTGCATTCCGTCAATGGTCGACTCCATCGAGACTTTGAACGATTCCATGGTCCGGCCCAGTTCCCGCAACTCCAGACCAGCCGTTCCACTCAGTGATTTTCTGAAATCATCGATCATGGTACGGAGCAGTTCCTGGTTGGCCGTTTCACGGGTGTCCCGGATATCCTCGAGAAGTGAGGTGATATTCTGGAGCGATGATCCCATCCACTCCCAAAGGATCTGACCAGCCGGATGACTGAGTTGGTGACTGACCGACTGGAACTGCCCGGTTTGCCGTTCCTGCTCCCGGAGAATGGGAGCGATGGAATCCTGGATCCCCGATGTCAATAGCCGGGAGAGATCGGTCACTGCCTGCTGACTGGTTTCCCGGAATGCCTGTTCCAGCCGCGTCACAACCAGCATTTCGGGTGGAATCCGTGTGGTGATGCGTTTGATATGCTGATTCAGTTCCGTGATCTTGCTGGCAATTGTGTTGAATCCGGCAATTTTCAGA
The DNA here is from genome assembly GCA_964512995.1 of uncultured bacterium. Lineage (GTDB taxonomy): Bacteria > CSSED10-310 > CSSED10-310 > CSSED10-310 > CSSED10-310 > CAZELM01. The sequence continues at coordinate 98,747 of CAZELM010000008.1, forward strand.
CCGGTAAAAAGGAGCGACATCAGGATACCGGAAACGGAGGTCAGAAACGCCAGAGCCGCTCCGGATAAGAGGTTGTTCAACCCAGCCCGGACTTCCGTGATGTCGGATAGAGCGATTTTGCTCTGCGCCAGATAAATGCCGCCTGTCAGACCCAAAAACGTGCCGAGAATACCCAGACCGGTCAGAATGGCCGGGAGTGCGTCATAGAATCCTTTCATCATGACCCGCGGGACAATGGATTCAAACCGGAAATACATCTCCGGTTCATCCAGACGGACCCATCGATTCAGGTCTGTTCGATATTCCATCGTGTCCGAAAACGTCTGCCAGTCGGAAGACAGGAGCCGGCTGCCGTTCATGAGGTCATGCACATTCGCGTCAGGCAGCGGTGGGGCGAGCCGGCGGATTGCGTGATTAACCTCGCCGCGCAGGCGGAGCCATCGAATGATAAACCAAGCGGAAACAATGGCCGTGCCCAGAACGATAAACGTGCAATAGAGCCTGACAAAATGGGGACTGACCAGAAATAATGCGTCATCCGAAGACAGGGTTCCGAATACCAACTGCAGCAGACTCGTCCCACTCATACCATCTGAATTTTCCAAGTTTCACCTCCCCGTCGTGCGTTTCAACCAGCTCGTTCTGACTCCACATAACCTGCTCCTTCTTCTTATCGATTCCGATGTTATCATCCTGGTTTCTTTGGGAGCAATGTCACATCCGATCGAAAGCCGTCCCGATATATATACCATGAACTGATAAGAAAGACAAATCGTTGTCGGTATATAGATAAATCCGGGAAGCTGTTTCCCTGAAAACACCAGAATGAACGTTGTCTGGTTGCGTTCCGTTATCATCTGGATCAGAATGATGTCCGTGGCGTTGACTGTTGGGAGGAGAAACAGGAACCATCATGAAGACGATTGTTGTTTCAGGTGCCAGATCCAAGGTTGGAAAAACGTCGTTGGCGATCGAACTGGAGGCGATCTTTCCGGGATCCCGGTATGTGAAGATCGGTGGCTGTTCGGGTGGAATGGACGGATCATCGCAGACGCCATCCGGCCGGCACCGATGTTCGGGGTCGTGTACCCGGACGTGCGGGGTCAAGCCGGACGGTCCCAAACTATACCCCCGGGGGACTTCCTTCGAACAGATTCTCCGGGAGACCGATTCCGCGGATTTCCTGATCATCGAGAGTAACGCCATATTGCGGGAGATGACTCCGGATGTCTGTCTGTATCTGGACGGAGCGCCTCCCAAACCGTCCGCGGCACTGGCTCGGTCAAAAGCGGATATCGTGAGTCATGCCCGGGTGGACGAAGCCCAAATCGTTGCGGTGGCAGAAAAATTGGATATCCCTCTCCGGGTGGCACGGCGGATGGCATGGCTGACCGGCGCGAGGCCGGAACCTGCAGCGGCGATCGTGTTGATCGGCGGCAGGAGTTCGCGTATGGGATCGGATAAGTCGTTGATTCCGATTGATGGGGAGCCGGCTGCCGTTCGGCTTTATCACGCGCTGGCTCCGCATTTCGACCACGTGTTTTTTTCTGCGGCGAAAAATCAGGTAACTCCCGTTCCGGGCGTCCGGATGGTGTACGATTCCATTTCCGGGAGCGGTCCCTTGTCAGGTCTGGCGTCGTCCCTCGGAGCGTCACCCTGTCGTGTGAACTTTGTGATAGCCTGTGATATTCCTGAAATCAATGTACCTCTCATGCGGAAACTGCTTTCGTTCCTGGAGGAGTATGATATTGCTGTCCCGACGCTGACTCCCGATACGATCGATCCGCTTTTTGGAGCGTATGACCGGGGAGTCGGCATGTCGGCCAGGCGTCTGATAGATGCAGGGATCACGAAGATTCTGGATGTTTTCCCGCTTCACAAGGCGCGGATCATTACGACGGCCGATAACGCGTGGTATGCCAATCTGAATACGCCAGAGGATGTCCGCCGCTATCATCAGATGCGAAAACAGTCCGTGAGGACTGACGACAGTATTCAAAAGATCGAATCCGTGGAGCGGTCGGATCTCGGAAACCCGGAGTAGAATCCGGATGCTGAACCGGATGAAAACGCGTCTGGGGATTCAGGCGATGAGGCGGGGTTTGCAGAAACGGAGTTTATACCAGCGGTCACAGGAGGTGCAGGCGATCTGGAGATGGATTTCCGTGCATTTGACGCCTTTTTCGATCCATGCATGGTTTCTCATTTGTGCGCCGCACCAGCAGGCAGCGGGTGTGATATACTCCAGTTCAAATCCATCAACCTGAACAGTCTCCACCCGGGTGTCTAACAGACCGTCTTCCTTTAGGGAAGCGAGCAGTCGGTGAATGAATTGAATGGTGTCAGATGCGCGTTGTTCAGCAATGTTCCGGGCGGTGGGGGTGTGGAGCCCTTTGGATGCATAGCGAGCATAATTCAGTTCCACGGTGAGCCGGATGATCATGCTGTCCGAGATGCCCTGACCCCGCAGCCCGGATTTGACGAAGTAATTGGCGATCCCCAGAAGCCCCAGTTTATCCAGATTATCGGCATCGAACAGAATCTGGCTTAACGGAGTCGGTACCGGGTCATCACGGTACAATTGCCGGATCGCTGTCATGACAGGTTCGATGATGTCCGATTCAAATCCATTTTTCGTCGCCAGGTCACGAAGAACGTCGATCGATCGCTCCTCTTCCGGAATATCCCCTTCATGATAAGTCCCCCGGTGAAATTTTCCGGCATCGTGAAACAGACCTGCGATTTCCGCCAGCAGGGGATCAACATGTTCTGCTTTTGCCAGCCGAACCGCAAACGCGGCTACCCGCTCCAGATGCCCCATCAGCGTATCGGGGATTTTTTTTATGGGAGTGAATGCGCTTTCTTCATTCCGGACATGCCGGGAAAGATCGCTCCGGAGAGCTATCATGCCGGGGTGGTCTGATGAATCGATCCGGGGGGAGCGGGGATGATCCGGGAGACTCATGATGTGCATTTCCTCCTCGATGGGCTGACTGCAGAGCTTTCCCCGGATCATCTGTGGGATTACACACAGCATTTGGGGTTGGCATAGAGGCGAGTCAAAAAGTCTGTTTTATGCAAGCGCCTGAAAATCCCCCCACTCCCTCTTTTGAGTACGTGTGACTCAATGGGCGTGGACCATTCGTGCAAGGGGGACGGGAGGGGGGATTTTGAGAACCATTCATTCTCAGAATGATTCTGGATATGCAATATTGACGAAGATGTTTTCGAGTTTGTGTTTGTGGCCGAGTTCCATATTGGCCAGATTGTCCATGATGGATTTGAGTCCCGAGTCGGTTGCCGCAGATGCCAGGTTCTTATAAAATTCAACGGCTTCCTGTTCTTTTTTCATCGCGAGCGCGATGGCGTCCGCTGGTTTCAGTTCGATGGATAATTTGGGCAACTGGGTGGCTTCAGCGATTTTGAAGTCGATGGAGGGCGCATTGATTTTCATCTCGAGAGACGGATCCAGACGGAACTTTTCTAAAAGCTCCATGTGTCCATACTCTTCTTTGGAAAGCTCCTGGAAAATGGATTTGACGGGACCGTCAGCGATTTTTCCCGCGGCTGCTTTGTAAAATTCGAATGCTTCAATTTCGCGATCGATCGCAATACTGAATAATTTTTCGAGATCTAGTTTATCCATAGCGGTTCCTTTTTAGAGTAATATCGGGTTCCCCGCTCGACGGGAAACCCGATCAGATTTGCCTTATGGTCTGGCTTGCCGGGTCAGAGCCGGAGCTGCCGATTTCCTGTCTGCCACTTTTTCGATTTTTATGGCACACGCTTTATATTCTGCTGTTTCTGTGACCGAGTCGAAAGCGCTGTTGGTCAGCACATTGCCGCACGCTTCATAGAAATGGAACGAACACCAGCAGACGCCCTCCGGTGATCGATCAGTCACCCATGCCTTCAGAGTAATGGAGCCTCTCCGGCTGCTGGCTTTGACGAGATCTCCGGTCTGAATTCCGAGTTTGGCTGCATCGACCGGACTGATTTCCAGCAACTCTCCCGGGAAGATGTTTTCAAAGCCCTTGGAATTTCTGGTTTGAGTGCCGGAGTGGTAATGCCAGAGACGCCGACCGGTGGAGAGAACCAGAGGATAGTCCGCATCGGGAACTTCAGCGGGGGGAATCCAATCGAGTTGGTGGAAGAGACCTTTGCCCCGGGTGAATTTACCGCCGACATGGAGGAAGGGCGTTCCCGGATGTTCCAGAGTCGGACAGGGCCACTGGAGTCCGATGGTTTCGATTCGTTCCCAGGTGATGCCGGCATAACTGGTAGCAGACCGGCGCATATCTTCAAAGATGGCGTGGGCTGATGTGAATCCCAGGTCATGACCGAGCCGTTTCCCCAGTTCCTGAAGCACCCACCAGTGAGGCCGTGCGTCACCGGGAGGTGTCACCGCCTGCCGTACCCGCTGAACGCGGCGTTCGGTATTGGTGAATGTGCCATTTTCCTCTCCCCAACAGGTATCCGGGAACACGACATGCGCGTATTCCGTGGTGATGGTCGGGAAGATGTCACTGACAACGAAAAATTCCAGAGCTTTGATCTCTTCGATCGTGTGTGCCATGTGGGGTTCTGTCTGAACCGTGTTGTCACCGACACAGTAGAGAATTTTGGTCCCGCCGTCTCTGGCTTTGCGGAGCATGGTGGGCATTTTGTATCCGGGTTTGGTCGGCAGTTTGGGCACACCCCATGCTTTGGCCATTTTTTCAGAAGCCGCGGGATTATCAACCGCTTGGTAACAATGGAAAACATTGGGCAATGCGCCCATATCGCAGGCTCCCTGCACATTGTTCTGTCCACGCAACGGATTGAGGCCAGCCGCATATTTGCCGATATTGCCCAGCACCATCTGCAGATTGGCCAACGCTTTGACATTGTCCGTTCCACAAACATGTTCGGTGATTCCCAGCGTGTAACAGACACTGGCGGATTCTGCTGTTCCGAGGATTCTGGCGACTTTTTTCATCGTTTCCACTGGGACGCCACAGATTTCCGATGCCTTCTCCACGGGATATTTTTCAGCGGTTGCCCGGATATCATCGGGATTTTCGGTGCAATCCCGCAGATAATCCTCGTTCGCCCAGCCATTTTTGAAAATCTCATTGATCAGTCCATTGATATATGCCACGTCCGAGCCCACCTTGTGCTGAACATGGAGCGTCGCCCATTTGGTGAGATCGATCTGACGTGGGTCGTTCACGATCAATGTCGCACCTTTTTTCACTGCCCGTTTCATGAAATAAGAAATAACCGGATGGGCTTCCGTAGTGTTCGATCCAATAACAAAAAGAACATTGACATCCTCCAGCTCACGGATGGAGTTTGTCATCGCACCACTCCCGAATGCAGCAGCCAGACCGGCCACCGTGGGAGCGTGTCAGGTACGTGCGCAATGATCGACATTATTTGTCCCGATCACCGCGCGAGTGAATTTCTGAATTGCATAATTGTTTTCATTGGTGATACGACCCGAACCAAATGCTGAAAATACATCCGGTCCATCTCGTTCAACGATCGATTTGATCTTTTCGGCAGTGTAATCCAATGCTTCATCCCAGGTGACCGGAACCAGTGTTCCGTTTTTACGGATCATCGGCTGAGTCAGACGTTTGGGACTGGATGGGAAATCATAGGCATACCGTCCCTTGACACACAGAGCGCCCTCATTGGGAGCCACATCACGGCCCGTTACCCGGACAATGCGATTGAGCGGCCGATCAACGTGCAATGTCAACTGGCAGCCCACGCCACAGTATGCGCATGTCGTGTTCACTTTTTCGGTTTCCCAGATTCGTCCCTGTCCCTTCGCTTTCTTATCGATCAGAGCGCCGGTCGGGCAAATCTGAACGCATTCACCACACTGGACACAGGACGATTCGCCCATGGGGAGATCATGGTCGCAGATCACGCGGGAACCTTGGGCGCGGAATCCGAAATCGAGCACTTCATTGACGACCGTGCCATTGCATGCTGCCACACAGCGACCGCACTGGATGCATTTGACATGATCCCGATAGATGAACTCACCGGAAGCATCAGCGTCTTCCTTATCGAATGCCATCGTGAATGTCGGCCGTTCGATCCCGAGCCGGTAAGCGGCGGTCTGCAGTTCGCAATCCCCGTTCTGCTCACAGGAGAGGCAGTCATGCTGTCCGGATGAGAGAAGGAGATCGATCACCATCCGTTGAGCTTTACGGACGGAGTCTGAATCGGTAATGATCTTCATTCCTTCTTTAACGGGAACGGTGCATGAGGTCTGAAGCCCTCGCATGCCGTCGATTTCAACCAGGCATGCTCGGCATTTACCGGCAGGTCCTGTCTTGGGATGGTAACACAGAGAAGGAATATATACGCCGTTTTCCCGCGCTGCCTGCAGGACGGTTCGGTCCTTCTGAGCCTCATATTCTTTTCCATTAATGAATAATTTCATGAATCCTCCTATTTCGTACCAAGTTATGCCGACTGGCAGGGATCAGCGAACCAGTGCCTCGAATTCAGAGCGGAATTTTCTGAGCATGGCTCGAATGGGCATGGCAAATGCATCTCCTGTCGGGCATAGCGTTGAACCGATGATCGTATCACACAGTTCCAGTATTTTATCGATATCAGAATGTTCTCCGTTTCCCTGGATCAGTTTCTTCAGCAATGATTTGATAACCTGTGATCCTTCCCGGCATGGCGTACACTGACCGCATGACTCATGTGCATAAAAACGGATCGTTCTCAGTGCGATCGCCGGCATGGAAACCTCTTCGTTCATTACGATAATTCCACCGGAACCAAGCATGGTGCCGGCTTTGATGCATGAATCGAAATCCATGTCCAGATTCGCTGCTTCGGAAGCGGTAATAATGGGAGTGGAAAGACCTCCAACAATCACTGCCTTGAGTTTCCCGACCGCACCACCCGCCGCCTCGATGAGCGTGGAGAGAGGTGTTCCGAGCGGGTATTCGTACACTCCCGGCTTCCGGACGTGACCACTGATACCGAACAGCTTGGGTCCTGCATTTCCGACAGTACCAATGGCTCTGAATGCACTCGCACCATGTTCGATGATGTAAGGAATACAAGCCAATGTTTCAACGTTGTTGACAATGGTCGGGCATCCATAGAGGCCTTTGAGTGCAGGAAAGGGTGGTTTCAACCGGGGACATCCCCGTTTTCCTTCCAGGGATTCGATCAGCGCGGTTTCTTCACCGCATTCATACGAACCTTCACCCCGATGGACGATGATGTCGAGATTGGCAAGCAGTCCCGCATCTCTGGCTTCCTGGATGGCTTCTTCGAGTATTTCGGAGATCCACCGGAACTCCCCGCGGATATAAATGAACGCGGTCCGAGCACCGATCGCTCGGCCGGCAATGGCCATTCCCTCGATGAGCAGATGAGGGTCATATTCCATAATCTGCCGGTCTTTGAATGTGCCAGGCTCTCCTTCATCCGCGTTGCAGATGAGGTAAACAGGGCCGGGATGATTCTGAGGAAGGAAACTCCATTTGACGCCAGCCGGAAAACCGGCTCCCCCGCGTCCCCGAAGAATGGCTTGTTTCACTTCGTCCACGATATCAGCGGGTGCCATCGTGTTTGCTTTGGAAAGAGCGGCATAGCCTCCTTTTTCCCGATACCGCGTAATGCACCGGCATGACGGTTCGCCACGGTTTTTCAGCAATATGCCGCAGGTTGTACCGAAATGAGAGTCATTTTCGGCAGCCGGCATGATGCCAATTTGCAGCGATTCCACCAGACGATCGGTTTTTTCGATGGTCATGTTCTCGTAATACCGGTCATTGACCTGGATGACCGGGCAGGTGCCACATGAACCGAGATCTTCCACTTCGGTCAATGTGAACATGCCGTCCGGCGTAGTCTGACCGGCACGAATCCCCAGTTTGCACTCCAGGTGGCGCAGAATCGCCTCAGCTCCCATTACCATCCCGGGAATATTGGTATCAACCTGGATATGATACCGGCCGATCTCCGAAAGGTTATACATCGAATAATAGGACGCCACACCAAATGCCTTACTCCGGGTAACTCCAAGAATATCGGCTACGGCAGCAATATCCTCTTTCCCGAGCCGATTCAGGTTCTCCCGCTGGACCATATCCAGTGCCGGAAGAAGCGCTGATCGACCATCCGGATAACGTTCTGCTGTCTGTCTGATCAGTTCAACAAGATTCGCGGAAATCATAGTGTCCTCTCTGTTGATCAGGATCAGAAAATCAATGGTCAGGAAAAACTCCGAATATGAACGGTTCTTTTCCGGTCCAACAGCCGGAACGGATTCGCAGCCGGTTCAGATTCTTCCATACCGCTGCAATCCGTGTCATCTCACTGGATGCCGTTCACGGATGACCGGATATCATCGATATTCCGGATTCTGGCCCCATCGATCCCCTATCCTGATATTTTAAATAGTTGATTCGCCGGATTGCTTCACATCACCATTTATCCTAGATCAAAGCAATAATCATCCATTGTTAATAGAAACGATCATCTGCCCAAGCACTATACGCCTTACTACCGCAAGAATCAATCAGAAATTCTTAATGTCCGATGCCAGTTTAGCGATCCTCAACAACCGGTCATGGATACATCATCGCTCTGCCGGATAGTGATTCTGGCCGGTATTCATCATCAGTGGAGATGCACGATGATTCATTTTGTGCAATACTGGCTCATCTGATTGATGACTGCTGCCCGTGAACCTGCAGTCTGCGACAGTCATCGATGTGTTATTGAGATCCGGAGTGAGATATGATTCTGTAATCAGACCTGCGGGAATGGTTTCTGCAAGAACAGCGATAATACCGTTTTCATCAGATGATTCATGTGGTTGAGGACAGCTTGGAGATTTTGCAGTGAGAGAAAGAGATTCATGATTGCAGTACAGCAAGAGCCCATGGTCCAGGCTCCGGTCAGGATTACCGGTCAGCACCCTGTCATCCTCATTACCGGGTCGATCGGATCCGGCAAAACAACATTTCTGGCTCAGTTATACCGTGGCATTGCGCGGCAATGGAAAACAGCAGGTTTCATCTCCCAGGGGTGTTTCCGGAAATCCGGACCGAATCAGCCATCCGATCAGTATCAGATTTCCCTTCTGGGACAGGATACCCGCTGGGTCTGGGCCGAACGGAATGCAGAAACACTGCGTTATGATTTCAATCTGGAAATCGGGGAGCGGTTGTCAGCCAGTATCAGAGACGATCTGGAAAAAGGATCAAGCGACATCTATATCCTCGATGAGATTGGTCATCTCGAGGTGAACGGGAGCGGGTTTGCGGATCTGTTCCGGACGATCATGACCGCTCAGAAATCAGTGATCTGCGCAGCCAGGAAATCACTGATTCCCCAGATCATCGAAACATTTGATCTGCAGCAACCGATCGTGATCGATCTGGATGAGACCGATCCGCGCCGAGCCAACCGAATGGTGTGCCAGCAGCTTCGAAAACGAGATGCAGATAAGGTTGGTGTTTTTGCGGCCATGAGCGGAGGGATCGAAATCGGATTGGGTTCCATGCTGCACGCCTGGCGGGTTCCCTTCAAGGGCTATATCCTCGCTTCGATCCAGAACGTCCTGCTCATTTTTTTTGGCAAGGAACTGAATGGTCGCGGACTCATCCGGATCAGCCTCGTAACGGCAATGCTGAAATCATTTTCTCCGGCAGGCGCCCGGTTGCGGCCGATGCTCTGGATTTTTATCCAGGGACTCGTGTTCGCTCTGCCGGTCATGGTATTTCGATGGCATTTCATCAGTGCGGTGAGTGGGTCCATACTCATGGGGTGGCTCACGCTGCTCATCTCGCTGGCATCCGATTACGCCAAATTCGGACGCAGTGTTTTTGATGCGTATGTCAGTGGCACCAATGCCATCTTTTCCAGGATCGGCCTGGATAATATCGGATTCTGGTATCTGATTGCATGCATTTTTATTTTTAAAGCCGTCCTGTCAATCGGGATAGCGATCGGCTCATTCTATTTCGACTTTTCCCGGCATATCCTTCGGTCATCTCCCGTCGGTCAGGTCGAAACAACCCAGACCCGTCCTTCAGCACCACTCACCCTTGCAAGCTCCATGCTGGCCGCTTTGCGGGATCTCATGAACCCGCGGTTCCTCATCCCTTTCGTCGGAACGACACTGCTCATTTTTTTCTTCACAGAACTGACTGCGCTGTCGTTTGCCACCGTTATTGTGCGAGGCGGTGTCATCTCCTGGTTTGGCTTTCTGCTTGTCCGGCGAATCGATATTACCAGACTGACTTCATGGCTGACACGGAAGGGGCAGGATGATCTGGCACAAAGCTTCAGAACGGCTCTTCAGAAAATCACCGGATCCAATAAGAATTCGGATAAAGATTGATGCCGGAATTGAACGGCAGAACCACTCCATTGCCGTGATCGTCCGGGAACGGACGTTATACCGATTACTGTGAGCGGTCATCTTGTAACTGTGAGCGGTCATCTTGCAACTGTGAGCGGTCATCTTGCGACTGTAAGCGGTCATC
>CAZELM010000008.1:109369-139658 GCA_964512995.1 uncultured bacterium
GTGAGCGGTCATCTTGCAACTGTGAGCGGTCATCTTGCGACTGTAAGCGGTCATCCTGCGACTGTGAGCGGTCATCTTGCAACTGTAAGCGGTCATCCTGCGACTGTGAGCGGTCATCCTGCAACTGTGAGCGGTCATCTTGCAACTGTGAGCGGTCATTCACATCTTTTTTACCCTCTCCCGCCGGGAGAGGGTCGCCGGCTGATTCAGCAGGGATTAATCCATCAACAATGCAGGCGGGGTGAGGGAGGCATGCTATGATTCCCGTTTTGCATATATGAGAACGGGTCGCAAAACGGATATATCTGCCGGACCGGTGATCCAACAGGACGTGCCGGACGTGGAACGTGGATGCTGGTTCAGATCGACCACGGACTGTCCGGCGGGGTGAGGGAGGCATGCCATGACTTCCATTTCGCGTATATGAAAACGGGTCGCAATAACGGCTGATGCTGGCGGACCAGTGATCAAACAGGACGTGCCGGACGTGGAACGTGGATGCTGGTTCAGATCGACCACGGACTGTCCGGCGGGGTGAGGGAGGCATGCCATGACCCCCCATATCAGGTTATGGGGTTGTCGTTTCAGGGGATTTCAGCAGACTGTTCCAGGCCGACAGGACTGTTTCGACGGAGATGGATTTCATGGAGTGATGTCGCCGCCACCCATCTTCATCGTCTTCAATGGGAGCGTTTTCCGGGCCAGTCAGGACGATCACGGGGGAGTCTTGGCTGACCGGCCGGTTGACCCTCGGGTCGGTTTTGCCGAACAGCACGATCAACGGGCATTTCAATGCTGCCGCCGCATGTGCCGCTCCGGTATCGACACTCAACATGCTGTGTGCGCGATGGAGCAGTGCAAAGAGGCGGCGCACATTCATCTGGCCTGCGATGGATCGGACTTTTTTGCTGTTGCATTGCCGCTCCAGGCGCTGTGACAGGCTGATTTCATCGGGTGAACCGGTGATGAAGATGCGGACTTCCGGCCGAATATCCAATATTCCCTGGATAACACGAATCCAGCGACGTTCCTGCCAGAACTTCCCTTTCTGGATTCTGCGGAGCGGGTTCTTGTATTTGCGATACCCCGGCTGAAGCATGACAATCGGTGCATCGGCACAGCCAGTCGACTGAAGCCAGCGGTCCAGATCCGCTTCTTCTTCCGGACTGACACGAAGTTCGGTGCCACGGGGATAGTCCGGCAATACGTCTCCCTGATGATCCACAAATCCCGCCAACCGTGCCATATGGTCCACCACATGCTCATTGATCCGCCGGTTGATGTGTAACTCCGTGGCTGTGGGTGTGACTCCGGCACGATGCAATATCCGATGACTGATGGCGTCAGACTCCACCATGTAAATCAATCCAGGTGGCCGATGATGCAGCCAGCGCACCAACTCCCATTTCTGAGGATTTAAAAAATAGGGTGTTTTCTTACTGTCAATCACCCGCACGGCCGAAACAAACGGTAGATGCTTGAATATATTGGGAACGAAATCCCCCCGGCCGAGGACGTCACATGGCTGTTGATGCCGGATTGCCAATGCCCGTAATAATGGTGTTGTCAGAATCATGTCACCGAAAGCACCAAACCGGATCACCAGTGGCGGGGACTGTAAACCGGTTTTCTCGAGTCCTGATCGCGCAGCATTGTCGACCCCGCCGGTATATTCAGCATCTGGATTCACATATTTCAGAATTGGTGCTGTATGTTTCCAACCACCCATGAGTTTCTTGCATCTACCTGAGAATTCTCGGTCCCTGTCAGAACGGTTCACCTAGCAAACGAAGTCGATTATACTGGAAACCTTTCCGATTATGCCATACTAAATTGAAAAACATCCGTTGGATCATCAGCACCGGAGGCGATTTGAATTCCGGACATGCACGAAATCCGGTTGAAATGTGATCCTTATCAGAAGAAAAGGTGACTCCATTGAGATCGGTACGCTAGAATCGTGGCATATCGTGAATGGAGAATATGGTCTGCTGATGAGAATACCCGTGCTATCGACCCAATTGTTCCACGCAGTAAAAGCGAATGATCCTGGCGATACCCCTGAAAGCCCCGGTAGCCATTCCATCGTTCATTTAATCACTCGTCATTTCCGCCCCAATGACGGTCAGTTTATGAAACACGTGTCTGCCAAGCGCCTGAACGGTTTCAGTTGGGGATCGATCGGTGTGTTTTTTTTGTTATGTGCCGTGATCATCTTCAGAAAACCAGCTCTGTTTGTCACCCCCCGATTCTGGGCGGAAGAAGGCAAGGTGTATTTCGCTTATGCATTTCATCATTCCTGGATGGATACATTGTTCTTTGTTGTCCTCGGATACTACTCCCTGTTCACCAATGTCATTGCCATCATCGCCTCCCACTGTGTGGCTCTGGAATACAGCCCGTTTGTCACCACGTATGCCGCTTTCATCGTGCAGATCATCCCGATCGGAGTCATATTGTGGGGGAAGTCGCTTGGTTGGAAGGTTTCAGCTCAGAAATTGCTCCTTTGTCTGGTGTATGTATTTATCCCTCATACCCAGGAAGTCTGGCTGAATACGATCAACAGCCAGTTTTTTTTCCTGCTCACCGTGTTTCTGATCCTGATGGAAGACGATTCGGATATCTCCCGGTTCAGGAAAATTGTCTATCGGATACTCATGGTGGTGGCATGCCTGACGGGAACGACCAGTTTTTTTCTTTTCCCGATGTTTATTTTCAAATACATGCGGTACCGAACCCAGGAAACGCTCCGGCAGATCGGGATCATGGTGGGAACCGGACTGGTCCATGCGGCCGTCATCCTGCACCTTCTGGCATCCGGGCATGTCTACTCCGATCGGATGATCGGATTGAACGCATATACATTTTTTGCGTCCCTGATGGTCCGGCTGATCGTGGAACCGATCCTTGGAATGAAAGCCACCCGGTATCTTGAGGAGGTGTATCTGGTGATCGAGGATTGCGGCCGTACGGGTGTCGTCCTGTCCACGACGCTGATCTCCGCTTTGCTGTTTGTGATATTGGTGTGGATTATTTTTCAGAACCAGCGCAATCAAAAGGAATCGGGATTGATGCTGGGGAGTTTCATTCTGGTGACGACCGGAATGTTTATCTGCTGTATCAATGACAAAACGGATCTGATTGTGACACCCAATGGTCAGCGGTATTTCATGGTGCCGATGTTCATCCTGGCATCCATCATGCTCCTGAACATCAGACTGGACCGATCGATCAGTACAATTCTGTTCAACGGATTGACGGGGTTGATGCTGATGGCCTGTCTGATCCATGGAACATATCGATTTTACACTCATCCACCCGCACTGGCGCAACAAGCGTGGCGGGATGAGATTTCAGAATGGCGACGTCACTCCAATCACCCGATCGCCATTGCACCACGAACCTGGACCATGACACTCAAACGGGACAAGATCGACTCCGTGCTGGAAAGACCACCGTTTTAGAGAGGATGAGCACTGTTTAAGGGTAAGAAAAAGCGTTTCGGTGAAAAATATCTGAATCCCCAAAGTACAAGCCAAGTAACTTGGAACGAGTGAATATGCGGGTGTCTCTCACCCCACTGGCCATCGTTTGTGGATTTCTCTTTACTCGCGTGGGATGCTTTTCATGGTCATTACTGGCCTGGTTTTACGATTATTAGGATATTATACTGAAATGAAGCCATGATGGCAACGCTTGCTTTTCCCGCGTTGTTTGAATGCCTGCTGTGTGACGTTATGTTTTTGAGTAGATTCTGGATTTGAGCGGAAGTTTTCCCATTGCTCCAAAGCTAACTACTCGTTGACATGCCCTAAACACGGAAAATACGGAAAGTATTTCAGGGAGAAGTCGTTCAGAAATAAAGAACAGTCCGATGCTTTATCAGACTGATTTTTTCTCAAGTTCCTGTTAAGACGAAGAACCGTTTTCCACTTTTTAAAGATGGGGTTTACTGTGCAAAATCAAGAAACATGCCATTGATAATCGATGGGAGGCCATAATGTCGATCAATGTATCCACAATAAAGGCAGGCATATGTCTCTTATCCATTGGAGTTGCCCTGATCTTTCTATTAGATTGCATTGTTTTGGCTGATAATCCAGGCTCTATTCCAGCAGGTCCCACACTTTCTGAAGATCCTCTGCTCACGAGATTTGTCAAGGAAGCTCTGGAGAAGCGTCCGGAACTGGCTCAGGCGAAAGCAACGATTCAAGCGGACCTTGAGCGTGTGCCCCAGGCACGTGCGTTTCCTGATCCGGTGTTTTCTCTGGGAATCCAAAACGATGGTTTTCGTGCGGTACAGATCGGTAAGATGGAATCGAGCTGGTACACTGTTATGTCGTCACAGACTTTTCCCTGGTATGGCAAGCGGGATCTGAGAGGAGATTTGATCACGCTCGGAGTCTATCAAGCTGAGGCGGACCTTGAGCGTGTCCGGTTGTCGGTTCAGGCTGAAGTCGAGCGTGCGTATGTTGACGTCCTTCTGGTGAGGGATCAGCTCAACCTTCTCGCCAACCTCGAAGCGCTCTGGACGCAAATAGAAGAATTGACGCGTACTCGATATGAGGTGGGGGAGGGTGCACAGCCGGATATCCTTCGGGCACAACTCGAACGCAGCCGCCTCAAGCAGCGTCGCTGGGCACTCGAAGCAGAGGAGAGACGCAGATGTGCTGTTTTGAACCGGCTCAGAGGTCATCCGCTGGATGAGGTTATCCCCACCAACCGCTCACTCGCCGATGTCCCGGACCCTGTATTGCCTGAGAATACCGGGACATGGGAAAAGGCAGAGGCTTGTAGTCCCGAATTACGGAAATCACTGCAGGCAATTGATCAATCAGAGAAACTCGTTGAATTAGCCAAAAAGGATTACTTCCCCGATCTGACTGTGAGTGCGGGATTGATGGCACGCGGGAGGAAATTCGATCCAATGTGGCAGGCCGGATTGTCGTTCACCATCCCTGTCTGGGGTAGAAGCAAGCAATCGCGTGTGATTGAGGAAAACCGGATCAGAGGGATATCTGCCCAATTCGGTGCTGAGACCATCCGGCAGTTACTGCGCCAACGGATCATGGAGCGCTTTACGCTGCTCAATGCTTTGACCGAGACCAATCGGTTATACCGCTCCGGACTTTTGGTCCAATCCGAGGCCATGGTATCGAGCACGATGGCTCAGTATCAGATGGGGCGTGTTGCTTTCGCCTCAGTTCTGGAGGCGTTGACAGGTTATATAGCCGATGTCAATTCATTCTATGAATCGGTCGCGACAACTCAGCGTGTTGAGATCGCCCAGCGCGAATTGAGTCTCGACCCTTTGGCTGGCCTCGCGTTGGAAGGGATGAGTGGGGCTTCCGTACCCCGTGTCGGTAATTTGGGAACGAGTTCGTCACCTGCAGCCGGAGAAGCGCCGCCTCAGTCGGCAGGGACAACAGGATCAATGGCTGGGATGTAGCAGGGGGAGACGGTAATGAATACAAACACCAATATCGACTCGAAATCGAAGCAACAGCAAACCTCGGGGCAAACGCTGTGGCTTGCAATCATCTTGGTTCTCTTCGGAGTCGTGCTTGGGGGAAGCGCTGTTTGGTACTTCATGCACCATGACGCAGGAAGTCTTTCTGGTGAAGCAACCCCCGCGAAGAGTCCGCTATACCAGTGCCCGATGCACCCTACGATTACCTCCGATCACCAGAGCGATTGTCCGATCTGCGGGATGAAGCTGGTTGAGGTAAAACAGGAACAGGATTCGCCGAACAAACCGTCAATGCCCCCGGAGCGCAGGATCAAATACTACCGCTCTCAGATGGATCCGAAACAAACCTCACCTGAGTTGATGAAAGATGAAATGGGAATGGATTATATTCCGGTTTACGAGGATGACGTTTCGGGGAATGGAGACCAGCAGGTCCAGGGGCTGACTACGGTGACAATCGACACGGCCCGGCAACAGCTCATCGGATTGCGTACTGTGCCGGTAACGTATGGCACCGTTGCGGGAAGTTGGCGTACGGTTGGCCGTGTGCAAATCGATCCGACTCGCGTACGCAAGATCAACATCAAAGTGGAGGGGTACATCGAAAACATGTACGTGGACTTTGTTGGCAGACCTGTCAGAAAGGGCGAGCCGTTGTTCTCAATCTATAGTCCCTCCCTTCTGGCTACCGAAAGTGAGTACCTCCTCGCACTGCAGACGAAGGACGCGCTTTCCAAAGGCGGTATTCTTACTGCTGACGGTGACTCTCTGGTTGTCTCTGCACGGCGAAAACTCGAACTCTGGGATGTGCCGACCAAGGAAATTGATCGACTCGAACAAACTCGTCAGCCATCGAAGTCTCTCACTTTTCTTTCACCATTCGCGGGCGTGGTCACAGCCAAGAATGTGGTCGAGGGAGCGAGGGTGAATCCTGGGGATACACTCTATGAGATCACCGACCTCAGCGTGATTTGGGTATTGGCAGATGCCTATGAAAAGGATCTTCCTCAAGTGGCCGTGGGGATGCCAGCATCGCTGACCGTGCAGTCATACCCCAATCAGATCTTCGAAGGGAAGGTGGCGTTCATCGAACCGCTCCTGGATCCAAAGACAAGGACTGCAAAGGTCCACATTCACTTCCAGAATCCGACGGGAGTTCTCAGACCAGAGATGTTTGGCGATGTCGTGCTTGAGGGAATAAAGCGGGAAGGGTTGCGAATTCCGGTTGATGCGGTTGTTCGTTCGGGCACTGAAGACGTGGTTTTCCTTTCCTTAGGCAATGGGAAGTTTGAACCACGCGAAGTCCAGCTCGGAGCAACACGCAGAGATCAGATAGAGGTGGTGAGCGGACTCGCAGAAGGTCAGGAAGTGGTCATCGGCGCTAATTTTCTCGTGGACTCAGAATCCCAACTCAGATCATCCCTCTCTGCAATCGGAGGGAACTGATCATGCTCAAGAGTATTATCCGCTTCTCAGCCGAGAATAAATATCTGGTCATCGCCGGAACGTTAGTGACGCTGGTCATTTCTTACTGGACGATGAGGAATATTCCTCTCGATGCTCTGCCCGATCTTTCCGACACTCAAGTCATCATTTTCTCTCGCTGGGACCGTAGTCCCGACATCCTTGAGGATCAAGTCACCTACCCGATTATCACATCTCTCTTGGGCGCTCCAAAGGTCAAGGCTCTCCGAGGCTATTCGGATTTCGGTTTTAGCTATGTTTATGTCATATTCGAAGACGGCACGGACATCTACTGGGCTCGCAGCCGTGTTCTTGAGTACCTGTCCAAGATTACGTCCCAGCTTCCAGCGGGAGTGAAGACCGAACTTGGTCCCGACGCGACAAGCGTCGGTTGGATCTTCCAGTACGCACTGATTGACCGCTCCGGCAAACACTCAAGTGATGAGCTGCGCAGTTATCAGGACTGGTTTTTACGTTACGCGGTTCAGAGTGTGCCAGGTGTCGCTGAGGTGGCGACGGTCGGCGGCCAGGTGCGCCAGTATCAGGTCACCGTAAATCCTTCGAGCCTCGCGGCCTACAATCTGTCGCTCAATTCCGTCATCGAAGCAGTCCGTATGGGAAATAATGATGTGGGTGGTCGCCTGATCGAGATCGCCGGACGCGAGTATATGGTGCGCGGTCGCGGCTACATTAAGTCCATCCCCGATCTCGAAAAACTGGTAATCAAAACCGAAAATGGAACTCCTGTAACGATTAAGGATGTCGCTTCAGTAACATTGGGACCCGAGATGCGGCGCGGGATTACCGACTACAACGGGGAGGGTGATGTTGTCGGTGGCATCGTTGTCATGCGTCAGGGAGAAAACGCTCTCAATGTAATCGACCGTGTCAAGTCCAAACTCGAAGAGTTGACACCTTCTTTGCCCGAAGGTGTCGAGGTGATTACAACCTACGACCGCTCAGACCTCATCCATCGCGCCATCCATACTGTCAAAAGTAAACTTATCGAGGAAATCATCATCGTTTCACTCATTATCATGCTTTTCCTCTGGCATATACCATCGGCCACCGTTCCCATTCTCACGATCCCCATCAGTGTTGCGTTGGCGTTCATCCCCATGTATCTGATGGGACTGAACGCCAACCTCATGTCGCTCGCTGGCATTGCAATCTCGATCGGTATCCTGGTCGATGGAGCTATCGTTGAAGTGGAAAACGCATACAATAAAATCTACCGATGGCAGGCGGCCGGGAGAAAAGGGGATTTCCACAAGGTCCGGCTCGAAGCTCTCCTTGAGGTTGGTCCGTCGGTTTTTTTTTCGCTTCTGGTCATCGCAGTCGCATTCATGCCGGTTTTTACACTCGTCGATCAGGAGGGCAGGCTATTCAAACCGCTGGCATATTCCAAGAACTTGGCGATGGCCATCGCTGCCATTCTTGCACTGACACTCGATCCCGCAATGCGCATGCTTTTCGCACGGATCGATCCATTTCGCTTCAAACCGCGACCGATTGCCTGGCTCGCTACCCAGCTCTTTGTGGGTAAGTATTACTCCGAGGAGTCTCATCCCATCAGTTGGCTCCTCCATCGAATCTACGAGGGTCCGTGCCGCTTTGCCGTCAGATATGCCAAGACCACTGTGATAGGGAGCTTTCTCATCGTCGCGTTGACTATCCCGGTCTACTTCAAACTCGGTGCCGAGTTCATGCCTCCATTGCGTGAAGGTTCGCTGCTCTATATGCCATCTGCAGTCCAACCAGGCATGTCGGTCGCCGAAGCACAAAAGGCATTGCTGGTACAGGACAAAATCCTCGTCACTTTTCCAGAGGTCGAGCGCGTTTTCGGGAAAGCTGGCCGTGCCAATACTCCGACCGATCCAGCGCCATTTTCGATGATGGAAACCACCATCCTACTCAAACCCGAGTCGCAATGGCGCGAGAAGCCACGCTGGTATTCTAACTGGGCACCTGAATGGCTAAAGAGCGGGTTACGCCCTTTCTGGCGGGACCGAATCAGCGAAGAGGAATTAATCTCGGAAATGGATGCTGCCCTGCAACTCCCAGGCATCAGCAATGCCTGGACAATGCCTATCAAAGGTCGTCTCGATATGCTCTCCACCGGAATCCGAACTCCGGTCGGTATCAAGATCAGCGGTGCTGACCTTGTGATCATCCAGGAAATTGCACTCGACATCGAGGTTGCCGTACAGAAAGTTCCTGGAACTCGGAGTGTTTATGCGGAACGAGTTGCAGCAGGCTACTTTCTCGATTTCGTTCTCGATCGAGATCAGCTTTCACGGTATGGTCTATCCGTTGATGATGCCAACATGATGGTGATGACCGCTGTCGGCGGTGATAACCAGACCATGACGGTTGAAGGCCGCGAACGCTACGGTGTGAATGTCCGCTATGCCCGTGCGTATCGAGAGGATGTGGCCGCACTGAAGCGTGTACTTCTGCCGTTACCCGGCGGCCAAGGGCAGATTCCAATCAGTGAAATCGCAGATGTGCGACTCGTCGGAGGTCCGTCGATGATCCGCGACGAAAATGGACTTCTGTCGGGATACGTCTATGTGGATTTCGACACATCAGAAATCGATGTCGGCAGCTATGTGGACAAAGCTAAAAAGGCAGTTGCTTCCGAGGTAACGCTACCAACCAGTTACGCGGTATCCTGGAGCGGACAGTATGAAAACATGATGCGTGTAAAGGAACGCCTCAAGCTGATCATCCCGATTACACTTGTGCTCATCTTCGCGCTTCTGTATTTGAATACAAAATCCAGCTTTAAAACAGCCGTGGTTATGCTTGCCGTTCCGTTCTCAGCAGTAGGCGCTATTTGGCTTCTTTACGTACTTAATTACAACATTTCGATAGCAGTTTGGGTCGGTATGATCGCCCTTATGGGTTTGGATGCGGAGACCGGAGTCTTTATGTTACTGTTTTTGGACCTTTCGTTGGACGAGTCCAAAGCCCGAGGGCAACTCAGAACAAAAGGCGATCTTGTTGAGGCTATTATCCACGGAGCCGTCAAACGCGTACGCCCGAAGGCCATGACTGTCGCTGCTGCCTTCATTGGCCTCTTGCCCATCATGTGGTCGACGGGCACAGGAGCTGATCTGATGAAACGAGTCGCGGCTCCGATGGTTGGTGGCCTGGTAACTTCATTCCTGATGGAGTTACTCGTCTATCCGGCAATCTACTACCTCTGGCATCGTAAGGTGGTAGCCGATGGTCCTGCGACCACAGCGCCTCAAGACGATGAGGATCTGTAATGAACTTCGGAGGAGCAATTTCTGCTTTCCACGAATTTGCGAATTTCCTCGGTCCGATTCGACACAGTCTCTTATCCATCGGTTTCCAGCATCTCGCGGGTGAGTCCGAACCGCTGCATGTGCCGATAGAATGTTGTTTTGTGTATCCGGAGCCTCCGGGATGCCTCCGTGATATTTCCAAGCGATTCCCGGTATGCCTGCAGTAGCGTCTCCCTGGTTATTGCCACCGGTTTTCGGAACGTGGTCTCCGTGACCTGGAATTCCCCGTCCACAACGCCGGGGAACTGCTGACTGCCCGATGGCAGCGCACGGCTGAATGTCCGGTAAGGAGTTACCCATATACCATCATCCGGAGTGGCCGGATCGTCCGGTTTATAGGACCGATTAGCGGGTGAAACAAAGGGTGTTCTGGAAAGGCGCTGGGATTCGTAACTGTTCAGGTTCCATTGCCCGGCCATCAGATACTCCCGTTCAACTTCCCATTCCCGGAATGCATTCCGGCCGATAACGGTTCCCTGAGTTTCCACATAGATGCGTTCGAGGACGTTGCGGAGTTCCCGGATGTTGCCCGGCCATGCGTATTCCTCCAGAAGCTTCATCGCTTCAGGGGATAGCCCCAGGATATTCTTGCGATACCGCTGGTTCAGGTTGTCCAGGTAATATTCAACCAGCAATGGAATGTCTCCGGCTCGCTCCCGCAGGGGAGGGACATGGATTCGAAGCACGGACAGCCGGTGATAGAGATCCGCCCGGAACGCTCCGGTTCCGACCGACCGTTCGAGTGACACATTGGTGGCTGCGATGATTCGCACATCGACCGGCAGTTCCAACTCTCCCCCGATTCGCTCCAGAACCTTCTGTTCCAGCACGCGGAGCAGCTTTACCTGCGTCCGAGGCGGCATGTCTCCGACCTCATCCAGAAACAGGGAACCCCGGTCCGCACGTTCAAATCGGCCGCGATGTGTCCGGATCGCTCCAGTGAACGACCCTTTCTCGTGACCGAACAGCTCCGATTCCAGAAGTTCTTCATTGAGCGCGGTGCAGTTGACCGAAACAAACGGCTTGTCTCGCCGCTGGCTGTTCCCATGGATGGCTCGGGCGACCAGTTCCTTACCCGTTCCGGTTTCGCCGGTAATGATCACCGGAGCATCGACGGGGGCGTAAATCTGAATTCGCTGAAACATCTGCCGCATGACTTCACTGGAGCCGATCATGCCATGAAATACGGATGACCGGTATTGTTTCATCAGATGTCTGCCGGGACTGTCAGACCGATTGCTCATCCGGGATTCCCTTTCGTTTTAAAAATGCACAAGTGCCATTCTCGTCTCTTTTTATCAGAAGCCGGTCGATCTTTCCAGCCTTCCGTTGACGTTCTGATCTCCGGTATCGTATGGTGACAGGGTCATGGAGGAATCAGAAGATCAACATGAACAATACCGGTGAAGAACGCGTTTTTCCGAGTCGTTATCTGGTGATCAGTATCATCCTGTTGCCGCTTCTGCTGGGTATTGCCGATCATGGCATGTGGACGCCGGATGAACCCCGAGAAACCCAGATGGCCTGGGAGATGCTGAACGGCGGCTCATGGATCGTCCCACAACTCGCAGGTGTGCCGTTCGTGGAAAAACCCCCGTTATACTACTGGAGTCTGGCGGGAATGATGGCGATCTCCCGGGATTTTCTTGAACCCGTTCACTCCGCCCGGATCGCCTCTGCCATTTTTTCGTTTCTGAATCTCCTTCTGCTGGTATGGCTGGCCAGTGGATTTCTGGAGTGGCATCGGGCCTGGCAGGTCGGGATGATCTTTTCCACAATGGCCGGGTTTCTGGAACTGAGCCACTGGATTCGGATCGACTCGCTGTTGTGCATGCTGATCACCGGATCGATCGCCTGTTTTTTACGGCCGGTGCCGAGCCGGTTTCAAGGCATATGTCTCGTGACCGGATATCTGTTCATGGGATTGGCTTTTCTCACCAAGGGCCCCATCGGTCCGGTCATGATCGGACTGGTGTGGATGACGATGGTGATTGTGGATCGTCGTTGGCTGACGGGCGATCTCCCGGCACATCTGACTGGTTTTCTGGCATGCATCGTTCTCTGTGCGGTCTGGATGATTCCATTTCAGCGAAGCGTACCCCCGGATCTCTTCCGCGAGTGGTTCTGGGATAACCAGTTCGGCCGGTTCCTGGGTTCGTCCCGGCATCTCGGTCATATCCACGGACCGACGTATTATCTGGGGCTTGTCTGGGGCATTCTGTTCCCGTGGAGCCTGATTCTGTTTGCATTGGTTTCGGGTCCGATCCGGCGACAGATCCATCGGTCATATCCCAGGATTTTATGGTGGGGAGCGCTGGCGTGGAGCTCTGGCGGGTTCGCCTTTCTCTCCATCTCCGGCACCAAGCGGTCGATCTATCTGTTTCCCCTGCTGCCGGGATTCGCTATCCTGATTTTTTTTCTGCTGGAGCAGCGGAGCCGCTGGTTGGAACGGGTTGTGCAATGCTTCTCGTATCTGATGGCCATCCTGGCACTTCTGTTCGCATTGACCACTCCGGTTCTGCAGGAGGGGCGATTCCAGGGGCTCGATATTTCCATCCATCCGATGGGAACGGCGGCGGCCCTGGGAGCCGTCATCTGCCTGTTCCGGCTCCGCCAAACCATCATCGAACGTCTGGCCTGCGTGACCGCTCTGGCATACGGTGCGATGATCATCACCCTGGTGCCGGTGTTCGACGGGATCAAGAATTATGCGCCGGCGATTGTCCGGTTCCATGAATCCGTTGATCCGTCCTTGAAACCACAGATCTGCGGATGGAACCTGGATCAGACCACTCGGGCTCTGTTTGCGCATTATACGGACTGGAACATTCCCTTGACGGCTGATCCTGACGTGTTGTCTGCGGTTCTGGATGGCACTCATCCGGAATATACGCATGTGATCGTTCAGATGGGAAAAAAGTTTCCACCACCGGAGACGTCCCTGCCACCTTGGCGGATGGTGATCACGGAACGAACGCAAACCGGCCGCGAGCTGGCTCTGATTGTGGAAGAGATAGAGTGAAGAAGTGGTCAGTGGACAGAGAAAAGAGTAACCCGCCCATATACCCCTCGCCATTTGTGGAGAGGGGATGGGGTTTGAGGTAAAAGTAAGTGGACAGTGAAGAAAGTAGTCCCACAGGGTGTTGGATGAAAGGGTGCAATGTAAAAAATCTGTTTGATTATCCGCGGTATTGGGCTGCGAAGTATCTCCCGGTTCCTGTTCTGCCGATGACTGTCGCGGAGATGGCGGATCTGGGATGGGATTCGTGTGACATCATCATTGTCACCGGCGACGCCTATGTCGATCATCCGAGTTTTGGCATGGCGCTGATCGGACGGGTTCTCGAAGCGCAGGGATTCCGTGTCGGCATCATCGCGCAACCCGACTGGAGAAACAAACGGGGATTCATGGCGCTCGGTAAACCCAACCTGTTCTTCGGTGTGACCTCCGGAAACATGGATTCAATGGTGAACCGGTATACCGCCAACGCCCGGATACGCTCCGATGACGCCTATTCGCCCGATGATGCGCCTGGCAGGCGGCCGGATCGGGCGGTGATCGTCTATGCCCAGCGATGCCGGGAAGCGTATCCCGATGTCCCCATCGTTCTTGGCGGGATCGAGGCGAGTCTCCGCCGGGTGGCGCATTTCGACTACTGGTCGGAAAAAATCCGCCGTTCGATTCTGTTGGACGCGAAAGCCGACATCCTGGTCTATGGGAACGGGGAACGGCCGGTCATCGAAATCGCGCATCGAGCAGCCTCCGGGGAGCCACTCCGCAACATGGCCGATATTCGGGGAACCGCCGTGGTGTGCGCTCCGGTCGAAACCATTTGCGCGGATCAGGCGGGGTCTAAGACCGATTCCCGATGGGAGCGGCGGATCGCAACTCCCAGACCAAATCCGAATCTCAGTGAGGCAGCCGTTCTGCCCCTGCCATCGTTCGAAACGGTTTCCCGGGTTCCGGAGTCTCTGAACGTACTCACGCGGATCATCCGCGAGGAGTGTCATCCGGTGTCCGGACGGATCCTGATCCAGAATCATGGAACGCAGGCGGTCCGGATCAATCCGCCGGCATTTCCGCTGACGACCGAAGAGATGGACTGGGTGTATGAGTTGCCGTATTCGCGGAAACCGCATCCGGTGTATGCGGGAGCGAAAATGACGGCCCATGAGATGATTCAGCATTCCATCACGATCATGCGGGGGTGTTTTGGCGGGTGTGCGTTTTGTTCCATTACCGAACATGAAGGCCGGCGTATTCAAAACCGATCGGAAGTGTCGATTTTGCGGGAGATCGAGACGATCCGCGATACGGCGTCCGGATTTACCGGTTTTATTTCCGATATCGGTGGGCCGACTGCGAACATGTACCGGATGGGATGCCGGGATTCCGGATTGGAGTCAGTGTGCCGGCGGTTGTCGTGTCTGTATCCCGCGATCTGTCCGAATCTGAATGCGGATCACGGGCCGTTGATCCGGCTGTACCGGAAAGCGCGGGAGCTGCCGGGCATTAAAAAGGTATTTGTTTCGTCCGGGGTTCGTTACGATCTGGCGTTGAAATCATCGGATTATATCCGGGAGCTGGCGGTGCATCATACGAGCGGCCTGCTGAAAGTCGCTCCGGAACATACCCAACCGGAGCCGCTGGCGTGTATGTTCAAGCCGGAGATCGCGGTGTTCGAGTCGTTCCAGAGGGTGTTCGAGCGGATGTCCAGACAGGCGGGAAAGGAGCAGTATCTTGTTCCCTATTTCATTGCGGCGCATCCGGGAACGACGGATGAAGACATGATTCAACTGGTGCTGTGGATGAAGCGGCACCGGATCCGGGTGGATCAGGTGCAGACATTCCTTCCGTTGCCAATGACGATTGCGACAGCAGTGTATCATTCCGGCCGGAAATATACGCGGAAACCCGATGGGAGCGACGATGTGGTATTTGTACCGAAAGGCCTGAGAATTCGTCGGCTTCAGAAAGCGTTTCTTCGATACCATGATCCGGCGAACTGGCCGATGCTGCGGGAGTATCTCCGGAGTACGGGGCGGCATTGGCTGATCGGGAATGGACCGGAGCATATTGTTCCGATATTTCAGCCGGCGGGATTCCGTTCCGCGAGTGATCGACGTGGAAAAGGGTACCGATCGGGTAACGAAGGCATTGGTGTTTCTCCCTCCCTCCGCCGGCCCGGATAAACGATGAATCTGACAGGGTGTGGCGTGATCACATCGGCATGATCCCCTCCCTCCGCCGGCCCTGATGGTGAAACCGGCATGTAACGCGATTCCCTCCCCCCGCCGGCCCTGATGGTGAAACCGGCATGCAACGCGATTCCCTCATGTAATGCGATTCCCTCACCCCGCCGGCCAAGTTACTATATTGATCCATGCTGGATCGGCCGGCGACCCTCTCCCGGTCGCTGCGCTGGGAGAGGGTGAAGAAGGATCCTGCAAAACCAACCTTATTCTGTCACATTTGCGCGATGGGTTTATTGCAGGTGATCCGGATGTTGACGGGTCCGCAGTAGACGACGGAGCCTGCTGATTTTTCGATCCGGAGGATATTATTGGCGATCCGGGTGAAGGTCCATGCACCGCCACCATTCCCATTGTTATTGTTGTCGTAAACAACGAACGATTCCAGATAGGCATTGTAGAAGACTTCCATGTGCCGGTACGCCCAGTGGCAACCTCCGCCGCAATGGGAAAACGCCGCCCGGATATCCATAAAAACACTGTGGGCATCGGTGATCTGAACATCCGTGTACCATGCCTGATTGCTGCACGCAGTTCCGTCCATGACCAGAGTATATTCGCCGTCCAGATTCAGCCGGCCCTGTACACGGGCATCTCCAACGATATCCAGAGGGGCTGCGGGAGATTCGGTTCCGATTCCCACATACTGAGTGGCATTGTTGTAATAGATGCCGGATCCGGCAGCGGATCCATTGTCGTTGTATATGACCTGTTTGTTTGCTCCGGCAATGGGTCCGGTCGGCCCCGTCACACCTTGCGGTCCTGTCGGTCCAATGGGACCCTGAATGCCCTGTGGGCCGATGTCGCCTTGAGGTCCTGTCGGTCCGATGGGACCCTGAATGCCCTGTGGGCCGATCTCACCTTGAAGTCCTGTCGGTCCGATGGGACCCTGAATACCCTGTGGCCCGATCGCACCCTGAGGTCCTGTCGGTCCGATGGGACCCTGAATGCCCTGTGGGCCGATCGCACCTTGAGGTCCTGTCGGTCCGATGGAACCCTGAATACCCTGTGGCCCGATCGCACCCTGAGGTCCTGTCGGTCCGATGGGACCCTGAATGCCCTGTGGGCCGATCGCACCTTGAGGTCCTGTCGGTCCGATGGAACCCTGAATACCCTGTGGCCCGATCGCACCCTGAGGTCCTGTCGGTCCGATGGGACCCTGAATGCCCTGTGGCCCCGTCACACCTTGCGGTCCTGTAGGACCAACCAGTCCACTGGGTTCTCCCGTCCATTCGCCGAGCGGATTCACGACCATCCCATATCCCTCGATACTGATGCTCCGCGGGTTGATACTTTGATCGAATACATCAAGGGCATTCTCGGAAATGAAAGCATATCCGCTGCTGGTGAATACCTGACGCGGTTGGAGTATCTGACCGTCGATTTCGATCTCGATCCAGACGCTGGCATCGAAACTCAAATCGATCGGGTTGAGGATACCGAGTGTGATGTGAAAGATCCCGTCACTGAGCAGGATATCCGGCTGGGTCTCTGTCCATAACAGATTCCCGCCGATCTCCGAATCGTATAACCGAAATGTAAAATCAAATGTTCCGGACAGGGGATTGTTTTCCGCATCCATCAGATGTCCCTGGTAATTGATGGTATGTGGAATCGTTGCATGGCATATGGCACATATAAAGAAACTGATAACGAAAAGATGGGTTGATTTGTTCATTGTTTGACTCCTCCCTTGATAAAATCACATTGTTTTTCGGAGAACGCGCGATGAACCGTCGTTTATTCAATCTCCCGGATTGGATTTGATCCATCAATCCACTGAGCGTTTCATTTCTGTATAGGTGAATATATCATAACACGCATTCTTCCGACTATTATCAGTATCAGTTTGCCATAAATGATGATAAAGATAAATATCGAAACTGGTTTTATGGGAATCCATTCAGAATGGATTCCACCAATGATAATCTGTTGACGATGAGATGCTGGATTTCCAGATAGGGTGAAATGGAACGGGGGAGATATGGATGGCGGATTCTGACATGGATATCCCGCTTATTCGATCGGAAAAAACAGGGATTAATCGTGATCAACTGAAGAGCCTTTTTCCAGAATTATGCGCAGAGGGTTCCATTGATATGGAATTGATCGAGCGAGTCCTGAGCGAGTTTATGGATACTGGGGAAGAGCGTTATGGGCTTGACTGGTGCGGGAAACGGATGGCATGTGAACGTGCGATGACTCCGTGTTCCGGAACGCTGACTCCCTGTCCGGATGAAAGTGTCGCCTGGGAGACCACCCGGAATATGATCATCGAGGGTGATAATCTGGACGTGCTGAAACTCCTTCAGGAAAAGTATTCAGGAGCCGTATCTCTGATCTACATCGATCCGCCGTATAATACCGGGAAAGGATTCGTTTATTCCGATCGGTTCCGGGATAATATCCGGCACTATCTGAAACGGTCCGGCGATGCCGCCAGCATCCGGAGCTTCGCCAGTCATCCTGAAATACAGGGGCGATTTCATACGGAATGGTTGAACATGATCTGCTCACGGCTCTGCCTGGCGCGGCAGTTTTTGAGTCCGGATGGCGTGATTGCGATATCGATCGATGATCGTGAAATGGCGAATCTGCGAAAGGTATGCGATGACATTTTTGGAGAGGACCGGTTTGTCGCTCAGATTACAGTCGAATCGGATTCGAGACGACGGCAATACCGGGCGATCGCCATCACTCACGAATACCTCCTGATCTATTCGAAAGAACGATCATTTGCGTTCAATACACTGACCGATGACCGGAAAACGTTCCGGTATCATGACGAGTATGGTGGATTTGATATTTACGAACTGAGAAATCGAAACAATTCGTTCAATGTGGAGAACCGGCCGAATCTGTATTATCCGTTCTGGGTCGATCCCGGCGAACCGGATACGCATGGTTTTTATCGGATTTCGGTCGATGCGGTGGAGGGGTGGGTCGAAACCTATCCCCAGGAGTCGCATGGAATTCGGACGGTATGGCGATGGAGCCGGGACCGGGCGGCTCCGGCAGTGAATTCGATCCTGGTAGCGCGGAGGCATCCGGATGGATTCTATCAGATTTTCAAGAAATATCGGGGGAGGTCATACGTGTTCAATTCCGTATGGGTCGATAATGCGATTAAAACCGACCGTGGAACATTGGAGATCAAAGCATTGTTCGACAACCAGAAAGTGTTCGATCATCCGAAGCCGACTGCGTTGATCCAGCGGATTCTGGATATTTTTTCCCCGAGAGATGGTATTGTTCTGGATTTTTTTGCGGGATCCGGAACAACCGGGCATGCGGTGATGGCGCAAAATGCCAAAGATGGTGGTCACCGGTGTTATGTTCTGGTGCAGCTTGCGGAGCCGCTCGATCCAGGTAATCGGGACCAGGCAGCAGCGGTATCAATGTGTGATCGGCTGAGGAAACCGGGTCATATCGCGGAACTGACCAAGGAACGGATTCGACGGGCCGGGCGGATGATCGGGGAGATGCATCCGGGACTGGATCTGGATCTGGGGTTCCGGGTGTATAAATTCGATCGATAGAAGGGGTACTCTTGGCACAGGGTGATTGCGGGTCAGCGGTCTGAACCGCAGATTACGCTGATTGAATGGATGGCGCAGATGGGGGGATTGCCGATGACATTGGGTGGGATGTCCTTTATCCCCCAACTTATTCACCCGGTCAATTCGCGTCATCCGTTTTGTACCGGCACGCACCTATCAGCGTAATCCGATACATCTGCGTAATCAGCGGTTCAAACGTGTGCTCCGTAATCATCCGTTGCCAGTAGGATTTCTTATCCGATCAATTCAAGGCATCCACATATCACCGACACTGTTGGAATTGGGTGATTGCGGGTCAGCGGTCTGAACCGCAGATTACGCTGATTGAATGGATGGCGCAGATGGGGGGATTGCCGATGACATTGGGTGGGATGTCCTTTATCCCCCAACTTATTCACCCGGTCAATTCGCGTCATCCGTTTTGTACCGGCACGCACCTATCAGCGTAATCCGATACATCTGCGTAATCAGCGGTTCAAACGTGTGCTCCGTAATCATCCGTTGCCAGTAGGATTTCTTATCCGATCAATTCAAGGCATCCCCAAAATACCGGCACTGTTGGCATTGGGTGATTGCGGGGTAGAGGTCTGAACCGCAGATTACGCTGATTAAACAGATGGCGCAGATGGGGGGATTGCCGATGGCATTGGGTGGGATGTCCTTTATCCCCCAACAGATTCACCCGGTCAATTCGCGTCATCCGTTTTGTATCGGCACGCACCTATCAACGTAATCCGATACATCTGCGTAATCAGCGGTTCAAACGTGTGCTCCGTAATCATCCGTTGCCAGTAGCATTCCCTATTGGGCGGATACTGGGGACCATTTCAATCCTCAGCGAGGATTTCAAGTTTGTAAATACCTAAGTGTGGTTGCAGTTCTGAAAAATGTGGTCTATCTTTTCAACTTGTTATAACTATTCATATTTTATGCGTTTTTGACTCATTTTGAGTGTCAGAATGGCCCTGTTTTGCCAAACAACCGGTACGCGTTTTCCACCAGCTCCCGAGCCATCCGCTCGATCGGTGCTGAACGGATCCGGCACACCCGTTCCAGCACCAATTCCAGATCCGGCGGCTCCGCCATCCGGCCATCCGGCATCCGAACATACGGGCTGTCCGTCTCCAGCAGAATCCGCTCCACCGGCATCTGTTCCACAATCCGCTGAATCTGCCGGTGCTCCGGCCGAAGCAGATCCGGGCCGATTCCCAGAAACCACCCCCTCCGGAGATACTCCCGCGCCATTTCCCATGAACACGATATCCGATGGATCACGCCCCGGATCTCCGGATAGTCCGACAGGATAGACACCATCCGCTCGTGCGCCCGTACACAGTGGATGATCACCGGCAGTTCCAACGCTCCGGCCGACTCCAGTTGCATCCGCAGGGCCGTTTCCTGAACCGTCAGGGACGGCGCACCCCGGCGCAGATCCAGCCCGATCTCCCCGATCGCAGCCACGGGAGCCTGCATCGCCCACTCCTTCAGAAACGAAATATCCGACGGCAGAAACATGGGATGCACCCCGATCGCCACCCAGCCATCCGGATGCCGGCGTTTCCAGTCCAGCGCGTGTTGCGATGACGGCCGGTCGTAGGACGGGATCATCACCGACACGACCCCTCGCGCCTTCCATTCAGACAGAAATCGGTCCGTATCCGACGAAAACGGCACGTCCGTCCCATGACAATGCGTATCAATCAGCGGATAGTGATCCATACCAGCCCCCCCCGATCCTTTCCGTCCGGATTGTATCAACCGGCGCTGCGAATGCAATCATCCCGTTGACAGCAGCCCGGCGGGGCGATACCGTGAATCATATCCACGACGGTTCGGACGGAACTGGGCCGATCCCTTTCCGGAAATCAGGCTCATTCACCGAATCCGATCACAGAAATATCGGAAACGATTTTTTTTTTTCGGGAGTTGCGTGATGAAAACTGAAACGCTGATCGTTGTGTTGATTGCGGTCTGTCTCTGTCCGAGCTTTGGATGGAGCGCTGTCATTCATGTGCCGGAGGATGCCTCGACCATTCAGGCCGGCATCGACCTCGCTGAAGATACGGATACCATTCTCGTGGCGGACGGCACTTATACGGGCGCTGGAAACCGGGACATCGATTTCCAGGGAAAATGGATCACCGTTGAATCCGAAAATGGACCGTACGCCTGTATTATCGATGCGGAACATCAGGGAATCGGGTTCATATTTCAGACGAATGAGAGCATGACCGCTCAGATTCGCGGCTTCACCGTGCAACATGGCATGGGTGATACGGGCGGAGCCATTTTCTGCAATTACAGCTCCCCGATCATCGAAAACTGTTACCTGACCAACAATCAAGCCATGTCTGGCGGAGCCATCTACTGTATCAACGCCTCTCCGGCCGTGATCGGCTGCACCATGATCGGAAATCAGGCGGATGACAATGGTGGAGCCATTTTTTGCAGCAATGCGTCACCCGACATCATCAATTGCGTGATGAACGGTAATTTTGCCAGGATCGGCGGCGGGTTGTGTTCGGTATGGTTTTCCGATCCAACGCTCATGAACTGCCTGATCGCACGGAATTTTTCCTCGACCGGCGGCGCTGTGGCCAGTTCCAATATCAGTTTTGTAACCATCATGAACTCCACACTGGCCGAAAATCAGGCGGTATGTGGCGGGATTCTGTGCGATATTGCTTCGATAACCATCATTGACAGCATCGTCTGGAGGAATACCGGCGATCCATTCTGCCTGTCGGACGCCAGCATAGATATCACATTTTCCACTATTCAGGGAGGTTTTGAGGGAGCAGGAAACATCGATGCCGACCCGCAGTTTCAGTCCGGACCGCAGGGTGATTTTTATCTGGCTCATCTGAGTGCGGGAGAGACTGCCGGCAGCCCGTGTATCGATGCGGGGAGCGACCTGGCGGAGAAGATCTGTTTTTCCTCGCATGAGGGCTCTGTATGTCTGTCCGATCTCACCACCCGGACCGATCTGGAGCCGGATCAGGGCCGAGTGGACATGGGATTTCATTACCCGCCGGAATCATCCTGCCATCATCCCGGATGCCGGGTGGAGATGCCGTCCCGGGAGCTGACTCCGGGAGCCACCTGTTATTGCCGGGTGCATATCTGCAATCCATATCCTGAATCCTGGGCCGAGATTCCGCTGTTTGTCATTCTGGACGTGGCTGGTTCCTGTTTTTTCGCTCCCGGATTTTCAGACTATGATTACTATCTCGTCGATGTGGCATCCGGGGAGACGGTCGTCGAGGTCCTGCCGGAATTCATCTGGCCGGAGGGTGTGGGATCGGCTTCCGGTATCGTCTGGTATGCGGGACTGACCGATCCCGATATCACGGAACTGACCGGCGAGATCGCGATATTCTCGTTCGGCTGGCATGAAGACTGAGCCGGGATGATAATAGCGAATGTGAATGGTACGGTACCTGGCCAGCTTATACTCCTGGTGCATTTCTGGATTCCGGGTATGTTTCCCTCTCCCCGCCGGCCGTGATGGTGAAACCGGCAACTAACGCGTTTCCCTCACCCCGCCGGCCGTGATTCTGGATCGATCCGTGCTGTTCCGGCCGGCGACCCTCTCCCGGTCGCTGCGCTGGGAGAGGGTGAAGAAGGATCCCGCACTAACCACCCTTTTTTTTCTCCTTCTCCCACCGGGAGAAGGACTGAGAATGAGGGTTCTCAATGAATCGCGTTCGGGAAAGTGGGATCGCGCACCGGAAATGCAGTGAGAACACACCACATCCCCCCTACTCCGCGAAATGCCGGCGGAGCAGCCGTTGATACATCATATCCGCCTGCGTTGCCCGCTGCACATCCCCCCGTTTCCGGTAAGCCGATCCCAGCAGGTAATAGGCAGCCTCGTTCGTGGGCCGGAGATCGATCGCATGTTCCAGCATCGCGATCGCTTCAGTGTCCTGCCCGTGCGCGAGATGGATCTCTCCGGCTTCGCTGTACGTTTCACTGATCCCGGCTCCCCACGCCAGACCATTATTCATCGCACGCTGGAATCCGTCCATGTCTTCGATCGCCGCCGCCCGTCTGGCCTGCTGAAACCGGATCCGGCCGACAGCACGCCGATACTGAAAATCCCGGGTCAGATCGGGCGGTGTCTCAGGAAAGAAATCACTCATCAGACGGTCTCCCAACCCCACGGCATATGGATTGGCGGGAGCGGCTGAGAATGCCAGTCCCACGGGTTCAAACTCCCCGGATCTGCGCCAGGAGTAAAACATCGATCCGGGTGATGCCTGGCCAATCTGTTGCTCCAGGCGGGAGAACGCCATAAAAAATCCGGCGGAACTGAGATAGGCATCCGGTGGTTTCAAGGGTCCCAGACCCAGACTCCCCGTCGCGTCGATCCATCGGATATCCGGCCGGAACCGCTCCACGGAACGCAGATACAGTCCAATGAACAGATCGTCATCGCCCTGAACCATCAGCGTGGCTTCCGGCGGCAGGCAGGTCTGCTGAACGGTTCCATAGTTGCGAGGAATCCAATCCCGTGAACGGTCCATGGCGGCAAAATGGCTGATGACCGGCTGAATGGCCAGCCCGATCAGGATGATCACGCCCACAACAGGTCCGATCCGGGGGGAGCGGCGCTGAATCCATTGTTCCGCAACGGTCATGCCTGCTCCGGCAAAAATGCCGCATACCCATACCGATGGGAGACCGAACGGTGTGGCGCTGTACGGCACCTGGTTGAGGAGTGCAGCGTAGATCAGGTTTGCCAGAATGATCCAGGCGCCCGTAATCGCCAGCTCCCATCGGTTTTTCAGAACCATGAACCATCCGGTGATTGCGGCTGCGGAGCCGACAAAATGGAGCGAGGGGAACATACATTCCCGAAAATAGGCGGGTATCCGAGCCAATGATTCCTGCCAGGGCAGGCTCATCACCTGAAACCGGCGATGGGCTGCACCGGTAACCATATCGAGAAACGGCTCCCAGGTTGACGGATCTCCGAAATTGATGGCCGGATGACAGGCGGAGCGGATCGGCAGATAGACCCAGAGGGACAGACCGATCAGCACGAACGGAACGGTCGGAAGCCATCGCAGGATCGGGATCCGGGGCCGGGAGATCGCCACCGCCACGATCACAAATCCCGGCAGATAGAGCGTCTGTGACAGATGCACCATCACGCCGGCAGCCAGTGTCAGTCCCAGAAGATTGATCATACGAGGGTCGCTCCGAAGCCGGGAGATGATCCAGAGATTGACTGCAACCATGCACATGTCCGCAGTATAGACTTCCGCGGAGGTGGATTGTGACCAGATCAGCGGACCGGCTCCTGCCAGAAGAACGCTCCAGAGCATCACCGGCCGGGTGAAACCCAGGGAGATGCCGATGGCCGCGAGGATACTCAGAGCAGCCGCTCCCCAGATGGCCGAAATCAGATTCCCCCGAAATGCAATGGAACCGCAGGGTGTCAGATGCATCAATCCGTGACCGGCCAGGCTCTGAACCGGATACCCGGGATTGTGACAGATGCCGAGATGCCAGTATGCCGTCAGAAACTCGCTGTTGTCTCCGAACTGGGGTTCTGTCGCCAATGTCGTCAGATACAGCGCAAAAAAGATCAGAAACACCAGGAAGATATGGCTGTTATGAATCCGCATGCCGAGCACTCCATGTTTGTCGAACAATCCAGCCCAATGAGCCGGCGAGTCCGAGGATTGGAAGAAAGACACATCCCCATCGCCAACCCGGTGTATATCGGAATTCGATACGATAGTGTCCTGCCGGTACAGCTACTCCCTGGAACAGGTGGTCCACATGGAATACCGGTGTTGACCGGGCATCGATGGATGCCGACCAGCCGGGATACCAGACATCGGTGAACACGAGTATTCCCGGCCGAGCAGCCGCCACATCCAGAATACAGTGGCCGTCGTGCTTCCGGCGATACTGAACGGTTTCCGGGCTTCCATCTGCCGGCTGGCTCGCAGAGTGCCACTCCGGAGATGTTTCCAATAATGCCGTGGTTGCCGGAGACCAATCCGGATCCGCCAGCCGTTTCAGGACATGCGCACGTTCGATTGTCTCCCATTCGGGAGTCAGCCAAGCACGGGGCATCGCAGCGTCATCCGTGTAGATCAGATCCTTTCCGATCGTGCCGGTCAACCGGGCATCCAATCCATCAAACGGTGCGGGTGGTCCGATCCAGTAAGCGATCCCGGCCAGCCGGGTCAGCCGGAAGGGTGCGGAAAACGACGGAAAATCCTCGAACCGGGAATTCGCAATACCGTTTGCGGATTGCATGGCGGTCCGAAACCGGTCGAGCGGCCAGGGCCGGTATCCGGTGATCGTATCGTATCCCAGCTTGAAATATCGGTTGGTCAGTTCCGGGGATTGATAAAACAGGATGCGTGTATCGGATTGGGGAATGGTCTGGTGGAGCTGACCGGCCAATCGGAGGAACGATGTTCGATAAGCCGGATTGGCCGGTCGCAGGAACCGCCAGCCCCGGAAAGACAGGTCAGACAGCGCGATAACCGCGAGCAGGATCAAGAGGATCGATTTCATTCCCGAATCCGTTACAGGCTGTTTGTTTTTGAACAGCATCAGACCGGTGATCAGCAGCGTCAGGGTGATCGTCACGAGCAAATCCCGTTGAATCGACGCCACTGGAATCAGAAACCAGCCGGCGGAATGGTAGATGCCGACAGCGAGGAGGATCATCAGACCGCAGACAGCACGTCCGCGCCGGTGGTTCAGTGTGCCGGTCAGCCAGGCATGGATGCCATGTCCTGCGAGCATCACTCCGGCGATGTCGGCCAGGAACATGCTTCGCGCCCATCTCCGGGTGATGCCCAGCGCCGGAATGGAGGTCATGAGTGCCGATGCGCCGGGAATCCGTGGGAGTATCGACAGACCGGCTCCCAACAATAATAAGATATATAATACCCTATTTGACCGAACCGGAGCGGTCATTGCGAACAGCAGGACCGCGATGCCCAGGTAGTTGTAGGTTTCGTGAAACGTTTCTGATCCGGTATAGGTTTCAGCGCTCAGTCCACCTTGAATGTTGGGAAATATCAGCGTTGTGAGGTTCTGAGGTGGAAGCGCGTCCCGGACGATCGATTGCGGGATGGGCTCGGGCAAAATCGATTGATGGGCGAGTTCCAGGGCCAACAGGAACGGACCGCCGACCATGAGGAGAATCATGAGAGCGGGGCCGGCCAGTTGGCGCTTCGAAATCCCGCAGGAGCGGATCGATCCGCGGCATCCGAACCAGATTGCTGCGGCCAGCGTTGTGAGCAACGAGGTCTGAAGATGTCCGGCCAGGAACTGGAGACTCCAGCAAATACCGGCTCCCATGAGCGTCCGGTGGGATTGCGTCATCCGGAACCGGTCCAGTTGCCACAGCACCGCCGGGGTCCAGGCTGCGGCGCAGATGAGCGTGTAATGACCCGCTCCAACATGACTGAGCAGAAATCCGGAACTGCTGATGGCCATGCCGGAAAACAGTGCGGCCGGCAGGCATCCGCCGCGGGATCGCATCCAGCATGCCGTGAACAGGCCGGTCAGCGCCAGATGAGCACCGGTCAGGAGCGCGAGTGACGGGCCGACGGGAGCCAGCAGCATCAGCCAGTTCAGCGGATAAAACAGCGCGGACTGCGGGTCGGCGAGGTGGGGATACCCCAGCATGACGGACGCATCCCACCAGGGGAGCCTTCCGGATCGGATGGACTCCCGGGTAAATTCCCACCATGGCTCGAACTGGAACAGGAAATCAGGACCAGCCAGAGGAACGCCGTGCGGAAGGCATCGGATGAGGATCACCAGACCGGGAAAGAGGATACCGGTGATCAATCCGGCTGAAATCAGGCGATTTATCATCCGCATTCATGATTCCAGTGGCTGAACAGGTTGTCGATATACGGTTCCATGGATAACATCGGATTCGCTCCCAATATCGAATGGATATCTTATTGGAATGAATGCACGGTGACAACTGGCGGATCGGCCGAGCCGGTTGATTTTATTTCCAATGTGAAACAGAATAACAGGTGGGACACAAACGCGGAGGTGATCATGAATATCTCACGAAAATTCAAGCCGTTCCTGCGAAAAATGGAATCTGCCGGGATACCGGATATCGCGATCGCTAATTTCCGGCATTATTATCAGCAGCTTCTGAGTGGAAATACGGGTGTGATGTGCCGGGAGGAGATTGATCCGGTGGACACTGTTCCGGACTATCAGGAACTGAAAGGTTATGAATCCGCCGGGCGGGATGCGTTGCCGCACTGCGTGATTTTCAAACTGAACGGCGGACTGGGAACCAGTATGGGGATGGATAGAGCCAAATCGCTTCTGCCGGTCAAGCAGGCGCATTCGTTTCTGGATATCATCATCCAGCAGGTCCTGATTCAGCGGAAAAAGAGCGGCATCCGGCTGCCGCTGATATTCATGAACAGCCCGAACACGCGGATGGATACATTGAACCATCTGTCCATGTATGCGGATGTCAATGCCGGTTTGCCGCTGGATTTCATACAGAGCCGGGTTCCTAAAGTCAGGCAGGACGATTTTACGCCCGTTCATCATCCCGGGAATCCGGAACTGGAATGGTGTCCGCCCGGTCACGGGGATATCTACACATCGTTGGTCACGTCCGGGATATTGGAAGAATTGCTGAACAAGGGATTTCGGTACGCCTTCATCTCCAATTCGGACAACCTGGGAGCGGTGATGGATGAGCAGATACTCGGATATATCGCCGCGCATGATTTTCCGTTTCTGATGGAGGTGGCTGAGCGGACGCCGGCAGATTGCAAGGGAGGTCACCTGGCGCGGCTAAAAAACGGCCGCCTGACGCTCCGGGAAGTCGCTCAGTGTCCGGAATCCGAACTGCCGGAGTTTCAGGATATTCAATTGTACCGGTATTTCAACACCAACACGATCTGGATCGATCTCCAGGTGCTGGATCGTATTTTACGCACCAGGGAGTATTTTCTGGATCTGCCGCTGATCCGGAATGCCAAGCCGGTCGATCCCCAGATCCCGGATTCCACTCCTGTTTATCAACTGGAAACCGCGATGGGAGCGGCTCTGTCGTTATTTCCGGGAGCAACAGCGCTCCGGGTGACGCGGGAGCGGTTCATGCCGGTGAAAACGTGCCAGGATCTGATCGGATTATGGTCGGATGCATACTGTCTGACAGAGGATTTTCATCTCAAACTGGATTCTGTGACACCCGAACCGGTCATTTCGGTGCTCGATCCGCAGCATTACAAAATGGTCCACCAGCTTCGCAGCCGGTTTCCGCATGGCGCACCATCCCTTCGGGAATGCACGCGATGGGAAGTTCAGGGTGATGTGACGTTCGGCCGGAATATCACGCTGAAAGGGAATGTCGTGATATCCAACAAGACTGGCCGGCCCCAGACATTACCGGATCATACGGTCATTGTGGATCGGGTTTATGCGTTTTGAGAGAAACGGACATTCGGTTCATCCCGCACTCCCATCCCACTCGCATGACTGGCGGTAATGACATGCGCAGCCGGTTTTATGACTCGTCCTCTGTTCTTGTTTCTGTCCTCTTTTCATCGGTGTTGTTTTCTTTTTTCTTTTCTTCCGAGCCATCCCCATGACACTCCTGTATATCGGACTGGGCATTTTGATCGGATTTCTGTCCGGATTGTTCGGAGTCGGGGGGAGCAGTGTGGCCACACCCATACTCCGGTTGTTGGACGTTCCACGGTTACTGGCATTGGGAACACCATTGCCGGTGACATTGCCAACTGCCTTGATCGGTGGGTGGGCGTATTGGCGGAGGGGGCGGGTCAATACCCGAGCGGTTGGGTGGACTGCGGTGGGAGGCGTTCCTGCGGTTGTTCTGGGAGCTTATCTGACGTCCTGGGTTCCCGGCCGCGTTCTGATGGCCGGAACCGGACTCTTTGTGGGTGTGGTCGGGTTGCGTCTTCTGATCGGTTCCGGACCGGGTCACATCGAAGAATTTCATCGGTCCGAGGAAACGCGATGGTTCATCATGGTGGGGATGGGTGTCGGTTTTCTGTCCGGACTGCTGGCCAACGGGGGCGGGTTTCTGCTTCTTCCAGCGTATATGCTGCTGTTCCATTTTTCGCCTCAGGAAGCGGCAGCCACGTCACTGGTGGCGGTTTCGATCATGGCGATCCCCGGAACATGCATTCATTTTCAGTTGGGGCATATTGATTTCCGGATTGCTGGACTGATGGCGGTGGGCGTCATCCCGTCGACATATCTGGGAGCCCGTCTGGGGATGCTCATCCCAACGGCGAAAGCCCGGATTCTGTTTGGCGTATTCCTGCTGGTGTTTGGGATTTTCTTCCTCGTCCGGACGATTTACCGAGCGGAGTTGTATGGGTGGATGACCTGACAGTGGTGATTGGTAATCATTAATAATCTGCATTGAATCAAACTATTGATCATGAGAAAAAAGGGTGCCCTGGCTTTGAAATGGTCTTCAGTTATCGAATAGAATCCAGAAATGACAGTGCCGAGGTGAATCAATACATTTTTCTTGTGTGAGATCCGACATGAACATCATCGTAGAGTGCGCAGTCTGCTGCTGATTAATATTAAAGAACAGGTAACCGTTCACTGGGAAATCCCCTCTGGAAAGAGGTGTGTCACGCAGAATCACGTTATTGAAACCAGATATGCATGGTGAACGCGTTGATTCTGCGTGACGGGGTGTGTAGTCAAAACTTCAGAACACACCCCGTCTCTGCTTCGCTTTCCAAGAAGCCATGCTGAATCCAATCAAACCGAGGCTTCGCAGAGCCACCCTTCTTGATAGAGGGGATTCTGGTTGCTTCGCACCTACTGAACGATTATAAGAACGGTTTATTCTTGTTAATAATAAGAGAGAGTGAAATAGTAAAAGATTGATGCAACGTTCGGTTAGTTTTGATCGAGGGGAGTAAAGAATCTAACCTTTGATGATTGGATTATGTGAAAAGGCAATAGTCTATGAAATGAAGAGAAATACTCCGGATCATGAGTGATGGTCCCCGGATCATGTGTGATGGTCTCCGGATCATGTGTGATGGTCTCCGGATGATATGTGACGGTCTCCGGATCATGTGTGATGGTCCCCGGATGATAAGTGACGGTCTCCGGATGATATGTGATGGTTTCCGGATCATGAGTGATGGTCTCCGGATGATAAGTGATGGTCTCCGGATGATAAGTGACGGTCTCCGGATGATAAGTGA
>CAZELM010000009.1:0-103725 GCA_964512995.1 uncultured bacterium
TGCGAAGACCGCTGACAGTCGTGCGAAGACCGCTTACAGTCATGCGAAGACCGCTTACAGTCATGCGAAGACCGTATACAGTCATGCGAAGACCACTTACAGTCGTGCGAAGACCGCTTACAATTACGCGAAGCCTGCTTACAGTCACCCGATGACCGCTTACAACTGATCGTTCCCATGCGTTTTTATTCCATCCATGGTCTGCTCTTTGCAGAGAATCGGTGGAGTGAGATATAATATGGTCGATTTATGTGTTTATATCTCGGGGAGGAAATTCTATTCATGAGATCAACCATCTGTTTAACCATCATGTTTATTTTTATGTATGTTGTTTCTGGTCGGGCAGAATGGATTCCATTGTCCCCTGGTGCATCCGTGGATGAACCCATCGATGTTCAGGTGAAACATTCGGATCTGACGGAGACCCTGTTCCGTGTTCGAATACCGGGAGTATCCGTTGAATCGAAGTCTGTCGAGGATCAGAACTATTCAATCTTGCGGATATCAGGTTCCGGAGTGATAGCTCAACCTGGTTTGCCATTGATCCCGGTGATACGAAAACGGATCGCCATCCCGGTTTCCACAGAGTACTCCCTGAAACTGAACGTGCTGTCGGAAACGAAGCTGCACCATTTCAATATCTGGCCGGCACAACCCCCGTTCGATCGGGATGATCCTGTCCGGCCGTCATTCATGATCAACTGTCAGCGATATCGAACCGACCGCTTCTTTCCGGATCAGGCGACACGTGTTGTGAGCGAGGAATGGATCCGGGAGCTGCGAACGGTCACTGTGGAAATCGTGCCAATCCAGTACAATCCCGTTTCCGGAGATGTTTTGATCATCACAGATATGGAAATCTCGATTGAAACACCCGGTGGCCAGAGTTTTGGGATTCAGGATGTCTTCCCGTCATTTTTGAGGATTTATGAAAACTGTGTATTGAACGCTTCGGCACTCAATCTGAGGGAGAGACAGGATCCTGAACCGATGCTGATCATTGCAGACGATCCACTCATTGGATCGTTGAGTCCATATGTCGAGTGGAAAACCAGAGCTGGAATCAGTGTCACGGTTGTTCCGACTTCCGTCAGCGGTTCTTCAGCGGAATCAGTACGAGCCTTTATCGAGAACGCCTACTCCACCTGGACACTCAAACCTGTGTATATTTTATTAGTTGGTGATTATCAGCAGATCGAACCGGTCCAGGACTCCCCATATTCCACACCATCGGATTATCTGTTTACCACGCTGGATGGGACCGACTGGGTACCGGATGTGCTCATCTCCCGATTACCAGCTCAGAATGTCGGGCAGTTGACACCTCAACTGGATAAGATCATCCATTACGAGTCAGCACCCATGAGCGACCCTTGGCTGGATCATATAACCGGCATCTCGTCCAGCCTTTCCGGCAGCATGGGAATCAATGACGATCAGCGGCTGGATGCAATCGCAGACCGCTGGCGGGCTCATAATACGAACGTTCACACGGATCGATTGTATATATCAAACGGCCAGGGAACCACTCAAAATATCCGGAATGCCATCAATGAAGGACGTTTCTGGACGGCTTATCTGGGACATGGGAGCGGCACTTCCTGGAGCAGTCCGTACTTCTCGATCAACGATGTGGATGCCTTAACGAATGAATATCTGACACCGTTCGTGATGGATGTGTCCTGTCTGAATGGTGGTTTTGGGGGTTCCTCCGATTGCTTTGCGGAACGCTGGATGCGGGGAGGTTCCTCTGGTCAGTTACATGGCGCGGTCGGGATATATAGCTCATATACTTCGACGTCCTGGGACCCATCGGCCATCCTGGGTCAAGGTGTGTGTTTTTCGGTTACGGGAGATGCAGAGGGAACAATGCTGGGTGGAGCACGCACGATGGGCGAGATGACACTCGGAGGAATGCTTTTTCTGGAACAGGAACTGGGATTGAATGACGATACTGAAGAAGTATTTCATCAGTATTTTCTGTTTGGTGACTGCTCCGTTCTGTTCCGTTCCGATGAACTTATCGGCCTTCAGGTCTCCCATCTCCCCACTATACCCCTGGCTGCTGAATTCTCTTTTGAAGTAAGAGTCTGGAGTGAGTGGGGACCCGTTGAAGGCGCTACAGTGAATGCATACCAGACAGGTGAATTTCATACAGTGGGATATACGGACGAGAACGGAATGGCAGTGTTACCGATCACTCCCAATTCCATCGGAGAGATGATCGTGACAGTCACGGGAACCAATCTCGATCCCTATGAAGCCATTGTTCCCATTGCCTCTACCGGGTGCGGGATCATCGCGATCCAACGTTCCATCTATACCTGTGATGATCTGATCGAAGCGGCTGTTTTCGATACGGATGGCAATCGCGATCCCAATCATGTTGAAACAATTTCGATCGATATTGCATCAACAAGCGAACCAATTCCGGAGACTCTGACGCTCACGGAAACCGGTTCTGACACTTCCGAATTCCGGGGTGATTTACGTACCTCTTCCCTGCAATCCGGATCCGGTTATCTGCTCGTCTCCCATGGCGATACGATAACGCTTCACTATCATGATGACGATTGTGATGGGACCGTTGTGGATGTCACCAAAACAGCCGGTTCGGACTGCTTGGGTCCGGTTTTCAGCGGACTCACCGTCGAAAATATCAGCACGTATTCAGCAACAATCACCTGGACCACAGATGAACCGTCTGATTCGGTTGTCATATGGGGAGACGCAATCCCACCGGCTCAGGAAATTCAATCCACGAATCGGGTAAGGTACCATTCCGTCATATTGACCGGACTGGAACCGTGTACCCGGTACTATTTTGCGATCCGTAGTTCTGATCGGCTGGGGAATACAACATATGACAATAATGATGGGAGTTGGCATCCGTTTGACACATGGGAACTCACCGAGTTTTTCTCAGATGACATGGAAAACGGCGTGAATGAGTGGGCAGCGACTGGATTGTGGCATCTTGTTCCCCCCGAAAGTGCCTGTAATGAGCACCACTCCGGTCAATCCAGTTGGTATTACGGACAGGAGTCCACGTGCAATACCAATACTGGCAGTACGACAATCGGTAACTTGAGGTCCAGGGTTATTGATCTTCGGGAAACATCTCAAGCGACGCTTCAGGTTTGGTACTGGCATCAAGGGGAAGACTATCAGGGCTTTGATCAGACAAGCATTCAACTGGAAATTCAAGGTCAAACTCCCATAACGGTCGGAATGATTTATGGTGATTCCCAAGGCTGGCAGGTATTTGAATATGATCTGGAAGACTATGTCGGGAATTTCATTTCCATTATTTTCAATTATCATTCCGGAGATAGTATGTATAATACATTCCGGGGTTCTTTTATCGATGATGTTTCGATCGTCGCCTCGCAACCCTGCTCTTCCCTGCCCACACCGTCTCCCTGTATCCATGATGGCGATGTCAATGCAAATGGTGTCGTTACAGCCACGGATGCACAGGTCGCATTCGGTATCACATTGGGTATCCACCAGCCGACGATTGAAGAGGAATGCTCGGCGGACTGCAATGGGAATGGCGTAGTAACAGCAGCAGATGCCCAGATGATCTTCATGAAGGCATTGGGACTTGGCGCATGCCAGGCAGACTGAGCGTTAAATCAGGCGATCTGACTGTCAATCCATCGAGAGCCTGAATTGCTTTTAAGGATGTTTTCCAGGTATATTAACCGGTTGAGGGGCTTTCGTTCAGGTATGAACGTTGCGTGAACTGACGTGTGGATCTGTTATCTTCTGGTTTTAGAACAAGTTGGAATATTCATTTGTCTGAAGGTTTGATTTATTTTTCGATTTGCGAAACCGGGGAGTTCAGATCAACAATTTGTTTTATCAGTCTGTTAAACAATTTAAGCTGTTTTTTTTTACATTTCTCTTTTTTTCAGGCAAATGGAGGGATACATGAGCCAAAACAAGATATGGATCATTCTCGGTGCGAT
The DNA here is from genome assembly GCA_964512995.1 of uncultured bacterium. Lineage (GTDB taxonomy): Bacteria > CSSED10-310 > CSSED10-310 > CSSED10-310 > CSSED10-310 > CAZELM01. The sequence continues at coordinate 3,975 of CAZELM010000009.1, forward strand.
GCTTTTTTCAACATTGTCGATTTCAGTATTTGCCGCACAACCGATTCCATCATCAGAAGATGCGTTTTCGATCGTGATGAAAGAAATCTGCATGGGTAAAACAGATGGGATTGGGGTGTTTGTTTCCAGGACTCCTGTGGAGAAAGGTACTATCATTGAAACATGGAGCGGACCGTTCCTGACAGTTCCGGAAAGACAATGGTTTGTATTTATTGATGATTATCCGGGAGCCAACTGGGAGCATGGCTGTCGATATGTCCTGGTTAATCCTGATACCGGAGAGTGCAAGGTAACTAAAGGAACCAGGCCACCGACGATATTAAAGGACATGATCCGATATCTGGGTCCGGATCCATTCGGGGGCGAGAATCGGCGCGTGACAACAACTCCACTAAAAAAAAATGATTCCTCCTCGAAAAGCCCGGAACACCTGTGGGCAGTCATCCTTTCCGGGGGCGCTGATTCCAGCAATAACCACGTCCGTTACTGGAATGACTGCTCTCAGATATACACGACATTGGTAGCAAACTATGATTATCTGGATGATCATATCATTGTAGCGATCTCTGATGGAACGAATCCGGCGGTCGATCAATCCAATGGTACTAATTCCAATCCCGATCTGGACGGAGATGGCGACAATGACACGATGTATGCCTGCACAAATGCCAACCTGACCACAATCTTCACGAATCTGGCTAATACGCTCACGGAGAACGATACCCTGTTCATATTCACAACCGATCATGGAAGCGGTCAGCTGGGCGTTCCCGGTCAGCCGACATCCATGAATCTGTGGAATGGGGAAGTTATCTGGGACTATCAATTTGCTGATTTGCTGGAGCCCATCGTATGCCGGGAAATGATATTGACATTAGAGCCGTGTTTTTCCGGTGGATTCGTCAATGATGTGATGAATATGAATTCAACTGTTCCACGCGTCATATCCACAGCGGCCAATGACCAGGAGTATTCCTGGGCGATGTCTCCTTCATATACGTATGATACGTATGTATTTCATTGGACAGCGGCGGTCCGTGGGGCTGATGCATATGGTAATCCGGTGGATGCGGATGCCAATCAGGATGGAGAAATCACCATGGATGAAGCGTATCAATACGCGGTCACCATGGATACGGACAATGAACATCCCCAGTATGCGGAATGGCCAATCGGTTTTGGTCAGCAGGTGACTCTTTTTGGTTCAGGACCGGCATCCGAAGGAACCATCCAATTGGATCATGTTTCCTATGGATGCGATGCCACCATTTGGGCTGTTGTCGAGGATCTGGATCTGATCGGTCAGGGTTCCCTGACGGTTTCCATCGTCAGTGACACCGAACCCAGTGCAGAATCGATCACACTTACAGAAACAACGGAAGGCCGATTTGAGGGGAGTATCGACACATCGACCGGATCTCCGGCAGCAGATGGTACCTTGCAGGTTACCCATGGCGATACCGTGACTGCATCTTATTTTGATGCCAATTATGGAGGTTCCGGACAGATGACCGTTACCGATCAGGCATCCATTGATTGCATTGGACCCGCGATCACCAATGTGGAGATCGATTCCGTCTCGATCGATGCCGCCACAGTCACCTGGACCACCGATGAGCCGGCAACATCCCGAATTGAATATGGCCCGACTTCATCACTGGGTTTTGTCGCGGAAGATACAGAACTGACAACCAGCCACAGCCTCACCCTGTCCGGTCTGGATGATTGTACATTTTATTATCTCGAAGTTCACTCCGCTGATCCATCCGGAAATGAAACCATCGATGATCACAGCGGCGTCTTTTACACATTCGAAACATTACAGCTCACAACAGTGCTGTTGGCCAACATGGACACGAATCCCGGCTGGACGATCAGCGGTGGATCTTGGGCCTGGGGAACACCAGCCGGTCTTGGCGGAGATCCTTCAACAGGCCATACCGGCTCCAGTGTGTATGGGTACAACCTCGGTGGGACGTATACCAATTCCATGGCGGAATATACACTCACCACGTCTCCGATCAATTGTTCAACTTTGTCACCGGTCGTATTGAGTTTTTATCGGTGGCTGGGTGTAGAGAGTTCATCTTACGATCATGCCCGGCTTCAGGTTTCAAACAATGGAACCACCTGGAATACCATCTGGCAGAATCCAGCCAGTTCATTGGTCGATGTGGGGTGGAACTATCAGGAGTTTGACATCTCATCCTATGCCGCTGGTTATGCCACGGTGTATATCCGATGGACGATGGGAACGACGGACAGCAGCGTAGTGTATTGCGGCTGGAATATCGATGACGTACATGTATATTCCTATGGACCCTGCGGTCCGACGCCAACACCCACTGCCACACCCACCGGTCCAACTCCCACACCAACCAATACATCCACTCCAACGAATACACCGACATCTACGCCCACTTCTGCGACCCACTGCAATACCTGTCCAACATTTGATTATGGTCCTTTCACACCGGAAGCCACATACCAGACCCATTCTGGAACATTGCTGGCTTCGGAGTGCCGGTTTTATCAATTTTATCTGACCGGTTCATGTGTATATCGATTCACCACATGTGAAGGTGGGGGATCGTATTCCGGGGATTCCTATTTTGAGTTGTATGATTCCTCCTGCACGATGCTTGTATCCAATGATGATTTCTGCAGTTACGGTTCCCAGATCGACTACACACCGTCATCAACGGGCGTGTATTATCTGAGAGTCCGTGGATATAGTTTTACCGCGGTGAGTTATACTCTGGCATATCGGGCAACCTGTGCGACACCCACCGTAGTTCCGACGAACACTCCCACTTCCACGCCGACGAATACACCGACCCGGACACCGTCGCCGACCCATACCGCTACCCCAACCTCGACACCGACACGAACCCCGACACCAACATCCACGAACACCCCAACCTCGACACCGACACGAACTCCGACACCAACATCCACGAACACACCGACTCAGACACCCACGCCCATTCCAACCGACACCCCAACGGTCACTCCCACACCCACACCGGATTGCATTCATGATGGAGATGTCGTGGATGACGGCATCATCAGCTCCAACGATGCACAACTGGCCTTCCGCATCGCATTGGCATTTTATATCCCGACGTATCCGGAAGAATGCTCCGCGGACTGCAATGGAGACGGGACGGTTTCCGTGGGAGATGCTCAGATGATTTTCATGGCAGCCATGGGACAGGGAGCCTGTGACGATGAATGATGGACGAAACAAGTATCTGAAATGGACATATTGTAAAAAAAATGTGTTCATGGTATCAGATGATTTAAAAGGGTATTCAAAAAAAGGAGTTTTCGCTATGAGGAGATATTTTTGGATTGGACTGCTCGGAGTTGTTTGGCTCAGCCTGACAAGCACCGGCTCCGCTGGATGGATCAGCTTTGGTGATTCAGAAGCCGACGGAGAACTAGTGACGATTCGGGAGAGTGGCTGGGAAAAACTTCAGCTCAGTGTGAACCTGAATGGCGTGGAAGCAACGGATGTCAAAACAAAGGAAGGTCTGTTCACACGGCTGGATTTTGAGGGGAACGGGTTCAAAGGAAAAGTGGGTGATCCGCGCATTCCGGTGATCCGGAAATGGGTGGAAGTCCCTTATGGCGCTGAGATCCGGCTTGGATTTGAAACCGCCGCTCCCAAGACAATCCCGTTATCCACAGCAGGAAACGGCACTCGATTGATTCCGGTTCAGGCACCGGTTCCCAAGCTTCCGGGTGCATTGGAAGCAGCGCCATTTGCGATGAATGAACAGGAATATCAGCGGGATGAATTTCTGGGAGGTGAACCTGTCCGGATTCAGGATGACGATTATATGCGTGGCCACCGGATTGTCGTTCTGGAGATCAGTCCGATCCAGTACAATCCAGTCACTCATGAGATCCGGGTCGTGTCCGAGATCACCATTCGGATCGATATGAAAGGTGCGGATCGGGCTTTGACTCTGGAGAAATCACGGCGTTACTACAGTCCGGCGATCGAAGAGATTTTCCAGGAGGAAGTGCTTAATCACGGGAGCTATCGCAACTATGAGTTTCCTCCGGGAACACCGATCAGCTACCTGATCATCAGTCACACGAATTTCCAGAACGCCTTGCTGCCATTTATCCAATGGAAAACACAGTGTGGATATGATGTGGTGATGGAAACCGCACCGGCTGGAGCCACAACGACATCGATCAAGGCCATCATCCAGGCTGCTTATGATACATGGGACAATCCTCCAGACTATGTTCTGCTTGCGGGAGACACGGATACCATTCCTTGTTATACGGGCGAAGCCAGTGGGTCCGCGGATGACAATGCTTACACCGAATTGGAAGGGACCGGCCACTGGACTCCCGATGTCATGATCGGTCGATTTCCTGTCCGGTCGGTGACAGATGTCGAGAACATCCTGGTGAAAGCGCTGCAGGTGGAACAGGTCAATATGCCGGACATGAATTATTTTCAGGATAGTGTCTGGCTGGCGTCATCGGATCATTCCACGATGGTCGAAGGCACTCATGAATATTGCTGGGATAATCACGTCCAGCCGATCGATCCGGCTCACAATGCCTATCATGCAGTGTATGAACGATTGGGCGGTGATACGGCTGATTTCGCGAACAACGTCAATGCCGGTCGAGGCATTGTTTGTTATTCCGGACATGGTTATGGAAATGGAACAGGTACCGCCAGCGTCCATTTCGTGCATTCGGATGTCACTGCTTTGACGAATGCAGACAAATACGGGCATGTGATGATATTTGCATGCGGAACAAACCTGCATGACCAGACGATATCATTCGGCGAGCGATGGCTGCTGGAACCATATCGGGGCTCAGCATCATATTGGGGAACCTCGGATAACTCATATTGGGATGAGGATGATGCGCAGGAACGGGAGATTTACCGGTGTGTACACGAGGATGCGATCCACACCCTGTCCGCGGCTTATTTCAAGGGTCTGATCGAAGTATACAATCAGGGACTCTCGCATGCATACTATTTCGATATTTATAACCTGATGGGAGATCCATCGTCGGATCTGATCAACCGGATACCTCAGAATATCGCCATCGCAGCGGCCTCTGCAACGACTCCCAATGAACAGGATTTCGATGTGACCGTCAATGTAGCTGGAACCGGTCGTGCGGGAGCACTGGTCGCGATCACGATGGATGGAGTCCTGATTGGATCGGGTTATACCAATGCATTGGGAGTGGCATCCGTAGTTATGATTCCATCGGGCCCTGGCATGGCTTTGATCACGGTTACCGGACATAATCTGATTCCGGCTCAGATGAATCTTCAGATCATGGCAGCCGGCTGTGGTGCGGTTATTCTTGACAAAGCGGTCTATTCCTGCAGTGACCTTGTCGGGATCACGCTTTGGGATTCCGATCTCAGTGAATGGGTCGATGTGGTGGTCCGTTCAGAAAGTGCACCGGAGCCTCTTGTGGTCAGATTGACAGAAACAGGTGCTGATACGCATCAGTTCATTGGTTCGATCGAGACATCGGCAACCGAATCGGGAGACGGGCTTTTGTTGCTGTCTGACGGTGATATCATCAGCGTATTCTACAGTGATGAGAGTTGTGAAGGATCACCGGTTGAAGTGATTGACACTGCGGTTGCAGACTGTGTCGGTCCGATCATCACGAATGTAACTGTAACCAACCTGACGACGAACTCCGCGAGAATTTCCTGGCAGACCAATGAGTTGTCTCACACTCGCGTTGCGTATGGAACTGAAACGCCTCCCGGAGAAATCGTATCAGACGCTGTCTTGACCACGGATCACGTAATGGATCTGAATGACCTGGCCGACTGTACGACCTACTATTTTTCTGTCGGCAGTGCGGATGGAGCTGGCAACCGGACGATCGACACCAATGGCGGGAATTATTACTCGTTCACCACGCTCCAACTGATCAATCTGGTCAATGCGGACATGACTACGAATCCCGGTTGGACTTATCAAGGTCAATGGGCCTGGGGTCGACCGATGGGTTCGGGCGGTGATCCGTCATCCGGATATACCGGCTCGAATGTCGTTGGCTATAATCTGAACGGTCAATACACCAACAATCTGCCGGTAACATATGTGACCACCACTTCGTTTGATTGCTCCGGAGCTGCGCAGGTTTATCTGAGTTTCTGGAAATGGCTGGGAATCGAAAGCTCATCGTACGATCATGCAACGATCGAAGTCTCGAACAACGGTGGCTCAACATGGAATGTGATCTGGTCGTTTACCGGAGGCACGACCACGCCTTCGAGCTGGTCGTATGAGGAGTACGATCTGACATCATGGGCAGCCGGTTATTCCAATGTCCGTATTCGGTGGGGTATGGGTCCGACGGACAGCAGCGTCGTGTATTGCGGATGGAACCTCGACGATGTGGTGATCGCTGGAACCGCCGACTGCGGCAGTTACACTCCGACAGCCACGCCGACCGGTCCGACACCGACTCCAACATTCACCCCGACAGCCACTCCAACCTCCTCGACACCTGTCCCCCACTGCAACACCTGCCCGACGATGGATTACGGACCATTCACTCCCACAGCGACCTATGCCACCCATTCCGACAGTTTTACTCAGAACGAATGCCGCTGGTATGGATTTCCAATGACCGCATCGACGCAGTACCGGTTCACAACATGTGAAGGCGGCGGGAGTTTTTCCGGTGATTCGTATTTTGAGCTGTACGATTCATCCTGTAATCTCGTGGCATCCAATGATGATACGTGCGGACTCGGCTCTCAGATCGATTACACACCAACCACGACGGGTCAGTTTTATCTCAAGGTTCGGGGATATAATAATGGCGCGCTGACGTATACTCTGGCGTATTGCATGATCCCGACGACACCCGTTCCAACAAATACCCCCGTCCCAACGAATACACCGACGCCAACGGCAACCAATACGCCGACACGAACGCCCTCACCCATTCCGACCAATACACCGACCCGAACACCAACCAACACACCCACTCGGACGCCAACACCGATACCCACCAATACACCGACACAGATTCCGACTGAGACACCGACACCCATCCCAACTGAGACGCCGACCCCATCTCCGACTGAAACTTCGACTCCCAATCCACCGACCGAAACACCGACACCAGAACCAGTGTGTTACAATGACGGAGATGTCAATAATGATCACTCCCTGACGTCCGCCGATGCTCAGTCCACATTCATGTTGGCCCTGCATATGTTCACTCCAACAGAAGAGGAAATATGTTCGGCGGATTGTAATGGTGATGGAATGGTGACTTCTGGTGATGCTCAGGCTGTTTTCATGGCAGCGTTGGGAATGGGTAACTGCGCAGACGCCATTCAGACGAATGCGATTCTGAACCGTGCAGTGTCCGGAATAATTCCAGTAACCGCTAATAATCGGATCTGGATGGAGGAATCCTTTTCCGCCGAAGATGAGATTTTCACGGTCAATGTGATGATCTCTAATCAGGATGTCGATATCGATGCTTTCACCATGGAAATTCAGTATGATTCAAAGTCATGGGAGCTGATGGATTGCATCGAAGGTGATCTGGATCCCGAATGGATCGACTTCGGACACCATGAACCCGTGCCTGGTATGATTACTCTTGGTGGATATACGATCCATGGATGGAATGTGATTCCGGCTGGCAGTCAAGGGAGCATCATCACGCTGTCGTTCAAATCCCTCTCTGAAACACCGACCGGCAAAATGTTCATCTCCCGCTTGCTTGATGATCTCAACGGATTTCAGATTCAATAGCATCGTTTAATGTCATGACCGGCTTGGTCCGGATCATCTGAAAATGCTGAAAACCCCTTCCGATCATGCAGAAGGGGTTTTTTATTGATTTCTGCAATTCTGGCTCGATGATTCCGTGCCAACTGTAATATGGTGGAGTGGCATTTACTTTGCAGAAAATGTAATTGGAAGCTATTATCCAGACTCTTATCATGACCTGTAACATGTCTGGATAATGGAATCTGATAGGAAGATATCCTGATGACCGGTCTGATGTGTGTGCATGGAGACCATGATAGAGGTGAATTTTTATCAGATTTCATTCTAACATCGCGTTTCATTTCCCAGGAAGGAGAACTCAGTGAAAAAAGTATTTTTGTCTTTGTTGGTGGGTTGGTGCCTGTTGCATCTTCCACTTGTATCGGCCTCCGTGCCGGAAGACTCGTTTTCTCAGATATTTCTGAAGAATGGTACCATCGATATCTCCAAGGGAGTGTCGGAATTTCCTTCAGAATGGCTGCAGAAAGAAATCACAGACAATTATTATCTTGTGCATTTCGATAATATTATTCAGCCGGAATGGCGGAAAAAGCTTGAGTCGATCGGCACGATCGTGTCCTACATTCCATCCAACACGTATCTGGTGAAGCTGGAAGGTCAGAAAGTATCGGCTGTATCCAGTCTGAGCCATGTGGATTGGGTTGATTCTTATCATCCGTTCTTCAAACTGGACGGTATGATTTTTAAACAACCGGTTGACAGGGGGATGATCAAGGTGCGCATCACCTTGTTCGGTGGTGAACCGTATGAAAATGTTGAGAATGCGGTAATCGGGATGGGTGGTGAGATGATCAACACGACCGATCAGCCGAATCGTCGTCGAGCGGTTGCCCTGATTCCGGAGAAAGATCTCATCAATGTCCTGAAAACGGTAGCGTTCCTGCCGGAAGTCGAATGGGTGCAAGCATATCCAGATTACGAATTCTGCAATGATTTCACACAATGGGTGGCACAGAGTGGTCCATACTCCGGTGGTATGACTCCATTGTACGATCGGGGTATCAAGGGAGCCGGGCAGATTGTCGGCGTTATGGATACCGGTGCGGATGCGGATATGTGCTTTTTCTATGATGTGAATGAAGGATTGATTCCTCCCAACGATCCGAATTTTAACCAGCGTAAAATTGTTGCATACATTGGTCCTGCGGAATACGCCAATGGGTATGATTCACAGGGACATGGCACACATACTGCCGGAACGATCGCGGGTGATAATTATGCGAATCCGGGCGAGCATGATAATGCGGACGGGATTGCTTTGCTGGCAAAACTGATCGTACAGGATTATGGAGACGGCTGGGATGTATATCCTCCCGATGATGAATACAGCGCTCACCAGGCTGTGTATGATCTCGACGGCCGCGTTCACTCGAATAGCTGGGGCTGGCCATCCAATCCAGGCGTTTATCACGATGACTGCATGGAAGTGGACCAGTTTGTGTGGGACCACCCCAACTATACACTCGTTTATGCTGCTGGAAATGAAGGTTCCGGTTCGGACACCATTCGGCCACCGGGAACATCGAAGAACGTTGTCACAGTTGGAGCAACGGAGAGTGGTGGTGCAAATCCGGAAAACAACGCGTACTTCTCCAGTCACGGACCAACCGATGATGGCCGACGCAAACCGGATATCACGATTCCAGGTGAAAATATCAACTCTGCTGCCAACGATGGAAGCTCGGGTTCCTACAATTGCTCTTCGACCTCCATGAGCGGGACCAGTATGGCGACACCGGGCGCTGCCGGATGTGCGGTATTGATCCGTGATTATTTTGCTCAGGGATTTTATCCGTTGGGAATCGCGGATGAAGGCTTTGCTCTGGATCCTTCCGCTGCGCTGGTAAAAGCGATAATGATCAACAGCGGCGTGAATATGACCGGAAGCAATACAGCGGACAGTGGTGAAGGGCATGCTGATATTCCATCGCATGGTCAGGGATGGGGCCGGATCACATTGGATTCAGCTCTCTATTTCCAGAACGATACCCGGATGTTGTTTATCGATGATAATACAGCGGGTATTTCCGGAGCGGGTGACAGCATTGAATACCTGGTGGCTGTATCCTCTTCCGACGAACCACTGGAGATCACGCTTGTATGGTCCGATTATCCATCCAATCCAGAAGCCAGCGTCAATCTGGTCAATGATCTGGATCTGACTGTCACCATTAATGGTGTGATGTATCGTGGAAATGTATATTCTCAGGGACACTCCATTCCCGGAGGAACAGCGGACCGGCTGAACAATGTTGAATGCGTGCAGATCGATAATCCTCCGATCGGCGCTTATTCAATCACGATTACCGGATACAATGTGCCTCAGGGTCCTCAGCCGTTCGCAATGGCTGTCACGGGTGCACTCAATTTTTCGGACGGTGTTGTGGCATTTGACAATACGCAGTATGCCTGTTCTGGTTCCGCGATGATCACGGTTTCCGATGCAGATATCGCCGGAACACTCACCCATTCAGTCATCGTCTCCAGTACGTTGGATCCGATGGGAGAAGTGATTACGCTGAATGAAGTTGGTGTGGAATCCGGTATTTTTCAGGGTTCGGTTCAGTTTACAACAGGATCTCCAGGTGCCGGTCAGGTTCAGATCGCAAATGGTGACACTGTCACAGTGACTTATACGGATGCGGATGATGGTCATGGCGGGATCAACATTCAGAAAACCGACACCGCAACCATCGATTGTGTTCCTCCCGTTATTTCAAATGTGATCATCTCCTGGATTTCCTCTCATACCGCTCAGATCTATTGGGAGACCAATGAACTTGCGACCAGTACCATCACCTATGGTGATACCATGCCACTGCAATTTACCGAATCAGACTCCTCACTGACGATGTATCATACTGTGCAATTGGAAAGTTTGACCGAATGCATGGAATATTTCTTCAGTGTGACCAGTGCAGACCGAGCGGGAAACAGTGTGACGGATACTCATGGCGGCGATTATTACAGCTTTACAACCTATGCTGTCTATGTCATGCTCAATGAGAACATGGACAGTAATCCCGGCTGGGCATTCGAGGGTCAATGGGCCTGGGGTCAGCCGACTGGCGCTGATGGTGATCCTACGGCTGGTTACACCGGACAGAATGTCGTTGGTTACAATCTCAATGGTGCTTATCCCGACAATATGCCTGTTTACTATGCGACAACACCATCGTTCAATTGTTCTGGAGCCAGTGAAACGATTCTGACGTTCTGGAAATGGCTGGGTATTGAAAGCTCCGCATTCGATCATGCAACGGTGGAGGTTTCCAATGATGGTGGTGTTTCCTGGACAGCCGTCTGGTCTCACGAAGGATCGAGTATTCAGCCGAGTCAGTGGGAATATATGGAAATCGACATTACCGATCTGGCGGCTGGTCAGTCCAATGTGAAGCTGCGTTGGAGCATGGGTCCATCGGATGGATCCGTTGTGTATTGCGGATGGAATATAGACGATGTCCTGGTGTCTTACACTGCTCCCTGTAATGTTCCAAATCTGATATATGGTGGCCATGAAATCGATGATTCCGTTGGAAATAATGATGGAGAGATCAATTCCGGAGAAACGATCACGATGCCGGTCACACTCCAGAACCTCGGATTGGATGCCACGGGTGTATCTGCAACCCTGGTCTCCAGCAATCCGCACGTGACGATCACGCAGAATCATGTCAATTTCCCGAATATCCCTCAGAGTACATCGGGTTCATCCATTGGTGGATTTGTCTTCCAGGTTGCTCCGACCGCAGGGAACGGAGAAGCCATTTCCTTCACCGTGGGCTGGACATCGAATGAAGCATCCGGATCGACCGGCTTCACCGTTCACGTCGTCGCACCACAATTGGTGATTGAATCTTCATCTGTGATTGATGCGCAGGGTGATATGGATGGATTTTTCGATCCCAATGAAACGGTTCAGATTGTCGTGACATTGTTCAATGACGGCGATGGAACCGCTCACGATGTTGTTGGAACACTGACATCGGATCACCCGCAGTATATCACCATTTCTGATGGTACTGCATCGTTCCCGGAATTGCCTGCCGGCAGTTCGGGACCAAGTCTCGCTCCCCACTTTACCGTCACTTCCAGCAGCTCTACTCCCGATCACACTCTGGTGACGTTCACTCTGACGATGACGGGTCAGGGTTTCAGCACGACCGATGAATTCGCGATTGATGTCACCCGATCGACATTTGGACGTCGTTATTTCTGGTCCTTGGATACCAATCCGGGCTGGGTGACTGAGAATCAGTGGGCGTGGGGAATCCCGCAGGGATCCGGTGGCGATCCGGCTTCTGGATTCACCGGGCAGAATGTATATGGGTATAATCTCGCGGGTACATATCCGAATAATCTCCCCGAGACGAATCTGACAACCAGTGCGATCGACTGTTCGCTCCTCACGGATGTTGAGGTTCGGTTCCAGAGATGGCTGGGCATCGAAAGTTCGGTCTGGGATCATGCGTATTTCCGGGTTTCCAATGATGGTATTAATTGGACAACCGTGTGGAGCCATACTGGTTCTACATTCCAGGACAGCTCATGGCAGGCTCAGACGTTCGATATCTCCGCTGTTGCCGATAATCAACGAACCGTTTACCTCCGATGGGTCATGGGTTCCACCGACAGCTCGGTCGTATACAGCGGCTGGAACATCGATGATATCGAGATCTGGTCAGAGTCTTCCGCACCGGCACCCACATTCACGCCCGCTCCACCCACGAGCACTCCGACACCGGTTCCTCCCACGAGAACGCCGACGAATACACCGGTTCAGACCTGTATCCATCATGGTGATGTCAACTTCAATGGATCGATTACGGCTGGTGATGCTCAGTTGTCATTCCAGTATGCCCTAGGTATCGGAACACCGTCGTATGCAGAATCCTGTGCGGCAGACTGCAATGGAAATGGCTCCATTACCGCCGGTGATGCACAGAGTATTTTTGCGGCAGCGTTGGGATTGGGTTCTTGTGTGGATCCGATGGCAACTCAAAAGTCGGCTGAAATGGAATCTCCCGTTCAGGATAAGATCCAGGAACGGCTCCAGTCGGTCATTGCGTCCCTGGATGATCATATCTGGCTCGAATTCGAGCGGAGTTCTAACACAATCGTTGTTGAAGTCATGACGTCCAATGAGACATCCACTATCGATGCATTTACCACGCAAGTCAGATTCGATCCCAGTGTATTGCAATTCAGTGATTGTGAAGTTGGTTCTCTGGAGCCTGGCTGGGTGGATTTCGGATGCAATGAATCCGCTCCCGGCATTATCACCGTCGGTGCGTATACGTTGGGTCTGGATGATTCTGACATGCAGATAGCCAGGGGTAGTTATGGCAGTCTTGCCCGGTTGATGTTCACAACTCAGAATGACATTTCCGATCTCAAGTCACTGGTTACACTGTCAAAACTAGCGGATGACATCGAAGCTTTCGGGATCAACGTTCCGAAATAACGCTTTCCGATCAATATACTGAATAAAACAAGAAACCCCTTCCATTGGAAGGGGTTTTTATTTGTGTGCCGAGTATGCTCAACAGCTCAGGGGTGGAAGTCCTCCTGACAACCTGATGGAGGTGAAGTCATAGCGAACCGCAAGGGCGTCGTCGCGAGACGGGGTCTGAAGGAAACGGGTAGCAAAAACGCGAGCCGATGTACAAGAACCGGATAGGAGGCAAGTAGCGCTGGACGAGTTAGCGAATGACAACGAAGTCCGTATCCATCAAGAGTGCTGGTTGTATATCCGGCGGCTGTGCACGGATGGCTGGGATACTTTGGACACTGCCAAACACCCTCGACGCTGGAGAAGCTGGAGCAATGGTTCGACGCCGGTTGAGGGCGATGGTCTGGGAGCAGTGGAAACGAGGAAAAGTGCGGTTCAGGGAGCTAGTCAAACTGGGAGTGAAAACGCACAAACGGAGGGCAGTCCACACGGCCCATGGAGACTGGCGCGCTCGCTCGTTCTACATATCGCCCTATCCAACTCGTAACTCTACTCGCTGGGGCTTCCAAAATTGGTCGTTCAATGACAATTTAAACCAACCGAACCGCCCGGTACGAACCGCATGCCGGGTGGTGTGACAGGGAAAGCCCGTGAGAGCGCACCTATGTCGATATCTGATCAAGGGAGCGACCACTGATCAAAGGAATCAGTCAGTGGAATAAAGGATCTCTTACCTGCTGACTGGGAGTTACAGCTTTTCGATCGGGATATAGATATCCATTTCTGATTCTTTGGATTCGTCCCGGAAACGGTGGTCGTAATATTCGAAATCAAATTGGGCTGCATGTTTCAGACCTGCTTCAGCCAGACCACTCTGGTAAATATAGGTATAGGTTCTGTGGATCTCGGAGATTGGTCCTTTGTGGGTGAATACCGCGTAGCGATAGGGTGGGATGACTTTCCCGACCATTGTATCGGGCATATTGCTGAAATCATCCGCTTCCACGGCGATCATGTAGTTGAATTGACCATTGCCGTTGCAGAAGTATTCTTCCAGGTAGAAACAAACACCATAACATGCGTCAGGATTTGTCCGCTGGGGTAATTGAATAATTCGATGACAGCACTTTTGCCATAATTGGGGAATTTCGCCTTTCTTGTTATCACCGAAGTAAACGATTCCCATCAGTTTAAGCGTTCCTTTTTCAATGATCTGTGGCTTCATGTGAATCTCCTTTTTTCGTTTATTATAGGAGCAGATTATACAGGAAATCCAACTCGTTATCCAGCTTGGATTACCAAAAGTTTTCGTTGATTACGAAATGAGATGAATGACTCGCTTGTCTGGTTTGAGGGGTGATAATTGCATGCAAACAATCACAAGATGATACCGATCGGGTCGTTGTTGAGTGTCATGGTAAATCCTGATCTTGACAGACAATGCCATTCTGGTTTGAATTCAGACGGGTTTAAACGTAAGAAATCATATCATAACCGTCTATTTTCGTCCAGGGTAAACATCGCAGAAACATATCAATTTGAGACAGGTTTTTCCTGCTTTTTTCCGAAGAACTGAGTGGCCAGAATGCTGATTTCATAGAGTACCAGCATGGGAGTTGCCATGAGGCACTGCGTGACTGCATCCGGAGGCGTCAATATCGCCGCGACAATGAAAATGAGCAGAATGGCATATTTACGGAATCGGCGCATGATTTGGGGAGTCAGAATGCCCAGTTTTGCCAGAAATACCGACAGGATGGGCATCTCAAAAATGAGACCGAATGCCAGAAGCAACCGGGTTGCCAGAGCCAGGTAATCCCGCATTGTGATCATGGGCAGTATGTAATCTCCTGCCATGGCGATGAAGAAGCGGAATCCCCAGGGGAATACCTGATAGTATCCGAAGCTTGCTCCCATCAGAAAAAACAATGTAGATGTGAGAACGAATGGAATCAGATATTTTTTTTCATTTTTGTAAAGTGCTGGAGCAACGAACTTCCACAACTGGTAAAAAAGAACAGGGGATGTCAGAATCACACCGGCGAAAAATGAAACCTTCATATAGACAAAAAACACTTCCGGCAAACTTGTAAAGACCATCTGTTTCTTTGTTTCGGGAAGTACGTCGAGCAATGGTTGCGCGAGGAAATAAAAAATCTGCTCAGAAAATGCCAGACAAACACTAAATCCAAGGGTAATCGCTATTAAAGAACGGATCAGACGGATGCGTAGTTCGGTCAGATGATCCAGTATCGACATCTCCCCTTGTTCCGTCTCGGGTGGAACCAGATTTCTGTTCACCCATGTTTCTCCAGGATCATAACCTCCCTATTGTTTGGGTCATGTGGGGTGATTGGATTCGGTATCGGTTGATCGTTGTTTTGTCTTTCTGATGATTCGGGGGAATGATTCTCCGGTTTCTTCTGGATGGGTGCTGTTGCGGGATTTGAAGAATCAGGATAATACGAAATTACCGGTTCATCCGGCTTTTTTCGTTGGCTCTTCTGCTCTTCCTGTTCGATGGAAAATCGAAAATCGTCGGCCGCCCGGCGAAACTCACGCATCCCTCTTCCGAGAATACGTGCCAGTTCCGGCAGTTTTTGAGGCCCGAATATGATCAGGGCGAGAATGACGATGACTACGATTTCCTGAAATCCAATCCCTAACATAGGGCTATACTACCCACATTTTCTGTCATTGTCTATTCGAAATCAGGGAGGCTTTTCAGCATTATCGCTCTGACCATTACCGATTGAAATGCGGATTCGATCCAGAACAGAGCCGCTGTGTCATGTTTTTTGGTTCCAGACCGGGTTTTTTTAACAGGAGGTGGTTAAAATATAGATGGCTGAATTATAACTGGTTTTATGTTCGAGCCACTTTGAATGAGAAAGAGGTTCAGAAAATATGAAAACTTTTCATCCTGCGTCTCATGTATTCGGTCCGGTAGCGTCGCGGCGATTGGGATGGTCTCTGGGAGTTGATCTCGTTTTGCCCAAGACATGCACATTGGATTGCCGATATTGCGAATGCGGTTTTACCAATCAGTTGACCCTGGAAAGAAAGGAATATGTTTCTGCTGGTGAAGTAATCCGGGAGTTGGAGCAGGTTATCCCAACCGTTGGCTACTGTGATGTCGTGACATTTTCGGGTTCTGGTGAACCAACCTTGAGTTGTTCAATCCGGGAGGTGTCACAAACGATAAAATCGTTGACAAATAAACCACTGGTATTATTGACAAATGGGACACTGCTCCATAAAGATGATATCATGGATGATCTTCGATACATTGATGTCATGATCCCGTCGCTTGATGCGGCGGATGAGAGGACGTTTCGTGCGATCAATCAGCCACACCCCGCGCTCCAATTTTCAGAATATATCCGGGGACTTCGCCAATTGAAGCAGGTATTTGCCGGCAAAGTGTGGCTGGAGATTTTGCTGTGTCGGGGTTACAATGATTCACGGGATCATCTGGACCGGCTCCGCAACGAAATACATCGAATCCATCCGGATGCGGTCCAGTTACATACGGTGTTTCGACCCTCCTCCGATCCATCGATTCTGCCACTCACTCCAGCAGAACTTCATATGATTGCTGATATTCTGGAGATTGTGCCGCAACAAACTGCGACGTGGGAATCGGCTTATCCGGATGAGCTAACCGATGAAGATATCCGGGAGCGGGTTTTAAGTGTGCTTCGCCGACGACCGTGTACCGTGAGGGATCTTTCTACAGGCTTTCGTTTACCGGCAGCGAAAATCAATTCGATTCTGAACGCACTTCTGAGTGAACATATCATCTGTTCGTCTGATAAGGATGGGCTCGTTTTTTTTCACAATGTACAGAAATTGAGATGATGCATGAAAAATATCAGAGGCATTTGTTGGGATCTGTTTGACACGCTGGTCGTGTTTCATCCAAATATCTATAAGAAATATCATACACGGATAGCCGGGCAATTCGGTATTGAACCCGAGCTGTTCATATCTGCATGGAAAGAAACGAATCGACCGGCACTTGATGGAGAGTTTTCGACACTAACACAGCGCTGTGAAGCAGTTTTAAAACTGGTTCATCTGCCTGTGGAGGATCATCGTGAGAAATTGGAGGAATTGGAGTTGCAGTCATTGCGGTGTTCCGTTCGTCCTGTCGCAGGTATCGAAAGGCTGCTCACTCAACTGCATCGTCGTGGATTGAAGATGGGTATCATTTCCAATGCGAGTTGCGCTGGTGCGGCTGTATTGCGATTGCACGATCTGGAACGGTATTTTTCAGTCTGTCTGTTTTCATTCACGGAGAAGTTATGGAAACCGGAACCACAGGTATATCTGCTGGCTTGCAGACGTCTTGGCTTGCAGCCTGAATCTGTGGCGTTTATTGGTGATGGCGATGGTGGCGAATTGGATGGTGCATCTCAGACGGGTCTCTTTCCTATCCGTTTCGATCCGACTCAGCAATACCAGCATCTGCCTATTCCTCTGGGAATACCGGATTGCCGAACCGTCTCGGAACTCAAACAGACACTGCTTTTGTATAGCTCCATTGATCATCCAGAAACCTGATAAAGTGCTGACACTACATCGAGGATGATAACGGAAAGCAGGGATGGTGGCCTACAAAGGCAACCCCTGACAATTCAAACAGATGCTGAAAATGGCTGTTGCGATTGGTTTGCGATTTATCTTATGGGAAAGCTCTTGGCTCAGTAACTTCGCCGGATGGACCATTGATACACCCAGTCGCCGGAAAAGCTCGAGAAATCCGTTCGTCGCGCCCATTCAAAATGCCATTCCACTCCGATGAACCAGAAATTGATGCCGAATCCCGCGGCTCCGTATAAATTACCTTCCAATTCCCGAGATGTATCCGGATCATCAAACTTCCATTCAGGGTCCTGACCTTTGGACCATATCGCAGCAGCGTCCATGAAGAATTTCCCCCGGAAACCTGAAAATCCAGCATTCCCAGGAAACTGAATCCGATCGATCAATGGAAACCGAAGTTCCACATTAGATATGGCAAGGTATGTTCCGACCAGTGTGTTGTAATCATAACCCCGGACAGTGCCGAATCCACCGGTTCCGAAGTATTCGGTTTCATTGCCTGATGAGACGATGCCCCATTCGCGAATGGCAATCAGGGATCGTTTGGAGAGGGGGAGATACAGGCGGTAATCGAAATAAGAGTTCCAATAATTCTGAAATGTATCGGTCACTTCAATGGGGATACGGGTAGAGAATCGAAATCGGTGTCCGGAGTAGGCTTCCCATGTTGTGGTCAAGGGCCGATATATCACGCTATCTCCTTCAAAAGCTGGTTCGATATAAAGCTGCTTTTCATCATAATCGTTGTAGTATGGGATATCACTGTCATAATTTCTTTGAAAGAACCCAATATCAAACTCCGCACGATATCGGGTTGAGAAAGGATATTCACTATGCAATATGCCTGAATAATAATCCCATTGTACTTTTTCATAGAGGGATCTGGATGGGTTGAAAACATAGTAATAGTCTGAGTCATTCATCAGACTCACGCCATAATCGATCCGGTTTTTCAGATAGAGGTATGTCCCCATCAAGCCGTTCCGGTTACCTCTGCGGATACCGATGAGTGAGAACTGGTGATCACCCAGAATGTCTGACATGAGCACGCCACCTTCCATGGAGAATTCATTGTCTGATCCATAACTGATCATTCCCAGTGCCATATCCGGTATCAGTCTGAATTTAACAGGATCATCCTTCAACTGAGCAGTGGATTCTGGCATCACACCAAGGGGAACCGCTTCCGGAAGCATATTATATTGCGTTTCTCCATCTACCCCAAGGGGTGTAGCATCTTTTGCGACCTCTGGAATGGCTACTTGGCGAGTGGCGGGGATCACGATGATTTGCTCGGAAAGATTATAGTAGTAGCTGAGGGTTATATTCTGATTATTCGGAGACCATGATGGAGTGAACATACCGGTTGATGGTGCAGCAATCCGTTGAATCTGGCCGGATGACAGCTCCATGATATACGGATCATTGATGCCATCGATTCGATCGGAAATGTAGGCAATTCGAGTGCCATCTGGAGACCAGCATGGTGTTGTTTCGTTCCCGGGACTCAGAATGACCGGCTCCATCATTCTACTTCCAGTCGATACGCGATAGAGATCAAACTGACCCTCACGTTCAGTGGAATAGATGAGCCATTGGCCATCGGGTGAGAAATAGGGGGTTTCATCGACATAGGAATCCTGTGTGATGTTTCGTGAAATGCCAGTGGTGAGATCAAGGATATAGATATCAGATTGCCCATTGAGATAAGCGGCATAGGCAATGTGGTTCGCATCGGGTGACAGGGCCGGAGATGTCGCTTGATCTTCGGGGATGGTGATGGACCGGATCAGTCCTCCAGCCGCGGGATCAATGATCTGAGCGTAGATTTTATCTTCTCGTTTGGAAAGATAAACCAGAAGATCGTCCCATGGATTACCGCTTAATGGCCGACCGTCCATGATGATCTGTCGGTACCGGTAATAATCGAGGTTTTCGGTGAGGTTGTCGATAATCCTGTTTTTCTTTTCACGATTGATTGTTCCCCTAAAAATGTGATATCCATCCGAACCGGATTCAATATAGGAGATCAATTCACCACCCGGGCTGTATACCGGTGACAGTCTTCGATTGTAACCGGGTTGATCGGAAATCCGTTCCCCAAAGGCAGTGACTCCTTCACGGCGCCGTTCGATTTCAATGACTCGGCGGCGTAAATCTTCTGACCATAAATCCGACAACTCGTTTAATGTCATGTTGTAGACTTCCTTGATGGCTTTTTCAAAATAATTCTGGCTTTTTAATGTTTTTCTGATTTCCCATAACAGGCGATGCAACTTGTCGATTCCATGCGTTGTACGAAGATAATCCATTGCAGATTGACCCAGTTTATACCCGAGATACTGGGATGGCAGATAATCAAAACTCTCCATTTGTTTCAATGACGGGATTGCATTATTGATCACGGCATCCCGAAGAACCATTCTGCCGGTTGAGTCCCAGTCGGCTGCGAGATGTTCAGCCAATCCTTCCATGATCCAGGCAGGAACGGGTGCGATGCGGTTAAATCGGTTCTGAAAAAGGATTTCGAATTGAAATGTATGCACCAGTTCATGATTGATCAGGGATTCCAGTTGTTTTTTGGGACCTTCCAACGGGATGACAATGCGGCGTTTGATCGGCTCGGAAAATCCTCCGACACCTTCCGGGATGAATTCAGAGATGATATTGGTTTGTTTGAAATCCTGATGTGTTTTATAGAGAATCACAGGTGTTTTCCCGGTGATATCGGAACCAAGTTCTTTGGAGATTCGCGAGTAAGCGGTTTCAAAATATCG
The DNA here is from genome assembly GCA_964512995.1 of uncultured bacterium. Classification (GTDB taxonomy): domain Bacteria; phylum CSSED10-310; class CSSED10-310; order CSSED10-310; family CSSED10-310; genus CAZELM01. The sequence continues at coordinate 24,647 of CAZELM010000009.1, forward strand.
GATTACTTCCGGGACAAGATCCTTCTCTTCCGGATAATAATAAAACTGGAAGTGATCGGTTTCATGGGTTATCCAGGAAAAGGATTGATAGGTCACTTTGTTTTTTCCGAATCCCATGGCATTTTCTGTGATGATGAATGCCATGAGACAGACCAATATCCGGAAAAGTTGTATTCGTTGAAACGTTCGATTCATTGATATGCTCCTATTTCAAAAGCAGATAGCGATGGGATTTCACTTCTTTTCCTTCAATGTAATCCAGAAATTCCAGCATCTTGATTTGCATGATGTCGTAGAAAACACCGACTTCATCTGATGCACTCTCCACCGAACTATTGTCGGAGTATGTTTTGTCAGAAATCACTGTCCATGTGTTCAGATCGACCAGCAGTAAACGGCTGCTGAATTCATAAGCGATTCGGTCTTTCCAGACTTTGGCCGGTACACGGTAACCGGTGCTGGTCGTCTGCCAGACGCTGTCATATCCAGACCGATCTTGAGCGGAATAGGAGACCATGCCGATCAGGAGCAGATCGCCATCCAGGCTGTCTTTCCATTTACTCCATGGGAAGGTGCCTGCCTGATCGAGCCACAATTGAAATTCGTCTGGAGTCATTTGTGTGATGTCATCAATCCGGACAATGTGAATGTCTTTGAAGACATCATGCTTTTCGGCTTCTTGAACAATCATCGCCTGGAGGTCGCTGCCTGCATCAAATATCTCACACCGATTTTTGATATCACCGATCAGGATTGTTTTTTCTTTCAGATCAGGAATGATCGGCGCGTGACGATAATCGATCATAATCCGGATGTGATTCCGGCATCCTACCAGAATAACACCAACAATCAATGCCATTGTGATAAATGATATGTTTTTATTTTTCACGTTTTTTTCGATCCTTTTCTTCCGCTCGAGTGGACACATCGACAGCTCTCTTCTGCAATGATTCGATATTTTTTTTGATTATTTTGGAATCAGGGCGAAGTTGGAGCGCTTTTTGAAGCGCATGCAGTGCTTCTTCCGGATGGTTTTCGAACTCGGCTGCAATGGCGAGGTTGTTGAGTGCCGCAACATTCTCCGGTTCAGTCTCGAGTACCATTCGCCAGCGAACGGCAGCTTCGTGCCAATATCCGTTTTCAGCGAGATGCACTCCGTATTCAATCATATCGTCAGACGTTCGCGGCTGATGGTGAGCACAACCTAGAATCCATAAAACACCTCCCACTGTCAGTAGATAAACAAAAAAGCGAACTATCATGGTTTCCTCCCTGTCTGGATTGAGGTGAATGATCCACTCACAATCAAAATCCATGGGGTCGATCGGTTACGGATATCATTCAGATTGCCAGCGAATTTCGTCCCAATGCAATCCAATCGGACCGTTTCTCCTCCATTTTATGATTTTGCAATTTCTTTTCCAACATGACATACTTATTTCTGCTAATCAACATTAGCAATTTTCATCCGATGGAAAGGAGATCACTTGAAAAATAAGATTTTAATTGCAGCCTCGGAACTCGCGCCTTTCGCCAGATCGGGTGGTCTTGGATCTATTTTATCATCCCTCGCCAGTTCGCTGAAGAAACTGGATCAGGACATCGCTGTCATTCTTCCGCGTTATCGATGCACGCGACAGTTTTCTGATCAGCACCAGTTCATACGAACGATTCCCATACCCATTTCTGATCGATTTGAAAGTGCGGATCTTTATGAAACAAGTCATCCGGAAGGATTTACAGTATATCTCATCGATAATCAGAAATATTATGATCGAGATGAACTGTACCGGACAGAAGAAGGCGACTACTTGGATAATGCGGAACGATTTATATTCTTCTCCCGTGCTGTGGTTGAATTATTACCGACGCTGGCCGATCCACCGCGAATTCTGCATTGCAATGACTGGCAAACAGGGCTTGTTCCAGTCTATCTCCATCATTTACGAAACAGCTCTGAATATTATGCAACAGTCCGCACATTGTTCACGATCCATAATCTGGCTTTTCAAGGGTTGTTTTGGCGATATGATATGCACCTCACTGGGCTTCCATGGGAATATTTCATACCGGAAAACATTGAATTTTTTGGCGATTTGAATTTATTGAAAGGGGGAATCAAATATGCAGATGCCGTGAACACAGTTTCCCCTCAATATTGCAAAGAGATTCAGACATTGGAGTATGGTTGTGGTCTGGATGGATTTCTTCGTGCAAACAACGCCAAACTATCAGGAATCTTGAATGGTGTGGATTATTCAATATGGAATCCTGCTACCGATAAATTCCTTCCGGCCAATTATGATGAGCATAATCTGGACGCCAAGAGAATCTGCAAGAAACATCTCCTCAATGTCGTGAATTTAAAAGCCGATCTGGATAAACCCATTATAGGTTTGATCTCTCGATTGAACAGTCAGAAAGGAATGGATTTATTTGAGCAGGTCATTCCTGATCTGGTGCGTCGTGGTTTCTATATCATCGTTCTGGGTGTAGGGGATCGAAATTACACCGACTCACTGACGGTTATGGCAAATCAGCATCCTACGCAGATGGTTTTCATCAATCGGTTTGACGATCAAATCGCTCATTTAATCCATGCGGGAGCTGACATGTTTTTGATGCCATCGCGATATGAACCCTGTGGTATGAATCAGGTGTTCAGTCTTCGATATGGCGATGTACCAATCGTCAGAAAAACCGGAGGATTGGAGAATACGGTCATCGATGTCAGTGAATATCCAACGACAGGCACTGGCTTCAAGTTTCAGGAATATTCCGCTCAGGAGCTATTGCGCTGCATTGATCGGGCTCTTGAGAAATATCGAATTCCCGAATGCTGGCGGAAACTTCAACAGGAAGGTATGAAACAGAATTTTTCATGGGAAGAAACTGCCAAGCAGTATATCGATCTTTATGAGCAATTGTTGACCCGATAATAATATGGGTGAGAAGGAAAAAAACCGTTGGATCTGGCTTCTTAAAATCGCTTTCTTATACTGTTGCTTTCCACTGATTTTGTTTCATGGGGTGTTTGCACTCTTCCATCCTGAGCGGGTTTTTTTAACGAAGTTTTTAGCACAAATTGAAGAAAATACCGGAATTCGTATTCACTACGCGGAGATACGAACCGCCTTTCCGTTTTCTTTAATTTTTTTTAATGTCCAGGCAGATCAAATTGAGGAGCGGGTTATGGATGCATCTGGAGAAAAGTATGTCCTCCGACCCCGCCGGTATTTTTCTGCCGATGCATTATCCATTGGCCTGAGCTACAAATCACTTATGCGGATTCAGGCTGGAGTTGATATCTCTGCGGACACTTATGGTGGGAAGATAACCGGAACGATATCCACGGCTTTCAATACGACTCCCAATAAACCGTTCAAAATGGTGATGGCATGGGAAGAAATCGGTCTTGACAGACTCTCGGTGGATTTTCCTGATCTACCCATTAAAAAGGGAGTTTCAGCAGGAGATGCCCGATGGACCATTGATCCAGTTCGGTATTTTGGCATAACCGGCCCTGTTAAACTGGAGATCGATCATGTGGATTTTTTGCTCCCTGAAAAGGTTCGAGGGGCTTTGGATATTCCATCCATATCGAAGTTTACCGGAGATATCCAGTTGAATGGACCACTGGTGCTTGTGAATGAGATCTGGGCGTTCGGGGAAATGGGATCGGTCAGTGCGAGTGGTTCTATCGAACGGGATATTGATCCGGATAAATCCAGGTTAGATATGGAACTGCGCTTGTATCCGCATCCAGGTGGGGGTGAAATCAAGAAGAATCAATATATTCCGATTACCGTTGCAGGCACAGCCAAGAACCCTGTCATCGATTTTCTTGGATTTTCATTCGATAGAGGGTCCGTTCGCTAACCCGTTACCGACATTTTATAATGTGAGAAATCTGAGTGCAGACTTCCAAAGCGTTTAATCCCGCTTCACCGGAGACAGGTGGGCGGCACGACTTGCAGATGGAAGTCACAAATGATGATAATTCTGCTACCAGGGGTTCAATTTTTTCGATGTTAAAAAAGATGGGTTCAATGGCAGACATGGGATTATCACTTGGGATTTCTCCATCTTTCCGTCGATAGCAGTTGATCGTTTGAGCCATACAATCGATAGAAAGATACCGATTTTCCTGAAAAACCCGGACTTTTCGTGTGGCTTGAATGCTGATCCGGCTGGCAGTGAGATTGGCGATGCACCCTGTGGAAAACGCGATGCGAGCATTTGCAATATCGATCCGGTTGGTGAGGACCGGCACTCCCGAAGCTCTGATTTCGGCAACGTCTGATTTCACCCAGCTCAGGATCAGATCGATATCATGAATCATCAGATCCAATACGACATCCACATCGGTTGCTCGTGATGAAAATGGACCAAGCCGATGAACTTCGATGAATTTAGGATCAGAGACAATCTCTGAAGCTGCCGATACGGCTGGGTTGAACCGTTCGCTCTGGCCGACCATTAAAATCACATTTTTGGCGTTAGCCAGGTTTACGAGAGTCTTTCCCTCCTCGACTGTGGATGTGATCGGTTTTTCCACAAGGACGTGGATCCCGGCTTCCAGACATCTGGATGCAACTTTGAAATGCTCCGTTGTGGGAACGGCAACGCTCACCAGGTCAACCTTGGGAATCAAGTCCTCAAACTGGGTGAATCCTTCGCAGTGGAACTGAGAAGTGATCCGATCCCGAGCATCTTTGTTGATATCGGCGATTCCGATCAATTCTACGTTTTCGAGTCCGTGATAAATCCGGGCATGATGTCGGCCGAGATGACCGACACCAATGACGCCTGCTTTGAGTATTCGATTTGACATTATAGACAGATTCCTCGTTGGGATTTTTCGATAAAGGAGATCAACTCATCAATATCACTGCTTTGTGTCAGTTCATCTTTTATTTTTTCGAGGGCATGGCTGACATTCATCTCAGAGCTGATGAGAAACCGGACCGCTGAATGAAGATCTCGTCGGCGTTGGAGATCAAATCCGCGGCGCTTCAGTCCAACGGTATTAATTCCGCGAAGTCTGCCACGGTCACCCGCGACCATTCCAAATGGAATGATATCCTGGGAGACAGCAGTGAATCCTCCGACAAATGCGTAACGCCCAATATGTACAAACTGATGGATGGCACACATTCCGCCAATCGAAACAAAGTCACTGATGTGAACATGGCCGGCCATGTTCACAGCATTGGCGATAATGATGTCGTTTCCAATCTGGCAATCATGTGCAATATGAGCATATGCCATGATCAGATTTTTGTTTCCAATACGAGTGATGCCTCCGCCATCAGCAGTTCCGCGATGCAATGTGACAAACTCCCGGATGACATTCCCATTACCGATTTCCAGTCGCGTTGGTTCATTTTTATATTTTAAGTCTTGTGGAGGGCCTCCAAGGACCGCATGGTGCGAGATACTGTTGCCGGAACCGATGACCGTCGGGCCATCGATGACGACATGGGAGCCGATCGAGGTACCAGATCCGACCTCAACACCATCACCAATAATAGTGTAATGGCCGATATCGATATCGGGTTCCAATCGAGCGTTGGGATGAATAATGGCGGTTTGGGCAATCATGGATTCCTCTCTTTTTCTGATTTCAATCTTTTCTCCAATTCCTGGATCCGATTTTCCAGTTCATGGATTTTTTCTTTCATTTCAATGCCTTTTGCCAGAACTCCCTGATTCCTCAACCATCGTTTGTGTAGATCTGACGGGAATCCCGAGAGCATTGTTCCGGGAGCGGCAGATTTGGTGATTCCAGATTTGGCTGTCAGGATCGCATCATCACCGATTTTGATATGGCCAGCCAATCCAGCCTGACCGCCAATCGTGACTCGTTTTCCGATTATTGTGCTACCGGAGACGCCGGTTTGTGCCGCAATCGCTGTGTCTTCTCCAATATGCACATTATGAGCAAGATGGATCAGATTATCGAGTTTCACGCCCTTGGAAATGACCGTGGTCCCCGTGCTGCCCCGGTCTATTGTGCACCCAGCTCCGATTTCAACATCATCTTCAATCTTCACCGTGCCGATTTGTGGCATTTTGATATATTGAGACCGATCTTTGGCAAATCCAAAACCATCGGATCCGATCACCGCTGAAGCGTGGATAATAACGCGGTCCCCAATGAAAACCTGATGATAAATGCTTACATTGGGATAAATGATGGAATTTCTGCCGATCGTCACATGTTCACCGATGACTGTGCCGGCAAAAATCGCGGTGTCTTCGCCAATAATGGAGCCATCTCCGATGACAACATGGGGAGCGATCCGGGTATGTGGACCGATACATACGTCCCTGCCCATAATAACACTTGGGTGAATGCCAGGCGCAGGAAGTTGGGGTGGATGGAGTAGTGTGAGGAGTTTGGCCAGAGCCAGATACGGGTTTTCAACAATCACAGGCTGAAACCGGACTGGGATATCCGGCATTTCAGACAGGAGAACCGCGCCGGCTTTCGTTATGGGCAGAAGGTGTTTATATTTTGGGTTAGACAGAAATGAGATGTCATTTGGTGTTGCGGTATCCAGTGAGGCAACGGATTCCACCAGAAAATCCGGTCCGGTCACAGGTAAATGACCATTGAGACTACACACAATCTCACTCAGCCGCATCAACGGACTCATAGCTAAAGTGTCCTTTCGGGGAGTTATTGCTGTGCGCTATCGTAGAGCTTGATGACCTTTTCTGTAATATCCATGGATGGATCAATGTAAAGGATGGAAGGACCGGAATTACTCAGGAGTATCGAATATGATTCTTCTTTACCCAATTTCTGGATGATTTCCATTACTTCCTTATCAATTTTTTCAAGATAGCTTTTTTCTTTAGCTGCCATATCACTATCAGCATCTTCCAGCATGCGTTTGAAATCTGTTTTTGCTTTGCGGATGTCTTCTTCTTTTTGTACGCGTGCATTTTCAGCTAATGTTGAATACTGTTTTTTTAATTCTTCGTCAGCGTTATCGATTTCGGCTTTTTTTGCTTCTACTTTCTTTTTGTGTTCATCTTGAAGCACTTTTAGCTGAGAGTACGCCTGTTTGCCGGCTTTTGATTCCTCAATAATCCGTTGGGCATTCACAAATCCGATTTTCAAGTTATCGGCACAAAGTGCAATCGGTGTAAGATAACATATGGCCATTAACGCAATCATGATCGCTGATTTTTTCATTGTCAGTCTCCAATAGTCAATCTTAAAAATGTTTAAAGCATTGTTCCCATGGTGAACTGGAAATCATTCCTGCTTTCACCTTCATAGGGATCCAGATTATATCCCCAGATAAACCGTAACGGAATATAGAATCCCGGAACCAGGAACCGGACCTCCACACCAACACTGGGGCGGAGTGTTCTTATATCAAAGGGGTCTTTCGCTATATAAGTATCACCTGCATCTGCAAAAAGTACTGTTTTCAATGGACCGGCAATCGGGATTTGGATTTCTGATCCGAAAAGAAGTGATTTGTTACCTCCGAGGTTTTGACCATATTCATCCCATGGGCCGATCGATCGTTCCCGATATCCTCTGACAGTCATTGGTCCGCCCAATCGGAAGCGTTCATAGAATGGTAATTCCTGCCCATTCATGCCATTGGCATAATTCACTTCGCTTCTCAGTGCAAAAACTAAATTTTTAGGGAGTCGATGATAAAAGGACCAGGAAAAATTTGATTTATAAAAATCGTTTTCCCCTCCCAAAAAACTTCCAGCGAATTCGAATGAAGCGGAGGCATGGTTCCCTTTGGTAGGATCCATCCGATTATCGAGGGTGTCCCGAATCAGAGTTGCTGTTAAACTGGAAGTAATCTGATCACCTTTGAGATCCTTGATCTCCTGTTCGGCGTTATCATCAATATTATATACTGTATTGACTTCGTATTTATACCCAAGCCGAGCGGACAGGTTATATTTGAGCGAACGTCCACCGACAAGGCTTCCACCGATGCTGCGTCTGTCAGAATAGTCATAATCACGGGATGAGTTCCAGAGAGAAATAGAGCCATAATAGGGTCTGTCAAAGATCCATTCATCGGAAAATGAGACCTGGAATGTCTTTGTTCTTTTTCCAGCCGTCCCAGAAATGCTGAACTCCTGACCCCTGCCAAAAAAATTGTGTTCCGAAAGCCCCAACGTCCCATAAAATTTATCATACCCGGAATAGCCACCTGCGAGCTGAATCTCTGTTTGTTTGTTGTCTGTGTGAGTGATGATGACATCAACCTGTGATGGATCTACTTGGGGGATTACTTGTGGTACAACATCATCAATATAGCTGAGATATTGAATCCGTGCGATTGATTGTTTGACCAGCGCTGTGTTGAAAATATCTCCTTCGAGAAGCATAAAATTTCGACGTAATACGCGATCCCGTGTTCTGCTGTTACCGGCAAATTCGAGGCGATGTAAAAATGCGGGTGTCCCTTCAATCACTGTGAATGTGATATCGACGATCTTGTTGATATCATCGATCTCCTTTACAGGATCGATATTGGCATAAATGTATCCCCGGCTTCCATACAGGTCCGATACTTGTGTGATGGCTTCGGTTTCCAACTCCAAGGAATATTCCTTTCCTTTTTCGAACCGTGGTCCAGCCCTGAAGAACGCGGATCCTCCGAGGATTTTCTGGATTTTTTCCAGCCGGGTACTTTTGACGATATTCAATACGAGATCCGAAGTGAAGATTTTTTCATCGGATACCTTGGCGGTGATCTCCCCCAGACGGTAGATCTCTCCTTCGTTGATATGCAAAACAATGGTAATTTTCTGCTTTTTTTTGTGAGCTTTTTTCGGATCGGGTTTTTCGACGATAATCTCTGGATCATCGATCGACACCCGCAGATAACCTTTATTTTTATAAAAATCTTCTATCGCTTTGATGTCATCCTGTAACAGATCCTCTTTTATCGTTCCACTGCTGGTGATCCATGAAAACATCCAGTATTCACGGTTTTCCTTCATTTTGGAGCGCAATCCCCAGAATCGATTCCCTGCGGTGAATGCTTTAACGCCAGTAAATTTGATATCTTTGATTTTTATCTTATCACCTTCATCGATTGCAAAAACCAAAGATGCAGTACCTTTTCGTACTGCTGATAGCCTGGGAATGATCATGGCGTACTGGTATCCACGTTCGCGGTATTTGTTTTCCAGTTTGTTGATGCTTTCATTTACCTTCACAGGATCATAGCGATCACCGGATTTGATCGTTAATTCATCATTCAGAGTAGTCTGTGAGATTTTTTTGTATCCAGACAAGACGATATCGGTGATAATGGGGCGTTCATCGACGATAAAAGTCAATGATACACCTCCTTCGACCTTGTCAATACTCACGGAGATATCATTAAAGAAGCCTGTCTTGTAAAGTGTCCGAATGTCTCTCCGAACTTGAAATGGATCGATGGGTTCTCCGATTTTTGATTTGATACTGAACTGAATTGTATCAGTTTCAATTCCCTGATTCCCAGTGATATGGATTTCCTTGAGTGGCTGTAGCTTTAGTTCAGCGAAAACATCACTTCCTGCCATCATATAAATCAGGCTAATTACGATGCTGAAATATTTATATTTTTCAGGTAGCAAAGGAAATCCGATCACCTCTGAGAATGTTGCCTTGGGGATTACAGGGATCCCATTCAATCGCGGATCAAGTTTAGGTTCAGAATCATGAACCGTCAAGATAATAAGAAAATTTTTTCCGAGGCGTTGTTTTTTAATCGGCAGAGTTTTCTGGTGTGGCTAAGGCTGGTATTTCTTTTTGATTCGATTCGAAGTGTAATTTATCATCTCTGACATAAATACGGATTTTGTTTTCCTCGAATTTCATTGATTGTCGTAACATTTCTTCAGAAATCGGCTCTTCGATGAATTTTCGAATCGTCCGTTTCACGGGACGAGCTCCATATGCAGGATTGTAGCTTTTTTCGGTTAACCAGTCTTTGGCATCCTGCCCAAGGATGATCTCGATACCGATCGATTTCATCTGCTGGCTCAATTTTTGGACATTTAACTCGACGATTTTTGAAATCTGTTCTTTCGTAAGCTGATGAAAAACAACAATTTCGTCTACTCGATTGAGGAATTCGGGATTAAATACGTGTTTGACTTCCTGAAGAATGATCTCCTTCATTTTTTCATAAGCGATGATCCCTGTCATCGTTGATGTGTTGAATCCGAGAGCTGTGCCTTTTTTGATAAATTGAGCACCGATATTGGAAGTCATGATCAGAACACTGTTTTTGAAATCCACCTGACGGCCCATCGAGTCTGTCAGGTGCCCATCCTCCATGACTTGAAGCAGGATATTGAAAACCTCAGGGGAGGCTTTTTCTATTTCATCCAGGAGCACAACTGAATAGGGTCGGCGACGAATTTTTTCAGTCAGTTGGCCTCCTTCACCGTATCCAATATAACCGGGCGGTGATCCGACCAAGCGGGAAACGGAGTATTTTTCCATGAACTCGGACATATCTATCGTCACCATTGCCTTTTCGTCCCCAAACAGGAATTCAGCCAAAGTGCGTGCCAGTTCCGTTTTTCCGACTCCTGTTGGTCCGAGGAAGATGAATGATCCGATTGGTTTTTTCGGATCTTTCAGGCCTGCTCGGGACCGCCGGATTGCCTTGGTCACAACTGAGATCGCTTCATCCTGCCCCACGATCCGGCGATGCAGGTCGGTTTCCATGTTCATCAAGCGCTCTGCTTCCGTTTCTTCAAGTTTTTTCAATGGAACTCCAGTCCATTGGGCGACGATCTGAGAGATATCTTCCGATGTCACAACGACTGGTTGTTCATTCTGCCTGCGTCGCCAGATAGTCCGGATTTTTTCTGCTTCGATGCGCAGTCGGCTTTGCTTTTCTTTCAGATCTTTGATCAGTTCGAAATCATGGTTCGCCAATGCCGACTCCACCCGTTTTTCAATTTTGGAGATTCGTTCATCCAGGATTTTCAGCGAAGGGGGTATTTTTGATGCAGCCAAACGACACCGAGAGCCTGCTTCATCAATCACATCAATCGCTTTATCAGGAAGGTTTCGGTCCGTAATATATCGATCGGACATTTGAACTGCCATCAGGATGGCATCATCCGTGTAACATGCATTGTGATGGTCTTCATATTTATGTTTCAGTCCCTGAATGATCTTGATCGTTTCGGGAACAGATGGTGCATTCACGAAAATGGGCTGAAATCGGCGTTCCAGAGCTCCATCTTTTTCAATGTGTTTTCGGTATTCGTCCATTGTGGTTGCACCAATACACTGGATTTCACCCCGGGACAAGGCAGGTTTGAGCATATTCGAGGCGTCAATCGACCCTTCTGCAGCACCAGCTCCGACCAGAGTATGCAACTCATCGATAAAGATGATGATCCCCCGGGATTGTTGAAGTTCTTTGATAACGGCCTGTAAGCGTTCTTCAAATTGACCTCGATATTTCGTTCCGGCAACGAGTGCTGCGAGATCGAGACTGATTATCCGCTTGTCTCCCAGAATTTCGGGGATATCACCGGTAACGAGTCTCTGAGCGAGTCCCTCGACAATGGCGGTCTTCCCTACTCCAGGTTCACCGATCAGCACGGGATTGTTTTTCTGTCTGCGACACAAGATTTGAACGACGCGTTCGATTTCGGTAGCCCGTCCGATGACCGGATCCAGTTTGTTTTGTTCTGCGAGTTCAGTGAGATCTCGTCCAAATGCATCCAGGGCTGGAGTCTGAGATTTTTCGCGAAGCTTGCTTTTGGGGGGGTTCAGAAGATCCCGAATGACTTCACGAAGTGATTCGATCGTGATGCCGGCCTCTCGAAGTAATTTACCGGCCAATCCGGATTTTTCAGTAACCAATCCGAGAAGCAGATGTTCTGTTCCGATGAAGCGCTGTGCCAGATCTTTCCCCTCCAGAACAGCATACTCCAGAACCTTTTTTGCCAGATCTGAAAAAGGTATCTCGTGTTTAAAAAGCTTTGTTTTCCCAATAGTAATTCTTCTCTCGATCTGCATCTGGAGCGTTTGAGGGCTGATGTTTAACTTACGGAGTGCCCGGATAGCCATGCCCCCGCCTTCCTTGATCAGACCGAGCAGCAGATGTTCTGTGTCAAGTTGATCGTGCTGCAGTCTCTCGGCTTCACTCTGAGCCAGCATTATCACCAATCGAGCACGATCGGAAAACTTATCGTACATGTATGAACTCCCTTCCACTCATCATGTTGTTACCATGACGTGTGACGTTATCATGTTTTTTCAACCGGTTCCACCTTCCCATCAGTCATTTTCATCCACCGGTGTGAAGCCCTGGCTAAATTCAGATTATGTGTCGCTACGATAAAACTCACCTTGAATGTCTGATTCAATCGGCAGATCACATTAAAAACCATTTTACCGGTTTCTTCATCTAAATTGCCAGTCGGTTCATCTGCTAGAATGAGACTCGGATTGCCAACCATGGCTCGTGCAAGCGCAATCCGTTGCTGTTCTCCACCCGATAATTCCGGCGGCCGATGATTCCGCCGATTCGAGAGACCGACTACTTCTAAAAGTGATTCTGCTTTTTTCATGCTTTGCCTTGTTGATGCTGAGCTGATCAGCAGGGGCATCGCGACATTTTCTACGGCTGTAAACTCAGGAAGCAGGTGATGAAATTGAAAAACCATGCCTATCGATTTATTTCGATATTGAGCCAGTTCCATGTCAGTCAATGATGATAGCGGTTTACTTTGAAAGTAGACCTCTCCGAGGCTCGGGCGATCCAGTCCGCCGATCAGATGTAATAAGGTCGATTTGCCAACGCCTGATGCTCCAGTCAACGCGAGAATCTCTCCTTCCGACATATCAAAATTGACTCCCCGCAAAACCTCAACATGGTTAGTTCCTGTTGTATATGTTCGAAAGAGATTTTGTACACTCAAAAGGCTATTCATACCGAATTGCCTCCACCGGATTCAAACGTGCAGCCTGACGGGCAGGATATATTGTCGCGATAAAACTGATAAAAAGAGATGCTGAACAGATCGCTATAACATCCGTAACCTGTATCCTGAACGGCAGATAACTGATATAATAAACCTCCTGTTGGAGCCGTATCAATTGAAAAGTATCTGCGATCCAACTGATCGTCGTTCCAAACACACATCCCAGAACAGTACCAACAAGGCCAATTATGATCCCCTCGGTCAGGAAAATCAAGCGGATGCTGTTATCCGTAGCTCCCATGGCTTTCAAAATTCCGATATCCTTGTGTTTTTCCATGACCATCATCGTCAGAGAACTGATAATATTGAAAGATGCCACAAAGACAATTAACGTCAATATAATGAACATCGCCAGTTTTTCCAGCTTCAAAGCCGAAAAAAAAGCCCGGTTCATTTCTTTCCAGTCTCGGATAAAAAATCGGTTCCCCAGAATATGATGCAACCGATCCAGTATCTGAGATGTTTCAAAAATATTGACGACTCTGATCTCAAATCCATTGATTCCACTCTCAATACCCAACAAATTCTGAGCCGCTTCCAGAGTGACATAAGCCATCGTACTATCGTATTCATACATACCGGATCTGAAATAGCCGACAACTCGGTAGGTTTTTGATTTTGGAATCAATCCAACCGGAGTTAATCGATCAGCGGGAGACATCAGGCTAACCAGATCTCCGACCTTGGCTCCCAGATTGGACGCCAATTCCAATCCGAGCACGATTCCTTCTTTGGGAAGCGGTGTTCCGTTTTCATCGGTTTTTTCAGGTAATTTGATGAGATCTTCGACTGACCCTCGCACCATATATCGCCTCAGATCGATAGTACCTTCCGGTGTAATATGGAGTCCTTTGAGAATGATACCATCCGATCGATGCTCATGAGAGATCATCACTTTGCTGTATATAAATGGCTCGATTTCCTGAATTCCATTCACCTGTTTGATCTGGTCCATTACATTGTCAAAGTCAGGTATCCGGTCCTGCTGATCATTGGGGACGATCACGATATGAGCATTCGTCCCGAGAATTTTATCACGCAAATCCTCCTCAAATCCGGTCATGACAGCCAGGACAATGATCAGAGCACCGACTCCAAGCGCTACTCCAAAGATCGAGATGAATGTGATAATAGAAATCATTGTCTGTTTCCGTCTGGCTCTCAGATATCTCAAGCCTATAAAATATTCAAATCGCATATCGATTCTTTCGTGTTCGTTCCAGATGGTCTGAATGGTAAAGGTTAACGGGCATGACGCAGATAGGCTTCGATAAAATCATCCAAATCCCCGTCTAAAAAGTCATCCACTTTTCCAGTTTCCATATCTATCCGATGGTCTTTGATCATGCGGTAAGGATGCAGGACATAGGAGCGAATCTGGCTTCCCCAGGCAATATCCTTCTTTTCATTCTCCACTTTTTTTCTTTCCTCTTCCCTCTCGTTCATCTTCAGATCATAGAGCCGAGCTTTCAGAATCTTCATTGCAATATCCCGGTTACGGTGTTGTGATCGTTCATTTTGACATGAAATGATGATTCCAGTGGGAATATGAGTCACTCGGACTGCCGAGTCAGTCGTATTCACGCCTTGTCCTCCAGGTCCGCTCGCACGGAAAACATCGATCCGTATATCGCTGGGATTGATTTCGATTTCAATATCCTCTTGTATCTCCGGATATACAAAAACGGAGGCGAATGATGTATGGCGGCGTGAGTTGGCGTCAAATGGCGAGATTCGGACCAGCCGATGCACGCCAATCTCCGCTTTCATATAGCCATATGCATAGCCGCCGGCAATCAGGAATGTGGCGCTTTTGATTCCAGCTTCATCACCCGGCTGAAAATCCAGCATCTCAAATTTGAATCCACGTCGTTCAGTCCAGCGGGTATACATACGCAGAAGCATTTGCGCCCAATCCTGGGACTCCGTTCCACCTGCACCGGAGTGAATGCTCACGATTGCATTGGCACTGTCGTGTTTCGCGCTAAACAGTGTTTCAAGGTCATATCGGGAGAACCGCTTCTCAAATACCCGAAGTGACTCTGATAATTCCAAATATAACTCTGGATCAGTGTCTGATAATTCATCCAATACTTTAAGATCATTCCATTCCGTGTGAAATTGTGTCCAGCATTCGATAATCTTGGCCAGGTCAGCGCGTTCTTTTGTCACCAATCTAGCATTTTGTGGATTGTTCCAGAAATTCTCATCACTGATTTTTTTATCCAGTTCTTCTATTTTCATTCGTTTGCCAGCGATGTCAAAGACGCCTCGCAATATTAAAGAGATTGGATTCAAAGTCAGCCAGTGATTTCTGGATCGTTTTTTGTAGTGTCCTCAGTTCATCGGTGTTCATACGAATCTCCTTTCATTCGTTTCTTTGAATAAATAACGAGCATGATTCCATAACAACAACTGATTACAAGACAAGCTTGTGCAAAAATATCTCCGAAGAGAAGGTAGAATGATGTTTCATTTCCCAGATGGACATCGCTTGTCAATGCTGTCGCATCGAACAGTGTCGATTGTGTAAGGATTCGTCCTCGCGTATCAACAGCTCCAGAGAATCCCGTATTGGCCGATCGAATAACAGGGCGCCGAGTTTCGACAGATCTGAAACGGGATGCGGAGAAATGCTGATATGCTGCGGAACTCCGACCAAACCATGCGTCATTGGTGATATTGCAGATCATATCAGCGTTCCGGCAAACCCGCTCCCGAACTAGATCCGGAAATATGTTTTCATAGCAAATTGTCATGGCGATCGATGCTTTGGGATGCCGAAACGGTTCAGGGGAGTTTCCTGGGACAAAATCCCCGATGGATTCCTGTACCATGCGGTTTACAAAAAACAAAATCCTGGATAATGGGACATATTCACCGAATGGAACAAGGTGTTCTTTATTATAGTATTGTTCAAACCCTTCAGGGGAGATAAACACCGCACTGTTGAATACATGATCGTTGAGTCGATCTAGTGTTCCGGCAATAATCGGTGCTTTAGCCTGAGAGACGAGTTTTTGAATTTTGAAGCCGGGTGACTGATTCACATCTTTGGAGTAATTCCATGCATATCGATAATACAGAGGCAAAGCGGATTCAGACCACACAATGATATCTGGGTTCTGAGGCAGTTGGCTTTGTGTCAGAACAATGTGATCATCCAGAATTTTATCAATGTTCGCTGGATCCCATTTCATGTTGAGATCGACATTTCCCTGAACAATGGTAACGCGGCAGGAAGGACCAGTCTCGGGTTGGGTGGTCCGGAAAAATCCGTAAAGCAGCATCATTCCCAACATGATACCTGCTATTACCAATTCCCGTCTCCAATGCATGTTCTGAGATGGCAGGAATAGTCCTGATCCAGCGCACCCAACGGCAACGATGATGAAAGAAATTCCGTAGAATGACCCCCAATCCGCATTTTGCAGAAGAATGAGCACAGAATGCTGGGATTGTCCCAGAGAGTTCCAGGGAAATCCGGTCATCAGGTGCGCCCGAAGGTATTCTCCAGCCACCCATGTAAAGGGGAGTGTGATAAACCATGAATAATTCAGATGCAGTTTCAGGTAAGCTGATAATGTGAATGCACCAGCCGGATAGATCGCACAATAACCTGCCAGAAAACTCAGTAAAATCATGCTGGTCCATCTGGATAGTCCACCATATTCCATCATGGAGTTCGTTACCCATGCCAAACTGATCAGAAAACTGGCAAATGCAAAAAGCCATCCTCGTAAAAAGGTCTGACTGGGTGGAATGAGTGCAATTTGATAAAGGATCAGGATCAGTGAGAGCCATGCAAAAATCCAGATATCATAGAACGGGAATGACAATGCGAGCATCACTCCTGCAACACATGGAAGTATCCATGCCGATATCCGGTCATACCATTCCCTAGTCAGTTTGATGCTTCCCATGATCGACTTTTCTTAAGGCAGCAGGAAATTGAAAATCAGGATCGATCGCACGCGTATGACATCGGATGCACTGTTTTCGAATTTCACAAACACGGCATCTGGGAGTGATAGAGGATGTCGGAGCTTTTGAATGAGTGCCCGAAGGGCCGTGGCAAGATTCGCATCCGACTGCAGTTTCACTGACTCCGGTGATATGACACGCCGAACATCGGCCGATATGTGGCGGGGATTGGTACGTTTCATCAAAATGGTGTGCGTGTGGAGTATCTTTCCAGCGTTGATAAATTGAGGAGTGACATTGAATACACGTCACTGATCCGGAGTAGTAATCGTCCTGTCGAATCGTTATGTCCTGCTTAAATGTCAGTCCGTCAGACTGGAAATGATCAGAAGCGGAGTCTATTGTTTCGTTCGTCTGTATCGGCGTCTGAACCTTTTCAGTTGTTACTTGTGAATCGAACCGGTTGTGATCGTTCGGGAATTGATGGTTGAAGCAATGGCTCATTCCGAGAAGGCACAGGAATAACACAACCATGCCTTTAAAATGTTGTGTCTCCCTCGTGGGAGGGTGTGAGTAGGATTTATGAATGGTTGGGTTTTCTGTATCAGCTCGTTTAGAATAGTAAGTGTTTGTTTGGCTGATTCATGAGTCGGGAATAATGGCTTGAACCGGGCAGTCTTTGACACACTTTGCACAATTGTTACAGGCAGATGTGATAATAACAAACCATTCTGTCTCATCACTCTCTTTGATCGCTCGTTCTGGACAGATATCTTCACAAATACCGCAGCCGATACATGATTCTGTAATCGTGTAAGCCACATAGCCTCCGAAAGTCTTGAAAATCAGATTCTTGCAGAAAATTTTCCGTTTTGGACTGGATTTTCAGGATTATACCGCTTCGACACCTTTGATATCAGGAATCAGTTCTTTTAGTTTTCGTTCGACACTCATACGGAGTGTCATGGCAGCACCCGGGCATCCTGAACAAGCTCCCCGAAGGCGAACTTTCACGATACCATCAATGACGTCAACGAGTTCTATATCTCCACCGTCCGATTGAAGCAATGGCCGAATCGATTCGTTCAATATTTTTTTTACCTGGTCTTTCATTGTTTGTTCCTTTCCGATGTCGTTTCCACATCATGATACTCGCTGTGAATATCAAATCGACCTTCTATCGAGCATCTTTTACACAATGATGAATAGAAATGCAAATCTTTCCTGCGATCGATTTCGGCCTGATGTAACTAATCCTGTTTTGAAGAGCTATCCTGAAATTTTTCATGAACCAATTCAGTGTGAAATATGTTTCCGGTCTGTCATGGATTGAAGCAGCTTTAATGGAATTTCATGGCGAAAGCGACCGAATCTGGCTGATTGATGTTTGGGCAAGAGTTATTATTTCATTAACTCATTGACCTTCATCGAAATTCAGTCTATAAATATTTATGTAGTGAGGGAAATTTTATGCGGAATGTTTTTTTTATGATGATCTTTTTTCTTATTCCGTTCACCATTACCTCAGCGATCCGAAGTTCCGATATTAATTCAGCGCCATCGACTTCAACCGAAATAATAAAGCCTGGTTATGCATTGGTCATGGTAAATGGATCAAAAATTCGGATGCAGGAATATCAGGTAAATTTAAAGTATGATACGGTTTCGTATAAAAGCTCCAAATCGGGTTTAACTGCGACATTTCCTTTGGAGCGTGTCAGTAAAATCATCAAATTCGATAACAGCCTTGAAAAGATTCCGGAAGAAGCGCTGGTCGTTTTTCAGAACGCTGCCTCATTGAATCAAGTCAAGGATGATGGTGGCATTCCGATCTTATTTAAAGTGACAAAAACCGTTGTCGGCAGTCAGGGCAGCACGCAGAAAGGTACAACCGGGGGCAAATCAACGGGCCAATTCACCAGCAAGGGATCTTCAGGTACCAGTAGCAGGAATTCTTCATCCAGTGGGACATCATCATTTGGTAATGCCACATCACGATCTTCATCATCATTCTCTTCATCCAAGTCGCAGTCCTCAAGTTCTGGTCGATCATCCAGCAGTTTTTCAAATAATTCAAATGATGATTTTTTTAATGCACTGTTCGGTGGCAATAAATAAATTGAGAAGTTCCTTTTCACTGTGAAGATAATATCAGAGGCATTGTGAAAGATCTGGAATTTTTACAAATAAAATATGATCGATATGGATTCATCGTCGCATTTACGCTGTTTGTGATTTTATCCATGTGCTTTATCGGCTATTCCACCGATGATATTTATATCAGTTATCGCTATGCAGAGAACATGTCAAATGGATATGGACTGGTATTCAATAAATATGAAGCACCGGTTGAAGGATATACCAATTTTTTATGGACATTGATGTTGGCCTGGGCTGCCTGGGTGCGTTTACCATTACCTGAAACGGCCACTCTGTTCAGCATCATTTTCAGTGCGTCACTGATCCTGTTCATGGGCGTCTGGGCGAATCGCCAGCGTCACTACCAGTCTTTTTTTCCGAATTCAGTCCCTATGATCATTCTGGCTTCTCATCCAAGCCTTTCGCTTTGGTCCGGCACCGGGATGGAAACCCCATTTTTTTCATGGCTGATTGTATTGGGCTCGGTTGTCATGTCATGGGAAGATCGGCGATGGAGCAGCGGTGGGTGGATATCTGGATTCATCTGGTCTTTGGCAGCACTGACACGACCCGAAGGGATTTTAATCGGCCCCATGATCATTGTGTTAAATTTTTTTGAATCCCGTGAATTCACCAGACAAAAGCGGGAAGTGTTGTTGAAACGCTTCACTGCATTTGCCGTACCGGTGATGTGGCATTTTATGTGGAGGAAGTTTTTTTACGGGGAATGGCTTCCAAACACATTTTATGCCAAGACAGGGAATCATGGCGAACTGATCTATACTGGACTGACCTATTCCGCTCATTTTTTACTGGAAGGCGGTTTTTTATTGCTGTTCCTGATGATACTGGGTTTATTTGTTCGACCCCGTATCTGCGGTATATGGACGAGTTTATGCACTGTTCTTGTTTATTTTATGTATGTGATCTGGGTTGGAGGCGACTGGATGCCGGGGTATCGTTTTTTTCTTCCCATTCTCCCTCTGATGATCATGCCCGCCTCTGTCTTTATCGTATGGCTGTTTCATCGAGATTCAAGAGCCGGATTTATTACGCTGTCCATCGTTGTCGCCTACATGAGCCTGACGGGATTGCTGGGTCAACGTGCATTTATACAAAATTCGTTGATTTCTACCATCAAGAATGGATCGCCACCCGTTGACGTATTGGTGGAATTGGGACTTCATCTTCGGGAGGTCGCACCCTCTTACGCCGTCATTGCGGTTGTTCCCGCCGGAAAAGTACCTTATTATTCCAAACTCCAATCGATAGATATGCGCGGACTGTGTGATCGGCATATTGCTGGGACAGAGATTCCCAAAGATATCAAACACTCCTTGCCAGGCCATCTGAAACGAGATCCGCAATATGTGCTCAATCTGAAACCCGACTATATTATTTTGTCCGGAGCGATTCGAAAAGAAAACCTTCCCCCCGCCAACCTGACACTTCGGGAAGGTCAATTTTTAGATGAGTGGGATATTGTGAAGCTGCCGGACTTCAAGGAGTGTTATAAGCCGGTTCGGGTTGCTCTGCCAAAGAGTGACAAAGATCTTTTTTACTATCGGCGCATCTGCCGGGAGTAATCGGACATTTTATCAATTTTATTTTTTTTGAAACAAAATGACCCCTCATGAAACTTGAAACCATGCGCACACAATGATAATTTTCTCTGGATGATCCGTTGGGAGGAGTCCGAAAACCGTCGATTTTCCGGTAAAATCACTCCCATTCTATTTTTTTGAAGGAGACGCGAATGGCTATTATTCTAGATGGAAAAAATTTAACCGTAGAAAAAATGGTTCGTATTGCCCGTAATGGAGAAAAAGTAGAACTCCACCCGGATTCACTGAAGAAAATTCAGGTGTGCCGGGACATGCTGGAGGAAAAAATTAAGGCTCATGAGATCATGTATGGTGTAAATACCGGAATTGGTGAGTTCTCAGAAGTCGTACTGGATGATGAGCAGGTGAAGCAATTCCAGAAATATCTCATTTATAATCATTCTGCCGGGATCGGTGAACCGGCTCCCATCGAGTTCGTCCGAGGCGCGATGGTGGGGCGAATCAATGTTCACGCCAAAGGAAACTCCGGATGCCGTACAGAAATCACGCAGACTTTAGTGGAGATGTTGAACAGGGGGGTCACACCCGTAGTCTGTCAGAAGGGTTCTGTTGGAGCCTGTGGTGATCTGGCTCCGATGTCTCAGATCGCACTCCTGATGATGGGTGAAGGTGAAGCCTATTTTCAAGGCGAACGGCTCCCAGGACGCATTGCATTCGAGCGAGCCGGTATTCCGGTTCCGGGTCTGCAGGCGCGGGATGGCTTGGCAACGATCAATGGATCCAATCTGTTGACCGCAATGAGCGCTATCACGTTGTTCGACATGAACCGATGGTTGAAACAGGCGGAGATCGCCTGCGCCATGACATTGGAATCCTTGTATGCCAATATGAAACCCTACGATGTCCGCTTGCATCAGGTTCGGGGTTTCTCCGGAGCAGTACGATCGGCCCTGGCCATCCGAAAGTGTATTGAAGGCAGTGATCTGTTGACCGGAAAACTGAAGATCAAGGTTCAAGACGCCTATTCCATGCGGTCGAGCCCGCAGGTAATCGGTGCCGCACACGATGCTCTGGCTTATGCGAAATCCCAGGTTGAGATCGAACTGAACGGAGTTGGCGATAATCCCATTTTTCTGCCGGAACACAAACTGACGCTCACCGGTGCTAATTTTCAGGGAACACCCGTCTCACTCCCCATGGATATGGTGAGTGCTGCCATTACCATGATCTGCGTTCTTTCCGAACGACGGCTGAACCGGTTGCTGAATCCGGCATTGAGCATTGGGCTACCACCGTTTTTAACAAAAGGTGCTGGCATGTTTTCCGGGATGATGTTGAGTCAGTACACCGCTGGCACCTTGATCGTCGAACAGAGAATTCTGTCAACCCCTGCCAGTATCGGCTCCATTCCCGCTGCGGCTGATCAGGAAGATTTCGTGTCGATGGGCATGAACACCGCCATTAAAAACACACAGATTTTGGATAATGCGTATGGTGTTCTGGGGATTGAGTTTATGGCCGCAGCGCAGGCACTCGATTTCAGGAACTTTCAGAATGGCAATGGCGTCACAGCAGCTCGCAATGTGATCCGTCGCCATGTCGAATTCCTGGATGTTGACCGACCCCTGTACCCCGATCACAACACGATGGCCGCGCTGGTAAAATCCTGCGAGATTCTGGATGAAGTAGAAAAAACGATTGGAAGTCTTGAATAATTTGTAATAATTGTATTATCGCTTACCCTTTTCCCTCTGGAAAGGGGTAAGCGATATTTTTTATTGATCAATTGGCGGAAACGCATTCCGTTTGAGTTGATTCCGTCGCTTTGGGACTCTGGATGGATTGAAATTCGTGACCAGTCCAGATCCGGAATAATTTCCGGGCTTCTTCGGATGCATTTGGGTCCGATTCAAGAGTCAGCTTTTCGGGAATGTGATCCCCGAGCTGAACCAGTATGGTTTGAATCTCTCCCTGTCGTGAAATCGTGAATTCCAATGTTCTTCCCGGTTCCATCTCCCCCAACCGACTGTCAAACTCGGATTTAGAAGTCACACGGATGAGGTCGACAGCCAAAATTTCGTCTTTGGGTTGAAGACCGCCCCGTTGCGCAGGTGATTCCCGATCAACCACGCGAACCCACAGGCTGCCTTCCGCATTATAGATTCGGATACCCAGATACCCTTTTTTCGGTTCGTTCACGGTTTCTTTTGCTTTTAATGTCAATCCTAACATTTGGAAATAGTCTTCAAAGGGCAGATCAGTCCGCCCATTCACCGTGGATTTGAAAAATCCAGAGAGGTTCTTCCCAGCCAAGCTGCTTGCTAAAGAAACGACATCGTCATATGTAAAGCCATCATACTGATTGACATAGTGATCAAAATAAAGACCCCGGATCAGGTCATCCATCCGGTTTTTCCCGTCGGTCTCTTTCATGATGATCACATCGAGAAACAATGCGATCAAAGATCCCTTCAGGTAATACGAGATAGCGGAATTGTCGGTGTTTTCATTCCATCGGTAATATTTGATCCATGCATCATAGCTGGCTTCGGATGCGCTTTGGTATCGGTGCCCCGGAGTCTTCCGGTACCGAGTGATCGTTTTGGCGACTTCCTCCAGATATTCTTTCACGGTCAGGATGCCGGCGCGAAGTAAGAACTGAAGATGATAATAGTTGGTGAACCCCTCCGATACCCACAACAAATCCGTGTAGGTTTCGGTAAAGTAATCCGGTGCGACCAACTCCCGGGGTTTCAACGCTTTGACATTCCATGCATGAAAGAGTTCATGGGAGAAAATGGTCAATGTATCATTATATTTACTCTTCTCGAAATCGAATCGCTTAACGAAAATCAGTGTGGAGTTGCGATGTTCCAGTCCCGCATCTTTTTCTGTGATCAATAATTGATAGACATACCTGCGAAATGGGACATGAGTCATCATCTGGAATTCCACTCTGGAGATTTTTTCCAGGTCCGCGACGAATTTCTCAACATTGATATTGCCCTGACCCTCGATGGCAACCTCATGAGTGATCCCTTCTACATCAAAATATTCGGTGCGGTGATTGCCGACCATCAACGGGCAATCCATCAGCTCATGATAATCCTGGGCGGAGTAATGATTTCCATGCTGGTCCGTTTTTTCCAGACCGGTCGATATCTTGTGCCATGATTCCGGAAGTATCACCTCCAGGGAACATGCTTCATTCAGGTATGGTTTGACAGCCAGACAGACCGTTCCAGGATTGATGATCCCGAACTTCTCGGATAGATAACTCGAATCGTCCTCCAGCATGAAGGCATACACATCATAGTGGATATAGACTTCATCACCGGCACGACAATGAACGAGCCATGTCTGTTTATCTGTTTTTTTCCAGGATAATGATATCTCCTGAGCGGTCTGTGCTCTAAAACTTTCCACGTTTTTCGCAAAATCATTCAGCTTGTAAGCTCCCGGGAGCCATGTCGGCATCTTCAGCTCGATTTCATCGGCCGGGGCTGCCGGAATGGCCATTTTTACATGAATATTATGCGTTCTGGGCAGAACCATGCTCAGTTGATAAAAAACCTTGATTTCCTTCATATTGTCTCCCCTATTCATTTTCCATATCAGATTTTGGCATTGCACTGCATCTCTTCGAGATGATAATTAGATGTTTTATGAATGATTAGGTTACCGGCGGGAGGTAACACGGGGTTGACTGCCCGACCACCGGGGGCGACGCTATATGAAACAAATTTAGGAGTCAAGTACAGAAAATAGATGCCGCGGTATCATTTGGATCATGATAGACGGCATCGTCGGTTTTCCTCCAGTTATTGTAAATGATCGAGATCATCCAAGTCTTTATGTCGGCCGGCTGCCAATTTATTCTTTCGGAGATCCTCCAGAGAAATCACGTTGGTGGGGATACCATCGATCATCGTCACCTGACGATTCGGATAACATTCATCGAAACGTATCCCGCTCGCTCCCGTTATCAATTCAATCCGCACAGGAGGAACACCCATTCGAATCACCTTATCTTTTTCAAGAAACAAGTCATGTGAGAGTGACTTTTCGGGTATCCCAAAGTCGATCAAGGCAGCGATTGCTTTCATGGCATTGACAGGATCGATTGCAATCCAGATATCCAAATCACCGGTTGCTCGGGGATATCCGTAATAACCAACCGCATATCCCCCGACCAATAAATACTCAACGGCATGTAAGTTCAGCAATCTCAAGAAATCTTTGAAGTCTGGATGAAGTTCGATGGATTCCATACACTAGTCTCCTCTCCACTTCAATCGCATTGAAACGCTCTGCAACCGATCTCGATCGCCAGTATTCTTTGATATCACGGTCATCACCCAATGGTTTTATGATCAATTTGCTCTTATCGAGATGGGGTAAGTGTGTGTCCATCTCAAGTTTCCTTTTTTATACAACGGTTTGTTGGAAATGGATTCATGATACTGCTGTCTCGATTATATCACGTTATCATCGATTGTTATCAGACTGAAATGACGCGATTGATTTCACCGATCGAAGTAATGCCATTCAATGCCAGTCGAAACCCATCCTGGCGCAGCGAACGGAAGTCAGATGGCAATGCGGCAGTCAGATCTGCAACTGTTCCTCCGGATTCCAGTTGTTTCCAGAATGCATCCTGCGGCCTGAGCATCTCCATGATGATCGCGCGACCCTGAAATCCCGTGTTGTGGCAATGGGAGCATCCTACCGACCGGTACAATTGGGTTGGCGGCTCCTCAGTATCCAGAGATGCGATTTCTTCAGGAACCATTCGTTCTTTGCAGCGAGAACATAATTTTCGGACCAGCCGTTGGGAGATCACACCGATAATCATTTCTCGAAGAGTAATACCCGGAACACCCAGATCGAATAACAGTTTGATGGTCGCTACCGCTGAATGGGCATGCATTTGGGTAAGCACCAGATGCCCGCTTTGCGCGATTTGTGCCGCCAATCTGGCAATGCCGGTTTCCCGGATCTCACCGATCCCGATCACATCCGGATCCTGACGCATCAGTGACTGGATGGCTGCCGTCATGGTCAGTCCGATCGAATGATTGACCTGCAATTGCTGGGTGCCTGGCAAATGGTACTCCACCGGATCTTCCACGCTGACAACATTGATGCTCTCTCTCTCGGCCAGTTCCTGGAGCATCAGATAGAGGGTGGTCGTTTTTCCGGAACCGGTCGGACCCGACACTACAACCATGCCATATTCGGAATTCAGCCAGCTCCTGAATATTTTTAAATGATGATCGGAAATGCCGACATCTTCCAGACGAGGGGGGAATGCGGATTTATCGAGGAACCGAATCACCACTTTTTCGGCGAACACAAAAGGAACAACCGATATTCGGAGATCCATGGTGATCATCGAATCGGGATTGCCTGGATCGGGTATCCGGATCAGGATGCGGCCATCCTGAGGCAGTCTACGTTCCATGATATCCAATGCAGCCATTTTTTTGATCCGGCTGACAATCGCCGAGTGCTCCTCGGGCGTGAGATCGATCGGCTGAGTCTGCAGAACGCCGTCGATCCGGAATCGGACTCGGACACAATCCCCGTGCGATTCGATGTGCATATCACTGGCTTTCGTGTGAATCGCCAGGAGGATGAGATCGTTGACACGGGTTGAGATCCGGTCATCTCCCTGTGACATCATTCTGGAATGAGCGTTTTCGAGCAGTTCTGCCGGCAGAGGCCGGATCGTGTATTTATCGGATTTGGATAATGCGGTTCCAACGTCGATCAGGCTGGAATCGAGAATGCCTTTCGTTTCTGCATAGTCGATGATGGATAACATGTTTTCATCGAATATCCCGATTTGTGTCAACGCAGATGTGAAGGAAGCACCATCCTCGATAGATTTACTCATTGTTGTGATGATGGCGGACATGTCACTGGTTTCTTTGAATTCAGCAGAGATCGTTTCCATGGCTCTCATGAATGAAACACCATTGGCTAACAATCGGCCCAGCCGGATAAACATGTCGGATACATTCGTTCGGATGTCCTGGGTTTTCATCGGATACCTCCTGGAAATGGAATGGTTTTTTTATACTCCTGCCGTGAATCCATGTCTTGGGTTCTGGATCGCTCCTCTTCCTGATCCACTGCCCATTGCAGCAATCGATCCCGGCGGAAACGGATTTTTCCTGAGATGTTCAAGCAGGGTAACTGGTCGAGCAATGAGGCGATTTCCGATACGGATATTTTCAGGAGCCTGGCTGCATCCTCGATATCCAGAATGTCATCCGGTATGGATTTGGGAGTCAGTTCATCACGAAGTGCTTTCCGAATTCGAAGATCTGCGGTTTCCGGGAGTGTCTGATTCAATGCAGCCTGGAGATTCTTCTTCAACGACTGAGCCGTCTGCTGCTTTTTCTGACAATCCGGACAGTCCGCGAGATGGACTTCGAAGGCTTGCCGTTCACCGGAATCCAGTGCATCGTCCCAGTATGCATCAAATTGAGAACACGGATGTTCATGGGCGTTGGTATTCATGTGAGAGACACTCCTTTCTCCGACAGGAATTGAATCATTTGCCTGCGTGCCCGATGAAGTTGAATTCGGACATTTTCCGCTGTCAGATTCAATGTCTGACCGATGCGCTCACTGTCCATCCCCTCAACTTCCTTCAGCAGGAGGATCATCCGCTGATTCGATGAAAGCCGCTGACATGCCATCTCGATCAACTCGCCAGCCATCAACCTCCGTTCAGGATGCCGGACATCGATGAGCGAGGCCGGCATATTGGATTCATCGGAAGGCTTAAGGCTATCATCCGCCAATCCACGACGGCCGATATGGGTTCTGATGCGGTTGACTGCGATCTGAAAAATCCAGGATTGAAACCGTCCCATGGGCTGATATCGGGGCGCGTGCCGAATGAGCCGGATGAAAACCTCCTGCACTACATCTTCGGCATCCGGTTGATTGCGGAGGCAGTTCAGGGCGAATCGATAAATGCGATGGCGGTATCGTTCGTAGAGCATGTCGAACGCTGCCGTGACTCCCGCAGCAAACATCACCATCAATTCCTCATCACCAAAATTCATATTACCCTTTACCCTCTCTCTGTGATGTGTAACCCTGGTCCGTCCGGGAATGTTACAACGGAGCGATTTTTTTTTGAAATGGAATATCGTGGGTACCGGAATGATAATTACTGAGTATCTTTTTTCTTTTTCACTGCCAGCTCTTTGACTTTTTTTAGAATTCGGGCATCTTCCTGATGTTTGGGTTTATTAATGTTCTGCTTGATACAGATCAAGCTGTCGATATCGATCCAGTTCGCAGGGCTTTCGCCGTAGTGTCCTACGATTCTGGATTCCCATGCAGTTGAAAAAGAAAGGGGTTCGGCGTCAAGGAAAAGATCTATTCGGTTCGGTGCGATTCCAAGTTGTGTGATTTCTCTTGGTTTTGTGTGATCCAGTAATAAGGGGCTGCCGAACTCCAACAGCGCCAGATTGGCTTTGGAGACATTTTTTTCTTCGGGATCGATCCATAAATCCATATCCTTCGTATATCGGGGTTTCGCATGATAGATGAAAGCCAGACCGCCAATGATGAGATAACGTACTTTATGTTGGAAGAACAAGGTTAAGAGATCCTCAAAGTCTTGAATTGTTTCCATGCAGCGTCCTTTTCTTGGCGTTATTGACCGTTTGTACATCCTTGTGAATGTGAACCAGCGCTGATAAGCGGTCTTCGGGTGAAAGTGACTGCCAGAACATTAAGTCCCAAAGTTCCGCATCATCGTGATCTTCGGTGCAGTGAGCAACCATTTTTTTCTTTCTCAAGCGGGAGCGTTCTTCTAGATCCATGCGTTTTCCTCTCCAATTTTTTTGCCATTTCACGACCATTGATTGTTATCCATTATGCAATTTTTCTGCTGAAAAGGTCCATTATCTTTTGCGGCAGCTTCTCTTTTGTTAAAAAAAATGTATCTCAAAACAGAGATCTGTGCAATGAGTTTTAAGATTAACACTACTATTCATTATGGGATGACGATTCTCTGTTCCTCTCCCCTGCCATTTTCCTGCTCATATCGTAGGTGTTGACAAAAACCGGTGAGTATGATTAATGACTCACTGGTCATTATTAAGACCGATGAGTTTTATTATCAGGAGTTGCCGATGAATGATTCACGAGAAGAACGTAAAGCCAAGTGGGATGCCATCAAACAGCAAGGCATCGTGAATGCGACTGTCCGAGTGATCACCCGAGAAGGATTTCAGGGATTGACCATGGCCAAAGTCGCGCAGGAAGCGGGAGTTGCCAAAGCCACATTATATCTGTATTTCAATGATAAAAACGATCTGTTGGACTCTGTGTGGCGAGCCGGTGTAGCGCCGATCATGGATGAAGTCGAATCGATTCTGACCAGTGACCTGTCCCCTCCACGGATTCTTCAATTGATCACCTTGCGTCATCTGAATTATTTCGAGGAAAATAAAGACTTTTTCCGGTTTGTTCATTCCGAACGACTGAAATATCATGGGGAATGCGATCGGTATCAGGACATGGAGTATCAGCGGCTGGTCGATCAGGTGGCTCATGTGATCGAGCGTGGCATTCGAACCGGCTGCTTCAAGGAAGTCAACACCCGAAAATTCGCCACGATGTTTATCGAATCCAATATCGCACTGATCAATTTTCGTATTTTGAGCGGTGATCAGAGTCCATTTGAGGAAGACGGTCATTTGTTTACCGATATATTCCTCTATGGAATTGCCCGGGAGGCAAAAACAGGATGAAACACTATTTGCACGGATTTTTTATGCACCTCATCGTGTTGTTTCTGTGGAGTTTGGGACAGTGGACTCCATCAACTTCCGCTCAGAATCCGGACTCACAGACAGTGATCACTGGGGAGTTATCTCTGGAAGATACAGTGAAGCTGACGCTGAACTACAATCGTGCTCTCCAGACCGTGATGCAGGAAAAAGAAGTGGCCAAAGGGCAAATCTGGGAAGCGTATGGGTACGCATTCCCCCATATCAGTGTGGACGGCTCCTATACCCGATTGGATGATGTCAGCAGCTTCCAGATAGACGATCAGGTTATCTCAATGGGTTCTTTGGACAATTACTCCTCCAACCTGAAAATTGTCCAGCCGGTTTATCATGGGGGAGCGATCAAGGCGGGTGTGAGCGCTGCAAAAATTTATCGGGAGTTGGCGGATGAGAACATCCGGAATGCCGTTCAGAATGTAGTGTATCAGGCAACTCGAGCCTACTATCAGGTCGTTCTGGCCGAAAAGCAGCATGAAGTTCAGAAGGAGTTTCAATCGTTGGCTGAGCAGCATCTGAAGGATGTCGAAGCGCGGCGGAAATACGGTGTTGCATCGGAGTTCAATGTGCTTCGGGCTGAAGTAGAGCGATCCAATGCCAATGCGCAATCGATCGCTTATATGAATCAAATGCATCAGGCTCGGCATCAGTTACTGAAGACAATGGGAGTATCTCAGGACAGCACGATCCAGTTGATGGATGTTCTGGAGTACACATCTTCAGAGATAACTGAGAACGAGGCACTGGAAAGAGCAATGGCACACCGCGCGGATATCTCCGGTTCGGATCTGAAAGTCCGTTTACAGCGTGAATCATTGGCTAATGCCCGCAGTGCTTACTGGCCGAGTGTCGATGCGTATTACAATTTCAATGTATCCAAACCGGAGTCGCAATCCGCTTCCATTAATGAGTGGGGCACGGCCTGGCAGGCGGGTCTCACGGTCCGGTTCGATATCTTCACCATGAATCGTACGGGCAGAATCGTTCAGGAGAAAGCCCGTCTGAATCAGCAGTCCATCAGCCGGATGGATGTCCGGGAGCAGGTTGTGTTCGAGGTAAGGAGCGCGCTCAGTGCATTGCAGGATGCGGATCAGTTCGTCAAAGCACAGGAACTGACTGTTGATCAGGCCAATGAAGGGCTGCGGCTGGCGGAAGTTGGGTATCGCGAAGGAACTTTGGATCAGGTGTCGGTGATGGAAGCCCGGGCAGCGCTCCATCAGGCAAGGCTTCTGTATTGGAACAGCCTTTTCAACCATCAGATGGCTCGATTGGAGCTTCAGCGAGCCATCGGGCTGTTGCCTGCTTTACCGGTCGATCAAACCAACGGGGCGGCTCCCATACCCGATCCGAAAACAGGAGAACAGTGATATGTGGCTATCTGATATATCGATCCGGCGTCCCGTCACGACGCTGACCATCATGGCCGCCATCATCATATTTGGATGGCTGGGTTTCAGACATATGGGTATGGATCTCATGCCGGAGGTGGACTTCCCCATCGTTACGGTTCAGACAACGTTACTCGGTGCGAGCCCGGAAGTCATGGATCAGGATGTGACGGATGTACTGGAACAGCAGATCAATACGATCAGTGGTCTTCGGACATTGCAATCTCAAAGTTACGAGGGTTTTTCACAGATCGTTGCGGAGTTCGAGTTGTCGAAAGATGTCGATGTCGCCGCCAATGAGGTTCGGGATAAGGTCAATCTGGCAAAAACAGAATTGCCAAGTGATATTGATGAACCACTCGTTGATAAATTCGATCTGGGTTCCATGCCCGTGATGTGGGTATCGGTGTCGAGTACCGGGAATTATCGGACTCTGGCGGAATTTGCCGAAAAATTCGTCAAGGAACGCCTTCAATCTGTCATGGGAGTCGGTAACATCGAGGTGAGTGGATTGCGGGAGCGGGAGATCCGGGTTTGGCTCGATCCGGACCGCATGCAGGCTCGCAATCTCACCGCTCAGGATATTATGGCCGCGATTCAGCTCAAGCACATCGAACTTCCCGGTGGCCGGATCGAAACTGACGCTCAGGAATACACGATCAAAGTTCAGGGAGAGTTTGATTCCGTTGACGCATTTTCCAATCTCGTTATCACTGAGCATGATGGCGCAGTCACGTATCTGAAAGATGTGGCGCGCATCGATGACTCTTCGGAAGATCTGCGCAGTATCGCCAAATACAATGGTAAACCGACTATTGGTCTGGGTATCCGGAAGCAGTCTGGTGCTAACTCGATCGCAGTTGCCCGGAGCATCAGAACGCAACTGACTGAACTTCAGAAATACGCTCCACCGAACACGACGATCGAGGTTGCCTATGATACGACCAAATTTATCGAGCAATCGATGGATGGCGTTCAGGAAGATATCATTTTCGGTATCATACTGACTGCGATCATCATGTATATCTTTCTGCGGGAAATCCGGATCACGTTCATCAGCATTCTGTCGATACCGATCTCGCTGATCGGGGGATTCATCGCCATGAATGCCATGGATTTCACGGTGAACAATCTTACGATGCTGGCGATGTCTCTGGCAGTCGGGCTGGTGATCGATGATACCATCGTCGTTCTCGAGAATATCTTCAGACATGTCGAGAACGGCAAAAATCGAAAAGAAGCCTCCAGTATCGGTGCATCGGAGGTTACACTGGCGGTTATTGCATCCACATCATCGATTGCGGCCGTCTTCATTCCCGTTGCCTTTATGAAAGGGGTCATTGGCCGGTTTTTCTTCCAGTTCGGTCTGACCGTCGCTTTGACAGTGGTCATATCGGCATTGGTATCATTGACATTGACACCGTTCATGTGTTCCCGGCTGGTCCGTCATCAAAAATCACACGGCCGGTTTTATAATTTTTTCGAGAATTTTTTTACCGGAATGGAGCGATTTTATTCCGGAATACTCAGGTATGCCGTTCATCACCGGGTGTTGATGGTCGCGCTGGCTATCCTGTTTTTTATCTCCGCTTTTGCCATATTGCCTTTTATTGGCAAGGAGTTCATGACATCCGCGGATGAGAGTCGTTTCAATATCAGCCTGGAGATGCCAACCGGAACATCATTGAAACAGACCGGAGAACGGGTCCTGGATATGGAAAAAGTGCTGGAGGTCATGCCGGAGGTCGAAAACTTCATGACGTCGATCGGTTCCAGCAGCGGCGGCATGGTGAACAAGGGGAACATCATTGTCAATCTGGTGCCCAAAAAAGCACGGACGCTCAGCCAGAACGATCTCATGCAACAGGTCCGTGACGCATATTCGAAGTATACGGATATGATATTTTCCGTTGGACAGGTTAACGAAATGGCCGGTGGCCGTGGAGCGGATGTCGAATTCATCATCCAGGGACCCGGTGTGGAGCAGTTGGATCAGGTTTCGTCGAATATTGTCCATACACTTAAAATGGACCCCCGCTTTATCGATGTGGATACGGATATCCGATTGAACAAACCGGATATCAAGGTGCATGTCAACCGGCATCTGGCGGATGATCTGGGAGTGGATGTCCGCTCCATCTCCAACGAAATCTATGCGCTGTTCGGCGGTATTTCGATTGCGAAGTATAAGGAAGGTGGTTATCGATATGATATCGGGGTTCGTGCATTGCCGGAATTTCGGAAAACACCATCCGATCTGGAAAAAATAAGCATCAGAAATCGACGCGGCGAATTGATCAAAGCACCGAATCTGATCACGTATGAAGTCAGCCGGGGTCCGAATGCGGTAAACCGGTACAATCGGCGACTGGCTGTAACGTTGTTATCCAATCTTAAGGGAATTCAGGCCGGAGAAGCGATCACGACCATCGAAGAAATCGCAGACCGGTTGTTGCCCAAAGATGGGAAGTGGAATATTCAGCCCAGTGGTATGAGTAAGATTTTTCTGGAGTCTTTCCAGTATCTGACCGAAGCGCTGCTCCTTTCGATTCTGGTTATCTACATGGTTCTGGCCATTCAATTCGAATCATTCATCCATCCATTCACGATCATGATCTCGCTGCCATTGACAATGATCGGAGTGTTTGGCGCTCTGTTGCTGACCGGCGAAACACTCAATATTTTCTCATTTATCGGAATCATCATGCTGATGGGAATTGTGACAAAGAATGGAATATTGCTGGTTGATTTTGCCAATCAGGCCAGAGAACTGGGAGTCTCCAAAGTCGATGCGATTCTTCAGGCTGGCCAGTTGCGCTTGCGTCCCATTCTGATGACGGCAGCCTCGACTGCCATCGGCGTTGTTCCGGTAGCATTGGCTTTGAGTGAAGGCGGAGAGATGCGGGCACCCATGGCCATAGCAGTCATCGGTGGTATCACAACATCCACTCTTCTGACTCTCTTAATCATCCCGGTGATTTATCTCGTCAATGAGGATCTGTCCGAACGTTTCATTCGATTGATTTATGCCATTCGTGCCCTTTTCGGTAAGCATGAGATGGTTGTATCACAGGAGAATAAACAATGAAGTGTGTGATCAAAAACAGTATTTTTATCAGCATCATCATTACTGCTCTATCATTCGTGGCTTGTAGTCAGAATGTGGCAGTGGAAAGTCAGGAACCCGAAACCAGGTCGATGGTCAATACTGTGAAAACTGAAGAAGTCCAGATTCGTGATTTCAATCCGGTTTACGAGACAACCGGCTCTCTGATGGCACACATTCAGACTCAACTCAAAGTGCAGGTGGGTGGTGAAATCGAAATGCTCCCCGCCGAAATCGGTTCGAATGTTAAAAAAGGAGATGTCCTCGTGCAGATCCGGAGAGTGCATTATGAACTGGCATTGAAACAGGCTGAAGCGAACCTGCAGCAGGCTCGGGTGGTCTTGAAAGATCGCGAACGGGAAAAAGCGCGGATGACCAACTTGTTCGGGGAGGGGTTTGCCACCGAACAAATGCGGGACCAATCGGTTACCGGCTATGAACAGGCACTCGCCGCTTTCCAGCAGGCGCAGGCTGTCCGGGATACTGCTTCTCAGGCTGTTAAGGATACCACCATTGTTGCGCCGTACGATGGCGTGGTTACTGGGCGTTATGTCGATCTGGGAGGCTATGTCGGACAAGGTGGGGAAGTTCTGGATATGATGGATCTGTCTGTTCTTAATGCGGAGATTGAGATCCCGGAGCGGTATGCTGGTCAGATTGCGTCCGGGATACCTGTCATTGTAAAAATTTCGTCACGGAACGAGGAACGCTCCGGTGAAATCCGCGCTGTCAATCCCCGCATCGAGTCAGCGTCCCGTACGTTTTTAGTTAAAGTCGAAGTCCCCAATCCCGATTTGTCGCTGCAATCCGGATTGTTCTGTACGGTTACGATTCCACTGCCCGAACAGAAAAACCAGATCGCCATTTCCAGATATGCGGTGATCCGGGATGAAGGGCGGTCCAAAGTCTGGGTAGTTGAAAACGGTAAAGCGTATCAACGGGTTATCACGGAGGGCCCGGCATTGGATGGATATGTGATGATCACTGATGGTCTGAAGCGAACGGATCGGGTTGTTGTGGATGGCATGGGCGGTCTCAGTGAAGGAGCTGATGTTTCTGAGACATGATCTCATGTGGCTGAGGTGTATCATTTTGGATCCATAAAAGAGTAACTTCCATTTCGAGAAGATCAAGAATGTGGAAGTAGTGTCAATGTTTCGAGAAGATAAAACTGAACACAAAGCAGGCAAAGATTCCCCTTGAGTTGACATATTGATGCTGAAATCAGGTGATTCTCACCTTAATGGATGTCTAAACGTGGTATAGACATAACAAATCCAGAAATATTTCGAATTAATAGAGATGGTTTCCCAATGGCTTGGGATTTCATTCTGGATCATCCTGGAATCGCAGCTATAAATAAGGTATTTGCCGAAAAATCCCGAACAGATCCTCTTTTCTCATGAGAGAGTGAAAGGGTATCTCTTTCTTCCTATAGATTGCAAATGCCATCATCCGTGTATGATATTTTATTCATTTGTAAATTTGATCTTGCCGGATTAAGATTGTTTCCCGGTGGCATAGAAAATGGTCAATCTCAGAGGTTTTTATCCGATGAAATCCAGGTATGCACTGTGGAAGGTTGCGTTCGGAAGCGTTTTGTCTCTGCTTATCACCCCATTTGTGTTCATGATACCGGTCTCCATCGAATCACTGGAACAGAAGCGAAAAGCGCAATGGTTTCATGCAATCGCTGTCGGGCTGATGGGAACCATCATTGAAGTTCTCATTATGTATTATCTGCCCGTTCCATGGTGGGTTTCATTGATCCTGATAGGATTGACCAACATATCCTGCGCAATATTGCTGTACACACTTTCTCCATCAAGGTCTTTTCATCAAGCGAATGCATCCGATGTTTCCTACATCCATGACATATTGGCCTGGTCATTATATACCATAATTGCATTCACACCCATTTCCGTTTTTATGGCCATGTTTTCAACTCGATGGGGTTTTCAGATTCTTTTAAAACCAACGTTTTACTCCTCGATCCTTTTGATTCTGCTGGTGATCTTTCTCCCGGCCGGAATGCTCTTCGGGATGATTTTTTCAAAAGTCAGAAGCTGGAATATGAAACCATCACCATTCGGTTTTTTTCTCGCGTTGCCGGTCATGATGTTTTCATATCTTATCAGCTTTTTTTCGTTCTCCACGATCACCAAACACCTGTTAAAAATCGGTAAACTTTCCTGGAATATAGATGTTTCGTTTATTCCTGGAATCAACATGGGATTCTGTGTATCGTCTCTTGCCTTTTTTGCTGTATGTGTCGGGATATTTTTATTTCTCGTCATGAGCCGAAGTGTGCCGCATTTTTTCTTCCGGTCTTTCCTCACGATACTTATATTTGCTGGATTCATGTTCCAGCTATTTATGTTGAACACGATGTTACCATTGAATTTGCATAAAAAAACGGGTGAAAAGGCGGTAGGTGCACAGGACTGGGGGGGGGCCTCCCGTCATTTCAGTCAGATGATGAGGCAATCGACATGGAATCCGTTCGTGGATTCGATATTGGAGTCATGGGCATTATGTGCAGTGATGTCCGATGTTCCCGGACACTTTCAGACCATTCGTCAGTATGCCGATGACCTGCCGGCAACTTTCCCGGTATCTCCATTTCTGAGTGGTATCCGCTCCATGAAGTCCATCCCATCCATTTTTTCCAAACCGGTAATCACGACACTGACACCGATCCGTCCCGAATCCTATCTGGACGATGCCTGGTGTTCATTTCTGACTGCCGTCAAGCATACCTGTCCAGAATTGAACGAAACGCAGTTGAAATTCACGTTAAAGGATATGTCTCCGGTGATCGGCAACATCGAACTTCCCAAAATGAAAATGGAAGCTGATATTCTGCCTGCGGCTGACGTTTTTGATCTGGAACCTGTTTTTATTCCGGGTGAGGATATCCCTGATGCAATCACGCAGGGATTTCCGGTCATGTCATTTGATATTTCCAATCAGCACTGGATTCTGGTTGTTGGATGGGAGCCGAACAGCGAATCCGTCATCATGTTCGATTACAGTGGATTCGACAGGGAACGAATCCGACCCATGAGTAAAGAAGATGTTAATGCCCTGATCGATGGTTCGGAAGCAGACTTGTATCAGGATACCGAAGAGATCTTGCAGGAGATCATTCATCTGGAATATTTCCCTCAATTTCTGGATCGGCTTCGTCTGAACAACAATTGGGCGATCATTTTTCAACGCCGGGATCGCCCGGTGCTCCTGGATCAGATTCATTCGTTGGATCGGGATTCCATTGTGGATATGTGTCTGGCGCGCTACTCCCTGATGAATGGGCAACTGACGAAATGTAATGACATTTTGGATGAACACTCAACCGAACCCTGGGCTTGTTCGCTCCGTGCACTGGCAGATGCGTTTATCCAACAGGAGTGGCCAATCGCACTGGATACACCGGCAGCCGATATCGATTCGGGCAAAGTCGCTTCGGATTTGGATATTGAAACTTTGGATGTGTGGTCACTCCATTTCATCATCACGTATACGCCGGAGAATTTTCAATTTACGAAGAAGCAATACTTTCAGATTTTCAATCGGCTTTTTACGTTGAATCTTCTGTCGAATACATTTCTGGATTCTTATCTGTTGGTGGCGAGTTGGTTTGGAGATGAAACGGAAACATTGAAAGCCGCTGAATTATATGCCATCCAGAATCATTACTCCTATGGCGCAATCTACCATGTATTGAAGGCAATCACATCAGTGCCTGTCATTTCGGAGTCGGGCATGAAGTCGCTTCAACACTATATCGATATGTGCGGATTATTCCTTTCCGATCCGTATGATGCTCCGGATCTGATCCGGTATCGTGGGTTTTGTGCACCATACACGGCTGCTCGGGCGATTTTGGCAGACAACGACCAAGACCGGTTGACGTGGTGGCATCGGACGGTTGAACTGGATGGAAAGAATCCGGTTTACCTGGCCAGATATAAAGAACAACTCCAGATCATGAATCAAACGAAACGTGTTCCCGGTATTGATATCATGATCGATTATTTTCATAAGTCAGGAGTTGAATGATGAAACGAGTAACAGCCACGAAAATATTTTTCACCGCATTTTTCGGGACGCCGATTTCTGCAGGATGGATTCTGGGAACAGAACTGCACGGTTCTGGAAACCGCCGGAAAGCGATTCTTTTCCGGAGCTTTTCTATTGGCATAACCATGGGTTTGTTCATTGCTTTGTTTCTGATTCCGGTCAACTGGAAAGTGAGTTCCGGGATTTGGGCAGGTTTTCTTGTTTTCAGCGCAATGATTCTCGCCATTTCTGTCCATTTTTTAAATCTGAATCATCCCAGACCCGAGCCGGCGGATGGATGGGCACGACGCAGTCTTCTGGCGATTCCGGTTCTGTTTGCTGTCATGATACCCATCGATCTGTTCTGCCACATCGCATTGCATGTGATATTCAAGCCGATACTGATTCATCACCCGATTTTCATGCAGAATACGGATTATCTCGCCAAGTCGATACTGAGTGCATTTCTCACGAGCATCTGGGGTGTGGTGTTCTTAATTGTGTCATTTCGAATCGGTCGGCTGGTCTCATCCCATGATTTTTTAAAGGCCGTGATTGCCTGGATGTATGGGCTTTTTCTGAAAATGCTGCTGGCAAATTGGATGATTGAAATCCTGATCGCACAGCTCTATGGTGTTGACGCGCCGTTTTCCATTGCCGGTCTTTACGGCCTGTTGGCGGGGTTATTTTTCAGCATAGCGCTTCCTTTTATTGTTCTGGAACTGGCATGGGGACAGGAACCACTATGGCGGAGATTCCGTTCGGTAACCGGAACGTGCATCGCAGCCGCCATGTCCATGATCATCCTGTTCGGATTGACACCATGGATCGAATGTGCGGTGGGTAAGTCATTTGAGCGGAATGGTCGACCCAATCAGGCATTGACCTGGTATGGGAGAAGTCTGGTCAGGCGATCCAATCCGTATATAATCTCTTATCTTCAACACCGGATCGGATTGATCAATTATAAAAAAGGCAATATCGATAAAGCCATCACATCATTCAAGATGCTTCAGACGCTCCATGATGCCAATCATCAACTGGTCAAAGATGCCAACATATTCATGGATCGGCTGTCAGAAACCCGGCTTGGGGAACGTGTGGTTTTGCCGGGAGTCGAGAATGACATGGAGTATCAATCCGCTTACTGTGCTCCGAATACTCTGGCACTGATTTTTAACTTCTGGGGGAAAACCATGACAGTATCCGATATCGGTGAGGATATCGCCTTGCATCTGGCTGGAACCCGATTGACCGATATTGTACATTTCTGCTGTAAGAATGGTTTGGAGCATCTTTTCATACCGTTCATGACGATGGATGACATCAGATTCATCATCGATCAGGGTGTTCCATTTATTGCATATCTTCCGGGACATGTCCTGGCGGTTTTCGGGTATGATGACCGGCTCAATACGCTCATTGTCTTCGATACCGCGACGTGGGACGTGTGGGTTGATCATCCCATGATGGAGTTTTTTGAAATCTGGAGTTACACCAACTATACCGGAGCAGTTATTTTGGATGCGGAAGAAAAGGAGCGGACAGCGGCGATACGCTCTCGATTTGACACGCCTCCAGCAGAATCCGCCTGGTATTACCAGCAGGCTATGGAATCAACGAATAATC
The DNA here is from genome assembly GCA_964512995.1 of uncultured bacterium. Classification (GTDB taxonomy): domain Bacteria; phylum CSSED10-310; class CSSED10-310; order CSSED10-310; family CSSED10-310; genus CAZELM01. The sequence continues at coordinate 64,281 of CAZELM010000009.1, forward strand.
TGGATAAAACAGATTGTCTCAGAAATGCCATTCAAACAAACCCCCTGAATATTCCGGCATTGATCGAGGTTGACCTCTCCTTCCCTTCCATGAGATCGATGGTGGATCTGCCTTCACAAATCGACAAACTTATCCCAATGATCAAATCCATTATCCATAGATCCTATTTCGCAAATTGGGATCTTCTCGCTGGATTCTCCAGCATGCTTCTGAATAACGGCAAATTTTCCGAGATGCGTGATCTGTACCAGGATATCAAAACACTCAATATTGATATTTCAGACCATGAAACGAGAGTATTACTGGACAGCATCGAAACAATGGCAGGTATTGCAGCCTGGAAAACGGGAGACTCTCTGCAGGCGCAACAATACATCGGATCGAAACAGAAGCGGCTCAAGGGCAGGGAGTGGTATGCGCTGGGAATCATTCAGCAGGAATCCGGGTTGATCGAAGATGCAAAAAATTCATTCGGCTATGCGATCAAATCAAAAGATGGCGACATCGCCTCCATGTCAGTGAACCGGCTGGAGGCATTGACGGATGCAGATGAGCCGGCATTTTTAATTGAGTTATACCGGGCGTATCTCTTGCTTTGGCCGTATGATGCTCAGCGCTGGATTCGCTTGGGCGATCTGTGTCTGGATGCTCTGGAAAAAAGCGGGAAATCCGAAGAAGAGCGATTGGTACAGGCTCGGCAAGCATACTCGCTCGCTCGCGGACTGACACAGGATCCCGATGCCAGGCAGCACTGCCGTACACAACTCGAAAAAATCAAAACATTTGGTTCATCGAACCTTTGACGGCTTTCAAAAGCTTGTCGGATTTCTCTGCCTCAATCTATCCTGATCATCATTCCCACGAAAGTGAGACTCTCATCCCTTCGCCGTCATTGCGAACCGTTCTCACATCCGCGAAACAGTGGCATTGACATGTTTCCCTCACTCGCCGGCCGTGTTGTGACGGATTGGTCCCTGCTGGATGAGCCGGAGACCCTCTCCCTGCCGCTGTGCTGGGAGAGGGTAAAAAAGGAACATCCATATATGCCCCTCTCCATTCATGGAGAGGGATTCGGGGTGAGGTCAAAATACAGAACGACAATATTTAAACCAATGCTTTCAAAATCGCTGTGAGCAACTCGTACGTTTTCGGCACGGATGGATGGTTCAGTTCTTCGGCTGGGGAGTGGACATTGTGCATCTCCGGTCCTATGGAAAGCATATCCACGCCGGGTAATTTCTCGCTGAACAATCCACACTCGAGCCCCGCATGAATGGCTTTCACTTCCGGTACCCGATGATGCATATCTTCAAACACCTTCATGGCCGTTTTCAGCAGCGGTGAGTTCATGTCCGGTTTCCATCCCGGGTATCCGCGGGGTTCTTCCACATCCGCCCCAACCAGATCGGCAACCGCCCGAATCTGTCTCTTGACGGCCATCAACTGGGAGGTCACTGCCGACCGCGTCAACAATGTTGTTTTGAAGAGGTCTTCCTCCGTGCTCATCACGCCGACATTGGTCGATGTTTCCACCAAGCCCGGCACTTCCGGACTCATCGCGATCACACCATGGGGTAATGCCATCAACAGATTGATGATTTTACCGGAATCCGGGATGGTGACCGGTTTTAAACTCCCTGTCGTGGTATTCTCCTGAGTGATCTCGAACGTGAATCCCGGATCGGTCTTCGCCAGTTCAGCACTGATCAGGTCGGCAATATTCGCCAATGAAGCCTGGAATGCCGCCAGCTTTTCCTGCGGGACAATGACGGTTGCTTTTGCAGCATCCGCGATCGAATTCCGTTTGTTACCGCCTTCCAGAGCGACCAATCGGAACGACGTCACATCCCAGCCTGCTGCCAGGCATCGAGCCATGATCTTGTTGCCGGAACCCCGTCCAAGATTAATGTCCACTCCGGAATGACCCCCTTTAAGTCCACCGGCTTTTATTGTCAGCACCGTACCTGATACCGGTCCGGTCTCCCGCTGCAACGGCAGCTTGATAATGGAATCTCCCCCACCCGCACAGGAGATGTAATATTGCCCGAATTCTTCGGTATCCAGATTGATCAGCATCCGGCCTTTGACGAAATCGGCTTTGAGCCCGTGTGCGCCGTCCATCCCTGATTCTTCGTTGACCGTAAAAAGCAACTCCAGTGGGCCATGTTCCAGGGATTTGTCTTCCATGATCCCCAGCATGATCGCTCCGCCGATCCCATTGTCCGCTCCCAGAGTCGTTCCACGAGCGCGAACAAAATCGCCGTCGATGTAAGGTTGAATCGGATCTTTGGTGAAATCATGTGTCACGCCGGGGGCGGCCACGGGAACCATATCCAGATGACCCTGCAGGACGACGATCGGTGCATGTTCATGACCGGGAGTTGCGGGAACGGTAACCAGCACATTTCCCACCTCATCCCGGCGTACGGCAAACCCCAGTTTCTCCGCTTCTTCTATGACATACGCCGCAATCTGCTCCTCATGGAGTGACGGATGCGGAATGTTGCACATATTTTCAAAATGTTTCCAGACGTGTTTTGGATTCAGTTCAGAAAGAACACCCATTTCATGCCTCCTTTAAAAAATTTCGATAGTTATGGTCAAGGATATTCCCTTACCTGATCAGTCGTTACCTTATTGTCTGTCCGGATCGCAAGTCAACCCGTCATGATAAACTCCGCCAGAATGTCGACGTATTTCGGAGATATCAGCCGGTAATGGGGATCATACGCCTCCCGGTACTCATCCGAATGATGGACAGCCGGGAATCGCATCACTTGAAGGTGACGCAAAAATTCGGAAATCGTATGAGTATCAAACCAGAATGGGCTGTTTCCCAACAAATCGCAGAAAATGCTGATCACCCGGGGGAAATCGATCTCCGGATCCCTGCGTTGTTCATGACAGCTTCGCAGGCAGATTTCCGAAATGCGATCCGGGGGGATTCCTGCTGATTTGCATCGTTTCAGGTGCAGCCGGCCGATGGGATCGATCAGCGTAATGGGATAGAATAGCGGGAGTGACCCATCCGGGGCAATCGCGTCATATTCCTCTTTCAGATATCTCCGGAATGAGCGATCGTCTGCAACAAGATGCTCCATCCCGAACACCGATTGATACACGAGTTTATAATAGTCCTGCAAGTGAGCGAGCGGATACCGGGATTGTTCTGATTCGAGCAGACGCATCAGATGCCGGCGAAGCGTGTCAGTCATGATTCGTTCCTCCAGAGCGGGCTTGATCGATCTCGATGCCATCCACTTCGATCGTCCCATTTCCAGAATAGTACACGCGGAACTCCAGCCCGTCTTCGCCATCACTGGAAAAATTCAGATGATAATCTGCGAATCCGGGATCTGCGCTTTGGGAGGAGTCTCCGGATATGGAAACTCCTGGATGAAGTATCACGTCTCCCCTGTTCTGCACGATATCGATCCATGCGATTTGTCCGCTGTCCGTCCGATGGGTTCTGATCCGGAATCGGCACGTATATTCTCCCGTCGGCAGGGACAGGTAAGGTCCGAAAATCAGGTAATTCCGTTCATCGCCAGGAGCTGCGACCACCGTCTCCCCACGGGATGCAAGCGGATTCGTCTGAACTCTGCCGGTGTTCCTCGGCAGGTCTTCGGCTTCAATCCACAACGGCAGCCGGATGGGCGGATCGATCGGGGGAGTAACCGCACGATGGAATCGTCTCGGAACGGAAAACGGAGTGGTGTTCTCGTCGGGAAAGACGGCGGCGACCGACCATTCGTAGATACCCGGATCGATCCGGCTCCACTTATCTTCGGGGAGCAGTGCGTCGAGATCACTTAGCACGGTGTCAAACTCCGCAGGATGGTCCTGGGCGGAGTAACTGGGAGAGAGCCGGACGCGGTACCCGGCCGCTCCCGGAACATCTTCCCAATCAAATCGCAGCAGTTGTCGGCTGTGAATGCCGTCGGGTGGAGATAGCAGGATGGGAGCGGCTGAACATGGAAGGGTCTGCGCCACCGGTTCTGAGCTGGAAGCTGGACTGGATGTTTCGGGGGGAGCGATATCCGACAGACCGTTCTGCAGATATCCCAGTGCCTGCAACATATCGGTCTGCTCCCGGGAAATGTCACCGGGTCTGGTGGATGGTTCATCCAGAGCCAGAAACATCTGGGCCATATCGAGAATCCCGGCGAACTCCGGTTCGGAATCCAATGGCCGGGGGTGGTGTTCGGCCGGATCCCGGTCGAGGTCGTAGGATTCGACCGGCGAGCGGCTCCACCAGACATGATCCATCACCGGTGAGAGAACCACTTTTTTATTGCGGGAGATGCCGGTTCGTTGCCGATGTGCCGGGATGATTTCATTGGGTCCGATCTCCGACACGGAGATGCTGGCGTTGGGTTCGATGAATCCGTGACCGTCGAACAGAGTGGCACCGTCAAACAGGAGATTATTGGGGATACGGAGCACATTGAGCAGCGTTGCCGGGATATCGACCAACCGGGCGGTTCCCGAAAGCAACTTGCCGGCTGGCGTTCCGGGTATATGAAAAATCAGCGGAACACGGATGGTCGATTCAGATAGACGCCAGGAGTGGTCAAAAAATAAATCCTGTTCTCCGAAACATTCACCGTGATCGGAGGTGAGCACGATCAAGCTCTCGTGAAGGGTGTTCTGGAGTTCCGGGTGGCAGAAGAGCCGCTGAAGTTGCATATCGACCGATGCGATTTCGCCGGCATACATCGATCGGTAATGATTGAGATCAGTGCTGGGATGATCGCCCACGATGGAGGGGATGGACCCCCGGTCGATATTGGTGAGAAACCGTTCGGGAGGTGCCGGTCCGAACTGATCAAACGGAACGGGTGGTGTGTACGGTGCATGGGGATCGAACAGGTGGATCCAGACAAATATGGGGGACTGGCGAGGTGTTGTCAGCCATGGAATCGCCTGGGCGATGGTCTCCGATGCGGATCGCTGCCATTTGAATCCGGTGTCGTTGACGGTGTCGAATCCCTGGCTCAATCCGGATGTGGAGGCGAGACCTTCGAGGCTGAGAAATGCGGCGGTTTCATAGCCATTGGATTGGAGAAATGTGGAGATGGTGATGCATGGATTGGGTTTGAAATGGTATCCGGCATTGGCACGAAGTCCATGGTGAACGGGGTAGACACCGGAGAGCATTGATGCGTGGGAGGGAAACGTGGTGGGAATGGCGGAGTAGGCCGTGATGTAGGCGTTGCCGGTCCGTGCGAGGCGATCGATCGTTGGTGTATGGGAATGAAACGCTCCATACGCACCAACCGCGTCCCAGCGGAGTGTATCGATGGTGATCAGGAGGATGTTTCTGGGTGGATCGGGTGATTGGCAGCTCCACAATCCAAACAGGAATCCGATGAGGAGGATACCCTTTTTTATAGGTCTGATGGATCGTCTGATGTGTGACATGGCAATGGCCTGTGGGAGATCATAGTGATCCTTTAAATTTTAAGAGGGATGCGGTGTGCTCGAAAAAAAAGCGAGGTCATGAATCAATGTTTTGATTTGGTTGAGCGATCTGGCTGAATCCACAGCAGAAAAATGCCTGTGTTTCCGATTGGGCTGACGAAATCTCCATTACTTTGTCGAGGCGTCGTATGACATTTTCAGTGCGTGTGTTTCTTAACCGAAATACGATGACATCGGTTGCCTTTAGAAAGCGCAGTGATTTCGGCGAAATCCAGGTCGAATGTCAACACAATTCGATCCTCTTGGACCGCTTTCTGAAAAATCAATCCATTCGGTAATCGATGCAATTTTTCATCCCGAAGATGCACCGAATCATGTCCTTTGCTCCGAAGCCATTCAACCACCCGATTGGAGACACCCATATCAGCCAAGAAACGCATTTTCACGAATACATCACGATTTGCTCTTGAGTAGGCCATGCAGCATATCGAAGAGCCTGTTGAATGTCTTCTGGTTCCAGGTCGGGGTAATCGTCGAGTATCTCATCAAAACTTGCTCCATAAGCGATTTGTCCGACTATCACCGATACAGGAATCCGCATTCCACGGATACACACTCGTCCACCCATAATCTCCTGATCAAAGGTGATACGACTAAATTTCATATCATCCTTCATACTCAAACTCATCTTTTCCCTTCTGAATTCAATTTTTAAATATTGCCATCATTCTTGGATCTTCCATTGATGGTTGATTCTATCAACTCCATTTTATTATACCATGATCAGATCTGTTGATCATGTGCTTAAAATAAATCGTACTATCATCGTACCGGTTTCACATTGAGGTTTATAAGAAGTGATCAGTGCACAAATGTGATCCCAAGACAAGCAGACCAATGATGGCTGCTCCGATGGCAGAAATCAGCACGGCTCCCGCTGCGACATCCTTGGCGTTCTTCACCAATGGATGAAACTCCGGCGAAGCCACATCCGCTAAAAACTCGAATGCGGTATTGAGTGCTTCCGCCGTCCAGACTGCCATGATCGCAAGTACCAGGCAGCACCATTCGAATGCGGAAATGCCGAGAAAGAACCCGGCGCTGATTACAACAACAGAAGCTGCAGCATGAATCCAGGCATTGTGCTGGGACTTCAGCATAATCCAGAGACCGTTGAACGCAAATGCGAAGCTTCTGATCCGACTGGTGACCTGAAATGGTTTTGTCATTGTTATTCTTCCGCAAAGTAATCGGTGTCTATTTTTTTGATTTCATACCGATTGATCACAGAAACACCGACATCGTGATCAATCATGATCTGAGCCAGTGTATCACCATCGATGAGCGCTATTTTCATGTCGATCCGAGACACATAGTCCAGAGCTTCCCGTGAGAAATCGGACGTTGTTATGAAAAGTCCTTTCTTCGCCCGTTGCCCGGTGAGTGCTCCGACAAACTTCTGAATTTCCGGCCGTCCGATTGTGTTTTCCCATCGTTTGGCCTGGATGAAGATAATATCGAGCCCCAGCTTGTCTTCCTTGATCACACCATCGATTCCACCATCGCCACTGCGGCCGATCGCTTTTCCGGCATCGATTCTGCTTCCGCTTGAAATATTCGGCCAGTCTGTGAATTGTTTCGCCGATGGAGTGCTCTTTTCCATCACCGCAGTCGCGAAGCAATGGGAGCATGATTGTCTGGAAATCAGGAATTGGCATGGGTGATCCTCCTTGAATTCAACGGTATCGTATCACGGGGTGAGCAATGGGTTCCAGTGGAAATCCGGTCTGCGTTTATGAGTATGAGCCATCGACCTTTGGTGCCGCTCCAATTACGATTAAACGATTGTTTATGGAATCAATTGTTTCAACATGGATGTCATACGCTCCAGTTCACGATCAGAATGGAATCATCCGAAATTTTACTCAATTTGCGAGCGAAGAGGCACTAAGCGCTGACGTAGAGTCAGGTTGAGCGATGTGCTTAGATCGCATTTTTAAAGCGCTTGCGAAACAAGAACCAACATACCGCCTCTCCCATAAGTGCGCCTACGCCAACAGCAAAGAATAACACTGAATAAGGAGCAACATCACCACTGGAGATAGCCATGACAACTGCGCTCAATCCTGACACAGAAAACCAGAGTGAAGTAAGACCAAAGAACCGCATAGCCCAGAGAATTGGTTTTGGTTCACGACGAAAAAGTTGGATGCCAAGGACATACAACATTCCGAATAAGCTCCCCAAAAAGAAAAACGGGATATCTGTCCATTCAATTGTCGGCTGTGCGGAAGCAGCGGCTTCCAACACCCCTGGACCTGAAAACAGACCCACGATCACAACCCCAATTATGGTCCAGTGCCAAAGTTTCATTTATAGGATGATGGAGAAATGATGGCTGCTGGTCTTCGACCGGATTGTTCATGTCCAATCCGCGGATTCAGAGTAATCCAGACGATGTCACCCCGTTCCGGAACATATTCGTCTGATTTTACCATGCTTCGTTTCCTACCGGATCCGAGTAATTTACTTCTTCATGACGATTTTCATCCGTAATTCCCGCGACCAGTTCATCAAGGGTAAGCTTCTTTTTTGGTATAAGAATCAATTTCCCTTTCTGCAGATAAATTTCAACTGATGAATTTTCTTCAATTCCTATTTCCGCCGCAAAGGGACGGGGTATTCTAACCGCGAGGCTGTTTCCCCATTTTTGAACTTTTGCTTTCATGTGTCACCTACGAATATTTCTTAGAAGATATATTTTGATGGAGGTGCCGTCAATTACGTTCATCGAGATCAATTCGGTACTGAAAACTCAGATGCTGACTTCGATCTCGTGCCTTTCCGATTTCCGCTTTCCTGGAGATGTTATAACAGGATGTAAAATGGCAGATAAGAATATTATAGTGAGTTAACAGTTAAGGCAGATTTAACGGATGGCCTGTGTAAAAACGAGTGATGGCCTTCGAACACAAGGTGACGCTTCCAAGACTCGATCATGATGTGATCACAGGCGACGGATCTGATTTTTACTTGCCTATTATTTCCTTTTCCATCAGAATCGGGATAGACAGGAGGAGCGGTGTGAAGATTGGTGTGATCAGTTTTTATCTCATATTTCTGATTTCTATTTCCGCAAACAGTGCAATCATTCGGGTTCCGTATCAGTATGGAGATATCCAGACCGCCATCAACCATGCCCAATCGGGGGACTCCATCGTCGTCAGTGATGGAACATATATCGGGGATGCGAACCGGGATCTGGAATTTGATGGAAAAGCGGTTGTCCTTATGTCAGAAAACGGTCCGGATCGCTGTATTATCGATTGCGAACGAACGGGTCGCGCTTTTTATTTTCATCATGCGGAGACGATTCAGACTGTGGTCCGGGGATTCTCCATCCGGAACGGTCTTGTGAGCAACAGCGGAGGAGCCATCTACTGCCAGAACGCGTCTCCTTGGATCGATCAGTGTATCATATCCGGCAATACAGCCGATCATGGTGGTGGTATTCGCTGCTATTATTCTTCACCAACTATTACCCGGTGTGTGATTACCAATAATTACGCCACAAATTATGGAGGAGGCGGCATTTTTTGTTATTCCAGCCAAACATCGGTATCTGCTCCACATATCGAAGATTCCACTATTTCTCACAATTACAGCACGGGATTTGGTGGCGGGATCTGTTGTTATGCTGATTCAGCTCCCGTTCTCATCAACAACACCATTTCCGAAAATACGGCTGTTCTGGACGGAGCGGGTATCTATGCCAATAATTCTCAGCCGCAGATCGATCGATGCAGTATATTGCATAATATGACCATATCTGGGAATGGCGCTGGGTATTTCTGTTCCAACACATCATCCCCAATGACGAACTCCAGTCTTACCGGAAATATCGCTCAGGAAGGGAGTGGTGCGGGATTCTATTGCATTCACAGCTCCCTGCTGATCGCCAACTGTCTGTTTTCAGCCAATACGTCCAATAATGATATGGGAGGCGGATTTTCATGTACGAATGGATCGCAGCCCACTCTTCTGCACTGTACATTTTCAGGCAATTTTTCGACCATCGGAGGAGGTGCAATCGCCTGTTTCGACTCCACCCCAACCATCCATAACAGCATTCTCTGGAACAATGGATCAGAAGAAATAGCCATCTCCAATGGAAATCCCCAGATCCAGTATTCGGATGTGGCCGGTGGATGGGAAGGGCTGGGAAATATCAGTTTGGATCCACGATTTGTTTCGACTGAGACCGGAGCGTTTTATCTCAGTCAGATCGCATCCGGACAAGAATCGGACAGCCCGTGTGTCAATACCGGGAGCTGTCTGGCTTCTCTGTCCTGTTTCAATATCCCGTCGGGAGAACTCTGCATGGATCTTTTAACAACGCGAACGGATGGAGGTGCGGATACCGGACAGGCGGATATGGGATATCACGATGCCTCGAACCTGCCCACGCCTGAGCCGACGGCATCACCCATCTCAACCGCGACACATCCACCCGAAACACCAACCCCCTCTCCGTCCGGGAGCCAGACTGCGACACATCCGCCAACAACAGAGCCCACTGCCTCTCCCACACAATCTCCCACCCGAACACCAACGGGTAATCCATCGACGACACAGACGCCGAGTCCCTCCCAGACACCTTCCCCGCCCGTTGCCACCGAGTCTCCCACCGCTCCATGCTCGGCATGGCGTGCCCAGATAACGATGCCGAGTGATCGGTTCAGCCCGGGTGATCCATGCTGGTGCAATATCTCCATCTGCAATCCAGAAAACACAGAATATCGGGGAGTTCCGGTATTTGCCGTTCTGGATGTCTATGGATCCCTGTTTTTTGCTCCATCGTTCACATCATTTGATTATTTTTCGGTCAATATCCCATCCGGAACCATGGAATTGGCGGTATTGCCGTTGTTTTATTGGCCTTCGCATGCTGGAACGGCAGAAAACATTCTCTGGTATGCCGGGATAACCGATCGAACAATGACAGAGCTTTGGTGTCAAAGCGTCTTCCGCTTTGGCTGGTACGAATCGTTTCCTTGATCACAATATATATTATATGACACGTTTAACGGTCCGCTAACACCATCCTGTGTAATCCAATAGTAGTGGCATCTGCGGTTCAGAATTTACTCAGACGGTACCGGCTTCCGCAATGACGGTTTCCGAAGCGTTGCCCGGACTTCGAGCGCATTGTTTTCGTTGAACCGGGTCATATCCACCTCCGGCATGTGCTGTTTCACCAGATCGACGACATCCTCGATCATCGACTCCAGAACAGCCACCGCCTGGGATGGTTCCTCCGTAAACACCGCCTGGATTCGTTGAAGCATATCCTCCGGTTTGATCGACATCCGGTTGAGATAATGTGCCAGCCATCGAGGCTCCAGCGGAGAAAAATACAGATGATTCAACCCACCCAGGATCGCCATCAGTCGCTTGATCGTCATACAGAATGCATCATGGTAGAAGACGATCTCGTTTCGCTGGACGCCCTGGTTCAGCACACATCCCCGCCAGAAAAACCCCAGATTCATCGTGACGATCTTGACCGCTAGTGGATGCGGATAGACCTCGACATCTTTCCGAAGCGTGGCATACAATTCGGATCCGTATATTGGAACAGCATCGAGAAATCCGTCGATCGTCTTGATCTTGTAAGGGGAAGGATCATATTTTTCGACCACATCAGCGGTGAGTTGGTTCCACTCATCGAGCGTTATGTGGCCAACTTCGAAAATCAGCGTGTCGAAATAATACAATTCCATTTGAATCGTTCCACCAGGATCGCTCATGACGAGTCGCAGGTCGCCGCCATATTCCGCCAACGGATGCGCCGTCAGAAACGCCGGATCGATCGTGTCCCAGTAAACGACCATGTCGATATCGGAGTATTGATCCGCCAGTCCCCGGCTTGGTGACCCTCCCAGCAAAATCATCCGGACATGACTGTTTGCGGAGTATACCCGAGATAATTCCTGAGCGAATGCAATGCGCCAGGCACTGGCTGTACGTTTTTCTGAGTCCATTGTGTGTTCTCCTGTTCATGCACGTATTTACATTTTCTTAATGCTATTTATGAACCGCAAAACGGACACCGGTCTCCGTAACGACTACAAATCGATTGGGCAGAACTGAAGAGTGGTTCAGAAGTAACTTGCGGAGAATTTCGATTTTATTAGTGGATCGCTCGTTATCGAGTCGTATCAATACAATACCTTTGTGCGGATGGTGCTCACGGTATACTTTCTCCCCGAAATCTTTATCATTTGTAATCAAGATCCATTCCTCCGTATTTGCTTTCTGGATGATCAGCGTATCTTCTAATCCTGGAGCTTCATCATATACAGAAAATACCTCATGATTATGTTTTCTGAGCCATTCTGCAACGGCCGGACCGGTACACTCATCTACCAGAGATTTTAATTATGCTGTTTCTGTTTCGAAGGGCATGAAGGTCGTTTTTTCTAATGAGCGAGTGGCAAATAGCAGACAGGCGTATATATCCTCTGGAGTTAGTCCACGGTACTCTTCAAGAATTTCCGACATGGTCGATCCATGCGCCAGCAAATTCAATATATACTCGACGCTTAAACGAGTTCCCTTAACAACAGGCTTCCCGACCAAAATTTTCGAATTCACTGCGATTCGATCCAAAAGGTGCTGATCATTCATAATATATACCTCCAGTATTGATTATACATTAATCGGTAAATTGAAAAAGTGATGATCGAAAAATCGACATACATGTAACCCAACGTATTTCATCGAATATGTTCAACCAATATTCAAACAGCCAGGTTTTTTCTCGATCACACCTTGATCACCATGTCGCCGTCCAGCCGGCAGATCCCGGTTTTGCAAATCAGATAGACGCCTTCTTCGATGGCACACCGTCCACCCGACGTCAGTCTCCGGATTCCAAAAACCCGTGCGGTTTCACGGACGAGATCGTCGACGGTCATGCTGAAGTGCAGGAGCATCACCTGTGCCGCTGCGTTGGCGATCTCTTCCGGACAGATCTCCCCCACCGGACGACCAGTTTCCGAATCCACCCGGAAAATCTCGTATTTTTGAGTGACAAGCGCTTGAGTCCAGATGAATTCCCGTTCTCCGGACCGGCGGATCGGATAACCATGCGCCTGGACTGCCCGTTCGATGATCTCCCGGATGCGGCTCCCGGTTCGTTTCAGTCCCCAGCATGCCGCGACACGGGAACACAGTGTGTCCAGCAGGATCGGTGCTTCCACCTTGATAATGGCATCCATCAGACGGGCAATTTTTGCTCCATTTGCCGGATCATGGAACGAACCCGTGAAGGTGTGCCGTGTCGCATCGTATCGTGTATATTCTGTCTGCCCCGGAAGTTTCAGCTCCACCGGAAATTCCATTCCGGACAAACCGCAATCGGAGTGATGCGTTGGCGTGAACACAGTCCGTTGGCGATATGTTGAATCGGATGGTTCCGGAACCGGTTCCGCCTGCGGAAATCTCAAATCGGGAGGTGGATCCACATCTTGGGGAGTTGTGATGGTGCGGCTGTTCATGGCTTCCTGCAAGGCATGCTGAATCTTTGTCAATTCGATGGGCCTCTGGAGCCACCAGTCGTTCGACCAGATCCGCTGGAGCCGCCATCCCAGTCCTTCCAGCACCCGCTGCCGGATCCAGTCGCGATCCCGAGCCGACTTGGCGCTGCAGTAGTTTTTACCATCACACTCGATCCCCAGGAGATACCGTCCCGGCGCATCCGGATCCCGAACCGCCAGATCGATTCGGTATCCGGAACATCCGACCTGCCGGTCCACCGAGTATCCAAGCCGGACCAGTTCGCTGCAGATCGATTGCTCAAACGGCTCATCTGTTACAGGATTGTGATGGGGATCAGAATCCTGCAATGCGATCGGACCCCGTCTGGCATAATCGAGGAATGCCCGGAGATGATGGACGCCCGTGGATTTCGTCCGCGACAAATCGATCTGTTCGGGTCTGATCGTCGAGAAAACGAGCAACTGCTTACGGGCACGGGTGATCGCGACATTCAGCCGGCGTTCGCCGCCCTTGTTGTTGAGCGGACCAAAATTCATGCGCACCACGCCATTGGCATCGGGCCCATAACAGATCGAGAACAGAATGACATCCCGTTCATCCCCCTGGACCGTTTCCAGATTCTTCACGAATACCGGTTCGTGGACGCCGGTGAAAAATGGTTCGATGTCCGGGGTTTGCCCCCGGGCGGCATCCAGCAGATCTTCCACGAGCGTTTGTTGGGCCGTGCTGAACGTCACCACTCCCATTGATTCATTCTGCCGGAGGGGATCGCGCAGACGTTGAACGATTTCCGCGACAACCCGTTCTGCTTCCGGACGATTGGTGCGGGTTTTTCCATGATCGTAGACACCGTCCGGAACCTCCCGCCACTGAACACCCAGCCATGTGTCCTCTGCGATGGCTGCGGGGAATGTGAGAAGCCGGTTTTCGTAATACTGCCGGTTGCTGAACGCGATCAGACTCTCGTGGCGGCTGCGATAATGCCAGTCCAGGCGCAGGGGCGTCAGGCCGGCGGCTTCGGATTCATCCAGAATGCTCTCCATCTCTTCCGGTAGATCCTCTTCCACAATATCTTCATCCGCTTTCATCCGTTCAAAGAAGGTTGTGGGTGGAAGCTGCCGGGAGTCTCCGACGACGATCAGTTGATGGCCACGCGCAATGGCTCCAATGGCTTCATACGTCGGCATCTGAGAGGCTTCATCGAAAACGATCATGTCGAACCGGGGAAAGTCGACACCGATGAATTGTGCGACGGACAACGGGCTCATCAGTACGCAGGGCTTGCATCTGGCCAGGGCATTCGGACATTCCTTGAAGATCTGGCGAATCGTTTTCCTGCCTCCTTGAACGAACCGCTGGAGGATTCCGGATTCCGAACTTGCCGGCGTTCGTTGACTCGATGCGATCAGGCGTGGAAGTCCCTGAGCGATCCGGCTGAAACTCTCGGTCTGCGTCAGACGGGCGATTTTGGCTTCCTGCGCTTGAAACTCCCGGATTTTCAGATCGTGTTGTTTACCGATAAATCCGGATAATGATGGAATCGATCGGAGAATCGTTCGGATCCACCAGTCGGCAAAGGAATGCTCAAAAATATCATCCAGCCGATCCGCGCCGATCGTTCCGTTTTCCAGTGCGTCAATGATATCGTTGAGTTCATGATCCACTGCTTTCACTCGTGCTTTCTGATAATACGCCCATTCGCGGAGCTGCGGGAGGTGTTCGGAAAGCGATCGGCAGGCTGTTTCCATTCGCCCGATCATTCCGGACTGGGTCTCCCCTCCCCATGCGAGTGCCGGATCGAGATGAAGGATCGTTTCCAGGTGAGCCCGTGCAGTTTCGAGCTGATGGAAGAGATCCCGGAACGCTCCGGCCGCCTGACCATTGGGATTGTTTGGGGAAAAGGTCTGCGGGTGTTCCACTGCCATATCAATCCAGGTGGTCCGCTGTTTTGTTTTCTCCTGTGGAGTGGCTCCCGGCGCTTCATCCAGCAGGATACGATAGGCACCGGCCCATTCGATGACATGGTCGAGATTGATCCAGTCGGAATCCAGTCCCTGCCAGAATGAGCCGAAATACTTGCTCAGAAAATCGTTCCGCTCGTCCAGTTTGGCGATATTCATCCGCAACGCGAGCGCCGTATTCAGGTTTTCTTCCAGAATATTCCAGTCCATTTTGCGTTTCTGATCGTTGGAGACGCTCCGGAGCGTTTTCCTTACAACGCTGCCCAGACGCCATCGTTTCAGAAACCAGGATGTTTTTCGGGTGTGTAATTTTTCAATCAGATCCGGCAGATCGAGTATGAGCAGATCCGGTGTGAATTTTTCGAATAATCGGGCGCGTGTTTGGGAGCACTCCCGGGCATGCCGGATCCACTGTTCCAGCAATGTTTGGATGGCTGGCCAATCCGCATCGGCCAGAATCGGTCGGGTGACGGGAGGCACGGATTCCAGTTTTTTAAACACCTGCAATATCAGTCCGGCGTCGGATCGGGACAGGGTGGACGGATCCAGGCTCACGATGGGCAACAGAGAGGTGGCTACTGTTTGAAGCGCTGCCAATGGCGTTTGGATGTCCTGGATCGCACGCATCGCATCGTCGTCAATGCCATAGACCCACTCCGTCAGACGAACCGCTTTGAGTGGATGACCAGCGGGATTTCCGCATATCCGGACTGCTTCCATCACTTCCTGAACCGCCCGGACTATCTGATCGTAATCCGTTCCGGTACGATGATGGTAGTCCTTCAGTTTCAATGGCACTTTCACACTGCCGGCGTGACCGATGAGCCGGGATATTGCCCAATACGCACTCTTTGTGAACGCACGGGACAGGTGAAGATCTTCAATGTAATGGTTTAAGTTTTGACGCAGTGTGCTCAGGTGACCGGTTTCAGCCTCCCATCGGTGATTGGCTCCGGTGTCGGTGATATGGAACGCATCCCGCAACTGGTTCCGGAACGATTCCTTGGTGGTCTTGTTGGAATGCAGCTCCAGACAGAATGGACCCAATCCGATATCGGCCAGACGTTTATGGACGACATCCAGAGCGGCTCGTTTTTGGGCGACAAACAGAACCCGTTTGCCCAGCGTAAGGCAATGGGCGATCAAATTGGTGATGGTCTGGGACTTTCCGGTGCCGGGAGGTCCTTGCAGGATGAATGTCCGGCCCTCTGCCGCAGCCAGAACCGCTCGAAGCTGAGAGGAATCTGCAGGCAGCGGACAGAATATCCCGGATGGCGGATAGGTCGTATCGAGTGTATCGAGTTCCGGAAATGGTGCGACGGGCTCATAGGCTTCGTTCGACGATTCGATCAGATGACGGACAACCGCGTTCTGTCTGAGCTGGTCGGCGTTTGCTTCCAGATCCTGCCACATGAAAAATTTGGAAAAGGTAAAAATGGACAGGCAGGACTCCTCCACCACTTTCCAGCCGGGTTCCCGCTTGATCGCATTCCGGATGGTCAACAGGATACGCTGAACATCCAGGCCGGATGCATCTTCTGGCAGTGGATCGAGCCCATCGATGGCGATACTGAAATCTGTTTTCAGTTTTTGGAGCAGCGTGATGTTGATCCGGGTTTCTTCGTCGATCCGGTGGATTCGAAATCCATCGCGGATGGATTTCCGCTCGATACTCATGGGAATCAGCAGGATGGGAGCCCGGCGGGGCGTGTCCTGTTTTCCCGGTTCTGTCCAGACCAGGAACCCGAGTGCCAGGAACAAGGTGTTGGCTCCCCCTTCATCGAGCCCCAGACGTGCTTCCCGTTCGATGTGAATGAGACGGGCCGCGAGCTCATTTTCCGGGATCGCAGCGTGAATCCGTTTCTGATCCAGTTCCTGTTTCAGATAATCGGAAAGAGCGTTCTGACCGGTCTGTTCCCGATGCAATGCGGCATTCCGGGGATCCTGATCACCCCATGCATCCGGTCGCGGCCGAACCCGGAATATCGCATCTGCCGCCAGTCCGTCCTCCAGCGACGCGATATCCGGACACAGAAGCGGAATCGCTTTTTTGGATTCTCTGAAATTGAGCAGCCGGTTACGGAGACTCAGATCCAGCAGATTCGTTTTCCATCGGTTCAGTCGATCCCGAGGTGTTTCCTGGTTTCGTTTTGTCCGCAGATCATCCACCTGATCGATGGATTCAGGCGATTCCTGATTAAAAGGGAATTCAGTGAATATGACGTCTCCGGAGCTGCTGTCTGGGTGGTGGTTATCCGCAACGGCAGCGGTCTCCGTCAGGCACAGGGGCCGGATGCCCAGCCTCCGGGCGGCATGGATATCCACAGCAAACTGAAATCGGGATTCGTCGTGGAGATGTTCCTTCGCCTGCTCCTGAGTGATTTTAAAACTCACAGCAGGCGTCCGGGTAATGGTGGTTGATTCGATCACCAGAAACTCACCGAGCCCGATCCGGTTCAGCAGAATCGAGCCGTAACGGGTGGCAGGGTCATCGAAGGATTTCTCGACCAGCCAGACACCGGGAAACGAATGACCTTTGATAAAGACGACAACGGGCCGCAATCCGGCCTGCTCGAAACAGGCGGCCAGTAGAACCGTGGTATCGAGACAGGTACCGAGTTTACGATCGAGGATGTGTTCCGGAGTGCGGATTTTCTGCCCGGTATTTTCGAAACTCGCTGGAGGGTTGATATAGCTGATGTTCTGTTGGGATGCAGCGAAGTAGATAGCGGCCACTTGTGTATAGACCGATCGCGGATCGCTACTCTGATACCCGGATAATGAACCATCGATCTTTCGCTCCTGCAGCAACCGGGACGCATGAGCCAGAATCCGTTCCACCGCAGGATCATTGGGGAGGACATGTGCAGCGATGATCTCCGGCAGTGTGGATATGCCGAACCATTCGTTGTATGCCAATACAGACAATGGGTAGCTATGTCGATGAACCGGGAGTTGAGCACCCGTTGCTTCGATCCATAGCTGCCCCTCCTCCCGTTCGGACTGCCGGCGAAGGGGTTCGCGAAGCAAGGTGAGCGACAGATCGGATACGGTTTGGGATGAATGGGCTGGGATGGTTTCGATATACAGGGTTTTTTCTTCAAAAACCAGGGGATCGCTCCAGATCCGGACACGCAACTCGGTCATGATATCGGGGGTTGGATTTTGGATAACGAGACCGCGAATCAGTGGTACTGCGTTTTGCTGCATGGCAAAATTGACAAACCGGGTATACTCCAAATGGATCACTATCCTGGATTCCGGGTCTGTTGAATCGGATCGTGTCACCATGAATGCGCCCTCCAAATCGGTCCTTTATCAACAAGGATATGGCATAGGAGCGATCATAATTGAATCCAGATGATTCGTCGAGAAGAAAAAAACAGGCAGGCAATCAGATTATCCGCATACCATTAAGCGTTAAGGAACAGAGATGCTGGACAACTACCTTACACTCGAGAACGCATAATTCGAAATCAGACACATTGAAGACGAGTACCGGTTCGCACAGGGAGCCTTTGATATCCTGATCAAGGCGCTTCCTTCCATTGTCAGATGTCAATCTCGATTGCTTTTTTAGCACAGCAAAACTTATATTTTTTTCCGCTTCCGCAGACACAGGGGCTGTAAACGTCGCTTGGGGTCATTTTTTCTTTTATGGCTTTCTTCAAATCAGTGATATCTTCTGGTCTTTCAAGACCGATAATAAACTTGAATCCATATTTTTCACATAGTTCGGTTACCACCCTGAGCCGATGTTCTGTGGCGACCTTTAGCACAAGTGGTCGATCTTTTGTACCGAGTGTGTTGGTCATGTTATACCTCCTTAAGTCAAAATATGACAAATTGATATCATATCTGCAATACAAAACCGAGTTCTTCTGAAAATCGAAAACACTTAACAGCTCGGCCGGAACTCTTTTCCCACTCATTGTCTGATAATTGATAAAATTTCACATCAGCTCAACAGGGAAAGGGTGTCCCCCACCCTACCGGCACATCCCATCCGTGTAATCCAAACATCAGCGTAATCTGAGGTTCAGACATTTGCTCGTGATTGAACTGGCCGCATTTCTTTACAACGGACCAAGATGGCCGGAGATTCTCTAATGGACAATTGCATGAACGTAGAATGATCTGTGAAGCGAGTCAGTTATCAGGAAATACATCCGATGGCTCTCCGGATCCCGATATGTATGGATTTCCGCGTCACTCCATGTATGAGGTAGAGGCCATCCCGAGTCGAACCATGTGAACCGTTCGAGCGCACATTCATTATTGTCAT
The DNA here is from genome assembly GCA_964512995.1 of uncultured bacterium. Classification (GTDB taxonomy): domain Bacteria; phylum CSSED10-310; class CSSED10-310; order CSSED10-310; family CSSED10-310; genus CAZELM01. The sequence continues at coordinate 83,514 of CAZELM010000009.1, forward strand.
TTTTTCTGAACAGGTTGATATCATCGAGCGTCATGTCAGTATGCTCAAACGGATGAATCTGCATCAGTTTTTCTGCATCCACCGGGTCAAGTTCAAAATAAAAGATCCACTGATTTCCACCCATCAGGCTCCGTGCGATGTTCACTCTCAGGTTATTCAGGCTGTCAGGCACCGGATGGGTGATAATCCTGCTGAATGTGCCTTCTGGTGTCAGGTTGTCATTTAGATTTATGAAAATAAAAAAAGCACAAAACAGAATTGCGGGTGCCAGCAGCCAGGCAGTACGAACCCGTTTCCATTTAAACCAGCGATACATCAAAGCTAAAAAAATGCTGTAGGGCAGGATTGCACAGCCCCATACAACGATTATAGCCATCAGATCCCAGGGTGTAATAAAGAATCCATCGATACCGTTAATCCAGCAGGCAAGCTGTACAACACCAAGACTGCTGAAGCAGATGATAAAGGATGCCGCTGTAACCAGAGCAAAATGGAATGGCTTCGGATGTGCTCGCATAGTATCACAAATTCTCATCAAACAATTGGCACGTTAAAAGAAATACACCCAAACCCACCAATGTTCTATACTGATTCGTTCCATTGGCTGAGAGTCAAATGTAATTCAATGGAGAAATTCCGTTTCATCGATCCATGACCCCACAACTCCAGCATAGCAGATGGTCCTCTCATTATAAATGAACTGCGTCATGCCCGGACACCAACTCGATTGAGAAAAAAGACAAAGTATCGGCACCTCCCATCGGTGTAATCCAATCATCAGCGTAATCTGTGGTTCAGACATCATCCCCTGGTCTGATGATTCGCTCAAATGATAGGGCAGGCTTTGTGAGATATCAGGTCGGATCAATCCGGGAAGGTTCAGCAGAGTCAGGGTGCAGCCATCTCCTGTAACACAGACAGTATCGTCTCTGATTGCTCCGGTTTCAATTTGCCTAAATTTTTGATTAATCGGGACTTGTCAATTGTTCGAATCTGATCCAAAACAACCTGACCACTTTTACCGGCAAATCGAACCGGAATCCGGGTTGGATAGTCACGTCCCTTGGTGGTCATCGGTGCAATTATCACAGTCCGGATATTCCGGTTCATTTCATCCGGAGAGATGACGACACAAGGTCTGGATTTCTGGATCTCGCTGCCAACGGTTGGATCCAGGTTTACCAGGAATACGTCGAATCGTTTTATTTCCATTCCCATTCTTCTTCGTCAAATGAATGTTGTATTTCATCTATAGAGTCCAGTGAACCATCATCCTGTTTTTCCGCCATCACGGCAAATGATTCCTCCCATCCTGCACGCGGTTTTCTCGATGGCTGAATGATCAGACAGTCGCTCTCCACCAGAATCTCCACTTCATCATGCAATCCGGTTTGATCCAGGAGAATTCTTGGAATCCGGATCCCTTGGGAATTTCCTATTTTTACAATTCTTGTCTTCATCGCATTGCCCACCTGTAATTACACAGTAGCAACCACTGTATTTCGTGTCAATATCAGATGCATGACTGTTTCAGGACCCAAAGGGCGTTGTCAGTCTTTCAATCCAGTGTTTGAATCAGCGATGATGTCGAGAACAGCAATTTCTGTCTTTTTCCAGCTTCAAATTAAGATTCCTTTGGACTTGTGGCCGATTTTGTTGTAAACAACTCCCTGCAGTAAATTGGATTGATCATCAAACGGTGAAGAACGGAGAGTATGGTGATGAGTGAAAAAAATGTTTCTGGTCTGATGGATAAAGTGACCGCTCTGTGTAAACGGCGGGGATTCATTTTCCCGTCATCGGAGATATATGGCGGATTGAATGGATTCTGGGACTATGGTCCTGCCGGCGCTCAGCTCAAACAGAATATCCGGGAAAGCTGGTGGACGGCACTGGTACGGAATGGGCACAAAGGTCCGGATGGTTCCAAATTCGATATTGTGGGTTTGGATGCGTCCATTGTCATGCACCCGGAGGTCTGGAGGGCATCGGGTCATACCGATTCGTTTTCCGATCCGATGGTCGATTGCAAGAAATGCAAGCAACGCTTTCGTGCTGATCAATTGCCGGAAGGCAAGTGCAGCAAAGGAGGGGAACACGATTATACCGAAGTCCGGGCGTTCAATCTGATGTTCAAAACCTTCATCGGGCCGGTGGAGGACGATGCAGCGATCGCCTATCTCCGTCCTGAAACCGCACAAGCCATTTTTGTTCAGTATCAAAATGTCCTGACCGTGTCGCGAACAAAAGTTCCTTTCGGGATCGCTCAGATCGGAAAAGCGTTTCGAAATGAGATCAATCCGCGGAATTTCATTTTCCGGTCCCGGGAGTTTGAAATGATGGAAATCGAATTTTTCATCAAGCCCGAAACCGATGACCTCTGGCACCAGTATTGGTTGAAAGAACGCATGAACTGGTACGATACGATCGGGCTGCCACGAAATAAACTGTCCACACACTGGCATCCACAGGAAGATCTGGCACACTACGCCCGTGCCTGTGTGGATATCATGTTTGAATTTCCATTCGGGATTCAGGAGTTGGAAGGCATCGCCGCACGCGGTAATTTTGATTTGACCCAGCATATCAACTGCTCCGGGAAAATCTCTCCCTACTTCGATCCGGATACCCAGGAGAAATTCATTCCGCATGTTATCGAACCATCGGTTGGAGTCGATCGGATCGCACTGGCTGTACTGATCAACGCCTATGACGAAGAAGTCACGACAGATAGCTCCGGAAAAGAAGACATCCGAACGGTGATGCGGTTTCATCCCCGCATCGCTCCCACGACCGTCGCCGTATTTCCATTGCTGCGGAACCGGCCGGAATTGATCACGCGAGCGGAAGAGATTTTCGAGGAATTGCGGCATCATTTCCGGGTACAATGGGATGACCGGGGGAACATCGGCAAACGGTACAGATATCAGGATGAGTTGGGAACACCGTTTTGTGTAACGGTTGATTTTGACACATTGGGTCAGGGAGACGATAATAAAATGAAAGATACGGTCACCTTACGGAATCGTGACTCCATGGCTCAGGAACGGATTCATGTTTCGGAACTCATCCCGGTGATCAAAGAGAAAATGAAGACAGGGCTCATCTGATCCTGGTATTTATTGAAGAATTCAGGAATTGTTGCTGTTCAGTGTGCCCCTGTATTCTTGGCGTGCGGATAGAAAGAGAACATCATGGCAAAGGTTTTAGCTCTGCAATGCGATACATGTGGCAATTCTTTTTTGCCGGATGGCGATGTGCAGGATTATTGTCCGGTGTGTGGAAGTCAATATGGCACTCTGGAGTGTGTCATCGATCTGAATCATGCTGCATTGTCACTGGAAAAAGTTCCTCTGAGTGAACGTAGTCAGGATTCCATCCTTCGGTATGAGCCACTGCTGCCGTTTGAAAATCCAGCGTATTTCCCTCCCCTTCGAATCGGACAGACTCCAGTATATCACGTGAATGCACTGGCCAAATATCTGGGTATCCGGGATATTCTCATCAAGGATGACGGATTGAATCCATCCGGCTCGTACAAGGATCGCGCCTCCGGAGTAGTTGTGGCACGAGCCCTTGAACTCGGATATCCGGTCGTTGCCTGCGCATCCACCGGGAATGCCGCCGCATCGCTGGCCGCCTGTTGCGCTGCAGTCCAGATGCCTTGTGTGGTATTTGTTCCGGAAGAGGCTCCGGCTGCAAAATTGACACAGATCGCTGCATTTGGAGCGTATCTGGTTGCGGTGAAAGGCTCGTATGACCAGGCTGTGGATCTGGCGACGACCGCATGCCGGAAATTTGGATGGTTCAATCGAAGCGCCGGTATGAATCCATATCTGGTCGAAGGAAAAAAAACGGGCGCATACGAACTCGCTGAATTTATGTCATTCCAACTTCCAGACGCTGTTTTCGTTGGAGTTGGCGATGGTTCTGTCATTACCGGGATCTGTAAAGGATTCGAGGAGTTCAAGCGACTGGGTCTGATCGATACCGTACCGCGGGTTTTCGGAGTACAGTCTGTGGGAGCATCGGTTCTGGCCGATGCGTTCAGAGTGTTCAGACGGACAGCAACCATCGATATTCGCCCGCGAACCGTCTTCACATGTGCAGACTCCATTTCCGTCGGAAACCCCAGGGAAGGTGTCCGAGCCATAAAATCGGTATATAAAACCGGTGGTGATATCCTGGCAGTAACAGATGATGATATTCTGAAGTCACTGAGGCTGCTCCCGCAGAAATCCGGTGTGTTCAGCGAACCGGCCGGTGTCATCGGCCTTTCCGGTGTCATCATGGCGCTGGAGAAAAATATTCTGTCCCGGAGCGATAGTGCCGCCATTTTCGTTACCGGTAGTGGTTTGAAGGACATCCGGACCGCTCAACGGGTGGTGAATCTTGAAATCGAAACGATCGTACCCGAGGAACGAGCATTGAGTTACCTTTCGTTTCTGGGGAGTTTGAAGGGTAAAAAGTGAAAAGCGCCAATCCGGACCATTGGGACTTCTACAAACGGTTTCGCAGACGTATCCAGATATACTGTAATGATCCGGGTGGGAAAAAGAGTGCGTTCCGGGAATTCCTCCTGCTGGGTCCGGATCTGCTTCATCTGTGCATCAATCTCGTTGTGGATAAAGATGTGCCATCAAAACATAAATTTAAACTGGCTGCCGCCATCGCCTATTTTATTTCTCCACTGGATTTTCTCCCCGAATTGATCCTGGGTCCGCTGGGATTTCTGGATGATATTGCCATTGTCGCCTATGTTCTGAACAGTCTGATCAATGATGTCCCTCCCGAGATACTGGATCGGTATTGGGCAGGTCATCAGGACCTTCTGTCCGTAATCAGAAACATCATCATGGTGACAGACCGATATCTGGGACAGGAACTGCTCAACCGGCTCAAACGGGAGATCGATCGGATCAGATTACCGGAAGATCCGAAGAATCAATAGTTCGGATCAGGTTTCCGTTGTTTCGATGATTGCGACTGCCGCACAGGTTTCCCGGTCATGACTCAAAGAGATCCAGATGCATATCCGGTCGATGTCCGGAATCAGTTCCCGGGAGGGGCTTCGGATCACCACCCGGGGTGAACCACTGATTTCACGGGTGATAACAATATCCTGAAACCGGATACCTCCTGACCAGCCGGTTCCCAGTGCTTTCATGACCGCCTCCTTCGCCGCGAACCGCGCCGCGAAATGCTGTTCGGGTCTGGCCTGGGAACGGCAATATGCAATCTCCTCGGATGAAAAGATCCGGTCCTCAAAACCGGGAGTCCGTTCCATGGCTCGTTTGACGCGAGCCGTGCGAATCACATCGATGCCGATTCCTCTGATCATCGTTCTCCGGAATACCTCTTAGAATCAAACCAAACGTTCCGTCCAGTGGACAGCGTTCCATCGCAACGGAGAACACCCGATCGGCGCATACCTGGCCAGTTGCATGGCGTTCATAGCCGGTTTTATTACAGCTTCATCATAAAATAGAAAAACTTGAACAGGGAGAGAAAATCATCGGACACATATCGTACGCTCATGGGAGCCGGGCACTGAACGCCTGGAAACCACTGCGCCTGATACGCGATGCCTTCCTCCCGGAAATCGATCTCCATGACATAAGGCGATGTCAGTGTATACGGAGCAATCGATGCATGCCGTGATAATGCCTTTTTGACGCCGTTGCGTATGAGTTCCCTTGTCTTGTCCGGATGCAATGTCAGACAAGCTTCACCGATTCCTTCTTTGACCGCAACCTGCTCCACATCCGGCCAGAGCCTTTGGGCATAATCGCAAATGGCTTTGTCTCCAGAGATAAATACCAGAGGGACATGATGATATCCGGCGATCAGGCTGTTGATGGATGCTTCGGCCATGGGAATCCCATTGATCCGGACGTGGGAGAACTTCGTGGTCATTGTATGTTTCAACGTGGCGCTGGGTGTATTGGCGGCAGCATGGTATCCGATGAAAATGACCGCTGAAAAACTCCGGTCCAGCCCTTCCATCATGCAAAACGGACTGTCTGCCCATTTGCGGAGCAGTCTGGCATCCCGATGCAGGTCTGACAGGAGAATATTCAGACCGGAACCATGCGCATCCCGGACGATCACTTCATCAGCACCGGATTCCAGTGCGGCTTCAATAGCAGCATTGGTTTCCTGAGTCATCACTTTTCTGAAATACTCGTAATCCGGACTTCCGGTATCCGTTTCCTTCCAGTCGATAACTCCGGTGATCCCTTCCATATCCACGGAAATAAACACTTTGAATGGTTTGTTTTTCATAATATTGTCTCCTTCTCTATTCATGCCAGCCAAATGAAACGGCGTCGTAATCTCCCCACAGGGCAGTCATTTCCGGATTGGTCATACCGGCATACCAGTACAGGTCATTCATCGTCCCGGTTCCTTCCGGCCATTGGAATGGCGGAATAACGGAAACCCGGCTGATTCCGGATGTAACCCGTATGAAATAAACATCGTACGATGTGAACGAAGGTGCAAAGTACAGCGCGCCCCACACATCCAGTACTACAAAAAGCGGTATCTGATAATCCGCGTCCGGCTCCGGTTCACAGATGATCACATCGCAAAAAAATGTGTCGCCCGTAGCATAGTCGGTCTGTGGCATATATACCTTACAACCGAGACGAGTGCAATCCGAGATGGGTGTATTCGTTGGGCTTACAACAGGTGTATGGGATGGGGTGGGCGTGAGTGTCGGTGTATGGGGTGGTGTCGGAGTGGGTGTGTGTATGATTGTGGGCGATGGGGATGGTGTGATCGAGATCATGACCGTCGGAGTATGGGTGGGTCCGGGAGTGTGAGTCCGGGTAGGTGTGCCGGTCGGATATGTCGTGCCGGTCGGCGGCACCGCGGTTCCCGTCGGCGCCCAGGTTGGAGTGGGGACAGCGCCGCCAAAATACGCACCCGGACAGGTCATCGCATCACCCAGATACTGCTCCACTGCCGTATCAGAAAATGAGACGTCCAATCGGCCGTATTCATCGGCTCCCAGTTGAAAATTACAGGAGGACAACCCGCCTGTTAATTGACCGACGAGCAGGTGATTGGAATCCCGATACAGGGAACATCTGGAGGATCCCCCTTCCGTCACACCGGGATTGTCGGTCCGGTTCCATCGGACAATCCAGTAATCCGGGTCGGTTTGGGTTGTTCTGGAGCCGTAGGAGATCCGTTTATAGGCTCCGTCCGGATGATGGATCGATGTGATCGCTTCATTCGTCGCCAGCGGATTTCGATCCCATCCGGCGTAATAGATACCATCAAAACCCGTGTCTGTCAGCTCCAACAGAGTAAAATCCGAATCACCGGTCGTGATTCTCAGATCGGAGCCAAGTTTACGAGAACCACGGGGAGCATTTCCTGCATTGCAGACCTGCGTATGATAGAAAAAATAAACCTGAACAGTACCGGCGACCTCGTCAGTGGAAATGCAATGATTGGCCGTGACGAAAAAGGGACGAAAATCCTGGTTGAGATTGTTCACCATCGTGCCGCTGCAGATATACCACTCAGAGCTGTCGATAAATTCGATATACGCGGAGGCATCCCGCTGGGGCCGGTAACTCTCATCGCAGGTGGCATCGTTGTGGCAATCCCCTTCGCGATCCCGGTCCCGATTGGGGTCGATATATGCATGCGCGATCCCGGAGATTGTAAATGGGAGGTCCGGAATGGATCCGGTTTGGATCTCCGGCTGAACCCACTCAATCGTTACATCCGGACCATCGGTGGACCATGCCCAGATGGTGCCATTCCTGTTCGGACCGGTACCCGAATAGGTTTCGCTCATTTCTGCTCCGGTAGAATATACATACAATGTCCCACCTGCGGGGATATTGACATCCGTGAGTTGAACGCGGAGTTTCCGGGCTTCCGGTGATATCATTCGTATCCGCCAGATCAGGCCATAAACGGGATCCATGATCGTCTGACCATTTTCTTTTGATATGGTGGGGACCGGTCGTTTGATCCCGATCCGAAATGGCATTCCCGGACCATTCAGCATCCGATCTTCGTTGAGGAGCGATTGGCGGTCGATCGGATCAAGCCGGATCGTCATCTGGCTGTCCAATGGATCTGATCCAATGAGAACACTGGGCGGAACCGATTGGTCTCCAAACACGACGGGAGCGGCAATCAGCCATAAAAAAATGATAACCATGAGCGGCTTTTTAGAAGTAACCATAATTCCTGTTCCCCTTGTCTTTATGCGTTATGCATCCCAACCGGTTCGATTCCGGCGTCGCGGGAGTGGGATGATGTTAGTCGTATTTCAGTTCAGAACCAAGAAGGCTGTGCGGAATTAAAAAGATGACCAGCGTCACGAACGATGCAACCAGCAGCCACGATTTGCTTTCCTTTTTCCGGAAGTAGGTGATCATTGGAACGAGCCAGACCATAATGGCGATCGCCAGCTTGTTATCCGTCAGATCGGTTCCGATCGGGAATCCGGTCCATGGCTGGCCAAAAGCATAATATTGAACGGCACATCCGAAAAAAATGCCTCCGATAAATAAAAACCAAAACGTCATCAGCGTGAGCTTTTTCAGATTGTTTTGCTTAAACAGAATTCCGATCCCGATCCGGTTGGATAACAGCATCCCGATGAACATGGCGAGAATGTGCGGAATCAGAATAAGGGAGGGAACTTCGCCTTTGAATCTCGCGATGGCCGTGTGATCAGCTCCGGGGAGTACGATCTCCTGTCCTGCGGTTTTTATAACGACGTGATATTCCACTTTTCCGGCGGGAGGCTGATTGGGAATGGCTGCCAGGATATGACCGTCTTCGAATCGCATCGGGAGATGGTTCCATGGACGATCTGTCGGGTAGTGACGCCAGCAGGTTTCCGCCTGGATATCGGGAGGCGCTGGAATCCGGACAATCAGATCTTTCGTGCCTGATTCCGACCGGATCAGCCGGTAAGGATATACTGTTCCATCTATCTGATACTGGCCGCGAACCGGGTATGTCGGACCTGTTTTGCGTTGATGTATAGCGGTCGATACTGTCAGAATAACCGACAGGAACCAGACTGCGATCCGAGTGCATTTCGTCATAAAAGCCTCACTTCATCCGATATCCCGGGTATACTTTTTTTTCCATCTGGCAAGCAGATTCAATGCTTCCAGTGGGGTAACAGTATCGAGTTTCAAACGCTGAAGTTCTTTTATCAGGGGAGAAGGTTCCAGTTGAAACAATTCCAGTTGACCACCTCTGGGTTTTGGCCTGTCCAGTGATTGCTGATCCGGAACACGCTCCTTTTCTTTCATCTCCAGCGCAAACAGCACTTCTTTTGCCCGATCGAGCACGGTGGCTGGGATTCCAGCCAGACGGGCGACCTGGATTCCATAGGAGCGGTCAACGCCACCCGGAACAACTTCGCGCAGGAATATCACCTGATCGTTCCATTCTTTCACAACGACATTATAGTTTTTAACTCCCGGAAACCGCTCTGAAAGATCCGTCAGTTCATGATAATGTGTGGCGAACAGTGTGCGGGATTTTTTTTCGTGGAGATATTCCGCGGTTGCCCAAGCGATGGAAAGACCATCAAAAGTACTGGTTCCCCTTCCGACTTCATCGAGTATGACGAGGCTTCGGGCTGTGGTATTATTCAATATATTGGCTGCTTCGCTCATTTCGACCATGAACGTGGATTGGCCCCCGGCCAGATTATCAGACGCACCGACCCGTGTAAAAATTCGATCCACGATACCAATATGCGCTTCATTTGCCGGAACGAAACTTCCGATCTGCGCCAGCAGGGTGATGAGTGCAACTTGCCGGATGTACGTTGATTTGCCGGCCATGTTGGGTCCGGTGAGAATGATCAGGCGGTTTTCTTCGGAATCCAGCAACACATCATTGGGAACAAACGTGCCGGCGGAGGTCATCCGTTCAACAACAGGATGTCTCCCTCCCTTGATCTCAATGCGGTCCGAATCGGAGATAATTGGCCGCCGGTATCGATACCGGACAGCCAGTTCGGCCAGCGCTGCCGCAGTATCCAGTTGGGCAATGGTATGCGCGGTTTTCTGAATCCTGGTGACCTGCGATGCAACCTGTTCCCGAATGTCTTTGAACAGGTCGAATTCCATCGTCACCATCCGCTCTTCCGCTCCAAGTATCTTCTCCTCCGTTTCCTTCAATTCCGGAGTGACAAACCGTTCGGCATTCACCAGCGTCTGTCTTCGGATATAGTCATCGGGTATTTTATGCAGATGGGAATTGGTGATTTCGATGAAATAGCCGAAGACTTTTGTGAATCCGACTTTGAGTGACGGGATTCTGGTACGTTCGCGTTCATGGCTCTGCAACCGGGCGATCCATGTCTTCCCGTCCCGGGCTGCATGGCGAATCTCATCCAGCATCGGATTGAATCCGGGCCGTATCAGATTGCCTTCCCTCAGTGAAGCCGGTGGATCATCCGTAATGGCATGGGAGAGCAGATCATAGATCGTATCCACCGTATCGATCTGATCCGAGATGTGTTTGAAAACAGGATGCTGATGTTTCAGCAGAAGGGTTTTGAGAAACGGGAGGCGTCCCAGGGATGTTCTCAGTGCGACCATATCCCGCGCATTCGAAACGCCGGTGGTGATGCGACTGATCAGTCGTTCCAGATCGGAGATTCCCTGCAGAATTTCCCGGATATCGGTTCGACATCCATCGTGATGATAGAAAGCATCGATTTCGTCCAGCCGCAGATTGATTTTGTCGACATGCTTGAGTGGCTGTTCCAGCCGCTGTTTCAGCAGACGGCTTCCCATGGGTGTTATCGTAAAATCAATGTATGCCAGAAGGCTCCCTTCCCGCTGCCCACCCATCAGTGTCCGGGTCAACTCCAGATTCCGCCGGCTGGCGGGATCCAGATAGACATAATCGGCGTGATGAAACACTCGGATTTGTGTGATGTGTTTCAATGTTTCAATGCGCGTGCTCTGCAGATAATGAAGCAGCGCTCCAGCCGCCATGATCGCGCTGGGCATCTCCTCCAACCCGAAACCATCCAGGCCGGAGACGTGAAACTGCCCTTTGAGCTGATCCCGTGCAAAATCCAGACTATAAACCCATTCATCGATCGAACTGATCCTCAGGGAGTCATCCCGGATGATTTCTTTCCAGTTTTCCGGGATCAGCAATTCCCTGGGCATCCATCGGTTGAGTTCCAGGGTGAAGCTGTTGGCCATCTCCTCTGCTGAACCTGTCCTCAGATCGATCTCTGTCACCGTGAATTCGCCGGTTGACATATCCAGGAACGCAATACCACCCTTTCCTTTCTGTCTGGCAATCGATGCGAGATAATTATTCGAACGGGCTTCCAGAAGATTGTTTTCCAGCAGAGTTCCTGGCGTTATGACTCGTACAATATCCCGTTTGACGATCCCTTTGGCATCTTTCGGGTCTTCGATCTGTTCGCAGATCGCAACTTTGTAGTTTTTGGCGATCAGTTTGGCGATATACGCATCCACGGCATGATGCGGAACGCCGCACATCGGTGTTTTATCCTCTGCTTTCCGGTCCCGCGATGTGAGAACAATATCCAGAATCGGCGCTGCAATACGGGCATCTTCCCCGAACATCTCATAAAAATCACCCATCCGGAAAAACAGGATGGCATCGGGATATTTCGCTTTCATTGCCCCATACTGGTTCATCATGGGAGTCGTTTTACTATTCACGAATCATTCCTCGGGAGTTTCCGCCATCTGATGCAAGGTGATCGATCGTCTTTCAATCGCTGCAATTCGAGCGGACTCGCTGTCCCGGGCGATTGTTTCAATCTGCTGATAGACACGGCTCGCATTATCGATGTCTTTTTGTGCATGGTAGAGACGTGCCTGTTCCAAAAGCGCCCATGGAGTGACCGATGACTGATTTTCGATGATGGGAGCCAGTTGAGCGGCAGATTGCAGAAAATCGCCGGACTCACGGAATGCTCTCGCCAGGGCAATGCGATACCGGGCAATATCAGGATCCGTGGGATATCGAAGGATCAGAGCCAGCAGGAGTTCAGAAGCTCGGGCAGGTTCTCCGTTTTTCAGTTCCCAGAACGCCAGCGAAGCCAACGAGTAGGCATTATGTTTGTCTCTCGGCAGATCGTCCAGAATTTTCTTGATATTCCCGGCGTCAGCAGATTCTGGTTCCAACAGCCGGAGTAAACCCGCCAGGTTCTGCACACAGTCCCTGCTGGAATCACTCTCAAGGTCGGTCTTCAGCAGTTCCGTACACGCGGCAATCGTTGCCGTACCGGAGGAGTCTTCAGCCTGCGTAGCTGTATCTGTGTTGATCAGAACACAAATACACAGGCCGGTCATGAAAGCGAGAAACCGCCTGAATGATAATGGGTATTGTGCCAGAAACAGAATCAACTCTCTCATGGAGACGCTCCCTTCTTCTCCTCCAGTTCATACACGGTCCGTGATTTTATGGTGCCCCAATTCCGGCACTTCGGACAGCGCCATTCTAATAAAGGAAAGAGTTCTCCGCAAACGTCACAGATAAATCGATCCTGTTTGACGATGCGATGGAGTGATTTACGGGTGACCTTGGAGGCTGATTCCAGATCTCCCAGCATCTCACAGGTCTCAACCAGTTTCAGGATGATCTCCGGCGCCAGTTCATCGGGATTGATGGCTTTGATCATATGACTTGCCTGAGCAGTGTCTCCGATCCGTGCGAGCCACGATGCGAATCGAACAGCAACCCGGTTCTTATGAGATTGTTTCTGCATCAGATCGAGATAAAAAGCCTTCAATCCCTCATTTTTATATTCAAGAATGATTCGTTCCAATGAATCGGCAATGACTCCCGTGAGATCGGGCCGGACGGATTGCAGGATGTCATACATTCTGATCGAAGCTTTTAATTTGCCCTGGATCGCGTTGATCTCCGCCAATCCCAGAAGTGCTGTGGGATTTTCCTTGTGTGACTTCAGAGAAAGATTGTACTGCCGGATGGCAGATTTATATTCATGATGGGTATAATGCCGAAGACCTTCCATCGCATAGGCGTATGATAGATTGTTCCGGTAAATCGGGTCATCACCCGCCTTCTGCCATGCATCTGCCGCCAGTTGCCATTCCCCGGAAACTTCATGCAGTCGAGCCAGAATCACATAATCCGATGATTGGGGTTCATACGCCTCGAGCACCTTGTGAATCGCTTCCACCGCCCGATCCAGTAATCCGGCATCTTCAAAATCCAGAACCAGCTCCACCATCGCCTGACGCCGTTTGGATGGTTCCAAAACAGGACGCGAGAGCAGCCGCTGATGAATATCGACCGCTCGCTGATACCAACCCTTTTTCCGGTAAAGAATTCCGAGAGTCAGATACGCATCAACTTCTTCTGTATCCCGAGCCACAACGTGTGTGAGCATTTTTATCGCCTGATCTTTATTGCCGGCGGCAAGAGCGGTGACAGCCTCTCCCAGAAATCGTGTCTTTGATCGAATCTGATTTTCACGATTGATGCTGAACTGGAGACCCCAGCCGATACCGAATCCCAATAGTCCTCCCAAGATGAAAATGATGATGTATGACTCCATCTGAATTACCACATCCCTCTTTTGGGCAGCCCTCTCGAAACCAACCGTCGATTATGAACCATCAGTATCTTTACCGGATTTGATTCCGGAGTTCACCTGGCTTTCGCCTCCACCGCCGATGGAACCATACCCATTGCGAAGGTTCTTCAATGATCTGTTTACCGATCAATGCGTTGAACTGGTCGGTTGCCCTTTGAATATCAGACGTTTTATCATGTGTCTTCTGAATGGGAATCGGTCCGTTCAATCGAAGAATATATTTCCCGTTTTCATCCCGGAAAATGAATCCGACGAAAACATCAAACCAGTCTTTCAATGCGATGACGGCCGGACCGGTTGGTGTATAAGCGAGATGGTCCAGGAACGGAGAAAAAATACCGTCCACTCGCGTATCCTGATCCATCAGAATGCCCAGTATTTTGCCTCCCTGCTGGCTGATGGATCGGATTTTTCTTCCGGCATTCCTATCGTCCCGATCGATCACATGAATATTCATCGACCGCCGCATGGAATCGATCATCGCCTGTATTTTTGGATTGTCATTGACACGTGCCAGCACAGTCAGTGGCGCAATCTGAGATATCCGGGCGGCAAACAGCTCCCAATTGCTGTAATGTCCGGTCAGGATCATCACCGATTTATTCCTGTCAAAAGTGGCATTGATCAATGGGATTACCGCTGATGCATCGACCATGCTTTCGATATCTCCAAAAGATAATTGGGATATCTTAAAGCATTCCATTAAATTCTGACCCAGATTCCTGAACACATTTTGAGCCAGGTGATATTTTTTTTGCAATGAAAGGTCAGGATAAACCAGACAAAGGTTATAGATCACCTGTTTTCGTGTTTTCCTGGAACAGATGAACACGATTTCTCCCAAGATATGCCCACAACGGACCGCCATGTTCCATGTTAAGCATAATGCCATATATTTTAAAATATGAATACAAACACCAACACTCCACCGCCGAATAATCTTTTTCGATTTTCGGCTCACGTCACCGGATCCTCCTTCTGAATCGCTGCCCGGATAAAATCGACAAACAGCGGATGGGGTTCTCGGGGCGAGGAGTTAAATTCAGGATGAAATTGCACAGCGATAAACCAGGGGTGATCCGATAGTTCGACGATTTCGACGAGGTTCCGGTCGGGAGACAGACCGCTGATCCGGAGACCATGAGACTCCAAGAGTGAACGGAACGCGTTATTGAATTCATACCGATGGCGGTGGCGTTCACTGATGGTTTCCTGTTTATAAGCCCTGCGTGCGAGGCTGTTTTCTGCCAGAACGCAGCGATACGCACCCAGACGCAGTGTCCCTCCAAGATTCTTCACCTGCTGCTGGCCGGGAAGAAGATTGATGACCGGATAAGGCGTATGGGGAGCGAACTCGGAACTGTTGGCATCCGTCAATCCACAGACTCCACGAGAAAATTCAATCACGGCACATTGCATGCCAAGACAGATCCCAAAGTAAGGAATTTTGTGCTCCCGAGCATATCGGGCAGCCATGATCTTCCCTTCGATTCCACGATCTCCAAAACCACCCGGAACGAGAATGCCCTGATACCCAGCCAGTATGTGCTCAGGTCCCTCACTCTGAATCTGCTCGGAATCGATCCAACCCAGATCCAGGGACGCTTCATTGGCGATCCCGCCATGAATGAATGCTTCCGCCAGGCTTTTATAGGAATCCTTCAGTTGAACATATTTCCCGACAACTGCGATCCTGACAGAACGTTTGGGATATTTCAGCCGGTGGACGATTTCCTCCCACTCGCTCAGATCACGGGGTTTATAGGTCAGATTCAGGTACTTGATGACGAGATCATCCAGTTCCTCTTCGGCATACTTCACGGGCACTTCATATATGGACTCAACATCTTCCGCTGTGATAACTGCCCTGGGATCGACATTGCAGAACATCGCAATCTTCTGTTTCATCGAATCACTCAGTGGCATCTCGGTTCGGCACAGGAGAATATCCGGCTGAATTCCGATCTCCCGCAAGTTTTTGACACTGTGCTGTGTGGGTTTTGTTTTGAGTTCGCGTGCAGCACGGATATAGGGAACGAGCGTGAGATGGATATACACGATGTTTTCCTTGCCGACATCAAACTGAAATTGCCGGATCGCTTCGAGAAAAGGCAGACTTTCGATATCACCGACGGTGCCCCCCAGTTCAACGATCACGACATCGACACCGGGAGCCAGCAGTCGGATTCTGTCTTTGATTTCGTCCGTGACATGAGGAACAACCTGTACGGTGCCCCCGTGATACTCCCCACGCCGTTCTTTGGCCAGAACCGCATGATAAATGGCTCCGGCAGTCACATTATTCACTTGTTTCATGGGAATGTGGGTGAATCGTTCATAGTGTCCCAAATCCAGATCCGTTTCCGCACCATCATTCGTGACATAAACTTCGCCGTGCTGAAAAGGACTCATCGTTCCGGGATCGATATTCAGATACGGATCAAACTTGAGGTGTGTGACGGAGAACCCACGGCTTTCAAGGAGCGCACCGATCGATGCTGCAGCGATTCCTTTACCTAACGATGAAACAACGCCACCCGTGATAAAAATGAATTTTGTTGCCATGTGTTATTGGCTCCCTTGGATGAACCGGCTGGTTCTTAAATTCTCAATCAAATGTTTTTCGACTGTGATCAGATCTTCAGGAATGTCTACTCCAATGGACGGCTGATCGACGATTGCGACTTTGATCTTTTCTCCTTGATCCAATATCCGCATTTGCTCCAGCCGTTCCACCTGTTCTGCCCAACATACCGGTAATGCGGTATACTGCTTTAAAAACGATCTTCGAAACACATATATTCCAATGTGACGTAAATAACACTGACCGGGAATCTCATTGGTCAAGTTGACGTTTTCGCTGGAACAACAGAATTCAGGCTGCTGGTGAGGGGTCGCTGACACAAGACCGGATGGATCGGTTTCCTGGAGCGGATTCTGTAATCCGGAGCAGCAGGGGTGGTTTTTAAATCCAGGGAATGGAATGGGTGCCCGGGAGAAGGTGATTGCGTGATGTGATCGGTTGAGCAACACCTTGACTACATTCTCACTCCATAGCTCATCCAATGTCCTCACCGGGCTGGCCAATGTGCTGACTTGAGCCTCCCGATCGGAGATCAATGCAGTGATGGCAATGTCGATATGGCTGGGATCAATCAATGGCTCATCCCCTTGCAGATTGACGATGATTCCTTCGTCCGATTGCTCCGCGGCGACAGCGACCCGATCGGTCCCGGATTTTATATTGGAGTCGGTCAAAAGGACCTCTCCACCGTCAGATTCAACCACTTCCCGGATTCGCGGGTCATCCGTGGCCACCATCACCCGATGAACACGCCGACACTGGCGGACAGCCTGGAGTGTCCACAGGATCATCGGTCTGCCGAGTATCGGAGCCAGGGGTTTTCCGGGGAATCGCGTGGAGCCGAATCGGGCGGGAATTACTGCGAGTACTTTGGGTTCTGAAACGTTCATCGATCGTGTCATGTCGAATATACGCGCATGGCCTTCTTGAGCTCTGCAATTGTTGTCGTTGCTGTTCCGACTTTTCCGACAACAACGCCGGCTGCAAAATTAGCGAGAAGTGCCGAATCCTTATAGGTAAGCCCTGCAGTGAGTGCCAATGTCAGCGCACTGATCACCGTGTCACCCGCTCCAGTTACATCATAAACACTTTGCGCAACCGTATCAATGGTTTCCATTTCCTTCCCCGGTTCGAATAACGCCATTCCACGTTCCCCACAGGTAATCAGAACGGATTTTGTTCCCAATCGATCCAGTATCGTCTGACCCGCTCTCATCACAGCATCCGGTTCGTCAATCGTGATACCAGAAATCTGAGCGGCTTCATGGTGATTGGGAGTTATCACCGAGCAGTGAGCGTAATTGTTCACATTTTTGACCTTGGGATCGACGGAACAGATTTTGCCGGATTCATTTGCACGCTGGATGACGGCCTGTGCGACTGCCGGAGTGATCGCACCTTTGGCATAATCCGAGATCACAACACCATCCACCCGTTTCATACACTCCAGGCAATAGGAGATGATCTGATCTTCGATACGGCGGGAAATTGGCGAAACTGTCTCACGATCAACCCGGACCACCTGCTGATTGTGAGCAATGATGCGGGTCTTCCGGATGGTCTGATGGTCGCTCGATTGCACAATCCCATCGCTGTTGATTCCCAATCGGTTCAATGCAGCAATGACCCGGCGGCCGAGATCATCGGAGCCGACGACTCCGGCTAACTCAACATCCGCTTCGAGCGATCGCAAATTGTTAACGACATTGGCCGCTCCGCCCAGTTGGGTCGTTTCATTCCGGACATGGACGACGGGTACGGGTGCTTCCGGACTGATCCGCTGAACTTCTCCCCAGATGTATTCATCGACCATGATATCCCCCAACACCAAAATACGATGTCCAGGTAACTGATCACAGAAATGAATCATATTTTGATAACGAGCGATCTTGTTTATCTGATTGTCATCCCTCGCCACAATAGAGTCCCTCCTGAAAAATAAAGACGTTATCAAATTATAATGCGATTCACCAGACTCGCTGTTTCCCTTTTCCGATCTTGATTGACGGCATCACCATCCGGAAAATATCAGCATCGCTGTCATCAGACGGATATTTTTCGTTCTGCCAATGTGTGATAGAGACTGGAAATTTTCTGGATCATCTTTTCCTGAGAAAAGACCTGAGCTTGCTGCCGCGCATGCCATCGCAATAGTTTCCGGCGGTCCGGATCATCAATGAGCGACATCAAGGATTGCCTCATCGCAGAATGATCGCCTGGCGGCACCAGAATACCGGATTCTCCATCTTCTATGGCTTCAGGATTTCCACCCACAGCAGTCGCAATAATCGGCACGCCAACCGCCATCGCTTCCAATAATGCATTTGAAAACCCTTCTTTCAAAGACGGCATCACAAAAATATCGATACTACGAAGAAAACTGACGACATCACCATTCGCTCCCATAATATGGAACCGGTTGGAAATTTCTTTCTGTCTGGCCAACTCCTCCAGATCATTCCGCATGGGACCATCTCCCAGAATATATGCGTGAATGTTTTTTTCCCGGAAAACGGTATCAGACAGAACATCGATCAGATAATGAATCCCTTTCTGGGGAATCAATCGCGCCACCGCCCCGATTCGGATCTCCCCTTCCAGCTTCAACGGATTGTCATCCGCAGGTTTATAAAATTCGGTGTCGACTCCATTGTAGATAACGGTATGAGAACCCAGACGCAGCGGCACGGATTCCAGAAAGTTAGCACGTACCGCCTCCGATACAAAAATGGTCATATCTTTGAAAACAGATAATATCCGATCCGTCCAGATCTGACTGCGGTAATCCCACGTATCAACATTATGGACCTGACTGATGATAACGGGTACCCGGGCAAGCAGCGCAGCGATCGTTCCAGATGTATTGGCTCGATACATGTGAGTATGAACAACTTGTATTTTTTCTTTTACAAGAAGCGTCCGAAGCTTCCAGATACCGATCGGATTCCATCGGGATGGCACAGGGCACAGATGAACGGGAATTCCGGCTCGTTCCAGATCATCCGCCAATGGCCCTTTTTCACGGAGACATATCACACAAAGATCAAATTCATCCTTATTCATTTTTGCTAATAGACTTGCGAGTTTCTTTTCGACACCTCCCAGCCACATTCCACTGACAATGCGAGCGACACGCAATTTTTTTTTCATGATCTCTCCTGGTTTAATTCACAACGCTCAGTTCCCGATCCGACTCGAATGGATTACTTTGGAGTGATTTGAAAGGGGTGTCATTCTTCCCCGTCGCTCCGGATGGATTCAACTGTATCTGAATCCAGTTTTCAGAAGAGGATATATCAATATTATTAAAGAGACTCCACCTCAAATATTCATCATCGCGGTTTCTTTTTGCATCCACAGCAGTTCCTGCGTTAGAGTATTCCGGATGGATTCTGCAGGATAACGGGACGGGATCAACAAGATAAAATCCAACCTTTTAAATTCGGGAGACAGACAATGTTTAGGAAACTGGATGATTTTTTTCAGACTTATCAGGAATTGACCAGAAGCACGCTGAACATTTTTTCACAACTGACAGACGGTAATCTTGAACAGCGGATTCTGCCGGATCACCGGTCACTGGCCGATATTGCCTGGCATATTGTCGTGACAGTCGGCGAGATGATGGGACGAACCGGGATACGTGTCACATCGATCGATCTGGAATCCATGCCGCCAAATTCTGCTGGAGAGATCGTTCGTTCTTACCGATTGATCACGGATGAATTGAAAAATAAAATCCAGACAAACTGGAATGACGATACCCTTCTCATACAGGACAACATGTACGGGGAGGAGTGGGCACGAGGGTTAACATTGATGATTCTGATTCATCATGAAATCCATCACCGGGCTCAGATGACTGTGTTGTTGCGTCAATCCGGCGGGCGGGTTCCAGGAACAATGGGTCCGGCCAAGGAAGAATGGAGCACGTTTGGGATGGAACTACCCAGCTACTAGTACATTGTCCCTCAAGTTGATTTAACTTAAAATCCTGCTATAATACCCAT
>CAZELM010000010.1:0-18542 GCA_964512995.1 uncultured bacterium
TAAACACCATGCCACTGGCACGACGAAGATGCCCATTATGCCGGAGAGAACTACCACCTGTTTCTGAAATCATTTTAAAAGAAATTTTGATTTTAGAAGATGTTCTCTCCGGACATATTGAATTCCTTTCAGAGATCGCCCATCAAAATCATACTGCGGTTTTCTTGGCTCATGATCTGATACTGAATCGAAAAGTCGTCATCAAATCAATCCACCCTCCGGCAGAAATTCATCCGGATCTGTTTGATCGATGGCTGGAAAACAGTCGCCGAGCGATTCAGTTGGATCATCCCAATATCATACATACCTACCATACTGATTCCATCGGCTCAACAACCTATTTCATCAATGAATTTGCACCGCAGGATATTTTGTCCGATATACTATCTGCAAAACGGACGCTCCCTATCTGGAAATGCCTTCGCATCTCACGCGACCTGGCTATTGGAATGCATGCGGTACAAAATCAGGGGATCGTCCACTACTACTTGAAACCATCAAATGTCACGATCACGGTAGACGGTTTTGCTCAACTGATGGATATTGGATCATCCATGGCTACGTTGAATGCATTTTTAGCGGACCAGGAGTTGTATCAGGATGATGAAGCAGCATTGACGGCTCCCCATTATACACCCACGAATGTACTGGAATGTCATAATGGACAGTTTATGATCGGACTTCTTCTGTATCGGTTACTCACGGGATCCGATCCATTTCCGGATGATTTGGACAGTGACACCCTGAATTTCATTGCGAAAGCAAATCAACCATCCAATCCTGGAAGTGTGCAGATCCCGGAGGAATTATCGCTGATACTGCATCGGATGCTCTCCAGCGATCTGGATGTCCAATATCCAGATATGGGGGAGCTTGCTGTTGCATTGGAAAGTCTGGATCCAGAATTGTGGAAAGCAGATTTGGATCCCTCTTTCCAAAATGAAACGCAGGACACCACGATCTATACGATTTTGACAAAAGCATTGCACGCAGAAAAGACAAGAGACTATCGGCGTTCGGTTTTTCTTTGTGAACAGGCGTTGGCTATTTCGCCATATAATGAAAGAGTCATTAATCATCTCGTCCGAGCCAAAAAGCAGGCGAGTAGTTATGATGACATCCGATCGCTGCTGCATAAATCAATTTCTACGTTCTATAACCAGCAAGTTGATGTTGCGTTAAGCTATCTGGAGCGAGCACGGTACCAAGAAAAAGACTCCCCGGAAATCTCTGATCTGATTGAAGGCGTCCTTTATGAGCAAAAACGTCAAGTCTTGATAAAAAATCTGTTTGATTCTGCTCAATTATACATCTCCACTGCATCGTTCGTTCAGGCAATCTCTCAGATAAATATAATCCAGGAACTCAATCCCAGAGATAACAAGACAAAACAGCTATTATTTCAGATGACGAATACGCTTCGGGAGACTCAACAGATTTGTTCTACATTGGAGCTTGTTCATCATGCTTGTCGTCAACACCAATTCGACAATGCTGATCGACTACTGAATAAAATACTTCTCAATGATGCCGACAATATTGAAGCCAAAATGCTTAAAAAAGAGATTGATGAATGGCATCAGAAAAATCGTCTCATGGAGTTGATGAAATCACTCAATGAGCAATTGCATGAAAATCGTCTGTCTGATGCGCAGCAAACGCTCACGGAATTATGGAAGCTGAAATCGATTCTATCGATCAGCAATCAAGAAAAAATCAATCGAATCAGGCTGGCATTATTAAACACGATATTCAATCAATGATCAGCATTTTTGTGTGCTGGAGAACCATAAAGAATCCAATAAGGCAGCGAGATGTTATTGCTGGTCTGCATGGCTGGAACAATCCATCAAATCTCCAAGAGATGAACAGTCTGCTTGTGTTGGCTCAATCCGTTTCCTGATAATCGAAAAGAAACAGCGTCGATCCGGTCTGAATTTCATCACCAGGAGATAAGACCACTACCCGGACTTGTTTACCATTCAGATACGTACCGTTTGTGCTGCCGAGATCTTTCAGCAGGTATTTATCACCAACGACTTCTATGGAAAAATGACGTCTGGATACCAGTTGGTCATTCAGATTGACATCAGCTCCTCTGCGTCCCACGATGATCAGTGGAATATCGATTGGAATTTCAAGACCGCTGTCCGGTCCTTGACAAACCGATAACTTGGCACTGGGTGGCGCTACAGTGGGCTGGTTGATCTTTATAAACATCGCCGTCGTCACATCACTCTGAGCTACAGAATTGGAATTTTTTGAGGAATGGCTTTGTTTGCTGTTGGGAGTCAATCGAGCGTCTTTATTCGACAAGATATCAAATTCATTTTCGTCGAGATATATTTTATGTCCGCAGCTTCGGCATACGATCCAAACATTTTTTTCCTTGACAGACTTTTCATCTATCTCATTTTCACACATGCAGTTATCACAAAAAATTTTCATCTCATCACCCGTCCACGAAGATTACATGTACTAATACTAAAACAAACGTATCTCGCAGGTGCTGAATCTGTCAAGCTAAAAAAAGAAAAGATGATGTTCTGTTCATTGATCAATATATCATCTCCGAGAAGCATCTTAATTTTTTCCCCTGATGAACGAAAACACATGTCAGATTGATCCTTTCCAATGAGTGTCTGATGTAGTAAACACTTTTCGGAAAGGTTGTAAGAAACGGTTATGAAATGGTTTGCAATTTTTATGATGGCAGTGATCTTTTCCATCGGATTCATTGCCGATACAATGGCTTCTATCTGGTACGTTGGCCCTGGAATGGGAACTCATTTTCGACACATTCAAGAGGCTCTGGATGATTCGGATGTAAAATCCGGGGATCGTATCATTGTGCTGCCAGGGATTTATCATGAGTCACTCGAAATTCGTTCAGATTTGAATATCACACTCCGAAGCGCCGATGGTCCGGATCGAACGATTATCATGAGACCATTTGACATGGATAAAGGTCCGATGATGACAGTATTAATCAAAGGCGCATCATCAGTTGAGGGGTTCACGATTATGGAGAACCCGCTTAATCAATTTCCTGACAAAATGGATTTCACGCTTTCTCAGATACCAAGACCAGGTCAATTGCCGACCAATACTGCAGGGATCACAGCAACAGGACCTGCAATGATCCTTCATAATAAAGTCTACGGCCACAGAATGGGAATTTTACAGTGTTGTCCATCCGGGACACTCGGTTTGCCGGTGGTCAGATTCAATGAGGTAGCAGAAAATGATATCGGGATTGTGTGCTGTGAATCACCTTCCTTGATTCGGGATAACATCGTTGAAAACAATAAATGGGTTGGGATTGTGAGCGCTCATGCATCATCTGGTGAAATCACGAACAATCTGATCATCAATAATGGAAGCATGGACCGTGATGATTCCAGCGGGATACTGTGCTGGCAATCTTATGATCTCCAGCCAACGTACAGTCTATCTCCCGTGATCTGCAACAATACCATTCACAATAACTATTCGGATGGAATCCGATGTGTCTGGGAAGAGGGAGGACCGGTTATTCCGGTCATTACAGGTAACATTGTTACATGCAATGACGGATTTGGGATTTCGTGTATCAACGATTCGGAAAGTGAAGGGACATTACCCATCCCGATCATTCGAAATTGCAACATCTGGGGAAATGGAAGCGGCAACACATATCAGGTTTATCGAATAACAACGAGTATCAGCGAAGAGCCGCTTTTTCAGAGTGGATACTTTTTACATCCGCAATCACCCTGTAAAGATTCCGGAGACTATCCCCATAATCTCGGAACGACATCCATCACCGGTCAAACAGATCTTGGCAGAATGGATCTTGGATACCATTATCTTGCGCCGGATCGAGCTTTTTCATACTTGATTCCATCATTTGACTGACAGATGGATCACTTTCCAGCTTCGATCCCTCTTGGAATCCAGCCATCAAATGATAATAAGGGATGACGATCACAGCCCATCCAAACCAGCCCATTGCCATTGACAAGAAAGAACAGGAGTGCTTCATTGGTTGGGTGCTGCTTAAGGAAGGAGCTTTTACAATGATGTTCGTTTTCCGGATATTGCTTTTTGGATTGATGCTGGCATTGCCATTGTCTATGAGTCTCACCTCATGCTCCGATACCGATAACCAAATGGATATCAGTGGATATTGGTCCGGCGAATCAAAAAATTCCACAACCAAGAAATCATGGGATATCGATTTGTATATTGATCAAGATGATGGAGATATTCTGGCGATTTATTCTGATTATCGTGGGAGTATCACGTTGCGGAATGTAACCTACGACGGTAATCATCTGAGTTTTTTGTTGGATATCTATCCAGAAGTTGTGACTTTTTATGGCGAGATAGAAAGTGCATATGAGATATCTGGAACATGGAGCTTTTCCGGAGATGAAAATAATGGGACTTGGTTTATCATCAACACGGATCAGAATGAAAACAACGAATCAGAAAATACGCCAACACCGGTACAGGGTGAAGACTCATCAGAGAACCCGTTCAGTATGTAGGGATGATGAATTGACGGTTAATCAATCTAAGACGGTGTTGACAGTATCTTCTCTGGTGTTCCCCATGCATTTGAATATCCGCCCAAACATGTGCGAGCAGATGCCTTCTTTACCCTCTCCCGCCGGGAGAGGGTCGTCGGTTGATCCAGCACGGTCGAATCCAGCACCATGGCCGACGGGGTGAGGGAGACAAGCCCATTGCCATCGTTCTGCGCCGATGAGATTGCGTCACTGTATCCAGCACAAACAGGTTCTTTTTAGATTTTTTTTGAACACATGAAACAGTGTCAACACCCTCTAAGGTTTTGTGATAGAATTACATTCATTCTTGAGAGATCAATGTCATCCCCGCTATTCATAGGAACGACACCTTCTCCATTGTTTAACCGGAAATGATGATAATACATATCCTGTATTCTTTTTATCAACCAGAATTCCGGATACGAATAAGCTTTTTTAACTAAATGTTATTGAATACACTGTTAATTGCCCGTCAGGTATGGTCTCTTCCGATAATAGATACCGAATCTTCAGTTTCCGGGGAATGATAGCGGGGTGCAATTTTTTTTCAGTGGAATAAATGTGAGCCAGGAAATTCCGGTTATCGTTCCCGCGAACGATTCTGGAATTTGCAAGTGGTGCTTTTGAATGCATGATTCGGTCTTTTAAATCGGCTCGATCATATGACCATTCCGCCGTGTCAGAACCTGCATAGAGTAAAAAACTGACTCTCAATCCATGCACATCAATGATCTGGATGGATGAGACAGCCGTTCCATCCATCACATCAGCCGAATTGGCCATGTCTGAGAGAATCGTTATCTGATCGTATCCAGCAGTGCCATTGAGCGCAAATTCCACCTCTGGATTTGATGCATTCAATGTCACTTTTGTTTTTATCGGAACGATTGTGGGTGTTTTCCAATGCGATATCTCATCCATTTTCAACAACCGAATATCTTCAATCGATAAGGTTACGGCTGCTGTCCGGGGAGTATCCTTATTGGAAATCGTTATATTTTTTAGCTTTCGGGATGTATTCAATGTGAAATATGCTTTATAAGAATGGCCTTCAAACCATGTCCCATCCGATTGATTGACTATCCATGTCCTGGCAATCACAGGACGTTGATGAGCAACCTTGTTCAGAACATCGTCACGATCATAGGCCCATTCTGCAGTTTCCAGGCCAGCCCTGATTGGAAAGCGTGTCACTTCACCATCCACATCGGCAATGGCGATTTCTGCAATTTCTTCTCCCTGCATGATATTAATGGCATTTCCCAACTTGGAAACCAATCGGATACCCAGCACCGGTTCTGTTTCCTGAATCACCACTGTCCGACTGTCGTTCGTTTTCAGCATCAGGGGATCCTCAATCTCGACAGAACTCCATGAGTTCACTGCAGAGGTAATATAAGTAAAAGAAAGAATGATCCCGATCAGCAACATGAACAAAACACTCTCTGTCCAGATTATTTCTTTCCGCGGCTTAATGAACGTTTTTTCCAGAGTCAGAAGAGAACCTGATCCAATGAACAAACAACTCCAAAAAAATAAAGGAAAATTCCAATTTGAAAGATAGGGGGAAAATGTCGGAAAGAATCGGATAAAATCAAGATCTGTATTGTTCGCAATTTGATTGAAGATTGACTCCAAATTCGCTCGATAATATTCATGCGTCGCCATATTGACAAAAAAAATCGCAGATATGAATACGTTCAGAGCGATTCCAATCAGAAAGACTCCCATAGAAAAAACTCTACGGCGATGATTAAAAAAAACAGCGATATATGGCACCAGAAAACAAAGGAACGGGATGAGTTTTACCGGGGGAGGTCCTGAGCCGGTTTCGATCATGGACACAATCACAACAGGCAATAGAGCCAGTAGTGGTCCGATACACCAGATCACTTGCCGTGTTGTCCATTTCCCGAAATTCCACACATAACCAAGCATGCAGAAGAACAAGACCGGTGATGAAAACAGGAGCCCTGTCCGAATATCCAAAAACGAACTGAACAGGAATACCGGCAGGTTAAACGGCCAACGAATAAAACCCGAAAAGGGGAGTCCCTGTTGCTTGAGAATGGCAGTCAGTATCCCAATCATCAGGACAATTGCTGCACCCGCAGTCTCCAGAAATCGGCGTTCCCGGTTGCCTGATGTTGCTCGGACAAAAACACAGGATGTCGCCCACAATGCAATTCCGCAATACTCTAATCCCGCCAATGGTGGCAACAGGATGGCCAATGTTGCCACGGGATATCCCCATCGCGTCCAAATTTCATCGGCTTCTTCCCATAATAATTGCATGAGAAGTATCAGTAATCCGATGATATGGTACTTTGAAAATCTGGACATCGAGCTGAAGAATGGCAGCGAGATCAGGACGAAAACACCGATCCAATTTTGAAATCCATCACTTCCCTTGATCAGTCTTTCTGTAAGTTGTCGGATGAGGAATGCAATACACGTTGTTACCAGAAGCCCATATATTGCTCGGAGCAGGGGATCTGCATCGACAATTCGGAACATCTGGAACAGGATCAGGTGAGTGGCGACGATGAAATACAGGATCAGAGAATTGGCGGGTTGATGCCGGGGTGGTGACTGATTCAGAATCGTAAGAGCCGACCAGGTGCGTATGCCTAAATACAGGAAGAAAAAGAGTGCCGAAACCTGTTGCCATCTTCCCCATGACTGCCAGGATAACAGTATCAGAAGAAACGGGATCACAGCGAGAGAACAATACGCGTCCTGGAAGATGTATCGGTGGCGATGTCGAACATCAATGGATGCCCAGTGGGTGAAGAGCGTGAAAGAAATCATGGAGAAAGGAAAAACAAGACACCAAATGTATTTGGGAATACCAGTGATCGGTATCTTTGCATGATCAATGATAAACCAAATCAGGACAGCAGCCAGGATCGCGCCACATATGCTACTCACCAGATTTATCCATTCACCGCGGGTTCGATCACTCATCCCCAATAAACTCCTCAATGGTGGATTCCAGGGATGAAAGGATGATCGATTGGTCGGGACTCAGGCTCCAGCCATTCAGATTCACCGCCAATTGCTCCTCCAATGGCATCACTCTTACATGGTCCAGTGGGCATCGTTTCGATAACGGAAGCGGTCGGGAACCAGCTCGAATTTCTGCCTCGAGTTCATCGATTATCCGATCGATCCACTCCCGAATGGAATGATGTGTCATGATATATTGCCGGGCATGTTCTTCGATATCCTGCCGATATGTTTTGTCGGAGATCAATCGCATCAAGGCCTGGAATACAGACGTCGTCTCGTCCGGTGAAATATCAACATGAACACAGGTATCCGGCGGAATTTCAATAAATTGGCGATACCATGGAACGATGACCGGTTTGCCGGCTCCCATGATTCGCAATACAGCACTCGATGTTTCTCCCTGAGTTGGATATCGCAGATTCACGCAGATGTCTGATGCTGCCAGATATTGTTGAAATTCTTCCGGTTCAAGATAGCCGGTTATCTTAACTCGGGGAGATATCCGTTCGGGAATGGCTGCCATAAGATGGTTTCGATATGAGATGTCCAATGCATCACCAACAAGGATGTATTGTGAGTTGGGGCAGGTTTCGAGCAGTCGGACAAATGCCTCCAATGAAGACTCCAGACCTTTCCCATGTGTGATGAACCCGAAGGATGCGATTACGATATCATTTTCCGGGATGCGCAAACACCGACGCGCTTCCTTTTTTTCAGGTAACATCGTATCAATAACCGGTGCCGGAACGATTGAGATTCGGTTTGAATCAATCATTCTGGCGACTTTGCGAGCGGCGTACCGGCTGTGCACGATCACCCTGGAAGCCGCTTCACAGACCAGATTCAACATTGGAAATCGGTCGAATAAAAGATCCCCGACGTATCCGCGAGCGATCAGTTGCCCCACTTTCCGTCCATGTTCTCCATGGCAATACGCCAGCTCATCCAGATAGAACCGGATATTCTGATTCTGTAAATGTTCCAGTGCGCGTGCCCGATGGAGATTGGCGTCATGAAGAATGACAACTCCCGGAACCCGGAATAAGACCGGATAGATGTATTGATGATATGTGCTGTTACCGATATGGTAGAGATTGATATCATACGGAAACTGCTGTCTTCGCCACTCGTAATCTCTCCGTTGAAAAACCGGTATATGTCTGATTAATCCGTGACAATCCGGCTGATATCCATCGACAAACAGTTCCACATCATATCGATCGCAAAGGTAGGGGAGCATTGTTTCGGTATAGTCAGAAATTCCGGATTTAACCGGATGCACTGGAGAAAATATTGCGAGTCGTTCACGCTGTCTCATGTGTGCTCCAGAAACATCTTCGAAACTGCCACACCGAGAATTCGGGTATCGGGAGATCCCATCGCGGAGGGGGTCCAACCTGGAGTTTCCAGACGCAATTCCCGCCAGTCCGCTCCGATGCGGGGATGAATCGTGATCGATACCGGCTGCCAGACTCCATCTACCTCGATCGTCATCAGTTCCTGATCATCGAGATAGAGTTTCAGTGGAGTTGCCACAGGACCTCCCAGCATATTCATTCGCAACACAGCCGGCCCCTGAACATCAGGTATCATGATTTCCGCTCGGGGTTCCGACCATCGTACATCCAGGTAAGAATGATTGTCTCCATCCGGCCACCGTTCCAATGGGTACCATCCTCCCCGAAACAGAGCGGATTGAGTGACGGAAACGGTCGGAGATGTGGTTCGTGGAATATTTTTTTCGATGGCACCGATCAGATTCGCTGCGATAGAATACCAGGAATAGTGCGATACGACGAGTTGACGGCCGGCGTTTCCCAATTTCAGACGATCCGGTTCTGAGCGGCTCAGTGCCCGGATGGCATCCGGAAACTGCTCCGGATCGATTACGAGCGCTTCCACTCCCGGCTGCATAGCCAATCCCCGGACACCCACCGAAGTTGAAACCACCGCCAGTCCCGCCGCCCAATACTCCAATATTTTCAGATTGGTACCGGAGCCCGAAAACATCGGATTAAGTCCGATATCGGCGGCAGCCAAAACTGTTTTTCGCATGGTATCGTCCACTTCTCCGAACACCCTCATGTTTTGAGGTGTCTGCAACTCTCCAATCTGAGCATTATACTGCGCAGTGACACTCCCGATAACGACAAAATAGACATCGGGAAGCAGGGGGGCGAGGTTATCTTTGATGTAACAGAAGGCTTCCAGATTGGGTGGATGCCACGCTCCCATGAACAAACAGATCATCCCCATACCGAGTTTCAACGTTGTGCGTGCGTTATTGCGTTCTTTGAGATGAAACGGCTGAATATCCTGAGTATCAACGCCGTTCGGCACGACCACCGAGTGAAGATTCCGAGGGTGATACTCGTTTCGCAACTGATCGGCTTCATTCTGAGATGTGAAAGTCACCATATCCGACCCTTGGATTGCTGCCTTTTCGACGTGATGCACTTTTCGCAATAACCGATTCCCCGGAGCCGATTTGGATAGAAACGTTTTTTTCAGGTCCCATTCGAAATTATGAGACTCATGAATGATGAACCGGCATCGCATTGTTTTTCGGCACAATGGATACAGGTACGGATGTGATGCGATGGCGATATCGGAACACGCCAGGAAATAATCCACTGCACGTTGAAAATTAGGGGTTGATTTGAGCAGTTGCGGAAGCAGAATGTCCGATACGGCGACTCCAATTTCCTGCTCCACCTTCCACTGTGCTTCAGCATGTCTGGGCGTGATTGGAATGCAAACCTCATGGAGGTACGGATTAATTTCCCGAGTTTGTTGTTCGGCTCCCAATCGGCCCACGGACAGAATCCAGACGTCATATACTTTGGATAATTCATGGTACAATGATGCAACACGCCGGGGACCCCCGCTTTGGGGAGGATGAACCGGATATGGGACCAATACCATTATCCGCCGGCGATCTCCGGATTGTCGCGGTTTTCTTTCCGGCCAGTATTGATATGGAGACAGAATCCGGACGATCGTATTTTCCCAGCGGATGCCGGAGACTGTTTCTGCCGCTTTTTCTCCCATTTTTTGTGCAAGATCCGGATCCTGGACAATCCTGTTCATTTTTTCCGCCAATCCGATTGGCGTGGGTTCAGCGACGAATCCATTGACACCATCCACGATAAACTCCAGCGGCCCTCCTGAATCCGCAGCCGTAATGACCGGTTTTCGACTTTTCATGGCTTCCAATGTAATGAGTCCGTAATCCTCCTGGATCGGAACATACGGAACAGCGAGGGAACTGGCATAATATTCCAGCAGATGTGATTCAGATACCGCTCCAAGAAACTGGATCCGTTCGTCGGTTTTTGCCAGAAACCGCAGATAGGAATCCTGGGGACCGGAGCCGGCGATGAGCAGCGGGATGTTCCCATGGACATGCCGGTATGCGTTGATGATCAGATCGATTCGTTTGGGAGCGTCCAGGCGGCTGACAGTAAAGAAGAATTTTCCGGGAGCACAAAAGTAATCTTCCCGGGTTGTTGAACAGTAAACCACGGTCGGGGGCATGTCGGGATGGAAATAGTCCGACCGGGAGGCCACTGTCTTCGAGAAGGCATACACATGGCTGATTCGTTTGGGAGAAAAGGCCCAATGATCCAATCGGTGGATGATATGACGAACCCATGGACCCGGAAACTGGAAAAAGGAGCTTTTCCATAATGGTTTCCGTTGATCATCCGGGTACGTATCGTACAATCCCCGAAGTCTGTGACCGAGATATAAAATATGATTGGGATGCCGGGTCATCCACGATGGGTATTTGGATGATATGATGAGGTCAAAATGATCCAGATTCAATCGATGGAATGTCCAATATGCTTTCAACAAAGGAAACACACCATCTTCCCGGATCGGGATTTTGATCAATTCGGCACTATGTTCCGTTTGATCGTTGATGACTTTGTACAATCCAGCCAGAAAATTTTCGATACCACCCCGTGTATATGGTATGGGGCTGGGTCCAATAATCGCAATCTTCATGATCGATCCAGTCTGGTGTCCGGTGTTAGGAAGAAAGCCCAGATTCAGCAGCCTGATAATACTCCAAAAATAACTGTGTTGCGAGAAGATTAGGCCTCGGTGGTTACACTGAACCCATTTTTATAAATCGTCAGACAGGCTTCAACTACGATCGGATCGTATAGAAAGCCGCTGTTTTTTGTGATTTCGTTCAGAGCGGCTTCCCGGCCTTTCGCTTCCCGATATGGGCGATGGGAGTCCATTGATTCAACAACATCGGAAACCGCTAATATGCGAGCGGCGAGACAAATCTGATCACCGGTGAGATTGAATGGATAGCCGGAGCCATCCAGTCGTTCATGATGTTGAATGACAATATCCGCTACCGGCCATGGAAATTCGATGGTGCTGAGAATTTTATGACTGGCGGTTACATGTGTCCGGATGATCCCCCACTCCCATTCATTGAGCTTGCTGGGTTTACTGAGTATTTCCGCCGGGACCTGTATTTTTCCGATATCATGAAGAAGAGCGGAATAATGGATCGTTTTTACTTCTTCATCGGACAATTTCATCTGTCTGGCAATGGCACAGGATATCTGAGCGACTTTACGCTGATGGCCGTGCGTATAGGGATCGCGCATTTCACTGATCGCGGTGATCGCCTGGATGGTCCGTTCGAATGTCTGCTCGAGTTTCTGATAACTGATGGTCAGGTTCTGCTCCGCTTTCTTTCGCTCCGTAATATCCAGCAATGCCAGCAATACCAGTGGTTCATCCTGAACAATCAGCCGTGAGGTAGACAGCAGATAGGTCAGATTTCGGTCTTCATCAGCCTTGTGAACCGGTATAGTGACTTCGATCTGATGGATCGGCTGCTCCGTTTCGATTGTTTGTATGACGCTGGCATGAACCTGACAGTGAGCGCATTCAGGGATACTGGACGGATCGCACGTGTAATTTATGGAATTTAAGCAGCATAACGCGAAACAGACATACAATCCCTGGAGCTGATCCGCGGTCTGTGCTGCCGCTTTGGCTCCCGCAGCATTGATCTTTCGAACCCGGCATGCCTGATCCACGAGGAGCAATACAATGGGAGCATTCGAATATATCGTCGCCAGTTCATGCTCCCGGTCACGCAACATCTGCTCGATCCGTTCCCTCTCAACGGCATGCCGAATGGCTCTGCGCAGTATCTCCGGAGACAGCATATTTTTGGAGAGATAGTCTTGAGCTCCGGATCTTACAGCAGCCAATGCTTTTCGATCATCATCCAATCCGGTCAGGACAATGACAGGGAGCCGTGATGCATTCTGATGGACCTGGCTTAATGTTTCCAGATCCTGGCTTTCCGGAAGTCCCAGATCGAGGAGACACGCATGGAATTCATTTTGCCGGATCATTTCAAGACCTTTCTCCAGGCAGTCTGCGGTCAGAAGTTCGATATGATGGCTGTCACGCAATAACTCCTTGACCAGTCTTACGTCTCCGGGGTTGTCTTCAATGAGCAGAACCCGGAAAAGCTCCTCTTGTTCGGTTGTTTGGATATATGAATTGGAGAATGACATGACTCATCCTTATGAATGAATTCGGTTCATCAATTTCAGTTTCTCAGGTCACTTGGCAGAATGACGATCGACAACCAGAAATCTTCCACAGATTTCACCACTTTGATAAATTTATCGAAATCCAATGGCTTCTGGATGTAGCAATTGGCATGCAGTTTGTACGTTTTTAAAATATCTTCTTCAGCAGAGGATGCTGTCATAACCACCACGGGAATTGATTTCAGATTTTCGTCGTTTTTGATTTCCTCCAGAACTTCGCGACCATCCTTTTTGGGTAAATTCAAATCCAGCAGTATCAGATCCGGATGGGGCATGGCGGCATACTTGTCCCGCTTGAATAAAAATTTCAACGCTTCCTCTCCATCCGTCACATGATACATGACATTCTTGACTTTGGCTTCTTTAAAAGCTTCACGTGCCAATCTTGCATCCCCTTCGTTATCTTCTACCAGGAGTATCGTGATACTTTTGCCTGAACTTTGATATATCATTAAACCGCTCCTCTTGTCAGTCCGAACCGGTAACCAGATCGGGCAAGGTGAAATAAAATGTTGTTCCTTCGCCTGATTTCGATTCCACCCAGATTCGTCCGCCATGACGTTCGACGATACGCTTGCAGATTGCCAGTCCAATTCCGGAACCAGGATATTCTTTGATCGTATGAAGCCGTTGAAAGATGACAAAAATACGCTGGAAATATTTCGGATCGATCCCGATCCCATCATCCCTCACCGTAAACAGCCATTCCGCCGACCTTTTTTCCGCTCCGATGTGAATTCGTGCCGCTTCATCCGGCTTGCGGAATTTGATGGCATTGCCAATGAGATTTTGAAAGAGCTGACATAATTGCGTCCCATCCGCTTTCAGGACCGGTAGTGGATCACATGTAATTTCGGCCTTTGTTTCCGCAATGGAAGACTGCAGATTGGCTATTGCATAGTGGAGCGCTATCGCTGTATCGATGCGCATGAATTCTTTTCCATGTGTTGTAATCCGGGACAGGGAGAGAAGATCCTGGATGAGTTTCTGCATCCGGTTAGCGCCATCTACAGCAAACGCGATGAACTCATGCGCATCCTGGTCTAATTTCTGTCCATACCGTTGGGAGAGGAGCTGCGTATAGCTGGATACCATCCGCAGCGGTTCCTGTAAATCATGAGATGCCACATAAGCGAACTGCTGAAGTTCATTATTGGATCGTTCGAGTTCATTCATCGTTTTTTTCAGCGCCTGCTCGGCTTTTTTACGTTCCGATATATCATTTCCAGCACTCAATGTGCCGACGATTCGGGAATTTTCATCTAAAATCAGAGAATTATGCCACTCGACCGTATGAATATCACCATGTCTGTTCATGATTTCATTTTCATAATGTTCCACTGGTTCCAGATGACCACTGATGATCAGATGAAAAACATCCAACATATTCGCACGAATATTCTCTGGCACAGTCAATTCAAACCAGTTTTTTCCGATCAGTTCCTGTTCCGTGTATCCAAGAAGGATCTGTCCGGCATGGTTGATCATGGTGATTTCTCCCTGTGTATTGAGAGCCACAATGATGGTTGCCGGCAGATTCAGATATCGCTGGGTACGGTTTCTTTCACTCAGTAATTGTTCCTCTGCCCGTTTTCTTTCCGAAATATCGCGGCCTTCGGCCACGATCAGAATCACCTTTCCTGTCTCGTCTTTCACCGGGTTCAAAGAAAAATCGATTGTAATCGAGCCTGCCGAAATCTGAATCTTCGTTTCAAACCGGATAAAGGTTCCATTGGCTGCTTCGATGACCGATTGATTGACGCGTTCTTGAGATTGATCCGATGTTTCCCACCAGGCTATTTCCCCAAATTTTTTTCCCAACAGTTCCTCTTCCGCTAATCCAAATGATTCACGGGTTGCCCGGTTAATACTGATGATATGTCCAGTGACATCGAGCAAAGCGATGAGCTGTATCATCCCATCCAGGATCGCCGCCTGCAGATATTCTTTTCTTCGCAGATTTTCTTCGGAGCGTTTCCGTTCGGTGATATCGCGTGCTGCCGCAAAAACACCCGTTACTTCTCCGGACTCATCCCGATAGACGGATGCATTATACAGCACTGGAATCATGTGACCCAGATGATGACGGATCTCCAAAGGATAATCCCGGACAAAGCCCTGTTCGAATGCCAGTTTGTATCCCGCCTGAGCTTTCTGAGGCTCCGTAAAATAACTGCAGAAATCACTCCCGATTAATTCCTGTCTGGAATACCCGGTAACATCTTCCGTCGCTCGGTTCACATCCGTAATCGTTCCGGTTGGACCGATGGTCACCAATGGATCCAGACTCACTTCGATGAGATTCCGATTGTAAAGATTCGCCTTTCGGATGGCTTCAGAAGCATGCTTCCTCTGCAATAGCTGCCACATCCCTTGCATCAATAATGTCAATTGGAACACATCCATATCGTCATAATCGTCATCTTTGTTTCCAACTCCCGCGACAGCGACAATTTTGTTATCATCAAAGAGTGGAATATTCATATGGCGGGAGATGGAAACATGACCATCCGGATAGCCTTTCTTTAATGGATTGGGAGATAAATAATCGTTCGTGATGACCGGTCGCCGCTGACGAATCGCTTCACCCCATAATCCTGTATTTTTAACGAGATATACAATTGGTTTCTGTTCAATCGCGCACGCTGCCATTGCAGATTGAGACCATGAATGCATCGTCAGAACCGTTTCATCTTCACTTGTGAAGGCAAGATAGCCAATCTTACTGTGTGTTAATTGAACGCCATGTTCAAGCGCATAATCCGTAATCTCTTTCAGGTCGGCATTCACCAGATGACTCAATCCCAGAAGCGCTTTTAGTCGCTGCTCATCAAATTTCAAATCTTCTTTCGCCCGTTTCAGCTCAATCTCAGATCGTTCCAATTCTTCTACCCGCTTATTCAGTCGATGGATCTCATCCATGAGTTGGGCTTCTGTCTTTAATATATCGTCCATACCCAATGATTTCCTTTTGCGGCAGCGCATTTAACCGACCATAAAACAGATATTTCACTAAATTAAGTATCTGGAATCAACAGAAAACAAACAAATGACAAAATTTTCTTTCATCTATTGTAACAATTAAAAAATACCAGATGACAGCAAAAATTGCAATCTGGAATTCGAATTAAGAATTAAAAGGTTAGTCCATTTTTGATATTCTGTCAAAAAAAAGCACCATCATGAAAAGATGGTGCTTTCCTTGGTGTCACAAGGACATTTTTATTCTTCGTCTGCTTTTTCCAGTAAAGGAATAAACCAGATGAGCCGTTCCATTTACCGGATTCGACCACTGTTCAGAATTCAGAATCAGCGTGTAAATCCATTCAGATCATCGTCCAACTGAATAATACTCATCGAAGGATTATCCTTGGGAGTGGTGCTGTCAGCAGCATCAAACACGAGATGCGCCAGCGTCCCCATGCTTTCCGGACTGATTTCTGTACCCACACTGAAAGCAGCCACACGGATGATTCCCACCTCAGCATCCTGATCCGTTATTTCGTTACAGCCAAAACTGATCCATCCCGGATCCAGATCACCCACTTCACATCCGATGAAATTCAAATCACGGTGATTGTACTTGATGTCCATTGTAAAGGCATCGACGGGAGATGTTTCGTTGGAGATGACAACATCGATCACGATCTGATCCGAGGATTCAGTCATGTTGGGTTCCA
Source organism: uncultured bacterium (assembly GCA_964512995.1). GTDB lineage: Bacteria > CSSED10-310 > CSSED10-310 > CSSED10-310 > CSSED10-310 > CAZELM01. The sequence continues at coordinate 16,846 of CAZELM010000010.1, forward strand.
GCCAGATGCTGTCGTCTGATGCTTTAAAGAGCTTTGACAAGCGGGAGGATTTGGACGCTTTTTTTGCTTTTACCAGCGGATCGGCGCATGAACCAAGCCCCAATGCTCGGGCAAAAATTCCCTGTGCGTCCCCAGCAGTGACTGTGCCGTTGGCATTACAGTCTGCCGCACAATACTCCCGTGGAGTCGCGGAGTAAGCTCCCAAAGTGATCATAAAAGCCAGTTGGGCATCACCCGCTGTAATCGTCCCGTTGAAATTCACATCTCCATTGTTGATACAACCTGGAGTCGGTGTCGGGGTTGGATCCGGAGCCAGTTCATAAGCCAGCAGATCCATGCTCATCACTTCGAGCAGCAATCCGTCTCCGGAGTCATAATTGTTGATGGCGGAATAAGCGAGCGTTCTGGGTACTGGTGCGTAATTGCCATTGAGTGTCACACCAGTCGCAGGATCGATCCCTTCGATCCGATATGTCGAATATCCATGATAGGTTTCCATTTGAGGAACCGACATATTGAGCGTGAACGACTGACCGTTATCAAACGATTCTTCCTGATGATATGGCGTACCAAACAGCTCATAATCCAGGATATAGCTCCCAAATAGATAGATCGAAACCGGATATTGCCATGTTTCTCCGACCTCAATCGGGAAATTGACGATATCTCTCGCTGGCTCATATTCTTCATTGAGGTCGATATTGCCCCAGCCGATCTCCTGCCAGTAGATGATCTGTGCCCAGAGCGGTCCCTGAATGTTGCGATGGAAATACACTGTTCCCAGAGTGTTTACATCGACCCACCACTCCCCCATGATCACCGCATCACGGATTTCGATGGGCACATCGAGAACAAAGGGATCTTCGAGATGATAAATGCCTTCTGCATTCACGATCCCCGAAAATGTCAATTTATACACATCATAGGTCTGCATGCTGCCGTGGCTCAGTGTCTCGCGACTGATCTCGATCAGATCGTATCGCGTTTGTCCGTCTGTAGCGACGATATCGGCGTATTCGGGAGTCAGATCGCTTCCCATATGAAGATCGATCGTGGTCTGGAACTCCCACCACGACCCGACCGCCCAGATGGGTAACTCGTCCGCTCCCCAGACGCTGATGGCACTGAATAACATAAATCCCATGATCGCGAGAATACTTTTTGCCCGTTGATTTCTGTTTTTCATTTTCAAAACTCCTCCCTGCTTCTTTCAGGTTGATTTATACCTCTAATTTACATTAAATCGGCTCAACTATCAAATATTCCGTTGGATCGGAATCGGTTTGATTCCACCGGTGCGGGTTATGATATGGCTGGTTTAAAAACCGGCCCTAACAATCGCCGTAACGGTTATCATTTCACCGGTTATGATAAGGGCCGGTTAAAAACCGGCCCCAACAATCGTCGCACTGGTTATAACAATCGTCGCACTGGTCATAACATCCGTCGTATTGGTGATAACATCCATCGTATCGGTGATAACATCCGTCGTATCGGTGATAACATCCGTCGTATCGGTGATAACATCCGTCGTATTGGCGATAACATCCGTCGTATCGGTGATAACATCCGTCGTATTGGCGATAACATCCGTCGTATTGGTGATAACATCCGTCGTATTGGCGATAACATCCGTCGTATTGGCGATAACATCCGTCGTATCGGCGATAACATCCGTCGTATCGGCGATAACATCC
>CAZELM010000010.1:18642-98239 GCA_964512995.1 uncultured bacterium
GGCGATAACATCCGTCGTATCGGCGATAACATCCGTCGTATCGGCGATAACATCCGTCGTATCGGCGATAACATTCATCGTAACGAAGGCCCATTTACGGTGACCGGTCATTATATCGGTCGTAATCATTCATCGGAAAAAATTCCTCTGGAAAGAGGGGTGGCACGCAGAATCATTTTACTGAAAACAGGCAGGCCTGTTGGACGGGTTGATTCTGTGTGACGAGGTGTGTATTCTGAATTTCAGAACACACCCCGTCTCTGCTCCGATCACCATGAAGCCATGCTGGATCCAGTCCAAACGTGGTTTCGCAGAGCCACCCCTCTTAATAGCCCCTCAGTCCGGTTCCGGATTATAATCAGGAAAATTATTTGGCATCAAAATGAAATGGCTGTAAAATCCAAAGTAGTTGAAGTTACTTAGAAAAGGGGATTCAAACTGGTTCTCACCGACTGAACGATTACTATTTGTCATACCGATGTTACTTTCACCATAGATGACGATTACATTTACACCCGGAATATCCACAAGGCAGACAGAGACTGATTTGATCTCGCGTATCAGAACACAGAAGGATTGTCCGGAAATATTGCGCAATAGGCAAGGAATCGGTTTCAAACCTGTGGATTCCCTGAATGGTTGTGAGTATCCCTCCCGCTGGAATCGCACCGATCTTGCTTTCGAATCAGTCGTTGGTTTCTCTGTTTGATATATAACCCAGAGATTGCAGCATCTTCTCCGTGTCCGGATCGATCCATCGGTCTTCGGGTTTCTGCGCGTCGCCGGGGATCATTTCCCGCAGGAGACGCATCAAGGGATCAATCCAAAGGCTTTGGTTCTCGGGGGTTCTTTCAATGGCATCCAGTTCCGCGGGATCATTGTGGAGGTGATACATCTCCAACTCCGCGCCAGTCGGCCGGTCCCGAAAAAAATACAGACTGCGATCCCGGTTCCGGATGGAAAAAATGGTCTCCCGCGCTTCAATACCAAATGTTTCTCCCCAGATATGACGAGCACGCATCGAATCATCCTGTTGTGTCAGCACATTTTTCCCAGCCAAGGGAGCCGTATCATAAACCGGTTTTAGTTGCTCAGAATCAGATATCGGTGGATCCGTCCATTGAGCACCAGGCATCTTTTGGTTACCGGCCTCTTTGCCCGGATAGATCAGGTCTCCCGGTTCCACTCCCAGGAGCCCCGACAGAATCGTCGGAAACAGATCGACATGGCTACTCAACCGGGTATCACAGCGTGGCTGGATGGATGCATGGGACAGCAGCAATGGGACCGCCAGAAGTGGTTCATACAACTGATGAATATGACCCCAGAAAGCATGCTCCCCCAGCGATTCTCCATGATCAGCGGTGACCATCAGCAGAGCATCATCCAGACATCCCGATGATTGAAGCAGTCGGAACAGTCTTCCGAGTTCGCCGTCCAGATATTCCACTTCCTGGAGGTATCGGTCTGCCAGAGTCTGATCATCTGGATCATCATACCCCTGGAAGGAGATCTGAATGCGTCGACTGGATGCGGATGGATTGTGAATGGTCACTTCGGCGTTATCTTGCACATGCCAGACATTTCCCATGAGTGTTGTGTTTCTGAACTCCCAACCCCGAGATTTTTCCATGACGACATCCGGCAAGCTCGAATCGAACTGCTGAACATAACAACCTTTTCCGGATTTCAATCGGAGCAGGCACAAGGTATCTCCCGGCTTCACATCCATTTCCACCGTGTGTGTCTGAGCATCCGCAATGTTCCATGAGGCAATAACCCGATCATCCACCTGGAGTGATAATGGTTCGCCCGTCAATCCCGGCGGAGAGTACGGCATATGGGGATCATAATAATGAAACCAAAAGAAAAATCGCTCCATCGGGTTCCATCCGTTCAGGAATTCCCGGATATGTTCGTTTGTTTCACCGGCAGTGTATGCGCTTTTGGAGATACATTCCTGATAATGCGCAAATCCCGAGTGATATCCGAATTTTCGATTCAGAACGCCGGCACTGACAAATCCGGCATTGTAGAAACCCGCTGCCCGGAGTATCCGGGGGAAGGTCAATGATTTGGCGGATAACGGCTGGATATTCGACAGAACACCGGCTTCATGGGGGTATCGACCGGTAAAAATCGACGCATGCGCCGGGCCGGTGATGGGAACGTGGGAGTAAGCGTGTAAAAACTGAGCGCTTCTGAGTGATAACCGATCCAGAACTGGTGTCCGGGCCATCGGATTTCCATAACACCCCAGTGCATCTTTCCGCAACGTATCCAAGGTGATCAGAATACCGTTCTGAGCCAGATGCCGCCAGCCATTGGGAGACGATACGTGGCAGGCCGAGATCGTGATCTCCTGGCTCCCCTCCGCGTGCGATGAAGGTACCATGCAGATTTCGAGGAGAGCGGGAGTGTGTCGGGAATGTGGCAGATCCAATGTGGCTGACGCACCCGACTCCTTCAGGATCATCAATTCTTTCAATATCTGGCCATTCAGGAAAATTTGTGCTTTCGTATCGGACATCCCCGGATTGTCCATCGACAGGCGAAGGCGGGTTTGGGCGGGATAGAACAATTCCCTCCTGATCAACGCTGGAAGAGATACACTGACTCCCTGACCCGAAGCGGATGGCGATTGCGTGTCAGGGAGACGGGGAGGATAGTCGATCGGATTGAGGCTTCCACCATCGGTCACAAATACGAGTTCCCGAAACTTGACTGCCAGATGCCGACGGTCTGTGGAGGCGGGATCAGAGAGATATGGTTGAAACACCTTGGAATAGCTCAGCGTCACCTGATTGATGCCATACCGGATATCGTGTTCCGGGAGGACCACCCGATAATCATGCCAGCCGGGCATGATGGATAATGGTGGAAGAAGATGGCCATTCACATCGATCTGGACCGTTAATTTGCTGAGCGCATCGATGTCCGGACGCATCGCCCGGATCACCAGTGTCCGTTTGCCGGGTGTAATAAAGGCCGGTTTTAATACTGTTTTCCAGCCATACGACCAACATCCTCCCCCATCCGATTCCCAGATACCGGATTCGAACACCGGATCGCGGATGTCCCAGAGGGGGAGCCGGTTGGTTTCATGATGAATCTCCAGCAAATCCGGTCGGGATAACATGTCCAGATGCCATTGGTTCATACGATCCTGGCATCCGAAAAAACAGAGGAGCGTGATCGGTAAGAGGATCTTCCAGCCTACCCGTATCGGACGCAATCCCTTATTCCCGAGGACCATGAAATCACCTATCGCGCAAGGCGGAAAATGGAAAAAGAGTTATTTTTCGGTTCTCAGCCGGGATGTCAGGGCATTGATCACATGATCCCATGTTATGGTGCGGATGGTTTGCTTACCGGTCTCTCCCAGTTTCCGGCCACGATCCGGCATCTCGAACCATTGATCCAATATTCGGGCCAGGGCTTCGGGATGAGGTTCAGCGATCAGCCCGGTCCTTCCGTCCTCTACAAACTCCAGAACACCCCCTGAATCGGATGCGGTGAGAACGATTTTGCCGGAATGAAAGGCTTCGAGTGTGATGTATCCGTAATCCTCATCCAATGGTGCATAGAATACAGCCCCACAGGTTGCGTATTGCTGGATCAGGTCTTCTTCCGGCACAAATCCATGAAAGACAACCCGATTACCCAATCCCAGTTCTGTGGCCAGGTTTTTCAGGTTGTCACCCTGTGGACCCTGCCCGACGATGTGCGCACAGATGGGGTGGCGCGTACAGGATAGCGCCCGAATAAACAGGTCAACCCGTTTATTCAGTTCCAGCCGTCCGGCGCACAGGACAACATCGCTATACTCCCGGCACTCGTATCGGCCGGTCAATGGGGGAGGATGATACAATGGCTCGCTGTCAATATTCAGATATTTTTTCATCCGATGAGAGACATTCCTGGAATTGGTAAAGATATCGCGACACTCCATCAACGATTTCCTGTCCAGATCGTAGAGAATCCCTCTCACTTCGTCATCATCCGGAGAATCAGAGAAATCGGTATATGCGGTATTCAATAAATCATAGATTTGCCGATGCTGGTGCAGGACCCATGCAATTTTTCTGGGATGCCGGGCGGCGTACGATGGGAATCGGGTCGTGATCAGCAGATCCACCGGCAACCCATAAAAATGCGTCAAATCCAGAAACCGCCACGCCAGCACATCATTGATGATCTGCCGGGGCGGGTACCATTTGAGGGGTAATCGAACGACATCCACTTCATAATGGCGGGAAACCAGTTCGCGGCGAAGTGACTCGATATGATTCTCCGCGCCTCCATAAACAAACGGAATCTGAACCGCACAGATGAGAATCCGTGGGGGTCTGTTCCGGGGTAGTTCCGGAGGCGTCATCGGTGAATAGGTGGGTATGCGGCTGGTCATGGAACATCACTCCCCATTCACCATTTCGGCATGGCCATCCGGAGCCGGCTTTTTTCCGATGATGGCGATGTCACTTGGAGCGAAGATAAAGTGGTGCATGTGTGTAACAATTTCCATTATCGAAGACAGCGTGGCGTGGAGCGATGGAGGGATATCCGGTGGCATTGGTGGTAATTCCGGAATGTGAGCGGCCGGTGAGCGATATTGCAACTGAACGTCGGCAAATCCGGTTGTTTCCGTCAGGAAGCGATATGTTTCCGGGTGCAGAATCGTCTGATGAGTGGGATCCCGGAAGTAGTAATTCAGCAGGGCAAAGGGAGATGCGGTATTGATTGTTTCATATACCAGCACTCCACCCGGACGCAACACCCGATGGGCTTGCTGAAGACACTGCTGAAACTGGCTCACCGGCAGATGTTCCACAACCTGTCCTGCAAATAGTCCGCCGATGCTGTTATCGGGAGTGGCATTCAGGATGGTCAGTGCATCTGCGTGAACAACGGCCAGTTTCTTCTGAGCGCAGATTTCCACCATATCCCGGTTGCTGTCGATCCCGGATGCCGCGATGCCATGCTCCCGAAGCAGTTCCAGGAATTCTCCGCGTCCACATCCGATGTCCAGTACCGGTTCATGGCCGGTGAAGTATCCGATATAAGGAGATTGAGACTCCCGTATCTGTTCCTCTGGACCACGACCTTTTGTTTCAAACAGATAGTAGGCATAATCACTGCCCATGGAATGCTCTGGAGGAGGGATTGATTCGGGTGATGAAGGACTCCGGTCAGGCTGAAGCAGGGATTCGATTTTTCTGTGTTGGAGGGCTAATCCGCGAACCATTTCCTGCTCCAGTTTTTTGAACAGATCGTTGGTATTATGCAGCCAGGTTAAAACTTCAGTCTGACGTCGATCAAGTCCTTCGTGGAGTATATCCATGCGGTCCGTTAAAAATTGCGCCATTTCTGAGATCAGGTTATGGGGCATCTGATGGCATCGATGTATTTTTTCATCGACCATGGGTACAATCGACTGGCCATAAAGCGCAATCCAGGCGTTCAGATCCCGCTGCTGCGCGGCAAAGAGCCGCAACCGATGATTGATTTCATTGATCGATCGGGTTGAGGCAGAAATGAACCGTTCCATTCGCTCGATTTCATCTGCGAAGCCGAATCGCAAAATCCGTCTGATCAGGTTTCGGAGAATGGCTTTTATGCCGTGCTGGGTCGGATTCGGGAAATTTGTTTCCGCCGATTTATTCAGGTCACGCAAGGCCTGATCGAGTTGTTCGGCATCAACGAGATCGCCGTCAGTGGCATAATGAGCATTGATAAGATCGAGCTGTTGCTCATAGTTCTTCCGGATTTCACTGAATGCTTCCTTGTCCACATCTGGATTGAGTTCCCGGAACATTTCCGTTGAGCTGAGATTCAGAACTTGATTGGAATGCTTTTCAGACAAGGTCTGAATGGCTTTTTGTATTTTGGGAGATAACCTGTTCTCGGGATTTTTCATGCGTATGGTACTACTCCTCTGAGATGCTGGAGTGTTCGATTATGTCAAGAGTTGAATCGAAATTCCATTGATGATCCAGTTGAAAAATGCCTGCACATTGGATATCCGATCGAAAGCCAAGTCGGTATAGTCGGCTGTGATAATCATACGGTGTGCCGTCTTCCGCATGCACAGCGACATCGATCAAATAGGAATTCTGGATGAAGTTGAGACGATCGAACCGGATATCCACCCATCCGGTTCCCTGGATGGATTGAATTCGTTTGCGCTCGAGCATGGTATTGCTTCCATAGCACCAGGTACCGTCCTGGAGAAAAAAACCGACTCCAAATACAGGATGATCTACTTTCTCTTTCGCATAATATTCCAGGTGAATCGTCACGGATTCTCCTGTTTTGAAGACATATCGTTCTTTGCCTGTGCTGTCTCGAACGACAACATGCGTAATTTCAACACGGCGGTCTCCCCATCGTTTTTTCTGTTGGTCTTCACCATTATTATCTTCCGATGAGTGTTTGGCCGGATTTTTTTCTTTCAATGTCTCGGTAAGGGCGTCAAGTGACTCCTGGATTTGTTGATGTTCAGATGCAAATCGTTCTTCTTCCCGTTTGGAAACTGCGATCAGATAGGAATCGATCACTTCACGGGGTGAACCATTGAGTTTTTCTTCTCCTTTTGCCAGCCAGACGACCCGGGAACACAGCTTTTCAACAGCGGTCAGATCATGGCTCACCAATACAATCGTTTTTTTTCTGCGTTTGAAGTCAAAGATACGTTCCAGGCATTTGTGTACGAATGACTGATCCCCGACTGCCAGCACTTCATCGATCAACAGAATATCCGGATTCACATGGATGGCGACGGCAAAGCCGAGCCGCATAAACATTCCGGAAGAATAAGTACGGACGGGATTGTCGATAAATCGTTCGAGTTCCGCAAAACGGACGATCTCATCAAACTTGCGGGAAATATCCTGCTTGCTCAATCCGAGCATGATTCCATTGATGAAGATATTTTCTCTCCCGGAGATCTCCGGATGAAATCCAGCTCCCAATTCAATGAGAGCAGACAATCGTCCATCGATACGGATCGATCCGGAATTGGGTTTTAGAATACCTGCGATGATTTTCAGCAAAGTGGATTTGCCGGAGCCATTTGAACCGATCAACCCGACCGTTTCGCCCTTGGACACGGAAAAATCGATATGTTTCAGAGCCCAGAACAATCCATCATCATGATCTTCATCATTCCAGATATCTCGAATCAGAGTGCTTTTCAGTGTCAAAAACCGCTTCCGCCGGTGATGTTTTTTGAATGCTTTTGAAACACCATCCATTTGTATGACAGAACGTCCCATCAGATTTCCTCCGAAAATGAGACTTTAAAATGGTTAAATATCCAATATCCCAGAACCAGAATGAAAAGTGAAAATACGAAAACCCCCAGAAGTCCAATCCATGGCAAAGGCTCATTGAACGGGAGTTCATTCACTGTGTTTCCTTCCATCCACTGTAAAAAGACCCGATGGTATGCCACCATGATATGTTTCATCGGATTCAGATTGAGAACAAATTGAATGATTGGTTTGGAATGCAGATTCAGATCGTTGATGGAGTATACGATGGGAGACATAAAAAACCATAATGTGACGATATTATTGAGAATTTGCTGGATATCCCGGAGGTGGACCGAGAGCGCGGATAATATCAATACGAGTCCGGATGTAAAGAGAAACTGGATAAGGACAACCAGTGGAAAACCCAGGATATTCCATCCAGGTCGAATACGGTAAACAGCCAGAAAAACAAAGAGGATTGGCAGCGCCAAAAAAAAATGGATCAGATTGGTGATAATGACGACGAGGGGGAGTATTTCTGCAGGAAACATCACTCTTTTAACCAGGCTGGCACCGGACATGATGGAGTTGCATCCTTCCAGGAGGCATGAAGAGAACCATACCCAGGGAAGAAGCCCGCAAAACAGATAGATATGATAATATGGCATCCCGTTCCTCAGATAGATTGAGAATACCAGCCAATAAACGAGCATCATCAGAAATGGATTGAGCATTGACCAGAGGAATCCCAGGACAGAACCTCTGTAGCGAGCTTTAAGTTCTCTGGAAATCAACACCTGGATCAATGCTCGATATCGAAATAAGTCAACAATGGATCGCCACACCACTCTTTCCTCCCACAACGAGAGTCCATGTTCAGGAGGAGGAATGTACCATTCACTTCCGGTTTGTTTCAAGAAGGATTGTTGTGTTTATTTCTATCATGGATAAAATTCACATTGAGGAGATAGGCAGACAGGCTACTCCCCTGTCTGTAGAGGCTGTGAAATCAACCCCGGCTATTTTACCTCATCAGATTTTCATTTATAATGAGGCTAGAGCACTATCAATACCGACGATGCTGTCAAAGGAGGATTTATGAAAAAAAGTTTGGTGGTTTTTTTATTATTGGGAATCGTTGCTGCCGCTTCTGCTGGATGGAAAACCATGACCAGTCCTGTCACGGACCATCTGAATGGTATTTTTGTTATGGATGATCAACATTTTTGGGTGGTTGGAAAAGATGGATTGATACTCCAGTATAATGATCAGTCATGGACTCCCATGACATCGCCTACGGCAAATGACCTCAATGCCATTGCGATGTTGAATGATTCAGAGGGATGGGCGATTGGCGATGAAGGCACCATCATGCATTTCCATAACGGAACATGGGAACTCCTTCCCGGCTTCAGCAGTCAGGTGACATTTGAGGAATTAGCCGTAATTGATGCGGATAATATTTATGTCGCCGGGTATAGTCTGTTCGATGGTGGCTTTGTAATGAAATGGGATGGCATCGATTTTAAACAGGTTTACCCGGCAGCTGGTGAAACCAATGCTCCCAATATTCTCGACATCGCCGCTGCCGGCCCTGACGATATCTGGGTGATTGGTCGGAATTACCTGCGAGTACACTATGATGGGATATCCTGGAATGTCGATACGTCACCATTGCCTCCCGAATATCAAGGATATCAATTCATTTGCATGGATCTGGATAAAAATGCCAACCCAGTTGTTGTATCACGAAATGACGAACCGCGTATTCCCAGCATGAAGATTTATTCCTATTCAGAAGACACCGGATGGGTATTGGAATATACCGAATTTGAACCACGGGCTTCGGAAATCTCCATTTGTCAAAAACGCTGTTTCCTGGTTTGTCATGAAGGCCGTATTCTGGAGAAAACGATTTTTGGATGGAAGCAAAACATACCGGATGTTGTTGGCAATCAATTGAACGACGTGAAACTTGTCGACATGTCCCGGGGATGGGCGGTTGGAGATGGAGGCATCATCCTTCGTTACGAAGAGCCAGCCATTGATTTACAGTTTGCGGAATCTCATCTCCAGGCTGGCACTGATTTTAATCTATCCATGGAACTTCAGAATCCCGGCACTGCTGCTGCTGTAGATGTTTTTGTCCTTCTGGAGGCATATGGTGCATTCTATTTCTGGCCATCCTGGGGCACCACCGCTGACTTTGAAAGCCGATCTTTGAATTCGTCCAGTTTTGTGACCGAAGCGCTTTTCGATTTTACATGGCCTGCGGGAACAGGCATGGGAGAAGCAAAATTTTGGGGAGCATTTGTAGAGAATGGCAATCTGACCGCGTACGATATCGAAGAATTTGATTGGCGGTAACTCGCGACGTTTTTTTGATTTTGGGTTTCCCACCATGTCGGACCCGTAACAAAGGGTTCGACATGGACTGTCCGTTCATCAATCGATATGGCTGAGTAATCCTACCAGTGCTCCCAGCCATATTCCTCCGTCCAATGAAAGCTCCGACGCCAGTCCAAAAATCATTCGGCGATTGCGATGAACAAGTAAATATACTCCCCAAAAAACAGGTATTGTGACCAGTGAAACGGGCGGGGAGTTTGCAGGAAACCAGATCGCAGGTATCAGCATCAAGGCAATCCAAACGACCATCGCCATTGTCACCAGTTGAAGCATCCGGCGTTCTTCCAGAACGATCGGCAGAGATACTCTTCCCGCCAAAAGATCGGACTGGATGTGATGCATGTCGATCAGAATCATTCGCATCCAACCCATAAACATCACATAAAAAAACATCAGCAGCGCTTTTACCGAGAAAGTATTTCCATAGACACACGGAATAATCACCGTGACAATGCCCATAGAAATGCCAAACAGGATATCGCGATAAAAAGGGAAAAATCGTCGATATTTATCGGTTTTATTGGGTAAAACGAAGAACGGGAAGCTGGGAACGATATATGCGCAACACAGATAACAGACGAAAAGAATGAGCAAGGCTGTTACAAAGTCCAGATGAACAGCAAAATATAACGCTCCCCCCGTAATCATGATGATGAGGCAGATGAGGATGATGGAGCGGATCATGGCGTGTTTTTCTGTTCGTCCTGTGAATAACGATCCGTATCTTTCGTCGTCAAGGAGTTTAATCCACTGCCAGAAGAGGCCGAACCAGAAGGATAACAGCGCAACGACAGGCGAATATGGAATACTGAGGATTGATGCAATGCCGATGGACAGAGCGGAGATACTGGAGGCAAACAGCAATTTTGAGTGATGAAAGAATGCGACCATCCGGTAAATCGGCCGAATCCATCCAGCAGATGTCTTCCATCCGATATCCTGAATTTTTTCTACGATTGCTGAAATCAGCCAGACCGGCGTCGAAGCGCCGGCTGTTACACCGACCTTCTGGACATTGGCAAACATTTCGGGATTCAGTGTATCCGGCGTTTGTATAAGTATTGTGCGCGTCTGAGCGGAAGCGATGTCGACCAGCCGTTGCGTATTCGCACTCCGTTCGCTTCCGATCACAATCATCAGATCGGCCCAGTTTGCTAATTGGAGCGTCTCGATCTGGCGTTCTGATGTTGCGTCACAGATCGTATCAAAGATCTTTGTTTCTTTGAATCGTGTCCTGAGAATCTCCGTGACCCGGTCAAAATTGTCTCTGTTTTGGGTTGTCTGAGCGACGATGCATATTTTGTCGCCTGGAGGGATCGTTTGAGCGGATTCCGGGTCAGGGACAACAATCCCCTGGGCTCCGGCATATCCCAGCAATCCAACAACTTCTGCGTGTCCCGGATCACCGACAATCGCAATCCGGTAATGCTCCGATGCGGCTTTTTTTACAAGGCTCTGAACTTGAGCGACCTTGGCACAGGTCGCATTGCAAATTATGGCCTTACTTTCTGACAATGTTTGGTATTTTTCTGGAGTTATGCCGTGGGCTCGAATAACGACACATTTACCTGCAAGGTCTTCGTCGTCGTGGAGTTCAGATGCTCCTCGTCGTTTCAGTACATTCAACACCTGCTCATTATGTATTAATGGTCCCAGTGTACGTACCGGTGTTTTTGATGTATTGATGATATGGAGTATTTTATCCAGAGCTCGGCGAACTCCAAAACAAAATCCGGCTGATTTAGCAACTCGAATGGTAAAAACCATTTTTATCTAAAATAGTGAAATAAAATCGACCGTTAAGCTCGTGGTGGAGGTCCTGGGGGTGCTGTGGATTGTCCTGATCCTGACGCTGGCTCAGATGGCCGTTTCGGTACCGATTGTTTTTTATCCGAGGGTGACGTCGAAACGCCTACCGATGTCACTTTTGCTTCTTCCAATGTTTTTGGATCCATATCAATTCGGCCTTTATAAACAGCTCCCTCCGCGACGATGACGCGAGGAGCTACAATATCGCCGATCATTGATCCGGAAGTATCTATATGAATCTTCTCCTGTGCAATTACATTTCCCTTCAGCACTCCGAGCACAGAGACGACTTTTGATCGAATATTTCCTTCAACAATTCCTCCTTCTCCAATGATCGCTTCATTGCCGATATCCAATGTCCCAAAGAACTGACCTTCGATTCGTACAGAACCTTTTCCAGTTACCTCCCCTTTGAACGTCAATCCTTTACCTATCATGGTCGTTTGTTGAACAGAAGTCGTGAGTTCAGGGGGTTTTATGATAATCGGGGGTTTGGATTCGGGGGGAGGTATCGGTGTTCGTACGGCAGTTTCAATCGGTGGGGGTTGGGGTCCCGGAGGAAATGGATTGTTTCCGGGTTTAGGTTCTTCATTTCGTTTTGGGGGTGGTCTAAAAATTGATAACATTTTCTAACTCCACTTTTATCTTTTGATCAGATGACCAGAGAAACATAAACAAGCACGATACATACCGAACCTGTAAATTTAAAAGCGGGAAACGGGATTCGAACCCGCGACTTGCAGCTTGGGAAGCTGCCACTCTGCCAACTGAGTTACTCCCGCAGACAGCATCGTCACTTCTAACGGAAATAAGCTAACAAGTATTATTCAGTACGTCAAGCTGAATATTCAGTCTACTTCATTTGACTCTTTAATGCTTTAATCTGCGAAGGCACGTCCCGATAATTGGCTTTAATTTGTTGAATTTCCTCGAGTAGATTCAATGCTTGCTGATAGTCATCCGCAGATTTTAGTGCCATTGCTGAATCGTATTTGATACTCAGGATCTCCGATTCTTCCAGATTTTGTGTGCCAATGATATTCGATAATATTTCAAATGCTTCTTCCGGTTCATTTCTTTCCATATAACACTGAGCCAGAAGACTTCCACTGGACACCCGATGATTGGGGAACGTGTAAGCGATCTTAAATTCTGCAATGGCTTCATCCAGCAATCCCATCTCCCGGTAAGCCATTCCCAGATTATAATGTGTATCCGCATCTTTTTTCTCAATGATTCCTTCTCTATATTCTCTGACCACATCGGATAAACCATCGGTCAACTCCGCACCGGACCCGTCCGAAGAAGTCGATTTATCCAACATATGGATGTCTCCGATCAGTTCCTGAGCATCGGAAAATACATAGGAAGTCTGATCGGTATCCGGGAGCGGAACAAGAGGTTCCCAGTCACTGCCTCCCGGCAGATCATCCGCATCATGGAATGACCCAGGATCCGATGAAAATCCGACAGCGATATTTTTGAGCTGGCGCAATCGGTTCTTCAATTCCTGATTGCTGGGAGCAATTCGTTGACCATATTCCAGCAGCTGAATCGCAAGCTGGGAACTGTCATTTCTCACCAATAAATCGGTACGCCGGATGATCATTTGAACGGCCTTGTCGATTTGTCCCAGCTTTTCATAGACGTCCGTCAGCTTCTCCATCGATTCTTCGTCTTCCGGCGCCAAGTCCAGGATAGACAGAAGCCGGTCTGTGGCTTTTTCAAGAAGCCCATATTTCATGAATACTCCGGATTCAATGCGATATTCACGGATCTGGCTCAGATCAATCTGCTTTTTTTTCCTGGTTCTGCTGGAAGGAGCCATCTCATTGTCTTCTGTGAACAAGTTTTCGAGCAGTTCGTCGTCTGATTCCAGAGGAGGGCCATCCGCTTCTTCAAAAATCGGTATACTGATCTTTTCAATTTCAGAAGTATCAAAAATTTCATCCAGGGATCGGTTATCGCTTTCCGATGGAGCAGTGAACAGAAGGGAATCGTCTTCACCAAATGAATCAAATGTCGGCCGTTCGAGAAGCTGTTTGATTTCGATGGGTCGTCCCCGAAGTTCAATGGAGATCTGATTGAATCGCAATTGAATCTCTTGATCATGGGGATCCATGGTGAAAAGCCTTTCATAGATATTATACGACTCTTCTAATTTTCCTTTCTCGTAATAAATCTCAGCCAACTCCTTCAATGTCCGTTTAATTTCATCCTGACGATTCAGTTTCTGGAAAATCTCTATCTTTTTCTCCCGGACCTTGATGTTTTTGGGTTCGACATCCTGAAGTTGGTCGAGGTAAGAGAGCGCTTTGGCGAAATCATTCCGTTCAATGGCCACATGAATGATTTCTTTCCAATGATAAAATGCGTCCTGGAAATTCCCCATTTGAATGTACGCCTGCCCTAACATCTCATAGACATGTTCCCGGGATGGATCCAGATGCGTGACTCTTTTCAGAAATTTTACAGCGCCATCCAGATCCTCATTGTCCAGACAAATGCGTCCCATCATAACCAATGCCTCAATGTGATCCGGATCCCGGTCCAGAATCTGGCGGAGGACTTCCTTGGCTTTCGGAGCGTTTTCCTGAAGCATATAAATTTTGACGATTCCACGCAGTGCTTCTTCGTGATCCGGGAGTTCATCAAGAGCGATTTCAAAATTTCGGAGAGCTTCATCCAGGTCATGGCGCTGGATGTACCTTTCACCAATGCTGATCCTCTCGGAATATGCTTTATCGTTATAGCCTTTCTGCGAATATAAGGAAGCCAGTTTATCACGTACCTCCAGATTGGTCGGATCCAGTTCTGAAACCTGGCGATAAGCATCCAATGCAAGATCGAGATTGCCTTGCTCCCGATGATGATCTGCCAGAAACTGAAATTGTTCAATGGCATCCTGGATCAGACCCTGGTCAGAATAGAGCTGTGCCAATTTTGCATATACCTGAGATCGAGATGGGTCGCATCGGACCACTTTCTTATAAATGGCTAACGCCTTGGGTATAAAGCCTTTTTCTTCATAATATCGCCCAGCTTTCTCGTATTCGATCACCGCCTCCTGAAGATTTTTGGCTCTGACAAGAAGATCCCCGATCGTATTGTTCAGACTGGATTCCCCATAATCATCCTGGGTCAGCTTGCGATATTCCTCAATCGCCCGGTCATATTGATTTTTTTTTGTATATTTATAAGCGTTTTTTAAAATTTTCTGTTTGTTGATAGCCATAAATTCACCTTCCTTTGATCTCAAGGAAATGGACGATTTTATCGTTTGAATCGTTATTTGTCACTATTCCAAGATAGATCCGGATAATTCGATTTGGCAAGAGCATCTATCCGAGCAAGATCTGACTCCGTAAGTGTAAAGGGTTCCAATCGAATATGAAAAACCTCCTCAAAGGAGCAGATTATCATATCCATTACCTGTTGCGGTGACAATGGTGTTATTTGTATAAGATTGAGAGCTGTGACGTGTTCCAGTGAGGTATTATCCGTGCGGAGCAACAGGTCATTCCAGAGATCTGGGTGGTAGTCCAAAAGGAGCGATCCCTGCTGTAAGATTGCCGTTTTCGTGCGTTTCTGAGCAGAGCCCAGAATTTTTTTATTATCAATTAACACTTCATAAGCAGATGGGGTTGCAAAGCACGATGAAGGGCCACCTTTGCCCGGTCTGACATTTTTCGCGGCCAATGTTGCAGGAATACCCATCATCGAAAATGCACGCAAAAAACCAGCAGCTAATTCATAATATGAGCCCATCAGATCCAGATTAAATGGAAAATGCGCTGTGCTGCCCGCCATGGAATAGGTCAATTCCTGGTCATGTAAAACGGCTTTGCCACCCGTCAAGCGCCGAACCACCGGGATCTCTCTCTGCCGGCAACGTTCAATGTCAATGTGGCGATTCAGGTGTTGAGCATATCCGATGGATAAGGATATACGTTGCCATCCATACAACCGCAGCATAGGCGGAACCTCGGGAGCTACTCGGTTGAAGAGGAATTCGTCCAGAGCCATATTCCACGACGCCAAGGCAGGCGGAGTAATAAGCAGATGCCAGATCCCAGGTGCTTTCCTGGAATTCATCTCGTAACTCCTAATGCGATCGAAGGTGATAGGCCTGCAAGCCCTTTTCGAGAACCTTTACAGACATCTCCAGATCATCTTTTTTCAGAACATACGCCATACGAACCTGATTTTTCCCCATACCAGGTGTTGAATAGAATCCAGAACCGGGAGCGACCATCACGGTCTTGTTCTCGTATGAAAAATCCTCCAGCATGAATCGAGCAAAGTCATCCGAATCATCTACCGGCAGTGTGACCATCATGTAAAACGCTCCTGCAGGTTTCTCACAGTAAACTCCCGCAATGGCATTCAATCCATCATACAACACATCCCGCCGCAGTTGATATTCCTGGATAACATCCCGGAGATATTTTTCCGGTGTCCCAATGGCAGCCATCGCGCCGATCTGTTCCAGCGTCGGAGGACATAATCTGGCTTGTCCCATGCGCATCACTGCATCCAGCAGCATTGTGTTATGAGTGACAATACACCCGATCCGAGCCCCGCAGGCTGAATAGCGCTTTGATACCGAATCCACCATCACTGCACGATCTCCCAGGTTTTCCAGGTGCATTACCGACGTAGAATACGCTCCATCATACGTAAACTCCCTGTATACTTCATCCGATATCAAGAACAAATGATGATCAATGACAAACTGAGCCAGTTTTTCCAATGATTCCCTGGAATACACCGCTCCCGTCGGATTGTTCGGATTGCAAATCACAATGGCCTTCGTTCGGTCATTCATCTTTTTTTCAAACTCCACCAGATCAGGAATCGCAAATCCATTTTCAGCACATGTCGGAACCCCCAGGATCTCAACTCCCGCCATGGCCGCAAATCCGTTGTAATTGGTATAAAATGGTTCCATTACCAGAATATTATCGCCCGTATCACAAACTCCAAAAATACTAAATAAAATGGCTTCGGAACCCGCTGTTGTAATAAAAATTTCTCGGTCCATGATACTAATATCACATCTTCTATAATATTCCACCAGTGCATTACGATATGCATACAAACCATTCGATGGTCCATATTCAAGAACACGTACATCATAATCTCGAATCGCAGACAGAAACTGATCGGGAGTCTGGATATCGGGTTGGCCGATATTCAAATGAAAAACATGGATCCCCTTTGATTTAGCTATATCGGCATAAGGTACCAATTTTCTGATCGGACTATACGGCAATTGATTTGCTCGCATCGATATTTTCATTAAAAACCTCCTATCACACATAAATGTCACTCATTCTGTTTAAATTCATCTTTTTTTCCCAATTGATTTCTGCAAAATTTTTCTCTCTGGATCGATCTTATATAATTGTTCTTATTGCAACGTAACTTTCCAACCCTATTCCCTGTCCTTATCCACCAATCATATCACAATCCATCTCACTGTCTAATTATTTTCGTGCGGTATAAGTGTAAAATCGCCGTAATTAAGGAGTGTCGCATCCTGTTTTCAGGAATACCCTGATAGCATGACCGAAATGGTTTTTCGATGGTAGCTGGTGGGTAAATACGATGCAATCAAAAGGTTATTATTCGGCACGGAGATTAATCTGGCTTTTACTTTTCTCCATGCCTTTTTTTAAGCAGGGATAATCATTCGGATTGTTCATGGGAAAGACTTGATTCGTGAAGTCACAGAGACAACTGGTAAAGGATTGATCCTTGAATCAGCGATTATATACGAATAGGTCGCTGCGCGGATTTGGGTTCTGATGAATATTGGTCCAAATGGATGAGTGAATATTATAATCGATTTTGACGGGATGCGGTTTATCGGGGTCGTGTGGATGGGCATTCCAAGCGCCGAGGCGAAAAACGCCCTCCCAGCCGACGCCATAACTGAAACATCTCCTGGAATGCCCGAAGTATGACCCGAAGGTTGGCTCCGCTGGCATTTCCTGTTCGCCGGGGCAGATGCCTGACACCTTTTTGAAGAATCCGGAAACCAGCTCGCTGAGCCTGTAGAAGCATCTCCACATCGATCATCGCGCCATTCATGGTCATGGATATTTTCTGAAGCACATCTTGTCGATATATTTTATAAGCACAATCCGGATCCCGGATAGTCAGACCAAACCATAGCCGCATGATCCATTCAAACGCCCGAGTGTTTATTGATCGATGCCATGGATCCTGACGATGGATGCGATAGCAGGAGATCACATCAACAGTCTCCATCAGCGGCAGAATAGCGAGCAGTTCCTGCATGTCGAATTGACCGTCGCCATCCGTATAAAAAACTAAATCTTTCGTCGCGCCCCGAAAACCACTCTGAAGCGCAGCGCCATATCCGAGGTTTGTTGTATGGTGAATGACTCGCAAACAGGAAATCTCTTCGGCCAATTTATCCGCCAACTCCCCACTTCCATCCCGGCTGCCATCATCGATGATCAATATTTCCGGATCGGCTGTGAGATAAGGAACGATCGAAACAGTCTGACGCACCAACTCCTCCAGATTTAAAACTTCATTATGCACGGGGAAAAAAATCGTTAATCCCGACTGGGTGATGGGAGCGGTGGAGGTATTACATGATGGCGTATTGGGCATGTTGTTATCGATCTCGGTGTTCTCTAGCCTTTTTTTACATCCAGAAATTGGATGCCGACTTCGTAAGTGCTGAATGATACACGGTGACAGTGAATTACACGGGAACGTGTTGTGACCCGGAGTCCTCCTTTCATGATTACAACATCAATTTCACTATGGGGAGGCAGGTAATTTTCAATTCGAATCAATGCTCCGTTCATTGACAGATTCACGGAACGCCCTGTCCCGGTGTAAATCCGATTGAGCCGATCATTTTGATAGTAATATGTGACATCTGTCTGAATATTTTTTCGCTGATATCTGCGTTGTTGAAAATGTTGTTTTGATTTGTCATCTGTCATGGTGCACCTCAAAGCTGAAGTAAAGTGCTAGGTGATAGAAGTTTAATATTTTTATCAGGTTTGTGCAAGCAGATTATCCTCATGGAAGCCTCCATCCAATCACTCCAAATGGAAATGGTATTTATTTTCAGTATCACAGAACTTGAGAGATGGGTTGAGTGAATCGAGATACTGAATGAGTGTTTTTTTTCGTTCAATCGAAATCACTATGTATTGGTAATGGATGATGCATTTGAGTCGAAGCCGATTCGACACTAATGAAAAACAGCGTACCAGTGTATCGGCGTGGTGGACGGTTTTCTGAAAAATACCGGCTCCAATAGATATATATACTATATTCTTCTTGACATATTATCGAACGTCTGTAACTATTCCTGAAATGCCCAATTTTTCCCGGAATTTCCCAAAAAATTCGGGAATCAGCAGGGCTTTATGAAGTGTCGTATTGTTGAGGAATAACGCGCAGTGAAAAAGTTGCGTCATCAGGTGATGAGATGGCCCTCACCGGTGTTGTGAAAAAATCAATTGATTCCAAGGGA
Organism: uncultured bacterium; assembly: GCA_964512995.1. GTDB lineage: Bacteria > CSSED10-310 > CSSED10-310 > CSSED10-310 > CSSED10-310 > CAZELM01. Next base: position 37,642 of record CAZELM010000010.1, read on the forward strand.
CGGTTGAGTATACCCAAAAAGATGCGCCGTGTTATTGCTCCGGACGATGATGTGATTGTGCTGAAATTGGATGGATGCCTTCAGATGTATCCACCAGATGGATGGATAGGTGTGCAAAGCCGGATTGAGCAACTGTCGCCGTTCAAAGAAAAAACACGTCGATTACAGCGCCTTTGGGGAATGAATGCGGATCAGATAGCACTGGATGCAGAGGGACGGCTGGTATTGACGGAAGATCAGAGGGAGTATGCAAAGATCAATAATGATGTTGTTATTATCGGAGCGATCAACAAAGTAGAGATTTGGGCTATGGAAGAATGGCAGAAGATGATCCAAGAGGTACCGAGCCTGGAAGATGTGGCGAATGAGATTGAGACAGTGGAATAGTTTTACTCGATGGAAGGGAAAGGACTTTTTTTCTGATGAGCCACAATTCTGTGATGGTAGAGGAAATCGTAGGCTGTTTATGCCGCGCTGTACACGGGATGATCATTGATGGCACATTTGGGCAAGGAGGACATACTGAAGCCATTCTCGAGTCGACACCGGAGGAGGTCATCGTTGTTGGTCTGGACAAAGATCCATTAGCCATCCAGGAGGGTTCTCGGCTTCTTGAAAAATATACTAACCGCTTATTTTTGGTGCATGCCAGTTATGGAAATCCCAGCGACTGGCAGCCGTTACTTCCTGTACAGCCCATTATCGGATTTTTATTGGACTTGGGGTTTTCTTCGGTTCAGATGGAATGTATCGGCAGGGGGTTCTCGTTTGCGGATAATACCGCATTGGATATGCGATTCAATCCTCTTGAGCCGGTTCCCACTGCTGCAGATCTCGTCAATCACTGTTCTCAGGAAGAACTCGCGGATATTTTTTTCCATTACGGCGAAGAACGGCATAGCCGGAAACTCAGCCGGGCCATTGTAGAACGACGTTCGGTGCATCAGTTTGAAACCGCAAGCGATCTGGCTCAATTCATCAATCAGATCATGGAGACTCCATCACGCAGGATTCACCCTGCTACGCGCATTTTTCAAGCGTTGCGCATTGCTGTCAACCATGAACTTGAAACACTGGAATCCGGATTGCAGGCTGCTGAATCCGTGCTCGCACCCAATGGTCATATTGCAGTGATATCGTTTCATTCCCTCGAAGACCGGATCGTGAAGCGGTTCTTCATGAAAAAATCCGGTCTATGCCAATGCCCACCAAATATACCGGTCTGTGTATGCAACCCGAATGCCCGGTTACAGATAATCACCCGGCATCCCATCACACCGAGTGAAACAGAAATTGCTCGAAATCCTCGCGCCCGTTCAGCCAAATTACGATGTGCAAAAAAAACGGGCAGCTATGGAGGTTTACATATATGATCTGGCAAAAGCTCATTTGGACACTCACCATTCTGGCGATCTGGATAGTTTCATTGATACTGGTGGAATCCTCCGCCAAACAAACTCAATTGGGATATCAACTTCATCAATTGCAGTCCCAAAAGGAAGTTTTACTCGAAGAAAACCTGAGGCTTCGCAGCGAAATCGCGACATTGTACGATCTGGAAAAAGCCGAAGAATATGGGAATCAATCCCATTTTCAATTGGTTAAACCGGATGATATCGAAATTATCGAGGAAGGTACAATGCCATGAATCGAAGGATATGGATGGCGGGTATTGCGGGGACCAGTCTGATGACGTTGATCGCCATCCGTTTGATACATCTTCAGATATTTCAGGGAGCCAAATTTGCGAAAGCCGCCTTCTATGAACATTACCGGCTTGTTGAGCGCCATGGCCGGAGAGGCTCCATCTTTGACTGTCAAGGTCGATTATTAGCAGTCAGCCTGGCCTGTGACTCTTTATATGCCGATCCAAAACAGATAGAAGATACAGTGCAGTTGGCAAACACGCTATCTCGTATTCTGGGAGATGCTCCTGAACGTTATTTAGAGCGTTTGTCCCGAAAAGATCGCAGGTTTGTCTGGCTTTATCGAAATATGACGCCAACTCAATCAGATGCCCTTCAGCAGTCCACTGGGAAAGGCATCTACTTTCGGAAAGAACGCTTCCGCTATTATCCAGCCGGTACAGAGACTGCGTGCATTGTTGGGATTTCCAGCATCGATGGGGATGGGCTCGAAGGTATTGAACAATCGGCCAACAGCATTCTGACCGGAAAGACGGGTCATGAGCTGGTTTCGCAAGATGGGTTATCGCGTCCGTACGGAGCGGAAGATTTGATTCTGTCTGAATCAGAAGATGGAAAAGACATCACCCTGACGATAGATCTGGGCATCCAGCATTATGTTTCAGTCGAATTGAGAAAAATCATGGAGGAAGAACACGCGCAATGGGGAGCGGTCGTGGTCATCGATCCTCGGAATGGCGAGATTATCGCGATGGTCAGTGAACCTCATTTTGATCCCAACAACTATGAAAACACCACGCCAGAGATGCGGAGAAACCGATGTCTCTCCCAGTTGGTGGAGCCCGGTTCGACGTTCAAAGCGATTACATTTGCGGCTGCATTAAGCAACGGTTTTCTCGATCCAACCGAAACGATCGATTGCCTGAATGGCTCTATTCGGATTGGCAACACGAAATATTCCGACTGGAAACCATTCGGACTGCTGACTGCCGCCGATGTCCTTGTAAACTCATCCAATGTGGGCACGATTCGAATCGGGCAGCGCGTGGGAGGTCTGAAACTGGCCAATTCTGCGCAACGTTTTGGATTCGGAGAGAACATTATGCCGTTTTTTCAGTCGAATCAAATGGGTTATATTCGAACCGAAGCCGCTGCCCGGCCTGCGAGTAATGCCTCTCTTTCGATCGGGTATGGGCTGGCAGTTACACCGATTCAACTGGCTGCGGCGTATGCGATATTTGCGGCTCAAGGCATGAAAGTCCCTCCCAAAATCATTCATGGTCAACAGACCGATATTCCGGTGCGCGTCCTTGAACCTGAGATTGCAGAAACGATGAAAACACTTCTGCACCAAGTCATTGTTCGCGGTACCGGTAAGCTCGCGGAACCGACTTACTACACTGCAGCGGGTAAAACAGGCACTGCCAGACGATACGATCCGTTGGAGGGCCGTTATGACGCCAACCGGGTCACGTGCGTGTTCGCAGGATTCGCTCCCGTCGATAACCCTCGCATCGCTGTCGGCATTGTGATCGATGATCCACAGGAACATCAATGGGCCAGTAAAGTCACCGCACCCCTTTTTGCTCGAATCGTTGATCGAACACTCCGATATCTTGGCGTGACTCCACAAGAAAAGGTAAACCCATGAAATTATCGCAACTATTATGTGGCATTACCCATTACTCCATTATCGGAGACAGTGATGTGACCATCAAAAACATCGTCACCGACTCCAGAAAAATACATAGCGGAGATCTATTCGTGGCATTGCCCGGCGTTTATACCGATGGGCATGCCCATATTGAACAAGCCATTCAAAATGGAGCGGCAGGGATTGTCGTTCAGGACGCACCGCCCTTGATGGAACGGACTGCCATCCCTGTTATTATCACGGCCAATCCCAGGCAGATCCTTGCTCATATCTCCGCTCAGTTTCACGGAAACCCTGCTCAACACCTTCGGATGATTGGAGTCACGGGGACGAACGGGAAGACGACGACAACGTATATGATCCAGAGTATTTTCAATACGATGGGCATTTCGTGTGGCGTGATTGGTACGGTTGGAAGCCGATTTGATGATAAGATGATCCCTACTGGAGCGACAACACCGGAACCGCCCGAACTTCATCGCCTTCTTGCTCAGATGGTGAGTGGTGGAGTTAAATCTGTTGCAATGGAAGTTTCATCTCATGCACTGGCATGGCATCGGGTGGAGCCGATACGATTTGATGCGGCGATTTTCACCAATCTGACGCTGGACCATCTCGACTTCCATGGTTCAATGGACAAATATCTCCAGGCAAAACAACGTTTATTTCAGATGCTGACACGCTCTGAGGATGGTATGTCCACAGGGATCGCTGTTCTGAACGGAGATGATCCGTCTTCCACAGCAATGGCTCAGGGCATACACTCTCAATGCAAAATTTTGAGATTCGGCATCGAGCATTCCACGGATGTATATGCCACCAATCTTTCCTTGACACCCGATGGCAATGCATTTGATCTGATCAGTCCATGGGGACGGTTCCGGGCATTTGTTCCAATCCCCGGCCGGTACAATATCATGAATGCATTATCCGCTTTCACCACCATTTGTGGATTGGGATACCCGGCAGATCAGTCTGCAGCAGCATTATCCAGTATCCGTTCGGTTCCGGGTCGAATGGAGAAAATCGACCACGGACAGCCATTCATGATTGTAGTGGATTATGCCCATACTCCGGATGCATTGGAGCATCTCTTGATGACTCTGAAACCTTTGACTGCTGGGCGTTTGATCAGCATCTTTGGCTGTGGTGGAGACCGGGATCACGTCAAACGGCCCATTATGGGCCGCATTGCAGCAAATTACTCCGACCTGACCATTATTACATCCGACAATCCACGAACCGAAGATCCCATACATATTATAGATGATATTCTGGGAGGTCTGAACGCGGTCTCCAATTATAAAGTCGTTCCGGATCGGCAGATCGCCATTCAGAAAGCCATCACGATCGCCAATCCCGGTGATACGGTGGTGATTGCAGGAAAGGGTCACGAAGATTATCAGATTATCGGCAGAGAGAAATTTCCGTTTGATGACCGGATTGTAGCTAAAAACGTTTTAAGGCAGCGAGGCTATGAGGGATGAACGTTGAAGATTATCATGTTCATCATCACCATGCAGATAAATTATTGCTGGTAATCACAGCTATTATTGCCGGATTCGGCGTATTGATGGTGTATGATGCCAGCGCGGTTTCGGCTGCATTACGGTACAAGTTCGCCAATCAGCATTATTTTCTGACTCGTCAATTTATATGGTACCTGGTTGGATTGATGGGTCTCCTGGCAGCATCATGGTTTCCGATCGGACGCTATCGCCATTGGATTTTGCCACTCCTGATGATCGTCATCATTCTTTTGGTGCTTGTACTGATTCCTGGTATCGGTGTTAAAGTGGGAGGAGCCAGACGGTGGCTGCGGATTGGTCCGTTTTCGATTCAGCCGGGTGAGTTCGCCCGGTTTACACTCGTTGTATATCTGGCGCATTTCCTTGCACTTAAAAAAGGGCTGCTGAACCGTTTTGTATATGGATTTTTACCTCCGGCGATTATCACTGGAGCCATGGCGGGCATGCTCGCAGCACAACCCAAATTCAGCTCTGCCGTTCTGATTGTTCTTCTGGCAGCGATAATATTCTTTGTCGCCAAAATCCCGATTGCTCATCTGGTCATTGCTGCCACCGCCTGCTCCCCCATCGCTCTGCTGGGTATCAATCATTACAGCTACATCACACAGCGTATCGCTGCCTGGCTCAATCCATCGGAACATTTAAAAGGGATCGCCTTCCAGTCGACTCAGGGTTTGATCGCCATTGGTTCTGGAGGGATTTGGGGAGTCGGACTGGGTCAGGGTCGACAGAAAATGTTTTATCTTCCGGAATCCCATACGGATTTCATTTTTGCGGTTATTGCGGAAGAGTTGGGATTCCTTGGAGCGATGCTCGTGATTTCGGGATTCTTCTTTATATTGACTCGAGGAATCCACATTGCTCTGACATCGACGGATACGTTTTCCAAACTTCTGGCCGCAGGACTCACCGCCAGCATCACGCTCCCTGTGCTGCTCAATTTGATGGTCGCAACCGGACTTTTCCCAGTTACAGGCGTACCTCTTCCATTGATCAGTTTTGGTGGTTCCGCTCTGGTGACGGACATGGTCACATTGGGATTATTGGCTGGTCTGATCAACTCATCCTCAGCTCCCAGGATCATCAATCAGGAAGAGATCTCATGACGATTTTGTTTGAACCATACACTGGTATTTTACAAAAAAATGTCCAGTTGAGCGGATTGACATCCTGGGGAGTCGGTGGTCCGGCCGATTATGTGGCGATTCCGCAGTCCGAAGATGAATTGATCACGCTGCTTCATGCCATACGACATGCGGGTCTTCCCTGGATTATTCTTGGGAGAGGCTGCAATACGCTGTTCAGTGACAATGGATTCCGGGGTGTTATCATCCGGCTGGGTGGTGAGTTTCTCGAGATTTCGTTCAAAGAGGAACACATTGTGGTCGGAGCCGGGATGTCGCTTCGACAACTGGCAATGGAAGCAGTGCGTTATTCTTTGACCGGATTGGAGGCGCTGTCCGGAATTCCGGGGACGTGTGGTGCTGCAGCTTTTATGAACGCGGGCGCTTACGGGATCCAGTTCTGGGATCTTATCGAAACGGTTTCGTATCTGTCGGCCTCGGGTTATCGGCAGACTCTTGAACCGGGAACCGAGGGATACCGCCGAAGCAGTCTGCCGGAAGGGTGTATCATCACTCGGATACATCTTCGGCTGTCCCGCGGCCGGACCGATGATATCCTCAACGACATGCTTCGTTATCGGGAACGGCGGCAGTCCGCACAACCACTCAATGCCGCTTCAGCAGGCTGTACTTTCAAAAATCCACCGGGTAAGAGCGCTGGAAGATTGATCGATGAATTGGGACTCAAAGGATTAAAGATGGGTGATGCGGAGGTTTCTCCCAAACACGCTAATTTCATTATCAATTTGGGCGCTGCCACAGCCCAGAATATCCGTGATGTGATCCGGGAAGTTCGTCATCAGGTCAAAAGCCATACCGGGATTGGTTTGGATCTGGAAGTCCGCATCTTTGATGAATTTGGCATGCTCATGGACACTGAGGGATGAGATGAGTTTTGAAGTGTTGACCATCATCACGATCGTTTTCTTGTGTATTACCGCACTGGGAATGATGCTTTTTGTCACTTATCAGCTTCCCGTTCTTCGATATTCCCAGACCACCCTCAATGTCGATGGATTTATGATCGATGAAAATCAGATTCTCCAGCAGGTCGACTCCTATCATGATTGTTTCATGGCATTTTTACCATTGGAGGAGATTGAAAAAAAATTATCAGTAACTAAGCAGATCAAGCATGTTTCGGTTCACCGGAACTGGCCGAATACCCTGGAGTTGGATATTGTCCTGCATCAGCCATCGATCGTTGTTGCTGCTGGACGTGTCGCTGTCTATCTCGATAAGGAAGGACATCCTTTTCCGTGCAATGAAGAGCCCATGGGAGATATTCCAGTTTTTGAGGTAATCCCATCTGACGAGGACAGCGAATTATTGGAGCCCCAAAAAACGTTGACACGTATTTATCAGAGCATCATCCAGATCACGAATATGGAACATCCTGCTTTCAAGCAGTTTCGACTGATCGATGGAACCTTGAATGGCGAACTCCACTTTCAAAATCCAGAAATGGGCATCTCATTGAGATTACGTAATAATTACCTGGAGTTACCTTTGAAACGACTGGAGTATTACTTAAAAACTCATCAATTCTTACCAAATTTTGAATACGATCTGAGATTTTCAAACACGCTCATCATTCGGGATCGAGAAGGAGATGTTACTTGTGGCTGAGTCGATACGCGTTTCTGCTGGAATGGATCTGGGATCAACCCATCTTTCAATGGCTGTAGTTCAACAACGAAATGATAATCTTCCGGAGTTGTTGGGATTCGGTACCGAATCAAGGCGATTTCTGCGAAATGGTAAAGTTGTCAACCTGGAATCCATGCAGATGGCTGTCAATGAATGTCTGAAACAGATTCAGAAACTGGCAAAAAAGAGTCCTTGTTCGGTCACTGTAAATCTCCCAGTTGTGGAAACACGAAGTGAATCGGGGCACGTTTCTATTGATATTTCCAAACGGAGAGAAATCAAACGGCAGGACATGATCGATGTGCAATATTCAAAAACGCTGATCGAATCAGAGGACTGGACGCTCATCCATGTGTTTCCTGAGGAGTATGCCGTGGATGAACAGGGGGGGTTATCTTCACCGGTCGGAATGAATGGCAAAACAGTACACGCAAACATTCAACAACTTTTTGCTCCGACTCAACTCGTCGATAATATTATTCACAGCATCCTAAAATCGAAGCTTCAGATCGAGCATCTCGTCATTGAGCCGATTCCGGTATGTGAAGCCTTGATCACTCCAGACGAACTGCATTTGGGAATCTGGCTGATTGATATCGGCGGTGAAGTCACTCATATGGCCGGAATACATGATAACCGGATCACCATATTGCCGTCACTGGCGATCGGCGGCTGCAGCGTCACCTCCGATATTGCGATTGGTTTACGGACAACGATTCGCGATGCCGAGCGGATCAAGGTGCAGTATGGAACAGCGCTATCCGAACTGGCATCCACTGAAGGCACCATCGAGATCCCGCCGTTGGGTGGAGGAAAATCCGGAGAAAAAATTTCTCCTCATATGCTCACTCAGATCATTCAACCCCGAATGGAAGAAATATTTGAAATGGTCGCCGAGCGTTTTCACAATACATTTTCCGCAGATGATTATTCGGGTGGTATTATTTTAAGTGGTGGAGGGAGTCTGCTCAAAGGAACGAATGAACTTGCCGAAAAATACCTGCAACTCCCCATTATAAAAAGCAATTTACGCGACATTACCGGGTTGGTGGTTCCCTATCCTGCCCCCCTGACAGCTTCAGCCATTGGATTGGCACTGTATGGCCTTAGATATCCGAAGGTTAAAAAGTGGGGAAATGCTGGAACGAATCCACTGACCCGTTTTATGAAGATCATTTTCAGTTGGTTTGGAGGAGACCAAAATCAATGATTTATACAATCGAAGAAGCGGTTAGTCGCAATGCGATTATCAAGGTTATTGGAATTGGCGGTGGAGGTTGTAATGCGGTCAACCGCATGATGGAGATGAACCTGGGCGGAATCGACTTCATCGCCTGCAATACAGATACACAAACATTGATGCGATGCAAAGCCCCAACACTGATTCCATTGGGGCGCAGCGGTTTGGGTGCTGGAGGCAAACCTCAGGCCGGACGGGAAGCAGCACTGGAGGATGAAGATACCATCCGAAGTTTTCTGGAAAATGCAGAAATGGTTTTTATAACCGCTGGAATGGGGGGCGGGACTGGAACCGGAGGCGCTCCTGTTGTTGCGGAGATCGCCAGAGAACTCCATGCGCTGACGGTAGCTGTGGTGACAAAGCCATTTTATTTTGAAGGCCCCAAACGGATGCAGATCGCTGAAGCTGGGATTAAAAATCTGGAGGAGTTTGTCGATACTCTGATCATCATTCCCAATCAAAATCTGCTCAGCACGGTGGAACACGATACTCCGCTGACAGATGCATTTCGAATGGCGGATGATGTCCTATGTAATGCAGTACAGGGAATATCTGAACTCATCACGGTACATGGCAGTATCAATCTCGATTTTGAAGACGTGAGAACGATTATGTCAGGGATGGGTAAAGCATTGATGGGAACCGGTTATGGTACTGGCGAGAAAAAAGCGGAAGATGCTGTCCGTCGTGCGATTGTCTCCCCCCTGCTCGATGACATGAACATCAAAGGCGCTCGCAGCATTCTGATCAATGTCACTGCCGGCGATGATCTGGGTTTGATTGAGTTGAATGACGCAGTGGCTATCATACGACAGGATGCAGATAAAGAGGCTCATATCATTTTTGGACTGGTGACGGATAAAGAATATCGGGATAAAGTAAAAGTCACAATCATCGCAACCGGCTTTGATGCTTCTCGTACCATCGAGAAGCCCCTTGTCAAACCATTTCCCGAGTCAAGCCGGCCATTACCCATTATTTCTACCCGTTCCGATTATGATTCCTCTCATAAGATTCCCTCCGAGTCCCCTCATGTCAATCATGCGCTGACATCGTTCGATCTGAGTTCCGGACGCACTGAAACCGAATCACAAGAAGAACATACGGTATCCCTTCAACCGGCTCAATCATCTTCCGGACAAGCACCCAAGTCAAAACCAACGCCACTCCTGCGCAATGAAGATCCGATGGAATCGGATGACCGAGTGCATCGTGAAACGATGGCAGAATCTCAACCCATACCCAAACCCAGCATCGAGAAAGAACCAGATGCTCCAAATCAATCAGAGGTTGATGAGCAAAGCCAGCGGAGTGAAGCATCTATTGGAGCAATGCGAACGGAACCAATGGGAAAATCACCACAGATTCTGGCTCCTGTTTCACCCACTCCGCGCAATCCGATTCCGCGATCGATCATCGCTAGTGCCGAACCCGCTGCCGAATTGAACCTTCCGGAGGAAAATCGTACGGTTCCACCTCCCATCAATCCCGAACTCGACCTGTCTTCATCTGGAAACACCATACGTTTCGCCCACACAAAAAAACTGCCCCCGTATACATCGAAAAATCTTGGGAAAGGAGAATTCAATCGAAAAACAGAATTGGCCGATGAAACGATCAAAATCGAGAATCCGCGCCATCTGATACCGGCATTCTTACGCCGAAAAAGCGACTAGGCGGCGTATTGCACCCGGTCCTTCAAGCCAAATACAGGACGCGAGTCGCTCGGGAGATCAATCGTGTTCCAGCCGGGAATGGGATCAAGCTGCGGGTGGTGCTTGTATTCCCGGCTCCATATCGCATCGGAATGGCAAATCTTGGATTCCAACTGGTGTATTCTCTGTTTAACCATCAGGATGGCGTCTGTTGTCATCGGGCATTTCTTCCTGATCCGGAAGAAAAGATTATTTATGATTCACACCGGGAATCGGTGCGATCACTTGAAAGTTTTGAACAGCTATCCGATTACGATGTTGTCGCATTTTCCATCAATTACGAAAACAGCCTCCCCGACCTCATCCGGATTCTAGATCTGGCACGGATTCCAATATTTTCAAATCTTCGGGAGTCGCATCACCCGCTCGTCATCGCGGGTGGAGTAGTCCCAACTATCAATCCGGAACCGATTGCAGAATTCATGGATGCCTGTGTGTTGGGAGAAACGGAAGAAATTCTTCCCGTTTTCTCGAAAACACTCGCAGAAACGTGGACATCCGGTCGATGTCGCACCGACACTCTCGCAATGCTGTCGCGTGTTCCGGGAGTATATATTCCATCGTTTTATTCCCCGGTCTATTCCCCGGATGGAGTGCTTTCGAGGATGGTTTATACCGGTCCTCTTCCAGAACCGTCCGTGTCAATCCAACACGTTGCCGACTTGAATCCCTATCCTTCCTCATCCATGATCCATACTCCAGAATCTGAATTCCCCTTCCTGCATCTGGTTGAGGTCAGCCGAAGTTGCCCTCGAACCTGCCGATTTTGCCTGATCCCCTCCTGTTTCGGCCCCTTTCGTTGCCGATCGCAGGAATTGATCCTGTCTGGAGCAGAAACTGCACCTCCGGATTATCGGATTGGTTTATTGGGAGCCGGCGCAGCCGATCACCCGGATTTGATTTCCATCTGCCGGAAGCTCCGGGAACAAGGAAAACAATTCTCATTTTCATCGCTCCACGCATCGGAGATTGTACCGGAACTCGCGGAACTGGTGCTGCAATCAGGTCCTCATACCATCACGCTGGCTCCTGAAACCGGAACTGAACAGCGTCGCAGAAAAATCGGGAAGAGAATCAGTGACGATCATCTGCTGGAAGCGGTCCGTTTAATTGGCCGGCCACCAACTCGGGTTATCAAACTTTATTTTATTATCGGACTTCCAGGAGAAACGATGGAGGATATCCAATCGATCATCACTCTTTGCGCCAATGTTTCCAGAACTATTCTGCAGACGTGTAAAACCGCTCACAATATTCCTCGCCTTTCCATCGGTATTTCGTGCTTCGTTCCCAAAGCATATTCTTCCTTTCAACGTTCGCCGATGAACACGGAAGTGGAATTTAATCGTCGAATCAAGGTTCTGGCATCCGCATTCCGCCATATCAAGGAAATACGATGGCATCACGATGTTCCGAAATGGGCCATTGTTCAGGGATTACTTGCGCGGGGTGACCGCCGGATCACTCCACTGGTAGTCCATGCCGGTCGAAACAAGCTGACTCGGCAGGATATCCTGAAAGCCAGTGCCCAGAGCCGCATCCATCAGTATATTCCACTGTTTCAACCCCTCCCGTGGGACCATCTGAACCGGGAAAATCGAGACAGTCATTGAATCGATTTCAGAGGATGTTATTCCTTCACGTAGATTTGAACCATTCATATCCGTAAAACAAAAAGAGTCGGCTGAGATCAACTCCTGGCAGATACTTACCCAGATGGAATCCGGCAGCCAGGGAGCAGACTGGGTAAACCGATTTGCTCATCCAGATGGTGGGCATGATTTCAGGATTGTGGAATGATTCAGATTTTTGCTATGATATCAGAGTTGAAGAATATTTTATCAGATCTATATGGGATATATCGTGGATCAATGTGTGCGAAGGAGTAAAGAGTTTCAGTGCTGTTCAATCCCAAAAACATTTTACATTTGCGGATTCTGGGTATCCTTCTGTCCAGTGGATCGATCGCTATATTAGTTATTTGTGGATTCTGGTATCAGAGTGAGAGCATTTCGCAACGCCGACAGATTGAAGACAAATTACGATCCACGGTTACCATCACGGGAAACAGCCTGAAGACGATTATCCAGAGGCAGATCCGCACCGCACAAATAATCTCCCATTCCGTTTCACTGCGAAGTTATATTATCAAAATTGGCCAGGAAAAAGTGAAACTGCCGGCAAATGAAGTCTGGGATGAATTGCACTTTATCGATCAGCATTGGGATTCGTTGCCCGTCACGGATCTGGAAGTGTCTCAAGTATGCGAATCGCTGGAATCACGCTATCTGAAAGATACGGTAAGCCAGTCAGAGGGGATTATCGAGTGGATTGAAGTCACGGATGTATTTGGAGCGGTACGGATTGCGTCCAGTCGGCCGGAACGGTTTCTGGTCTTCGAAGAACCCTGGTGGCAAAAATCACTGATGGTGTACCCGGACATGGTTCATCAGCGCCATATCATTCAAGATAAAGGCTCCGAGATCCTGTATTGGGATCTTTGCCTTCCTCTGCGAAATGATGATGGTATTGATGCGGTCGGCGTCATTCGGATTCGGCTGCGATTGGACCTGATTTTTAAACTGAGCATTGATGATGCAATGATTGCAGGAGTCTCCACTCTTATTCTGGCTGATCAACAGATTCGGTATCCATCATTGAGCAATGAGCTTGATTTGCCCCGGAACAAGCTGCAGAAGACACTGGCCAATCCCAGGCGGATTATCTACGATCCACAAACGAAATTACTCATTTCTTCGATGGAAATGTCTAAATTGGTTGATAATGTCATGCCATATATCAACTGGATGGTTGCAGTCTATCAGTACTATCCTCCAGATTATTCAGTGGAAAATCCGATTTTCAAAAAAGCATTGGCCATCGGACTTCTTGGAATTATCATCCTGTTGATTCTCAGCATTATCCTGACAAAATGGATCACTGATCCTTTGGCTGTATTGATTCAGAGTGCTGACAAGATGGCCAAAGGTCAGTTTGATGTGAGGGTACCGGAGATCGGAAAAGGTGAAATCTGGCTGTTGTCGCGATTTATCAACACCATGGCAGAAAAACTTCGGGAAACCAGAAATAAAATTCATAAACTGCACAGGGAACGGACAGGGATATTAAAAGCGATTTCAGATTATACCCTGGAGTCTTCACTCAAATGGGATTCAAAAGAAATTGCCGATATTTTGCTTCGAGTTTCCGGACCTATTCTCAGCGCAGATGCGGGGATCATTGTTCGCAGAGATTCTAATCATGAAGTTGAAACGTTGGCCTCTTTTGGACTCGATGAACGACAAAAAAAATTGCTCACACCATTTCTTTCAGAGGTGATAACGGAGAAAAGATTGTTTTTTGCATGGCAGCATCCGGAGTTCAAGAGTCTCTGGGATCATGGAATGCAAGTTTTTATGATGTTGCCGATTCAGGATCATGAAACCGTATGGGGAACGATTTACTTCCTTTTCATGCAAGCTCCCGATTATGATCTTGAGTCGGAATCCATGATGGAACTGCTGGCGTCTCAGGCTGCGATAAATTTTTCGAGAGCAAAGTTACACAATGAACTGGTCCATCAGAAAAATTTTATCGAAGGCATATTATCCGGAATTCCTTCTTTGATCTGTACAATCGATGAAGCAATGAAAATTACCTGGCATAATCAGCAGTTGCCCCCGTCTCTGCTCATCGAAGATGGAATGTCCTTGGTCGGTTCCCATTGTTGTTCCTCTCTACGGAATCGAAGTTCAACTTGTCCGGATTGCCCGGTCAAAATGACTTTTGAAGATCGTGAGCCCCATCAGATCATTCAACGGTGGATGTTAAAAAATGGTCAGTTCAGATGGGTTCAGGCTTCATCATACCCAATACAGAATAAAACAGGTAATGTCACATCCGTTATTCTGATTGCGATGGATGTCACTCAAAAGATGGAGGAGGAATCAGCATATCGTCGATTCTCCAGAGCGATTGAGAGTATTGGGGAGGCCGTGATCATCACCGATATCGACGGGCGGATTGTTTTTGTAAATCCTTCCTTTACAGAGATATTCGGTTTCAAAATCGAGCAAGTTCTGGAGCAGTCGATAAAACTGATCTTTCCTCCGGATACCATAGACCTCCAGACGCATATTTTGAGCCGGACACGGAGCGGTAAAGGTTGGCGGGAAGAAATGGAGTTACTGGATCATTATGGCCGCAAAATACAGGTCTCTCTAACATGCTCGGTTGTTAAAGATGCCAACGAATTTCCGATCGGCCTTGTTTTTACCTGTTTTGATTTAACCAGCCGTATCAAGCGCGAAAAGCAATTGATCAGACAGTACCGGGAACTTGAACTGCTGAACCGGATCAGCAGCATCCTCAATGATAACTTTATCATCGATGAGATGATCAAAAAAGTATTGATCAAGATTTGTGAGTTTTCTGATACGCAATCGGGGCTGGCTATCCTGTTCGAGGAAGAAGGTGAGTCGGAGCATTCAAACCGGCGACCTCAAATCGTGATCGACCGAAAACTTCCAACCTATTTATTGAAATATATTGAAGAAATAAGATATGGACGATTTTCCACTGCCTACGAAAAAAGCACTCAGTTCAGACAACCCACAATCTTCAATGATCTCGAAAACTGTGATATGCCGGAGATTAAGCTGGTTGCCCGAATCGGATTCAAATCTCTGGAGATTATTCCCATCCGGTCATCAGAATCAACACTGGGATTCATCGTTATTTTTTCGCAGAACGCATTTCACTTCAAGCCTGAAAACATCGAGTTATTTCAATCTCTGGCCAATCAAGTAGGCATTGCCATTCATAACCGACTGCTCCAGCAAAAAATGCTCAAGGAGACCCGTTATAACGCGGCGGGAGAAATTGTCGCACAGATAGGTGGTGATGTGAAACATGTCTTGCAGGGATTGGAGTCCAGTCGAAAAGCGATCGACAGCGCTCTGAAAATCCGGAACATGGAACGGGTGTATCACGGGTGGTTACTGATGAGCCGCCAGATCTGGCAATTATACCAGGTAACCCTTAATATCCTTGATTATCCCAAGGAAACTCCCAAATTTTTCTTCCCGGAAGATCTGAATAAAATCACAAGACAGATTATCGATCAAATCAAATCCATGACATTCAGTCGGAAGATTTCCCTTCACTTCGAGCCGTGTCTGGAACTGGGAGATGTCTATATCAATCGGGTGGCGATCGCCCGAACGATCTCCAATCTGCTCGCATTGGCTGTAGATGCCTGCTGGAATACGCCAAAACCGGAAATAACCGTAACACTTAATAAATGTCTGGGATCAGATGACCGCTATGAAATTGTGATTCTTCACAATGGTCCCAAACTGCCGACGATTGAGTTGTCCAAGGAGATGCGCTTGGATTTGGCGGATTCAGGATTCCATGGCGCGGGTTTGATCCTTTCGAGTCTTCAAAAAACGATTCAGGCACATGATGGGTTGTTGTATATCGAAGGGAGCCATAAGAAAACGTCGTACAGTGCGTTTCGAATCGATTTACCGCGCTTCCCATCCCGGAAATGAAGCGAAGGAATCGGCAATATGATCCCAGATTTTTTCCGACATTTCTCGCTTTGAGTGGAGTGGTAACGGAGTGGTATGTCCATCCGGATGTATCATGAACCCCGCGTTCGTAGGGGATTCAAATCCGGTGTCGTGCCGTGACACATCATTGGCGACAATAAAATCCAGCTTTTTTTGCTTCCACTTCCGTCGCGCTTCCTCAACGATGTTCTCTGTTTCAGCGGCAAATCCGACTATGATCTGATTTTCTCGTCGCCGTTTCAGACTCACATCGGAAAGAATATCCGTTGTTTGAACTAAATTCAACGTCGTGTTGTTTTGTCCGGATTTTTTCCATTTTTGGGTATAAACGTCGCGAGGGCGCCAGTCTGATACTGCGGCTGCCATCACAATGATATCCATATCCGCTGCATGTAATTGTACGGCTTGAAACATTTGGTCCGCGGATTCCACATCGATCCGTCGAACCGCAGCGTGAAGGTCGATAGTACAGGATGTCCCGGCGATCAAAATGACATCAGCTCCCCGTTCAACTGCGGCAGCCGCCATCTCGAATCCCATGAGACCGGTGCTTCGATTGGAGATAAACCGAACCGGGTCGATTGCTTCTCGGGTCGGTCCGGCGGTTATCAGTACACGCTTACCCTTCAATTCTAGATTCCGGCCCAAGCGTACACCACAAAAGTCAATGATTTTAACGGGTTCACTCATCCGGCCCCGTCCAATATGGCCACAGGCGGACTCCCCGATTTCCGGCTCGATAATCATGACGCCTCGTGCCGACAGAGTCTGAAGATTATGCTGGAGAACTGGATTGGCATACATTCGGGGGTTCATGGCTGGAGCGATCACGAGAGGAACATCCGTAGCCATCGCAAATGTGGAGAGAAAATCATCAGCGATCCCTACTGTAATTTTCCCGATGATATTGGCTGTTGCCGGAGCAATGAGGAGGAGATCGATGAGATCAGCGAGTTCTGTATGTTGGATACCGGACGGGCTGTGGTGTAGGAATAAATCAGAAATCACGGGTCGTCCAGACAATGCCTGAAAAGTCAAGGGAGTGACAAATTGCTTGGCGTTTTCAGTCATGATGACCTGAACTTGAGCTCCTTTTTTGATCAACAACCGTGTGATTTCGGCTGATTTATATGCAGCAATCCCCCCGGTAACTCCCAAAGCGATCATTTTCCCTTCAAAAATCGATCGCTTTTTTTCAGGATCAGAATGGATCATGTGGGAATCTGTCATCAAACTTTAAGACTCCGGTGTTGATTCTGGCGCAGTTGTCGGTTCTTCCGGGACCGGATCTGATGTATCATTGGATGGCAGCACCATCTCTATTTTTCCCGTGACCAGTTCCTCCAATGCCATTGTTGTCACTTTGGTCGATTTTCCTTCAAAAAACTGGCCCAATCCTTGTTGGAGTTGTCTGGCACGCTTCGCCGCGATAATGACAACGCGGTGCCTGCTGTCTGTGGAGTTTAGAAATCGTTCCAAATCAGTTTCTTTCATGTTCGTCCCCTTCCTGGTAAAAACCCGGATGATCTTCTAAAATAAAACGTTTCGTTTTGCAACGTTCTGAAATCAGAATTGCTCGAATGCGATCAATCAATTTTTCTAAATCATCATTTAATACGACATATTCAAATCGCCGGTATTCATTCAGTTCACTTCTTGCATTCCGTAATCGGCGCTGCAGGCTCTCTTCGGATTCTGATCCCCGGTCCCGAAGCCGTTTTTCAAGAATGTGTAAGGAGGGTGGCATGATAAATATCAGTACCGCATCCGGCAGTTTCAGATTGAGTTGCGCTGCTCCCTGAACATCAATATCCAGAATGACGTCATTTTCTTCGAGCAATTCATCCAGGTCTGTCCGCTTCGTTCCATAATAAAATCCATGAACGACAGCCCACTCCAAAAATTCTCCTCTGTCAATCATCTCCTTGAAAGCCTCTTCGGTGATGAAATGATAATCCTGGATATCAGAACTGCCGGGACGAGGGAGGCGGGTCGTGTAAGAAATGGAATGTTTCACATTGGGAAACCGCGCCAGCAAAGCTTGAATCACGGTTGTTTTGCCTCCGCCAGAAGGAGCTGTAAGTATTAAACAGATGCCTGTTTGCTTCATTCTTGTACCGTCGTCTCCTTCTGAGCGATAATCCGCTGAGCCAGTGTTTCTTCCTGGATTCCAGACAATACCACATGGCCGGTATCCAACAGGAGTATGGCACGGGTTTTTCTTCCCTGAGTCGCGTCCACCAGATTCCCTCGAGATTTTGCTTCATCCCGTAATCGTTTCATCGGTGATGATTCCGGATTCAGAATCCCTAAAATACGGTCAATAAAGACATAATTCCCGAAACCAACATTTAAAATTTTCATGGTCGCCTCATTATTCTATATTTTGTATCTGTTCGCGGATTTTTTCTATCTCGGTTTTGATATCTACTACAAGTTCCGAAATTTCTTTCATGGCACTCTTGGATCCGATTGTTGAGATTTCCCGATGGAGTTCCTGAACCAGGAAATCACTTTCCTTTCCGATCGGGTTTGATTTGACGAGGAGTCCGGCAATGCGATGGAGATGGCTCGATAATCGCGTCAATTCCTCCGTAAAATCGGATCTCACAACCAAAAGCAATATTTCTTGCTCCATCCGTTGTTCATCACCTGCCGATCCGCTCTGATATTTTTTAACCAGATCATTCAATCGTTCCCGGATGACCAGACCCTGCTTGTCTGAATGGCTTCTCAATAAATCAATTTTCTGTTGAATATTCACGATTCGAGTCTGCAAATCTGCAACCAGATGAGTCCCTTCCAGCCGTTTTGCTTCGATGAGACGATCGAGAGCGATTTGTATGGCATCCATCAGAATTTGTTCTAGGATGGAGTCGGATTTTGGATTCGGTATGTTCGTCAGAATATCCGGAAACTTCAGTAATCTCTCGGATGTCATATCATTCGGGATTTGAAACGTCTCCGCCAGAGAACCAGCAAATTCCATCAGGCTTTCAGCCAATCCTTGTTGAAGCACCAGTTCATTGAACTCCTTAGGTACCGAATAAAAATCGACATATAAATCTATTTTACCTCGAGAAATTGCAGTAGCAACTTTTTCTCGCAACATCGCTTCCTTGTTCTGAATGTGTCTGGGTAAGCGTATCTGGAGCTGAAAATAGCGGTGGTTCAGGGAACGGATCAATATGGACACATCGAATCCCGATCGAGTGATCCGTCCTTCTCCAATTCCTGTCATGCTTAATGCCATATCCACACCCTTTCACTTATGGAAAAATAAATCGTCTCGAACTGTATGTTATTCAAAGTGACAAACCTGTCAAGCAAAGGCTTGATCATTTTCATTTTATCCAAGATAATGGGGAGGATTGTTGACTTTTAACCTGGAGGATTGAACGAAATGAAAATGAATCGAATAATCATGGTTGTATTATTGTCCGTGGTTTGTTTCCCAGCATCATGGGTTCTGGCGAATAAATATGATGATGCTCTTCCATTATACAAACAGAAAGATTATAAGGGCGCTATTACGCTTCTTGAGGATCATTGCAATCAGTATCCCAAAGATCCCCGAGGGGGTTCTTTGCTGGCGCAATGCTACCTGAAAGAAAAGCAGACAGACAAGGCCATTGAGCGATTGAAAATCGTGCTGGAACATCATCCTGAACATGAAGCTTCTCAGTTCTTGATGGGATTTTGCATGGTTGATCAGAAAAAATACAGCGAAGCGGAAAAATATCTGGCCGAAGCCGTTAAGCTGAAACCGGACGATGGCGATTATCAAGCTCTGTACGGGAGCGTTCTGATGAATCAGAAAAAATACTCCGAGGCGTCACCCGTCCTGGCCAAAGCGGTCAAGTTGGATCCGAAAAACGCGAAAGCCAATTTCGATTATGGACGGGCATTGATTTTAACCGGTGATTATGAAGCATCCCTTGTTCCATTACAGGCAGCCGCTAATGATAATGCCACTAAAAAAGCAGCTCTCTACTACCTGGGTACCGCTCAAATTCAGACCCAAAAGTATAATGAGGCCGTTACTACTCTTTTAGCTGCTTCCAAGGAAACTCCTGATGATGCCAAGGTGTATTATAATTTAGGGATCGCTTATGAGGGAAAACTCGGTCAGGGAGGTAAAACCCCCGATGATTTCAAACCCCAGATTGAGGCGTACAAAAAATCAGCAGATCTGGAAAAAAATAACGCCGAGTATTTGGGCCGATTGGGATTATCGTATGAACAGGCAGCACGAACAATTTATGAAAAATCCGCGGGTAATGAAGAAATCTCCAAACAAGCACTCTCTCTTTTGGAAAATGCCAAAACCAGTTATAACGCAGCTCTTGCTGCGAATGCATCCAGTCCCAGCAAAGACCGTGTTGCTGCCATTGACCAGATGATCGAGAACATCAAAAATCCACAGGAAGTGGAAGAAACGGTTTCCCCATAAGTATATTTCTTGAAAGGAGCAGTCCATGACTACACTAAAATATTCAGCCGTTATTTTCGTATTGACTCTATCTATGGTGATAGGGACCTCTCTGCACGCAGGATATTATGAGGATGCTTATGCGGCTTACCAGAATAAAAATTATGAAGAATCCATCAAAATTTTGAATGAGGGTCTTCAAGCCGCTCCCAATGACGAACAACTCGCGATGTTCGCCGGTCAAGTCTATTATAAAATGAAAGATTTTGACAAAGCAGCCGAAATGTTCCAGAAAACCGTACAACTCGCTCCAGAATTAGATAAAGCCCAATACTATCTCGGAATGTGCTATACGCTTAAAAAAGAAGGCTCCGAAACGAAACCCGCATGGTTCGAGGCGTCTCAGGCTTTTGGTGAAGCTGTAAAATTGAAACCAGACGATTTTAGTTATTTGTACAATTATGGTCATTCGTTACTCATGCAAAAAAAATATCAGCAAGCACTGGAACCGCTTCAGAAAGCATATGTCACACCCGATGGAGCCAAAGATGCCAAGACCATCACCGATCTGGGATTGGCGTTTCAGATGAACAAAGAAAAGGATAAAGCGGTTGAAATGTATGAAAAAGCCATCGAACTCGACCCATCTCAATATTCACCCATCGTGTATCTAGGCAATCTCTATATGGAGAAAGAAGAATATGAGAAGATCAAATCTCTGGGCGAAAAATTGATCTCCATGAAGCCAGATCTGGGAAAGGGATACGAATATCGAGGCATTGGGCAGTTGAGAACAAAAGAATTTGCCGCTGCTGAAGAAACATTCACCAAAGCAATCGAATTGGATCCAAAAGATGGAAGTGCCTATTTCCATCGAGGCGTTGCTCGGGAGGGTAAGATTGGCTCTGGCGCTTCCAGCTACTCCGCTCTGATCGATGACTACTCCAAAGCCATCGCCATGAACCGAGATGATACACCCTCTGAATGGCACTATCGATTGGGTCATGCCTACGAACTGGAAGCCATGATCTATTGGGAGCGAGCGGTCCGGCATGCCGAATCCAGAAGTCAATGTCTGAAATTTTTGAAAAAAGCCCGTGAATCCTATCAGGCCGCCAAAGATTACCCCTCCGCGGGTAGTTCATTGGGGGGCGTCAATGAGCGAATCCGGCAACTGGAAGTGATCGGGTAATTGATCTTTCAGGGTAGTGGGTGATGGAATGAATGGAGATTTCCAGAGAGATACGTTTTTTCATCAGATTTTTTATGAGAGTATCGACTGCAAACGCCGCTTTTTGGCCGACTGTCATGCACAGATGATCCATATTGCCAATCTGATGACGACTCAGTTGACACAAAATAAAAAAATCCTGCTCTTTGGGAATGGAGGCTCAGCCGCCGATGCCCAACACCTAGCAGCCGAATTTGTCAACCGGCTGACCCGGCATCGTCCCGCGATTCCAGCGATCGCTTTGACAACAGACTCCTCAGTGATTACCAGTATCGCCAATGATTATGACTTTGATCAGATTTTCGCCCGGCAAATCGAAGCATTGGGAGAGGAATCTGATATTGCGCTGGGCATCTCTACCAGTGGCAACTCTCCCAATATCATAAAAGCCATTGAAACCGCCCATCGCCGCAGACTGATCACGATCGGATTTCTCGGTGGCGATGGCGGCCTATTAAAAACAATGATGGACTACACATTGATTGTCCCATCCAAATCCCCTCAACGCATTCAGGAAACTCACATCACCATTGGACACGCTCTGTGTGAATGGGTGGAACGATCCATGTACAGCCAACCACCTCAATCCCATGGCTCCCGATAATAAGACCGTTCATTTTCCGATTATCATATCCGGACGATTTGAATTTCTGCATCCGCTGAATGTCGTTTACATTTTATACGCACTGGAACAGCACTCCGGACTACCAACAAAGCCAGTCATGAAACTTCTTCCCGGAAGCGATGACTGGTTCATTCCAGATCTCCAAACCCGAGCTGAATTTCTAAATGACTTCAGATTCAGACTGGATATCCAAACTGATACAACACCAACCGGTCACATGTTGATGCCAGTGAGTTTGGACAAAGGCAGTCGCTTGCTGGAGTCCTTTTATAAAGCAAAGGCAGACACGTCATATTTCAGAAATCCGACGCATCTTATCGAAAAAATTTTTGCGAATTATGGGACAGATGTAAAAATTGTTACAACAAATGGATGCTTTGATATTCTCCATCCCGGACACCTGAAAACACTCCAATTTGCCAGAAGCCAGGGTGATATCCTGGTCGTTGCCATCAACAGCGATCGTTCAATCCAGCGATTCAAAGGACCCAGTCGTCCCATCCACCGGGAATCGTTCCGAGGCTCGCTTCTGGCACAATTGCCCTATGTGGATTTCGTAACGGTTTTCGATGAAGATACTCCCCTCAATCTGATTGCCGGACTCAAACCTCAGGTTCATGTCAAAGGAGGGTCATTCCTCGATGAACGCGTTCGTGAGGAACGGGAACTCCTGACAACGTGGGGAGGGCATCTCATTGCATATCCGATGGTCGGGGAGTTTTCCACGACCCGCATTCTCGAGATTTATAATCCTCATACCTTTCCAATATAGTAAGGAGCAGCCAGATGGGCGAGACCTATCAACCCGCTGATTTCAGCAAAATCCATAGAAATACCATTCACGAACGAGAAAATCTGGTTAAATCGGCTGATTTCGCAAAAGTGCCATCACTGGACGGCGGATTTATAGATTTTTTGGCGTCTTTACCGGTGATTAAACACCGGACCAATGCCGCTGTCAGTCTGGTGACAATCATCGATCGAATCGCCGAAGCCCGAGAACGCAGAAAGCCAATAACCTGGGCATTGGGACCCCACATTGTAAAATATGGATTGTCACCATTGATCATCGCGCTGATGGATCGAGGTGTTGTTCAGTGCATATTGACCAATGGCGCCGGAGCCATTCATGATACTGAGATTGCAATGATTGGGGAAACATCCGAGGAAATGGGCGGGCATATCTCCAAAGGCGATTTCGGGATGGCGAGGGAAACCGGTGAATTCATCAACTCAGCGGCCAGTGAAGCAGCCAGAACCGGTAGAGGATTCGGGGAGGTATTGGGAGATAAAATCCTTCGGGAAGCACTGCCCTATCGGCATCTCAGCCTGCTCGCGCAGGCAAGGTCCCGGCATATTCCGGCTACCGTGCATGTCGCGATCGGAACCGACATCATCCATATGCATCCGGATATGGCCGGTGCGGCTACTGGCGAGGCGACATTTACTGATTTCAGACTGTTTGTCAGCGTGCTCCAGCACTTCAGCGGGGGTGGGATGCACCTGAATATCGGCTCCACTGTCGTTCTGCCGGAAGTTTTCGTTAAAGCCATGACATGCGCCAATAATCTGAATCGCGTACCCACCCAATCGTTCACTACAGTCAATATTGATCACCTCTCGGAATATCGGCCGCTGATGAACGTCGTCAACAGAGGTTCCATGGATGGTGGTGAAGGTTTTGAAATTATTGGACGGATGGAGATCATGATACCATTGCTGGTGCGTATCCTGCTGGAAAAACTGGAATAACCCTCACAGGGCTTCGATATCTTCTGTCTAAGCACCAAACTTTGTCACAACATGTTTTTCGATCCTATTTGGATCTAACTTCGGTCTTCTCCGTTGCCCATTGTTATTCCCGCGACGGGGGCTCTCTTGGTATACTCCGAAATCACCCCATTAGCTGGAATAACGCTGTCCGGTTTCCATTTCCCTTAACTCATTTGCCGTAAGGGATGAGTTTGCATACACGATTTCAAATAAAAACATCCCCGGATACACTCATATGACATCCGATAGAAACGCCATCAACAATTGGGCATTTTGAATCGCCTGAGCACGGTAATGGTTATTAAACAGAATATATAATCGATCCGTATGTTCTGCCATCCCGCGGATGCTGGGTATCCATTCTTTGAGTTCCGCCCAGGAATACAGATAATCATATCTCTCCCATGCCTTTTCGTGGTTCCACCATTTCGCTTTGTTCCGGCCATGAAACCGGATGTATCCGATCCGGGAGGTGACCTCATGGCATGCTCCAACAAGATTATCCAGAATCGGCTGATCCACAGCACAGAATGTCAGACGAAGTTCTTTGAGGAATTGAAATATCGTCTCATGAATCCAACTGTTATGCCGGAATTCAATGATACCAGGAATATCGTTCAGTTCGCCGGCAATGTGTCTCAGCCGGTCCCGGTTGGCGGTCGTATTATGGAAAGCATATGGAAACTGAAACAGAATACCACCCAACATGTTCGCCTGTTTCATTTTTGAGAACACGGACAGGAATGACCGGAGATCCTGAGTGGGTGACGTGGAGTGACTGAACATCTGATGGGCTTTCACAATGAATATCAACCGTCCATCGGCATGTTTCAGGAGTGTATCGACCTGTTTGACTGTCGGGATGCGGTAGAATGAGAAATTCAGCTCAACGACTGGAAAATGTCTGGCATAATACTCTAACTGAGCATGGGATGGGAGTTGTTTCGGGTAGAATACTTCCCGCCAATCCGGGTAGGAGTAACCGGATGTACCAATGCATATTTGGGGAAACAACGGCGTAATGTGATCCATCGGAACCTGAAGGTATCGATCAGTTGGGCTGCACGGGAAACGGCTGACGGCCCCGTTCGAGTTCACCAAACACTTGAGCTTCAAAAACATCAAATGATGCCCCGGATTTCCATCCATCTGCCGATAATCCCGCTTTCAGCGCGAGGTGCCGTAATGTTTCTTCCAGCGTCCAACCTTGTTCAGGAGCTACTTGTGGGAGAAATACAGACTTGTTGTGTCCCTTTTTCAGCACAATACCATGTTTGCCGATGATGATTTCCCTATATGAAGATACAGGCAGCGGAGTGCTCAGAACGGAAATCTCAATGTCGATCTGATCCAGTTCTGCAGATGTAACGGGACGGAATCGGGGATCCTGAGAGCATGCATTGATCGTATTGGAGATGACGGTCTTGTAACATGGATCCACGGGCATGATCGTCCCAATGCATCCACGCAGTTCTCCGTGCATTTTTAACGTCACAAAAGCACCACGCTTTTTATCCAGGATGTTATCCGGAGAAGTAATGGAAGGGGTTTTGCCGGTCTTCACATAGGACGCCAACACATATCGTGATAATCCCAATAGATATTTTTCCTGGTCGATCGTCAATCGATCACCCATCATCGATTCTTCGGAGTGCTTTTCCTCTGTCTGGGTTGTCGATTGGGAATGGGAATTTGAACGACAAAAAGCAACAGCACCATAGCCCACGACCCGGTGTTTATCTCCAATGACCGCATCCCCGGAATTCGCTCGATGCATCACAATTCCTTTATCGGCTCCCAACGAACGGGATAGTTCGATTACGGCTTTTGTCGCTTCCGGTGCGCACAATACACAATCCAGGGAGGGAACAAATTTCTTCATCTCTTCCCGCTCGATACGATCCAGCCCTGACTGATCCATCGATGCAATGATTTCAACCGTTCGCTGGTCAATGCGGCATGAATCGTCATAATTCGGAAAGTGAGTCAAATCGGTGCTGGCGATGATCAGAGCCGTTTTCCCTTTCAGCAAAAGAGGGATATTTTCGACCAGATATTTATATGCGGTTCCGGGCTCCCGGCCGAATAGAATCGGTACGATTTTAAATCCGGGTTTGAGAACCCGTTGAAGAAATGGGATCTGTGCCTCCAGAGAGTGCTCCGGATCATGAGGACGCCGGTTTTTAACAACATAGAATGGCAAAGCAGCGATCCGGTTGATGAACTCAGTATCCACCGGAACATCACCAAACGGAGTGTGGTACGCATCCACGGCATCGAGAGCTGCTCCTTGAAATCCAACGCGGTGCGCACATCCGATCAGAACGACCACATCATATGATTTCCCTCGGATGGCTTGATACGCACTTGCTGCAACGATACCCGAATATTGATATCCTGCATGAGGAACAACCACTCCCACGATCTCACCAGGCAACTCCGGATGTGGGGCTTCCTGAAGATAATGATCAATATCTGTGCCCAGTTTGTCCATGCGATCCGGATACCATGTTCCTGCAATAGCAGGTTTACGGACATCCGCATAGCTCATCTCGCCGCTGCATCCAAAACAGAATCCCGCCATGATCCAAGCAACCCCTTTCCATAACAGACGTTGTATGTCCATGCAAATAACCCTCGCGACCGTATACTATTATATAACATAGCCAAACTGAATCAAAAAACCTTTTCCGGAAATCTCCACCGATTGACTTTCCATCTATCTGATTCAACTCCGGATCTTGATACTAAAATGATTGACAACCGCTTCCAGCCAAGGCAGTATAGAATTATGAATTTATTACGTTTGTAAGGAGGAAAAGCAATGAACTACAAAAAATGGATAGTTTTTATCTGCTTGCTGGCAGGGAGTTACTCTTTGACAATAATGGCAGATTCCGACATAAAAGAAGCGAATATCATGCTCATCGTCGATGGTTCTCTGGCCATGAACGAGCCATGGGGCGCTGACTCCCGGATCGATACATTGCGAGCCAGCATGAAACTGTCTGCTCAAAAGGTTGCAGAGATTCCTTCGTGGGGTTTCAATATGGGAATCCGAATATTTGGCGACCAGACATCTGCGGATAAAAAAGACTGCGCTGATCTTCGCCTTGGAGCTCCCATCGAGTGGTATGACCCAAATGTCATCAACAATGTTCTCGAAGGCATCAAACCAAAAGGAACGAATTGCATGTCCCACGGCATCTACAGTGCACAGGATGATTTCAAGACATCACACGGAAAAAACGTGAACTCCATCATCCTGATCACCAGTGGAGCCGATGATTGTAAAATCAGCGAGTTTGATGCGGTCGATTATATGATCAAGGAAAAAAAAGCCATCGGTTTTGTGCATATCATTGGCTTAAACATCTCCACCGAAGATGCTGACAGATTGAAAACAGTCGCCGAACGGGCTAACGGACGATTTATCAACGTAACATCCCCATCCAAGCTATCCGAAGAACTGGTGAACACCATTCATGCTGCACGCGGATCATTTTCAGATACGCCATTGATACCTGGAAACGTACCATCCGGTGCAGTCAAAAAATGAGCCCGTATCATTCGGAATCTTCTTGATCAATAAACGATTTCTGTTCAGAATAATCCTTGTCGTTCTAGGTATTGTGCCTGTTATCCTGCTGGAGTTGGCACTACGGCTTTTTATGCCGGATCTCGCCGAAGAAACGAACCGGTTCCGTATCCTGGCTTCCCAGGAAACTGGCCGGAATTACTCCGTCATAAAGGAACCGGATGCGGAGCTTTTATGGCGGCTGAAACCCCAAAAGCCGCTTTTGGGAACCGAGATATTAAACAGCCATGGCTTTCGCGGCCCCGACTTCGATATCGCAAAACCCGCTGACACGTATCGGATCATTGCCATCGGAGATTCCAGAACATTCGGGTTTGGAGTCACCGACTGGTCGGAAACATTTTGTGGCCGTCTTCAATCTTTCCTGAATACGCAGGAGATCAATCGCAAAATCGAAGTCATCAACTTATCCGTACTCGGATATTCCTCCCTGCAAGGCAAAAAGCTGTTCAACTCACTGGGTAATCGACTGTCTCCTGATTTGGTTATCTGCTGGTTCGGATTCAATGACATGCTGTTCTTTCATATAACGGACCAGGAATCGATGGAAAAGAACCGGAAACTGATCTCTGTCACCCAAGTGATCAACGAGTTGTTTTTAACACATTTTTTACGCCAGAATATCCAGCGGTATTTCACATCTCCGGATGTGCCGTTACCAGAGACACAACGGATTGTTCGACGCGTTCCGTTGGATGAGTATGAACATCATCTTATGGAACTGGCTGATTCTGTTCATCAGATCGGCGCAAAAGTACTGTTTTTGACGACACCCGTCCGTCCGGAAATCCCAATGATTTTAAACTCCAAAATATATCAGATTCAAGGCGACGATGGCCGCACATATGAGCGGATACAGTGTCAGTACGATATTGATGGATTCTGGCTGATGGATCAGGAAACATTCCCGGGAACCGAAGATCAACTGGATATCCTTCTGACCAAATACTCCCAATTTCCCATCCTGCATTACTATAAAGCAGTTTTTTTGGAAGCCCGGGGAGATGCAGTTGGAGCACGGGAGGAAAAAAAACGTGCCGATGAACTGGATACCGAACGGGTGGCTGTCGCTCAATATAATGAAAAAACCCGGGCAGCAGCAGCACAAGCGGGAGCATTTCTGTTGGATCTCGTTCCACCATTCGATCAGCACTCCGAATACAAGCTTTTTGTCGACGATTGTCATCCCAATGGAAATGGCCACCATCTGATTACCCGGGAAATCGTCAGTGCACTGTCCGGAAAACACTGAATCATCGGTTGTCTGATCCATTTTCCGTCAACGGCCCTGGATTTGCATCTTTTTAAAATGTAAAATTCCACCGTTGTGGCAGAGGAGAAGTATCAAATGAAAATGTTTTGGAATCTGATGGGATTATTCATGATCACACTCGGGACGGTTCAGGCTGGACCGAGTCTGGAAGAGGTTCAGGCGGAAATTGAACGGAACGGGTATTCATGGGTGGCTGGACACACCGAGGTATCGGAACTGCCGGATGACGTGAAATCCAATATGCTCGGTTATCGGATACCGGATAATTATGTTCAGGTGGAGCCGCGGGATCCGGGCCTTGGCGATGATCGATTCCCCTCCCGGTTTGACTGGCGGGAAATGGGTGCCATGACAGTGGCCAAGAATCAGGGAAACTGCGGGAGCTGTTGGGCATTTGCGCTTCTCGGCGGATTGGAGGCTCTCGTGAAATACCATGAAGGCGGGGAACCCAATTTTTCCGAGCAGGCGTTCATCTCCTGTAACCCCATGGATTATGGATGCAACGGCGGCGCGTACAATGCAGCGGACTACCTGATCTCATCCGGTGCCCGTGATGAGTCCTGTATGCCATACCGCGCATCGGATTCCCCCGTCTGTATTGAAGATCAATGCCCCCGGACCGGATGGATCACAGGCTACCGTTTCATCGGTTCGTCTGTTGCGGATATCAAAGAAGCATTACAGACCGGACCGGTTCCGACCACCATGTGCGCATACGATGACCTGTATTATTATCAGTCCGGCTGCTATCAACACACCGGAACCGCCGCAGCGAATCACGGTGTGCTGATCGTCGGATGGGACGATACCATGTGCGATGGCCAGGGTGCCTGGATCGTAAAAAACTCCTGGGGTCCCAGATTCGGTGAAGACGGTTACTTCTATATCAAATACGGCTCCTGCGGTATCGGTGAGGGTTCCGTTGTCCTGGACTATCATCCATCAAACTGGACAAAACTCGCGTATTCCTCCTGCACGATATCCGGTGGCGATGATGATTCATACATCGAAAAGGGAGAGTCCATCCAGGTCCAGATTTCGTTGTTGAATGAAGGGAATGTCACCGCCACTCAGATTATGGCTCAGGTGACATCCACCACTCCCGGTGTCACCATTTCTCAACCCACCATGTCATTCCCGGATATCTCTGGCGGACAAAACGCTCCCAGTCTGGTCCCTGCCACGATTCATATTTCGCCCGGACTCCGTGACGGAACGCAGGTTTATCTCCAACTCTCGATCTCCTGCTCGCAAGGCCAGTTCACAGATCAGTTTTACCTGATATCCGGAACACCGGTCATGATCTATTCAAATAATTTCGACTCCGCCGAAGACAATGAATGGACGCATTTCGGGGAGACGGGAGTGGATGACTGGGAACATGGCACACCGCGTCCCGATACCCCGTTTGACCCGCCAGCCGCCTGGTCCGGAACCCGGATCTGGGGCAACAACCTCTCCATCGATAAAGGGAAATACGGCAAAAACAGCATCAACCATCTCGCTTCTCCAATGATTGATACCAGAAATTATGACCGCGTCTATATCCGGTTCCAACGTTGGCTTTCTGTTGAAAGGAGCGAGTTTGATCGTGCGACATTTTCCGTCAATGGAGCCACATTGTTTGAGAATCCATTCGATGCCGATCTGATCGATACGGAGTGGACCGAAGTTATCGTGGACGTGTCCAATCTCCCGAATTCGGAAGGGACTATTCAGGCAACCTTTTCCTTGATCACCGATGCCGGATACAATCTGGGCGGATGGGCGATCGACGACTTTGAAGTATTCGGGTATATCAACACGGGTGATCCCCCTCCCGCTGCCGCAACGATCCAGATGATCACCAATCAGGATATATATCACGCAGGTGATATCTTCTATGTCGGTGCAATCCTGGTGAACAACACGGATTCGGTTACCGACATGTATTCCATTATCGCATTCGAAGTGTATGGTCACTTCTTCTTCTACCCCTATTGGACGGAGTCTCTGGATGCGCAATCAGCCACACTTCAGCCGTTTGAACAGACAACGATGGAAATTCTGCATTTTACGTGGCCGAAAATAGATGGCGAAGCAGACGGACTGCGATTCTGGGGTGCATTGCTGGATTCGGCTGATTATAACCTGTTCAGCTATTCCATGGCAGAATTCGGGTATCGATGATGAATCGATTGCGTCCCCAATCAACGGCTCTGGTCCTGATCGATATACAGGGACAACTGGCGCAGGTGATGATTCGCAAGGAGGAGCTGTTCCGGAATATCATCCGGCTGGTTCAGGGAGCAACGATTCTGGGAGTTCCTGTTCTGTGGCTGGAACAGTATCCGCAAGGCTTGGGACGGACCGTGCCGGAGATTGCCGCGTGCCTCGATGGGATAGCTCCCATTGAAAAAAATACGTTCAGTGCATGGGGAGCACCGCAATTTCAGGCATCCATCAAAGAACTCCATCCCCGGCATGTATTGATCTGCGGAATTGAAACCCATATCTGCGTCTATCAGACTGCAGTTGATCTCCTTCAGGAACAGTATCAGGTGGAGGTCGTGGCGGATGCCGTCTCCTCACGAACAGAATCCAATATCCGGATCGGGATAGACAAAATGGTTTCCCTGGGCGCTCGTATCACATCCGTTGAAATGGCATTGTTTGAATTGTTACAGGTCGGAGAGGGCCAGACGTTCCGGAAAATCCTGAAGATCATTAAATAGCGGGATCTATTTGGGGGATTCTGCGTTTCTGTTCGGTGTCGGAGTGGGCGTTACGATCGCATCCTGACAAGACGCCATCCCCAGAACCGCTCCAAAAATCAATTGCGCATCCTCCGCTGTCACATCCCCATTGCCATTGCAGTCCGCGGCATACCGTTGTTGATCATTGGGAACATAGATACTGAGTGCGATGGAAAATGCCAGTTGGGCATCTTCTGATGTCAAGATTCCATCCAGATTGCAATCACCATCATGGTAATAGATGGGTGTGGGTGTCGGGATTGGATAACGCGGAGTCAATCCCACATGAAGCGGGCAGTCAGAAGAGGAAGCATCAATGGTTCTTCGATAATATCCTTGGGCCGATACACGAAGTTGTACATCAAAATTGCTGTCAGCATAAATGATTTCGCACCATCCGGTCGAATCGGTTGTCCATAGACCATACCCGCAGTTGTCAAAGATCTCCACAGACGCATCCTGAATCGGAACTGCCGGCCCTTGTTGTGCGTCATAGGCAAACAGTTCACAATAAAAAATAATGTCACAATACGTATCCCTGGGATAGGGTGTCGGCGTTGCAGAAGGTGTCGGTGTGTTCTGGATGCGCGGGGGAGCCGTTGTCGGCGTTGGCGTCATTGGCATCGGCTCCGCTTCCATGGCTGCCACAGCCGAAGCACCCAAGTATCCTTCCAGGATCAGAAGAAGGATCAGAGCAGAAACTCGAACCGGTTGATTATGTCTTGATTCCATAAATGTCTTCCCCCATGAATGCTGTTTCAATGAAACAGCACCGGAATCCGTATCGATCGGAACCTTTTCGACTTCCATCTGAAAACATTTCCAATTGGCCTGCCTGTTGTCAAATCGCTACTCAACCAATCATACTGACAGTAACTGCATTTGTAAATGGATCATCAGAGGGTGAGGTGGTTTCTGATAACGCTCACCGGCATGGAGCGAGTGTCTGGCATAACCCATCCCCCCACCTTGAAAAAACGGGCGAGTCAATATGAATACTGACTGCCCGTTTGATGAAATCTCAGATCATTTTCGATATGGATCAGTATGCACTTTCGAGCATATCCTTTGTCAGAGAATCCACACAGGATCCACTCCCCAGCGCCGCATAGAAAATCCCCTGCGCATCGCCTGCGGAGACCAGGCCGTCTCCGTTGCAATCCGCCGCACAGAACTCCTCCGGTGTGGGTGTCACAGATCCCAGCGCAATGAAAAACGCGATCTGCGCATCGCCCGCGGAAATCGACCCATCATCATTGACGTCACCATGATGGATACAGTCCGGTTCCGTTGGCGTCGGCGTCGGCGTGTCAGTGGGCAGAACTGTTGGTGTCGGTGTTTCTGTCGGGATGGCCGTCGGTGTGGGCGTGTCAGTGGGTTCCGGTGTGGGAGTCGGCGTATCGGTGGCGGTTGGCGTCTGGGTTGGCGTATTCGTCGGGATGCTGGTCGGTGTATGAGTCGGCGTGTGTGTCGGTGTGTGTGTCGGCGTGTGAGTCGGTGTGTTTGTGGGTTCCGGTGTATAGGTCGGCTCGGGTGTATACGTCGGATAAGGGGTGTATGTCGGCGCTTGTGTCGGCGTCGGAGAAGGTGTGTGTGTGCCGGTCGGGATTCCGGTGGGGAGCGGTGTCGGAGTGGAAACCGGTGGCTCATACTCATCCGGGCTGTAATGGTACCCCATGTCGACCTGACCGGCATCCGGTATCCAATCGATCCGCGTGGAGATCTCATTCATGCATCTCTCACCATCCGGAATCGGAACACATAATCCCGAAGCAAGATCACTTCCCGCATCCATGCATGGGCTATCCGACGCATGGCCGGTTGACACCTGGCTCAGGAAATAATCTCCCTGGCTTCCGGTGGTAAAGAGTGGATCGCTGTTGATATTGCCGGTCCCGGTATAGCCTCCCCGGATATCACTATATGTCACACTGAATGTTCCTCCGGCGCCATAAAAGAATTCCTGGGAGCTGTTCTGGTACACAATGGAATCTGAAATAACCGCCATCGCGGACATCGTATACACACCACCTCCTTGAGTTGCCGTATTGCCTGAAATCGTGCAGAGTCGGACCGGAACAGATCCGGAACCGGCAAAATACAGACCGCCTCCGTATGTTGTTGATCCACTGGTGTTGATATTATTGACGACCAGACAATTGTGGAATGCTGGAGTTGACCCCTGAACAAAACACCCACCACCATATCCAGCCGCACGGTTATGGGTGAGTTGGGTATGAGTTACGGTTACGGGGCTGAATGACATTGCCAATCCACCGCCATGGATCGATGTGTTCCCGGAGATGATGCATCGATATATCACAGGAGATCCTCCGGAGCAGTATATACCGCCACCATTGCTGCTGGTCCCGGCAGCCACTGAGTTTCGAACGTAGCATTCCCGGATCTGCGGAGAACTGCTGATGCAGGCGATGCCGCCTCCATTACCGCTCACCATTCCATTTTGAACGGTAAATCCTTCAAAAATCGCACTGCTGGTTTCGCCGTCATTGAACAGCACTCCCCGGCCGGCATTTTCACAGTCGATGATGCAGGCATCCGGTCCGTTTTCGGAACTGACGCGGATGGATTTACCCAGGAAGTTCAGATTCTTGTTCCAGTCACCCGTATAAATGCCATCCGCCACCAACACGATATCACCGCTCCGGGATTCATTGATGGCCAACTGGATCGTGGCATACTGAGATGGCACATATAAAATTCTTGGAAGCGGCGTCTGTGTCTGTGTCGGCGTTCGCGTGGGAGTTGCCGATGGGCCAATCGGGGTCGGTGTCGATGTCGGGATTGATCCGGTAGGCGTTGGCGTGATCGTTGGAGTGGCAAATGCATCCGGGACATAATGATATCCCATGTCCACCAGACCGGTATCCGTGACACCATCCGTTCGCGTGGAAAATGCAGTCATGCATTCCGGACCACTCGGCAGATAGAAACAGGCGAAAGGCGCAGTCGTACTGCCGGCATTGATGCATCGGCTGTCTGCCGCCTGACCGGCTGCAATCTGGCTCAGATAAAAGTCACCGGCAGGTCCGGAAACAAAGTTGGGATTGATATCGATATTACCTTCACCCGCATAATCTCCCAGAATATCGGAATACGTCACCGAAAACGCGCCACCCGAAGCGGAGTATAATTCGTTCGGCGTATTCTGATAACAGATGCTGTCCGTGATCACTGCAGTGGCGTAATACGTATACACCCCTCCACCATAACTCGCCGTATTTCCGGTAATTGTGCAATACTGGATCGGAACGCTTCCTGCGGAATAAAGATACATTCCACCTCCGTTTCGAGACGAACTTCCCGTTGCACTGTTCCCGGTGATCAGGCAGTTGTAAAATCCGGTTCCACTGCCATAGACATACACGCCGCCGCCATTGTTGTTGGTGCAGACATTGTTCTGGATCTCCGTGTTGGTTACCAATACCGCACTGTTGTACAACGACAGCCCGCCGCCATAGCCGGCCGTATTCTGTGTGATAATACACTCCGAAACAACGGGACTGCCTCCGGAACAGGAAATGCCGCCGCCATAGGTTCCGCTCCCGTTCGCCACACAGTTTGTGATGACGCAATGAACGATCCGGGGCGATGCACTGAAACAGGCAATACCACCGCCACTTCCATCGACCAGTCCATTCTGGATCGTGAATCCTTCAAAAATAGATCCCGATGTTTCGTTTTCATTGAACAACACTCCCCGGCCGTTCGATTCACAATCGATAATACAGTCGTCCGGGCCGTTTTCCGAGCGGACCTGGATGGCTTTCCCGAGGAAGTTCAGGTCTTTGTTCCAGTTCCCCGTATACGTGCCATCCGCTACCAGCACAGTGTCCCCGTTTCGCGATGCATTGATGGCCAACTGGATCGTGGCATACTGAGATGGAACTCGGAGAATCCGGGGTTGCGGCGTCGGTGTTCCGGTCGCAGTCGGCGTCGGTGTGGCCGTTGGTCCGATCGATGTCGGCGTTCGGGTGGGTGTCGGTGTCCGCGTGGGCGTTGGTGTAGGGGGAGTGGTCGTCGGAGTGGGTGTTTCGAGACTTTCCGGTATTGTATAATGATATCCCATATCGACCAGATCAGAATCCGTCACGGAATCTGTTCTCGTACTGAAATCGCTCAGGCAAACCAATCTATACGGGTCATTGAAACAGACCGTGGATGCCATGGCATTTCCGGCATTGACACAGCGGCTGTCGGCTGCCTGACCCGTCGCAATCTGACTCAGATAGTGGTCGCCCTGACTGCCGCTGACAAAGAGCGGATTGAAGTCGATATTGCCTTCCCCGGTATAATCTCCCAGAATATCGGAATACGTCACTGTGAACGCGCCACCCGAAGCTGTGTATAATTCGTTCGGCGTATTCTGATAACAGATACTGCTGGTGATCACGGCTGTTGCATAGTAGGTATAAACCCCGCCGCCATAGCTCGCGGTATTACCGGTGATCGTGCAATTCTGGATCGGAACGCTTCCTGCGGAGTAAAGATACATCCCGCCTCCGTTCCGGGACGAACTTCCATTGGCCGTGTTTCCGGTGATCAGGCAGTTATAAAAACTCGTTCCACTGCCATAGACATACACGCCGCCACCATTGTTGTTCGTGCAGGCATTGTTCTGAATCTCCGTGTTTGTCACTGACACCGCACTGTTATACAACGACAGCCCGCCACCATATCCGGCTGTGTTTTGGGTAATGATACATCCTGAAACAACGGGAGCCCCTCCGGAACAGGAAATGCCGCCGCCGTAGGTTCCACTCCCGCTGGCACTGCATTGGGTGATGACACACTGAATGATCTGGGGAGAAGTGCTTGAACAGGCGATCCCGCCGCCGCTCCCGGTCACCAAACCGTTCTGAATGGTAAATCCTTCAAACACTGTGCCGCTTGTCTCTCCGTCATTGAACAGCACACCGCGGCCGTTGTTCTCACAATCGATGATGCACGATTCCGGACCATTCTCCGATGTAACCCGGATGGATTTTCCAAGGAAATTCAGGTTCTTGTTCCAATTCCCGGTATAGGTTCCATCCGCCACCATGACCGTGTCCCCGTTTCGGGCCTCGTTGATCGCCAGTTGAATGGTTTCATATTCGGATGGGACATAGAGAATCCGGGGGAGCGGCGTCTGCGTGGCAGTTGCCGTCGGGGTCTGCGTCGCGGTTGGTCCGATGGATGTGGGTGTTGCGGTTGGCGTGGGTGTCGCCGGTGTCTGAGTGGGAGTGGGTGTTGCAAATGTCTCGGGCAGGTAATGGAATCCCATATCCACCAATCCCGTATCCGTTTCGGCGTCGGTTCGGGTGGTCAGTTGACTCATGCATAACGAGCTTGTCGGAAGATCAAAACAGACGGTCGATGCGGAGCCGCTCCCGGCATTGACGCATCGGCTGTCACTGTCCTGACCCGAAGCCACCTGGCTCAGATAGAAGCTGCCCAGTGGTCCCGACGTGAACATCGGATCGAAACTGATGTTTCCGGTACCCGTGTAATCTCCGGAAATATCCGTATAGGATACCAAGAATGTCGCGGAGCTGCCATTGTACAACTCGTCGGAACTGTTCCAATACAGAATGCTGTTGGTAATGATTACCGTGCCGGTATACCCAAAAATGCCACCACCACTGGAGGCGACATTGGCCGCAATGGTGCAATTCTGGATCGGAATGGTTCCGGGGTAACGCAAATATAATCCACCGCCGGATGGTGAACTTCCGGTAACGGTATTTCCGGCGATCAGACAGTTGGCGAACGAACAACCGCTGCTGTCGACATAACCACCGCCGCCCCGGCCATTCGTCGCCGAGTTGCTGTTGATTGTGGTATTCGTGACAGCCACCGGTGCGGCCAGATACAACCCGCCGCCATATGCCGCGGTATTGCCGATAAATGTGCATTCCGATATCGTGGGAGATCCACTCGAACAATAAATACCCCCGCCATATGTGCTGGTCCCGCTGGCAACACAGTTCGTGACGATGCAGTGCACGATCCGGGGGGACGTCCCCGAGCAGGCAATGCCAGCGCCGCTCCCGGTGACCAGACCATTCTGAATGGTGAAGCCTTCAAAGATCGATCCACTGGTTTCACCGTCGTTGAAGAGCACGCCCCTGCCGCTGTTTTCACAATCGATGATACAATCCGCCGGACCATTCTCCGAACGGACCATGATCGACTTCCCAAGGAAATTCAGATTCTTGTTCCAGTTGCCGGTATACGTCCCATCTGCGACCAGAACAATGTCCCCATGCCGTGCTTCATTGATCGCCAGTTGGATCGTGGCATACTGGGAGGGTACCCGAAGCGTACGGGCTCCCGGTGTCGGTGTCGCAGTATTGGTCGGTGTCGGTGTAGCGGATGGCCCGATCGATGTGGGTGTCCGGGTGGGCGTATTCGTTGCCGGCGTTTGTGTCGGCGTTGGAGTGGCGAACGATTCCGGCAGATAATGGAATCCCATGTCCACCAATCCGGAATCCGTCTCGATATCGGTCCGCGTCGATACCTGGTTCATGCACACAGAACCGAACGGAAGATCGTAGCAGACGGTGGATGCGGAACTGCTCCCGGCATTGACGCACCGGCTGTCCGCGGCTTGTCCTGCCGCTATCTGGCTGAGATAGTGATTTCCTTCCGGCCCGGATGTGAACATCGGATCGAAGTTGATATTTCCGGTACCGGCATAATCTCCGGCGATATCCGTGTAGGACACCGAAAAGTTTGCCGAACTGCCATTGTACAGCTCGTCGTTGTTGTTCCAGTACATGATGCAGTTCGTAATGATGATGGTACCGGTGTAGGCAAAAATGCCGGCACCACTGGAAGCGGTATTGCCGGAGATGGTGCAATTGTCGATCGGGATCGTTCCTGGGTATCGCAGATACAATCCCCCGCCTCCGGGTGAACTGCCCGTTACCGTGTTTCCGATGATCAGGCAGTTGGAGATCGAACAACCACTGCTGTCGATGTATCCACCGCCGCCCCGGCCATTCGTCGCCGAGTTGCTTTGCAGGATCGTATTTGTCACGGCAGCGGGTGAAGCCAGATACACTCCACCGCCATACCCGGCCGTGTTATCTGTGAATGTACACTCCGAGATTGCGGGAGATCCGCCGGAACAATAAATACCACCGCCATACGCACCGCTCCCGCTGGCAAAACAGTTGGTGATGTGGCACCGGACGATCCGGGGGGAACTGCCCGAACAGGCGA
Source organism: uncultured bacterium (assembly GCA_964512995.1). Lineage (GTDB taxonomy): Bacteria > CSSED10-310 > CSSED10-310 > CSSED10-310 > CSSED10-310 > CAZELM01. The sequence goes on from CAZELM010000010.1 coordinate 76,673, forward strand.
TACCGCCGCCACTCCCGCTGACCAATCCATTCTCGATGGTAAATCCTTCGAAAATAGCACCGCTCGTCTCCCCTTCGTCAAACAGGACGCCCCGTCCACTGCCTTCACAGTCGATGATGCAGGATTCCGGACCGTTCTCCGAACGGACCATGATCGGTTTACCGAGGAAGTTCAGGTTCTTGTTCCAGTTGCCGGCATATGTTCCGTCTGCAACCAGAACGATGTCCCCGTTCCGCGCTTCGTTGATCGCCAGTTGGATCGTGGCATACTGACTGGGGACACGAAGTGTGCGGGGGAGTGGCGTGGATGTTGCCGTTGGGGTTGGTGTCGGCGTCGCAGACGGCCCGATCTGTGTCGGTGTCTGAGTGGGAGCCGTTCCGGTGGGAATCGGAGTGGGTGTCGCGGTTGCGAACGCTGCGGGAATATAGTGGAATCCCATGTCCACCAGACCAGTATCTCCGGCTGCATCCGTCCGGGTGGTCAGTTGATTCATGCACACGGAACCATTGGGAAGGTCGTAACACACCGCTGATGCCGCGCTGCTTCCGGCATTGATGCACCGGCTGTCCGCTGCCTGGCCCGCCGCGATCTGGCTCAGATAAAAGCCTCCGGACGGTCCGGACGTGAACATCGGATCGAAATTGATGTTGCCGGTTCCGGCATAATCGCCGGTAATATCCGTATAAGACACCGAGAATGTCGCTGAGCTGCCGTTATACAGCTCACCGGAGTTATTCCAGAATAAAATGCAGTTGGTGATGATGATCGTTCCGGTATAGGCATGAATGCCCCCGCCGTATGTGGCGGTGTTTCCGGAGATCGTACAGCTCTGGATCGGAATGGTCCCCGGGTATCGCAGATATAATCCGCCGCCGTTTGGGGAACTGCCCGTGACGGAATTTCCGGTAATCAGGCAGTTGGAGAATGAACAGCCGCTGCTGTCCACATATCCGCCACCACCCCGGCTGTTGGTCGCCACATTGTCCTGGATGATGGTATCGGTTACGGCCACTGGAGCCGTCAGATACACACCGCCTCCATAGTACGCCGTGTTTTCGGAAATGGTACACTCCGAAATCGTGGGTGACCCTCCCGAACAGTAAATACCACCGCCATACGAACTGCTTCCGCTGGCATTACAGTTGGTGATGATGCAGTGAACGATGCGGGGCGACGTTCCTGAACAGGCGATTCCACCGCCGCTCCCAGTGACCAGCCCGTTCTGAATGGTAAATCCTTCAAATGCAGCGCCGCTTGTTTCTCCCTCGTCGAACAGGACGCCCCGTCCGCTGCCTTCACAGTCGATGATGCAGGCGTCCGGACCGTTTTCCGACCGGACCATAATGGATTTTCCAAGGAAATTCAGGTTCTTGTTCCAATTGCCGGTATATGTTCCATCTGCGACCAGCACCGTGTCGCCATTCCGGGAGGAGTTGATCGCCAGTTGAATCGTGGCGTATTGCAGCGGCACCCGCCGGATGGTCGGCATCGGAGTTGGTGTGACCGTCGGGGTTCGCGTGACCGTCGGAGTATTGGTCGCGGTCGGAGTTTGGGTGCGTGTCGATGTCGGTTGAGCCGGCGTATTCGTGGGCGCATTGGGAGTCGGTGTCGACGTGGGCGTCACGGGTGTGGCGGTGGGACTCGGCGTGATGATCAGGCCGGTCATATAATGATATCCCATATCTACCAAGCCGCTATCCACCACACTGTCGGTCCGCGTGGTCAGTTGATTCATACATTCCGTGCCGCTGGGGAGACTGAAACAGATCATACTCGATAGATTGCTCCCCGAGTTGACACAGCGGCTGTCTTCGGCCTGGCCTGTCGCGATCTGGCTCAGGTAAAAATTCCCTTTGGGGCCGCTGGTGAACATCGGATCGAAGCTGATGTTGCCGGTACCGGTGTAATCGCCTGCGATATCCGTATACGAGACGGAAAATGTCGCACTTCCGGCATTATACAATTCGTTCGATGTGTTCCAGTACAGGATGCTGTTGTTGATCAATATCGTTGTACTCAATGCATACATGCCACCACCATTGGCTGAGGTGTTGCCGCTGATTGTGCATTGGTGAAACGGGATTGTGCCGCCATACCGTGCATAAACCCCCCCGCCGCTGTTCGAACCAGCAGTCGCGACGTTTCCGGCAATCAGACAGTTCTGGAATGAACAACCGCTACTGGCGACATACACACCGCCGCCACGGCCATCCGATGCGGTATTGCTTCGCAGTTCCGTATTGGTGACCGGTACGGATGACGATAAATACATGCCGCCGCCCCAGGGAGACACACAATTTGTGATGATGCATTCCGAGATCGCGGGACCGCCGCCCGAGCATGAGATGCCGCCGCCGGTATTGCCGGAGCCGGTTGCGGAACAATTGGTAATAATACAATGGATGATCCGGGGAGATGCGTTCGATGTCAGAATTCCGCCACCTGATCCGGCTACGGATCCGTTCCGGATGGTGAATCCTTCAAAAAGGGCATTTGCGCTTTCACCGGTATTGAATATCACGCCCCGTCCGGAGCCCTGACAGTCGATGATACAGGTCGCGGGTCCATGTTCGGATCGCACGGTGATGGATTTACCCCCATAGGTCAGATCCTTGTTCCCGCTCCCCGTATATGTTCCATCCGCTACCAATACCATATCGCCTGGGATGGCCGCATCGATCGCGGACTGGATCGTCGCATACTGAGATGGAACCCGGCGGGTATTGGTGGGAAAGGACGGCGTCGGTGTGCTGGTCGGAGGCGGAGCAGCCGTGAAGGTACTGGTCGGTCCCGGTGTCGGTGTGTCAGCTGTCCCCAATGATTGGTAAGCCAGTTGAAATCCCGACATCGGCTCATCAGCCACCTGACTCACCCGCACATAGTAGTATCCGGTCGATTCAGCGGTATAGGTGATCTCCGGCCATACCGCTTTCATCGAACAGTCATCATTGTATGCAACCGGGAGGCAACTGTCATCCAGCACCCACATCTCGCCGTCACCGGAGAAAAATCCACCGTCGCAGAATCCGAACCGGTATGTTGTTCCCGACTCCAGATAGAAGCGCCACAACCGGCAGGGTTTGGGTGGATTGGAGCCATCATATCCGCTGTATTCGAAAAAGGCAGGGGAAACATCCATCGTTTCGGTGATCGTATCAATATCGTAATCATAATCCGGACAGGAGTAACAATGATCCTGGAGGATGGTATAGGCCAGCCATACTTCGCCGGTTTCGTCCCCATACCCCGAGATGGTCAGATAATGATAACCCGTTTCACCATCCGGAACAGTATACTCCAGATATGACCGGATATCGGGATCACAAAGAACGGAATCATCGTTGAACGCCACTTCGGTGCATGTTTGGTCCTGTAGGCTCAGCATGGTATCGAAATTGGCGGCTCCATAGTGCGAACAGGTGCTGAATCCATACGTGTTGCCGCCTTCAAGATGAAACCGCAGAACCACACAATCCCCCGGTTGCAGCAGTTGATATTGCGTGGTCACCTCCCACCAATACCGCATATCGTAATCTGCGGAATCATAGGACGGGCAGGACAGGCATCCTTTGGACTCGTCTGCGCCGTTCACTCCCATTTCCGATTTGTGAATGCGTCCGGGTTCGACACGGTGATGACCGTCCGATGCAAGACCCGGTGATATCTCCATTTCATTACACCAGGCGACGGATGCTGCGACCATCATGAGTATCAATGCAATCCAGTTACTCCAGAAAACGATATGATGACTACTCTTCTTCATGAAAACATCTCCTGTCGGGTCATATAATCACGATCTACCCTATATTTAGGTTGATGACATCAAACAATCTATCGTGTCGATCCCTCTCAAAGCCCGGTCCGCAGATGCTGCAGAAACCGGAATCGCTGTTCAGTCTCCGGCATCCGGGATCGGGCGCTGGACATCATCGTTGCATTCGAAAACAAGGTATCAATCCACACAAGAGCCCGTTCCAAGCGCTGCATAGAAGATCCCCTGCGCATCTCCCGCGGAAACCAGGCCATCGCCATTACAATCCGCGGCACAGAATTCTTCGTCATTGGGAGTGTATGAACCGAGTGCAATGTAAAATGCAACCTGCGCATCTCCCGCAGAAATCATTCCATCCAGATTGACATCTCCGTCATGGATACAGGGGTTTTCAGTGGGAGTCGGAGTGGGAATGGGTGTATCGGTCGGCGTGGATGTCGGTGATGGGGATGGCGTCGGTGTATCGGTCGGTAAGGGTGTATCCGTGGGGTTCGGTGTGTCCGTAGGTGTTGGCGTATCGGTCGGAACCGGCGTGTTTGTGGGCGTGTTGGTTGGTACCGGAGTCGGTGTATGGGTGCTGATCGGCGTCGGCGTGGATGTCGGATAGGGGGTATTGGTCGGATAGGGCGTATTCGTTGGATATGGAGTATGGGTCGGATAGGGCGTGGGTGTGGATGGAACTATGGGCGTTGCCGTCGGAGTATCTGTCGGTCCGCCGGGCGTGGGTGTGTCGGATGGTGACGGTTCCGGCGTTTCGGTTGGAATCTGTGTGGGTGTGGGCGTCGGGGTTTCCGTCGGCGGCGTGTATAGAATGGGTTCATAGTGATACCCCATATCGACTTGACCGGCATCTACTGTCAGATCGGTGCGGGTCGTCAGGTCGTCCATGCAGACCGGTCCGCCGGGTAAAGTGATACACGCAGCCGCGGCAGTGGAACTGCCGGCATTGATGCACGGACTGTCTGAAGTCTGGCCGGCGGCAATGTGACTCAGGTAGTAATTCCCCAGTGAGCCTGTTGTGAACAGCGGATTGCTGTTGATGTTTCCGTTACCGGTGTAACCTCCCCGCACATCGCTGTAAGTTACGGTGAAAGCGCCTCCCGAAGCGGCATACAGCTCATTGGATGCATTCGGATAGCAGATGCTGTTCGTGATCACGGCGGTGGCATAGTATGTGTAAATGCCGCCACCATATGACGCTGTATTCCCGGAAATGGTGCAATACTGTACCGGAACGCTCCCCGCGGAATACAGATACATGCCGCCGCCATTGAGACTCGATGATCCGGTCGCAATGTTCCCGGTGATCAGACAATTATAGAATCCCGTCCCGCTTCCATACACATAGACACCGCCCCCGTTGTTGTTGGTGCAGGTGTTATTGCGGATTTCCGTGCTCGTGACGGATGCTGTGCTGTTATACAACGACAATCCGCCGCCGTAAGCACCGGTATTCTGGGAAAGGATGCATCCGGAGATCGCGGGGGAACCGCCGGAACAGGAAATGCCGCCACCATAAGATCCGCTTCCGCTGGCCGTACATAGCGTGATCACACAGTTGATGATCCGGGGTGACGCCCCCGAGCAGGCGATACCGCCACCGCTCCCATTGACGAATCCATTCCGGATCGTGAAACCTTCGAATACGCAACTACTGGTTTCGTTGTCGTTGAACAGCACGCCCCGTCCATTTCCTTCGCAGTCGATGATACAGGTTTCCGGGCCGTTTTCCGACCGGACAGCAATCGTCTTGCCCAGGAAATGCAGATCGGTATTCCAGTTACCGGTATAGATGCCATCCGCGACCAGCACGACATCGGCATTTCGCGCTTCATTGATCGCGAGCTGTATCGTTTCATATTGGGATGGCACATACAGAACTCTGGGAAGCGGTGTGAATGTCGGTGTGGGAGTCCGGGTGGGCGTATATGTCGGTCCGATCGGTGTTGGCGTGCGTGTCGGAGTCGGTCCGGTCGGCGTTCCGGTCGGAGTCGGTGTGCCATAATCATCCGGCAGATAATGGTATCCCATATCCACCAGTCCCGTATCCAGACCGGAATCGGTCCGGGTGGAGTATTGATTCATGCATGCCTGACCCATCGGCAGATTGAAGCATGCCGCTGACGCAACGGGATTCCCTGCATTGATACAGCGGCTGTCAGCCGTCTGACCGGCCGCTATCTGGCTCAGATAGAAAATGCCGCCGGGACCGGTGACGAACATCGGTTCGATACTGATGTTCCCCTCTCCCGTATAATCACCAAAAATATCCGAATATGACACCGTGAACGCGCCTCCCGAACCGCTGTAAAATTCATTGGAAGCATTCCAGTAGGAGATGCTGTTCGTGATCGATGCTGTGGCGTAATAAGTATACACCGAACCGCCATACGCCGCCGTGTTTCCGGCGATCGTGCAGAAGTTGATCGGAACGGTGCCGGCGGAATAGAGATACAATCCGCCGCCATTCCGGCTGGAACTTCCGGTTGCGGAGTTACCGGCGATCAGGCAGTTGTAGAATCCGGTTCCGCTTCCATAGACATATACCCCGCCGCCATTGTTGTTCGTGCAGGTATTGTACAGGATTTCGGTGTTCGTTACGATCACCGCGCTGTTGTAAAGCGATAATCCCCCACCATATCCGGCTATATTGGAGCGGATGATGCAATCCGAAACGACCGGAGCCCCTCCGGAACAGGAAATGCCGCCGCCATAAGTACCGCTACCACTGGCCATACAGTCGGTGATGATGCAATGAATGATCTGAGGGGATGCGCTGGAGCATGCGATGCCACCGCCGCTCCCCGTGACAAATCCATTCCGGATCGTGAACCCTTCAAACATCGCACCGCTTGTTTCGCCGTCATTGAACAGAACGCCACGTCCGTTTCCTTCACAGTCGATGATACACACATCCGGACCATTCTCGGACCGGACCGCGATGGATTTACCGATGAAATTGAGATTCTTGTTCCATTCACCGGTATAGATGCCATCAGCGACCAGAACGGTGTCTCCGTTTCGGGCTTCATTAATTGCCAACTGGATCGTTTCATACTGAGACGGAACATACAATATACGGGGCAGGGGAGTGGGTGTTGGGGTCGGAGTCCGAGTGGGTGTCGCAGATGGACCGATCGGTGTCGGTGTCCGGGTAGGTGTGTTCGTGGATGGGGTCAACGTCGGTGTCGGTGTTGCGAACGTGTCCGGCAGATAATGGAAACCCATATCCACCAGACCGGTATCCGCGCTGCCATCCATTCGCGTCGTGATGTCATCCATGCACATCATCATGGATGGGAGACTGTAACAGACTGCCGAAGCCAGCGAACTCCCCGCATTGACACATCGGCTGTCGGTCGTCTGACCGGCGGCAATCTGACTCAGATAGAAATTGCCTTGGGGGCCGGCCGTGAACGCCGGATCAAAATTGATATTCCCCGTACCGGTATAATCTCCGGAGATGTCGCAATACGAGACGGTGAAAGTCGCAGAACTGCCGTTATACAATTCATCCGGAGCGTTCCAGTAGAGAATGCTGTTTGTGATGACAATGGTGCCGGTATATCCATACACCGCGCCACCTGCGGATGACGTGTTGCCGGCGATGGTGCAACTCTGGATCGGAATGGTGCCGGGATATCTCAGATACAATCCGCCGCCGTTCGGAGAACTCCCCGTGACAGTGTTTCCCGTGATCAGGCAGTTCGTGAAGGAGCAGCCGCTGCTGTCGACATAAGCGCCACCGCCCCGGCTGTTCGTCGCCAGATTGTTATGAATGATGGTATTGGTCACGGCCACCGGAGATGCCAGGTAGAGACCTCCGCCATACGCCGCTGTATTGCCGGTGAGTGTGCATTCCGAGATAATCGGGGAACCCCCGGAGCAGTATATTCCGCCTCCATAGGTACTGCTGCCACTGGCTAAGCAGTTCGTGATAATGCAGTGGATGATCTGAGGGGATGTTCCGGAACATGCGATGCCGGCGCCACTCCCGCTGACCAGTCCGTTCTGTATTGTGAATCCTTCAAACACCGCTCCACTGGTTTCACCGTCGTTGAACAACACACCGCGGCCATTGTTTTCGCAGTCGATGATGCAGGCCGCCGGACCGTTTTCCGATCGGACCGTGATCGATTTGCCGAGGAAGTTCAGATTCTTGTTCCAGTTACCGGTATATGTTCCGTCTTCGACCAATACGGTATCACCATTGCGGGATTCATTGATCGCCAGTTGGATCGTCTCATACTGGGAGGGAACCAGGAGCGTGCGAGCGGTTGGTGTGGGTGTCACGGTCGGTGTGGGCGTCGGCGTATGGGTGGATCCGGCGGGTGTCACGGTGGGTGTAGGTGTTGAAAAGCTTATCGGGAGATAATGATAACCCATATCGACCAGACCATTGTCACCGGTCGCATCTGTCCGCGTGGTGAACTGGCTCATGCAGACCGGTCCGCTGGGAAGACTGAAACAGGTGTAAAGCGCCAGATGATTCCCCGCATTGAGACACCGGCTGTCCACCGTCTGATCCGCCGCAAGCTGACTCAGATAGAAATCCCCGAGAGGTCCGGAGACAAACATTGGATCGAAGTTGATATTCCCGGTACCGGTATAATCTCCGGCGATATCGCAATACGACACGGTGAAGGTGGCGGAACTTCCGTTGTACAATTCATCCGGAGCGTTCCAGTAGAGAATACTGTTGGTGATCACAATGGTGCCGGTATACCCGAACACCGCGCCGCCAGCAGACGATGTATTGCCCGCGATCGTGCAGTTCTGGATCGGAATGGTGCCGGGATATCGCAGATACAGTCCACCGCCGTTCGGGGAGCTTCCCGTGACGGTGTTTCCAACGATCAGGCAGTTCGAGAAGGAGCAGCCGCTGCTGTCGACATACGCGCCGCCGCCCCGGCTGTTTGTCGCCAGGTTGTTCTGAATGATGGTATTGGTCACGGCCACGGATGCGGTCAGATACAATCCGCCGCCATACCCCGCCGTATTGTCTGTGATCGTGCATTCGGAGATGGTGGGAGAGCCGCTTGTGCAATAAATGCCGCCGCCATAGGAACTGCTTCCGTCTGCAACGCAGTTCGTGATGATACAGTCAATGATCCGGGGAGATGTTCCCGAACAGGCGATGCCGGCACCGCTTCCGCTGACCCGTCCGTTCTGTATCGTGAAGCCTTCAAATATCGCTCCGCTGGTTTCGCCTTCGTTGAAAAGCACCCCCCGCCCGTTTTCTTCGCAGTCGATGATGCATTCGTCCGGACCGTTTTCCGAACGAACCGTGATGGATTTTCCGATATAATTGAGGTTTTTGTTCCAGTTACCGGTATACGTTCCGTCCGCGACCAGAACCGTATCACCACTGCGGGACTCATTGATCGCCAGTTGAATCGTCGCATACTGGGAGGGAACCCGGAGTGTGCGAGTAGTTGGTGTGGGTGTCACGGTCGGTGTGGGTGTTGGCGTGTGCGTCGATCCGGCGGGTGTCGGTGTCGGTGTGGGTGTCGAAAAACTGCCGGGCAGATAATGATACCCCAGATCGACCAGACCGGTATCGCCAGTGGCATCCGTCCGTGTGGTGAACCGATTCATGCAGACCGGGCCGCTGGGGAGATTGAAACAGGTATACTGAGCCAGATGATTCCCCGCATTGAGGCACCGGCTGTCCGCAGTCTGACCCGCCGCAATCTGGCTCAGATAGAAATCCCCGAAGGGACCGCTTGTGAACATCGGATCGAAGTTGATATTCCCGGTACCGGTATAATCACCGGCGATATCGCAATACGACACGGTGAAGGTGGCGGAACTTCCGTTGTACAATTCATCCGGAGCGTTCCAGTAGAGAATACTGTTGGTGATCACAATGGTGCCGGTATACCCGAACACCGCGCCGCCAGCAGACGATGTATTGCCCGCGATCGTGCAGTTCTGGATCGGAATGGTGCCGGGATATCGCAGATACAGTCCACCGCCGTTCGGGGAGCTTCCCGTGACGGTGTTTCCAACGATCAGGCAGTTCGAGAAGGAGCAGCCGCTGCTGTCGACATACGCGCCGCCGCCCCGGCTGTTTGTCGCCAGGTTGTTCTGAATGATGGTATTGGTCACGGCCACGGATGCGGTCAGATACAATCCGCCGCCATACCCCGCCGTATTGTCTGTGATCGTGCATTCGGAGATGGTGGGAGAGCCGCTTGTGCAATAAATGCCGCCGCCATAGGAACTGCTTCCGTCTGCAACGCAGTTCGTGATGATACAGTCAACGATCCGGGGAGATGCGCCGGAGCAGGCGATACCGCCGCCGCTGCCATTGACCAGTCCATTCCGGATGGTGAAGCCTTCGAGCCGGGAGGCACTGGTTTCCGCTCCATTGAACAACACGCCCCGACCGTTTCCTTCACAATCGATGATGCAGCCGGCGGGTCCATATTCCGACCGGACTGTGATCGCTTTGCCCAGGAAATCCAGATTTTTGTTCCAGTTACCGCGATAGACGCCATTGGCGACCAGCACGGTGTCCCCATGCCAGCATGCATTGATGGCCAATTGGATCGTGGCATACTGGGACGGTACGCGCCGGGTGGCAGGCTGGGGGGTTGGTGTCATGGTGGGAGTGGGTGTGTTGGTGGGCGTATTGGTGACGGTCGGTGTCCGTGTGGGTGTCGAAGTGGGTTGAGCCGGAGTATGTGTGGGCGTGCTGGGCGTCGGAGTATGACTGGGGACATAGGGGGTTGGAGTGGGACTCGGCGTGATGAACGAGTCCGTCAGATAATGATATCCCATGTCAACGAATCCCGTATCACCGACCTCATCATCCCGGGTGGTCAGTTGATGCATGCATTCGGTGCCGCTGGGCAGGCTGAAACAGATCATACTCGACAGATTGCTGCCGGCATTGATGCAGCGACTGTCCGCGCTTTGACCGGCAGCCACCTGGCTGAGATAAAACAATCCTCTGGGACCGCTTGTGAACATCGGATCGAAATTGATGTTTCCGGTTCCGTCATAATCTCCGGCGATATCTGTATACGAAACGGAGAACGTCGCACTCCCGCCATTGTACAGCTCATTCGCCGTATTCCAGTATAGGATGCAGTTGTTGATCAGCACGGTCGATCCTATGGCATGAATGGCACCGCCATAGCTTGCGGTATTGCCGGTGATGGTGCACTGATGAAATGGGGTCGTGCCGGCATACCGGATGTACGCGCCGCCCCCGTAGTTTGATCCGCCGATCACCGTATTCCCTGAGATCAGACAGTTCTGGAAAGAGTTTCCGCTGCTGTTGATATAGACGCCGCCCGCATGCCCATCGGATGCCGTGTTATCCCGGATTTCCGTGTTGGTGACAGCGGATGCGGATGCCAGATACATGCCCCCGCCCCGAGTGGCAATGCAGTTTTTGATAATACACTCGGATATTGCCGGGCTGCCGCCGACACAGGAGATACCGCCGCCATACATGCCCGAACCGAATGACTCACAGTCTGTGATGATCATGTGAACGATTCTGGGAGAGGCGTTGATGCAGGTGATGCCAGCGCCGTTCCCGTTCACATCGCCGTTGCGAATCGTGAATCCTTCAAAAAGCGCTCGGGAATCTTCGTTGGAGTTGAATATAGCGCCCCGGCCGACTCCCTGACAGTCGATGATGCAGGATTCCGGTCCGTGTTCGGATCGCACGGTGATGGATTTGCCGCGATAGGTCAGATCCTTGTTTCCGCTCCCCGTAAAAACACCATTGGCCACCAGTACGAAATCACCGGGGTTTGCCGCGTCGATCGCCGATTGAATCGTGGTATACTGGGATGGAACACGGCGGACATAACCGGGATACGAGGGGGTCGGCGTGCTGGTCGGTGGAGGGCCCGCGGTGTATGTACTGGTTGGTCCAGGGGTTGGTGTGTCTGCGGAACCCAATGATCGATACGCCAGTTGAAACCCCGACATCGGTTCATTGGCGACCTGTGTCACCTTGACATAGTAATAATCCGTCGAGGGAGCGGTGTAGGTGATTTCGGGCCAGACCGCCTTGAACGAACAATCGTCGTTGTAAGCCACAGGAGAACAACTGCTGTCCAGAACCCACATCTGCCCATCGCCGGAAAAGAATCCGCCGTCACAGAATCCGAACTGATAGGTTGTACCCGCATCCAGAAAGAAGCGCCAGAGCCGGCAGGGTTTTGGCGGATTGGTGCCGTCATACCCGCTGTATTCGAAAAACGATGGAGACACCTGATTGGTTTCCGTGATCGTATCGATATCATAATCGTAATCCGGACAGGTATAACAATGGTCCTGGATGACGGTGTATCCGAGCCAGACTTCGCCGACGGAGCCATCATAACTCGATATGGTCAGAAAATAATATCCGCTCTCGCCATCCGGAACCTCATATTCCATATAGGATTGTGACGTGATACTGCATTCGGCGGAATCATTGTTGTAGGCCACATCCCAGCATGTTTCATCTGAGAGCGTCAATTCCGTATCGAAATTGGTCCCGCCGCATGTTCTAAACCCATACGTGTTACCGGCTTCGAGATAGAAACGCAGCACCACGCAATGATCAGGTAACAGCAGTTCATACCGGTTGCTCACTTCCCACCAATACCGCATGTCATATTCGGCATCATAGGACGGGCAGGCCGTACAGTTTTTAGACTCCCCGGTACCATTCAGGATCTCCTGATTCCGGGCAGTTATGGATGGGACACCGATGAGCGACAATACAATCAGAACACTAATTGATAGAATAAAATATCTACTCTTCATATTCATCAGAGTATCTCCTGAAATGCTGGTGACAATTAGAAACCCCTGCAATGATATTAATTCAGTCTTTAGCGTTGGTCAATGTAAAATATTACAGGTAACAGTTCAGCATCGGCATATTGTATATCGTTCAACAAGTGATAAGCAGCCAGAATCCCCTCTTCTAAATATACACTCCGTCACGCAGAATCAACGCATTCACCAGGCAAATCTGCTTTCAGTAAAAGGATTCTGCGTGCCACCCCTCTTTGTAGAGGGGATTTGGGGTGAGGAAGGCGTTCCGATTGTTGGATTCCAAATCAATTCGTGCCTTCGCGCCTTCGCGTGAGAACTTTTCCGAATCCTCTATCAAGAGGGGTGTCTCTGCGAAGCCACGGTTTGATCGGATACAGCATGGTCTCTCGGTGAGCGAAGCAGAGACGGGGTGTATTCCGAGATTCCGACACGACGCGATGGAATCAATCTGATGATTCACAGATGCGGATGGTTCATTGGATATTGATTGATTCCACCGCTGCGTTCACAAATGATTCAGGAATTCCTGTCGGGCTTAATGATGGATCAAGCGGAATGCGCCGGGGAGTCGGTCGGGTTCGAAGCAGTGGGTTCGGGTGCTGCAGTTGGCTTGGATCGCCGGTTTCCGCTATCGATGATCATCCGGGCATTGAAATAGTCCTGATAAAACTGCGGGTGACTGCTTCGCAGACGCATCACCATGGGATCCATTTTGAACTTCAGAATATAGCTGGTTTTCTTGAAGAGCAGGTTCAATTCGTACGTGGTGACTTTTCGCTGATCGCGAAGCTCCCGTGGGATCATACTGATTTTTTCAAATGCGGCGATCTGTGTGGCGAAGCTTTCCAGATGGGACGGCATGACTCCGTACCCGGCGAGCTGTGTGAGGTGTTCTTCGATCAGAGATTTGAGGACGAGGCATCGCTGGGTCGAGACAAAGTCACGGGCATATGCGATACCTTTTTTTGTTATTGTTACTTTCTGCAGCAGCGCATTGTTGTTCGTGTTTGTGGCATAGAAACGAATGCCACCGGCAATTTCAACAGCGGTGGTTGCCATGGCGGATTTAATATTGAGTTTGTCCTGGGTGATCCCGATGATCGTCGTATCCTGGAACCGAAACCGTTTCTCGATTTCTGTCAGGCATTCACAGAATTCCTGAAATGCTTCCTTGAAGGCAAGAAACTCATTGACCACGTCGATCTGACGTTCACAGGCTTTCTGGGTGGCATAATGCATCGACATCTTGTCTTTTTGTGTCTTTCTCATACAAAAAACCTCCTGATAACTGTTTAGGACATGAAAATGAAACATGAAAAACCTATTGGCGTCTATACCCAGTTACCTGTCACATATGCATTCACAACAACTGATTGTTATATACGGAATCGGAAGACAGAAAATCAAGAAAAAAAATAAAAAAATTTGTAACCGTTCATTGGGAAAATCCCTCTACAAAGAGGGGTGGCACGCAGAATCCTTTTACTGAAAGCAGATCGGCCTCTTGGACGCGTTGATTCTGCGTGACGGGGTGTGTATTCGGAATCTCGGAACACACCCCGTCTCTGCTTCGCTTTCCAAGAAGCCATGCTGAATCCAAGCAAACCGAGGCTTCGCAGAGCCACCTCTCTTAATAGAGGGGATTCTGGCTGGTTCTCATTCGCTGAGCGATTACAAAAATTTTTTTCCATATAACCTGTTATATTTAATGAATAAATTTTTCATCTCCATTCAATGATGAAAAAACCGGTGCGCCAGACCCTGTTCGAAACCATATTTGTATAATCATGTCTGGCGACATCGCGCAATCTCGATGAAAGCTTCTTCACCTGTCTCGCTTTCCCAATGAAAGATGATCGGTTTTCATGGAATAAACCACGCAGCCCTTTCATTGAATCGGAAGACAGGCGTGGATCTTCAGGCATCGAGAGCGACTGACGTCTTTTCAGAAAAACTCGCCTCAGTGATAAAATCGCTGGATTGATCTCCCGCAGTCATTCGTAGAACGTTCGCGGTCATTTGCCAAGCTTCCATGGTCATCTACAGAGTGTCCGCGGTCATTTACCAACCTTCCGAGGCCATCTACCAACCATCCGCAGTCATCGTCCGATCGTCCATGGTCATTTACCTGCCCTGCCGCAGTCATCTGCAGAGTGTCCGCGGTCATCTACCAACCATCCGTAGTCATCTGCAGAGTGTCCGCGGTCATCTACCAACCATCCGCAGTCATCGTCCGATCGTCCGTGGTCACTTACCTGCCCTGCCGCAGTCATCTGCAGAGTGTCCACAATCATCTACCAACCATCCGCGGTCATTTACCTGCCCTCCGTGGTTGTCCAGCGATCTGGTGGGATCCTCAGACACCTTATCATCAATCTGACCGGATTTATCCCAAGAGACGTGGATGCGGACAAATCCGGTGATCTCCCATTGATCATGAAATTTGATACTCACGTCATTCCGGTCTTCCTGAACATTCGCGTATTATTCCAGCCTTCCGATCCACTCGGCAATGACCTGAACCATTCCTTCATCCTCACACGTCAGCACAATCGGTTCAAACTCCGGGTTCGTGGGATCAAGCGTCACCTCCACATGCCGCCAGATTCCATCTGCGGAGACCGTTTTCCGGCTGCTGTACCGTTTGATGGTGTACCGCTCACCGGTTTCCGGATCCATCTGATCCCGCAACTGCACCAGCAGGATTCGTCCCTGCCGGCTTCCGGTCACCGGTGCGGAGAATATCCCATATGAACCATCCGAAATTCCCGGCTCCATCGACTTGCCAACCACCTGCGCGACAAACATCCCCGGCTTCAGGCGGCGCCGGGTATCGACCTTCACCCACTCCCAATGATCATCCGATACGGTCTGCGGATCACTGAACGCTCCGGCGGCAATCCGCAGCGGCACCCATGGCAGACACCCGTTATATCGCTCCTCCGGCAATGGAGTCACCCGCCGGATAACAAAACGTCCCGTTGATTCCACGTTCCCGGATACCCGGTTGAACCAGGATGTGTCGGTCCGGACGGTCTCCCGGAGATCCACCGCATGCAGATACCCGGCAAGCCGCCGGAAATGCCGGATCATGGCTCCGACATCCCCCAGATCACTCACGGCAATCTCGATCACCTCATAACCATTGTTTCGCAGCCATGTCCGGATCCGGCCGTCTTTTTCCCGCGTGGCCGGATTCCCGTGGAGATGCTCACTCAATCCATCCAGATAAATACAGATCCCTTCGTCGGCATCATGATGATCCCCCTGATAAAACACATCGGGCGTCGTCGTTCCGATCGAACGGTCGAGTATGATCTGCTTTCCCCGGATGCCCTCCGGGAACCCGGCTTCGATCAGCAGATGCCGGAGCCGCCTCTCCACTTCATTGACGGGCGGTGGTTCCTCCTGGGCGTTCTGAACGGGGAGCCGGGCGGGGATATCGTGCGCAAATGTGAGTATTGAGCCCCATTCGCCCATTCGTTCCATTGCCGCTTTCCGGTCGAGATGTTTGTGGTAATACCCATTCCGGAATGTCTGGAGACAATCGACGCAGGACGACCCGCAGGCGGACGGACACTGGTTCGCCACTTCCAGAGCGATCGGGATGATCTCTTCGAAATGCGCCACGATCTGGTCGAGCAGTCCGGAGCCTCCCGGCATGGGATCCCAGAGCAGGGCATCGACTTCGTTGCGGTTGACATGGCCGATGACCAGCACCTGAAGATCTTCCATGTGCATGTCCAGCACCCGGGTGGCTGCGATCCGGAGCGATTCCATCACCGAATACGCCGTCACCTTGTCCGGGCAGGCAGGCAGGGAGATTGCATCCGCGACGATGTCCGCGTAAAACCCGATGGGATTGGGTTTTTTTCCACATCGCTCCGTATGTTCCGTCTGAAAATGAGCGAGCTGGGCCGTCGATGCCAGGGGCGACACACTCTGGCCGCAGATCGTGCAGACCGGGTAGCCATACCGACCGTACCGCTCGATAGCACTCGGCGCGCCGACATTGACCAGCCGAAGCCGGATGCCCCGGCGGTGATGCAGCGTCTGAGATCCCCAGACGAAAGCCCAACCGCCGTTGTGCTGATCCCGCTCGATTCCATACACGGCGACACCGAGCTGGAACCGCAGTTCCTCCTCGTCCGAAATGTGCGACTGGTGCATGAGATCGACATCGCACACCGCAATCGTCTCGATTGTCGCTGATGCACCGGAAGACGGTACCCCGCAGCGATTCGTCTGCCGGATCGCCTGCCGTTCGGTGGAGATCTCGAATACCGGCATCTCCGATCGCTGTTCGTCGATATCGCGCTGAAACCGCCGTGCCACGAACCGGTGGCCATTCGAATAAATCAGATTACCCGGCACGTATTCCCGCAGCGCACAGCCGGGTGGGCGCGGCAATGGCAGTAAACGGGCTGCGGTATGCCAATATGGGATCTCCGCAATCCCGAGAACCGATCCGGTTTCGAGACCATACCCCGGCAAAAATCCTTCGGCAGCCAGCACACTGAACGTGCCGGAATCATCGGTCCCTTCCATATCGCGCCGATATCTCTGCCCGGTTCCCTTCAATCGTTTGATCAATGCGTCACATCTTCGGAATAACTGCTCATCTTCACGGTTCAGATCTCCGTGTTGCTCGCGTCGGGTGTTCAGTACCCGGATCTGGTCCATCGCCCACCGCATGCGTTTGCGGAGACGCACGATGACCTCTGTGAGATTGCCGACCATATCGCCGATCGTCTGCCGGAGCGATTCAGATGTTGTCACCGGAGCATCCGGTTCGGGCCATCCCTGACGGAACACACCTTCCACATACCCGAGCAGATCCGGGGCATTGCGATCGATCAGCGACGTGAGCGGCCCGAGACCGAAAAGTGATTCCCGGATGCTCCCGTCTTCAAAGAGATACTCCGAGATTTTCGCTGGCAGGCACGTTTGCAGTACATCTTCGATATGGGTCCGATCGGTTTCCGGTCGTTTCGGATCGCGGATATACTGATGGAGCCGCGTGATGACGGCGGCATGAACGTGCCGGGCTACCATCAGCTCGTTCCGCAGGTTGAATGCCGGCGGATCGATGCGGCCGGTCAGGAGCTTGATCGGTTCCGCAAAATAGGCTCGATCATGCGACACCGGCCGGCAATAGGTGATATTGACAGCCATGCGATGCCGCCGGCCGGCCCGTCCCGCCCGTTGCCAGTAATTAGTGGGGAGCGGCGGCACATTGCGCATCAGGATCGCATCGATCTGGCCGATATCGACACCCAGTTCCAGAGTCGGCGTGCAGACAAACGTATTGATCGCTTTCGAATCCCCTTTGAACAGATTCTCCAGCCGTTCCCGTTCGTCATGCGGGACCATGGCACTGTGTTCCTCGGGCCGGAGCAGCACGTAGCTCTGATCGAGCATCTGGAGGTTGTAATTGTCCGGATCTTCGGAAACAAATTCGACAGTGCCATCGCACCGCCATGCCAGACACCGGCCATGAGGGGGGTTTCGCGCCGTCCGACGCCGGCAGCTCCGGCATTGCCATACTCCCCGGCTCTCCTTCAAGCGCAGCCGGTCGGCATTGACCTGCCAGAGACCGTTGACCTTTGACAACGGATTGCCTCTGGCGCCTTTCAACTGCACGGGCGTCAGAAGTCCCCGCTCCCGTAACAGTTCGAACAGATCCTGAAGGAACCGCACTGGATGATCTGGATTGACTCCCCATTTCCGTGCGATCTGACGAAGCATGGTGTCGCCGTGGTCGCTGATCCACTGCAAACGATATTGGGGGTCCTCGTCGATTCCACCCCGGAGCTTCGTTCCGATCGGATTTCTCATCAGTGGCAGGTATCCCTGCTGCACCTCCAGATCGCCTTCCATCCAGTATCTGGTGAAGATTTCCGCGACGGGATCGTGCAGAATCCGCCTGCGCCGCAGGTAATCGAGCACGCCGGCGATCCCTTCCCGCAACTCCCCGGCCGATATTCCCAGTTTAGCCGACTGATCCTGAATCCATGGAATCGTCTCGTCCAGTCCGTCGTATTCCACCCTCATCCGTCCCCAGGGTTCCAGACCGATCGGATTCCGGCCTGGGATGGTCACTTCGCGGAGGATCTGAATGCGGAGGAATTTCCGGCGCTCCTGTTCGTGACGGCCTCCGCTGCCTTCTTTCCGGACCACCTGCCAAACTTCCGGGATCAGTGCACGGGACAACGACTCGTTCCGGTCGAGTGTCTCCTCGAGATAACAGGTCAGATCTCCGATGGAACGGTTTCCGGCTGTGATTCCTTCGATCATCAGGGACCGGAGCCGGTACCGACGGGCGTGATCCTTCATCCATCCGGCCTGAAATGCCGCATCCTGCCGATTGTCACAGAATACGAGGAGCCGCGGCCGCTCCGCCCGATGCAGCATGTCCTGAGCCAGAATATGCACGTCCGCGACAGCGGTGGCGCGCACCGGCCGGGCGGGTTCACGGATCAGAACGCCGGATGATTTCCCGGCCGCTCCACACGAAATACATCGCGCCAGATAGCCGGAAACCTTTTTCCGCTGAACATCCCGGGAATTATCCGAACTTTTTTTGGGCCGGATGGCATGAAGCCGGACCATTGTTCCCGTGATGCCGCAGCTTCGGCAAAGATCCGAAGATGCCGAATGGGCTGCGCCGCAGGATCGGCAGAAATAGATCGGAGCCAGATGGTCTTTTCCCTCGATGTCACCATCGTCGTTTCCGCTCACCAGATGATCGACCAGCACGACTCGGCAGCCGCCCAACGATTCGTCCAACCGCGGCCAGAATACAGTGTTGCCACTGGCATCACCACCGCCCGGTTCCTTGCCGGTGAAATCGAAATCTTTCAGAAAGGAGATATAATAGTGCTGCCCACAGGTCGTACAGGTCATCACCGGGAAATGTGCGTATTTTTCACCTTCGGTCCGAGCCTTGATTTCATCTTCCGCAGCCAGCCACAGCCGGGCGGATGGGCGTAGTTCCGGGAATGTCACGATCGATCCGCTGATCCCTCGGACAAACACATGGACAACCGGTCGCAGCAATGGGCGGCCCTGATGCCGGGCCGCTGCGCCCAGTGTCAGCCAGCACAGAATCTCACTTTCCGTCACCGACCGTCCGATTGCGGATTCGAGTTCGCCGGGGAGTTCACTCAGCAGTCGCGGCCGGGTCAATGTTTCGCTCAACTGCCGGATAATTGCATTGCCTGCCAGCCGTTCGTACAGAACGTCCGGCCAATCGCCAGCCTTCAGATCCGTACCGGTGAGACCGCGGACCACGGACCGGATTTTCCTGCCGGATTCCTCTTCGACCGCCTGCACACCGGTATTCAGCAACCCGGCCGGATCGTCCGATGGTGCGGGTGGGATTTCGATATCCGTTGACCAGACGTCCGGCTCATAGGATTCTCCCACAGTACATACGGATTCGGCAGGCACACCGAAAAACCGGGAGGCGAACTCCTGACCGGCATTCGGGTTGCTGCGGTCGGCGATCGTCGCGGAGGTGGCGATGCAGACCGTGTCCGAACTCCCCCGGTTGCAGAACACGCGCAGCCGCCGGATCAGACAGGCGGTTTCCGCACCCTGAGCGCCGGTGAATGTGTGGGCTTCGTCAAAGACAATGAAATCGAGCCGGGCATCCGCAAACAGTTCCACATCGCGCTGCCGCGTCAGCAAAAGCTCCAGTTGTTTGACGTTCGTCAGCAGAATCCGGGGTTGCCGTCCGGCGGTACGCATGACTTCGCGGGAACAGACTTCTTCCGGAGGGTGGACCGTTTCACTGTGCCGTTCGTGGCGTGCTTCTTCGAGCTTTTTCTGGTAATCCGCTCGCGACGCCCCATCAGCCAGACGGAAGCCGGACACCCCGGACTCCGTTTCCGGTGTTTTGCCGACATACATGCCGAACGAGATGCCGGAACCGGCGAGCAGGAATCGCAAGCGGGTCAATTGATCTTCCGCGAGCGCGTTCATCGGATAGACAATCACCGCCGAGATACCCGCCGGCGCTCTCCGGTCGCGCAGTTCCAGGCAGCGGCTCATGATCGGATAGAGGAAACATTCGGTCTTGCCGGAGCCTGTGCCGGTTGAGATCAGGGTGGTACGGCGGTCGTGGATGGCTTGGATGGCCTGCTCCTGATGATAATAAACATGCGTGATCGCTGATGGAATCCGTTCCCGCATGTGGGGATGGAAGATAGTCTGGTGAATCAGGTCCGAAATGGAAGCGCCCTGTCGGAACGGGCGGGACAGGCTGATATAGGGTCCTTTCATCAGGGGGGAGCGGCGGGTCTCATCCAGAGATAACAACGTCCGCATCTGCGAATACAGGTCCGGATCGGAGAACGAATATGTGGTGAGCTGATACTGGAGGAAGCTTCGGACGACCTTTTCCGTGAAAACGATGGGATTGATGGCCATGGCTTATCTTTCTGCTGATCCGGGGGTTTCGCGTCTTCGTGTGAACATCGTTCAATGGTAACAGATAAAGACAACATGTCAATCTTTCCGCCCTCATTCTCAATTTTATCTCGGAGGGAGAAGGAGGTATGGGTAGGTGTGAACTGTCTGAATGATCGTAATCGCTCAGCAAGTGGGAAGAAGCCAGAATCCCCTCTTTGTAGAAGGGAAGTTTCCCTGTGAACGGCTTCGGATGATCATCACTTGCGTACAATCCATCTCAGACGGAAAACCAGGGGATTGGATTCATGCCAGCAATGCATAAAATCGATCGATATCCGGAACCGTCACTGCCGACCGAGTCAGCCGATTCAATCGATCCAGATCATCCATCCTCTCGATGATCTGCCGGACCGCATCCGGAACCGTTCCAAACCGTGTCTCCAACACGTCGATCACCGTGATCCGAGCATTCAGGACCGCTCCCTTTTCGATCCCTTTCTTGATGCCCTTCTCGATCCCTTTCTCAATGCCCTTCTCAATACCTTTCTCGATACCCTTTTCGAATCCTTTCTCGATCCCTTTCTCGA
>CAZELM010000011.1:0-99 GCA_964512995.1 uncultured bacterium
CGATGACCGCGGATGGTCTGTCGATGACTGCGGACGCTTGGTCGATGACTGCGGATGGTCTGTCGATGACTGCGGATGCTTGGTCGATGACCGCGGATG
>CAZELM010000011.1:199-33305 GCA_964512995.1 uncultured bacterium
CTTGGTCGATGACCGCGGACGCTTGGTCGATGACCGCGGACGCTTGGTCGATGACCGCGGACGCTTGGTCGATGACTGCGGATGCTGTGCAGATGACTTCTCATGATCAGACGTGATCGGCTGGATGGGAAATCGAGGACGAACGAATACCGGTCACTACCTGATGGTTATGGTGCCAGGATCGTCATGGCAGTGGGGTCGTGTCATGACCGCTCCCTATTGGTCGTGGGTATATTGAGCAGGTGCTGATTCTTTCGCATGATACGAGGACCGCACCAATGGTCCGGATGCAACATGCTGGAATCCCATGGCTTCCGCCAGCTCCCGAATCTCCAGAAATTCTTCGGGAGTCATATATCGGACGACACCCAGATGATCCCGCGTCGGCTGCAGATACTGACCGATCGTCAGTCGCGCAACCCCCGATCGTCGGAGGTCATTGAACAGCTCCAGAAGTTCCTCCCGGGTTTCTCCCATCCCCACCATCAAACCGCTTTTGGTGCGATCCTCTCCGAGCACACATGCCGACGTTTTTAATATCATCAGTGATCGGTCATAATCCGCCTGGGGCCGGATCAATGGATATAGTCGGGGCACCGTCTCGACGTTGTGGTTCAGCACATCCGGTTTCGCATCCAGCACAACCCGCAATGCGCCTTCATTCCCAAGGAAATCCGGAATCAGAACTTCGATCTGAACCGTTCTGGATTGCATCCGTAACAACCGGATCACTTCGCTAAACTCAGAAGCGCCTCCATCCTCAAGATCATCCCGCGTCACCGATGTGATAACAACATACTGCAACCGGAGTTGCCGGACTGCATCGGCAATCCGTGCTGGCTCCCCCTTGTCGATGGCCGTTGGATGACCATGTGTGACTGCACAAAACCGGCAGTTTCGGCTGCATACATCTCCAAGAATCATAAACGTCGCAGTCCCGGAACTCCAGCATTCCCCCAGATTGGGACACCGGGCACTGCTGCAGACCGTATGAAGTCCCTGTGCGGCCAAAGCCTGACGCACATTCCGATACTGTTCGCCACTCCCCAACGGCACCTTCAACCACGGAGGTAATCGTGATACGCTCATGTCCGTTCTTCCTGGCAGCAGGATCGTACCTTTTTTCTATTCATATTCAATACTCCAACCACGATCAGAACTGAACCATCGTCCATCATCCATACGGCAAGCCATTAGCTGGCTGGTGGTCGAGCGGATAACCGGATCTCTGATGATGATCGGTTCTGATCCCTTGTTGACCAGTTTCAGGATAGCATGACGCCCCCGACGCTCACTGAGGTTCCATTCCACAGGCGACCACGCATCTGGCTCCCAATATTCGGGTGGTATCACCATGATCTGAAGCGGCTCTTCCGCCAGAAAAGCCCGGCCAGTGATCAGTTCCATCTCCAGAATCGGATTCCCCTCCGGATACGCTAAGATGCTGCAGGAGAAGAAAGCGGACGGCAATGGCAATTGGATCGGTATGGATAATTCCGCATCTCCATCCAGATAGATTGAATCGATCATCTCCCCATGATCCCAATATCCGATATATCCGGTAAAGCGATTGCCAGGAGCCAGTTGATCGGTATCCCGAGTATTCTCCGATAATAACCATATATATGAAATCATAACAGGAGACGCCGATTCCAGAGGACCGATCGTGATGATATTCATGATGGATCTCCAGATGGAATCGGGTAACGGAAATACCTTTCTGAATGGAGTGGCGGTGACGTTCATAAATCCCAACTCCGTCCCATTCAACATGACCTGAATCGATGCGATGTCATCCAGTGGATCCATGATCGCAGCCTCAATGACCAGTTCAACCGGCTCGATCGCCGGATACGGAATCATCAGCGTGATACTCTGATCCGTCACGCCGTTGGGAACTGAAGCATTGGCCGGGTGAGCCATGAACGGCAATATGACCGGAGAAGATAAATCGTAACAGAACGTATTCAACGATGACCGGGATAGTGACAGGAGAGGAATCAGGCTGATGTCGTCGGCCACAGGATCCCGATAGACACAACCATTTCCAGCCATCATCGCCATCCCAAGAACACCGGTCATGATCCAGGTATTGATCGATCGGTACTCTTGGCTTCGAAGCACGGATGTTGAATGAAATAACCAGGAAAAATGCATCAGGAGCCTTCGGAATTGACTTTCCGGGTGAATCCGCTGGTCCGGATACCTTCCTGTATCGCACGACTCAATGATATATTCCATCGTCTGGAATAGATGAGCAGAAAGCTGATCCGATGAATCATCGTAAACAGCGGGTTGGGCGGAAAACGGGACAGCCATCGGGCAACCGGCAGAAACCACGGATGATTGAAAATCACATAAAAAAATTTGTGCAGATTGACGCTTCGATGGATATCCGGCTGCCGGAGCAGGCTGTTGGAATGGTAGTTTGGTTCGATCGCATCCACATCCAGACGCTCCACAAGACCCTGCTCAACAACATAGTTCCCCAGTTCCGTCCGCGGATACGGCTGAAAAATGGAACACCATGTGAACGTCGGTTTCAATGCCAGATTGAATTCAATGGTCCGGATCGATTGTTCGACGGTTTCTCCCGGAAGCCCTAAAATATTGGTGGTGCAGAATCGGATATCTGCCTGATGAAACAACGCAGCCGCATTCATCAACTGTTCATTGGTGATATTTTTCCTGAGCAGTGTATTCCGAAGGTGTTCATCACCCGTTTCCATGCCGATGATCACATTGAAACATCCGGCGGATTTCAGAGCCTGAACATTTTCCCGGTTGACCACATCAGCCCGCATGGCACAGATAAAGGGCGTGTCGAATCGGCGGGGATATTCCTCGCAGAATCGGAGAAGCCATTCCTGGTTCACACCAAACAGGTCATCCTCGAACAGAAACGTTTTCACCGGATAGTGATGGCGTATCCGTGCCATCTCCTCCAGAACACTCTCCACCGACCGCTTCCGGATATAGGATCCTTTTCCCTTATAAAGCTGTTTTGCGGAATGGTTGAAGCAGAAAGAGCAGTTATATGGGCATCCGCGGCCGGTGATCAGCCGTTTGACCGGATTGTCACGGAGGATCGGATGCCGATACACCCACTCGCGATCCATGAACGGGAGCGAATCCAAATCTTCGATGTATGGACGAACCGGGTTTTTGTTGATACAGCCACCGGAACGGACATGCAGATTGGGTATTTCGGAAGCCTGATCCGGATTGCCCGATATCCGCATGAGATCCAGTATCGCCAGTTCCCCTTCTCCCAGGCAGATGATGTCAAGATAAGAGGAGGTTTCGAGAACTTCCGGAAAAAAAGTCGGGTGAGCGCCGCCCATCAGCGTCGTGATCGAGGGATCGATCACCGTTTTGATCGCCCGGCACATATTCAAAGCCCATCCATGAATGCCGGTGACGCAACTGAATGCCACCACACTGGGGCGATGAATCGCCACGGCTTTCAAAAGATCCTTGTCTTTACCGATCGCGAGACCTGCCTCGATACCATTGTGACGCAGAACGCCGATCAGCGACATCGTCCCCAGAAATTCAAACCAGATGCTTTGTAAAAAAAGAATGTCCACCCGAGCGTTCTATCAGTGGGAGAGGATTCCGTCAAGATCCGTTCCGTGTATATTGAAAGCACTTCCCGCTTGGCTTATAGTCCTATTCTGGATGACGTGATGTTTTTGATGAGGGAGGCAGATGTGAGTCAACGAAGGTTATGGTATGTGATTATCATGGTGACAGCTCTCACAGGCCTGAATCCGGTTCAGGCATCCCGGATCGTGACCATCGATGGTTATCCGGTCGTCGGCTCCAGACCAACCGCTCTGGCAGTCCGGTTCATGAAAGTCCGGCTTTGGGAAGATGCCGAAGCGGAACTCCGGAAACTACTCGAAAAACGGCCGGATGATCATTATGCATGGTATAACCTGGGCGTCGTCTGTGAACACAAAGGCGATGTCTCATCCGCCAGAACATATTATCAACGGGCGCAGTCCATTCAGGCCGAGGAATATATTCGGGAGGCTCTGATACGGCTGGATAACCGGGACGGACTGATCGGAACCATCGCGCCCATCCCCTCCGCGCCGCCTCCCATCATCCCCGTCCACCCGCTTGCATCGAATCCATCCTTTAATCCATCCGAGAAGACGATGCGGGTCCGCTCACCATCCGCCATGCTGTATCCTCAGCCGTCTCATATGGTCAACACGATGGCCACATTGAATCAGGGTGAAACAGTGGTCCTGTTGGAGATGTCTTCGGAATGGGCTCATGTGCGGTTATCTGATTCGACACAGGGCTGGGTTCCCGTGGATATGCTGGAAGAATCCGAGCAATCGACCCGAGCCCTCCGGGCACTCCCCATGCCGGAGAACCCGGAGATGGCAACCATGGGAGACGCCCCGAACCCCCCCCAGACACCACTCCCATCCACACTCTCTTCCAAATCCATGCAGATCAAAGACAACGGCGTGGATGTGGCGGTATTGTCGGAGCCAACTCTGTTGGCTGACGTGCTTTATACCATGCACCCCGGAACAAAAGTGGAGGTTCTCGACCAGCCCAAACCGAACTGGTACCGAATCCAGACATCCAAAGGTCTCGGCTACATGCTGTCTGCATATCTGGAAGAGATTCCATAAGGAATGATCATAGAACGGGGATACGACTTGGAAGATCAACACAGATCATCCGATTTCCAACTCCGCTATGCTTCCCAATATGATATCCGGCTGAAGTTCACTTGGGAGCTGTTCCAGAATCCGTTGGGGATACTTCCCGGATGTAACAAACACCGTCCGGATGCCCACCGATTTCGCTCCCGCCAAATCCCCCAGAGGATCATCGGAAATCATCACCGCTGACTCCGCCGAAATACCCAATCGTTCCAGAGCCCGGCGATAATACTCCGGACTGGGCTTCCCGATGATCGTCGCCGCGATGCCTGTCGCATATTCAATCGCACGAACCCACGCTCCCAGTCCCGGTTCCATTTTTCCGTCCGCATTTTTATACAGACGGTTTTCGTGGAGCGCGATGAATGACGCGTCATGATTGACAATCGCTTCGATCGCATCGGAAACGGCCTGGTAATCCATTGTCTGATCAAACCCCAGTAACACGACGTCCGCGTCCGGTTCCCGCGTCAACTGATACCCGTTCGATGCCAGGAATGCCAGAAATTTCGGAGTGCCTCTGGCCCAGATTCGGCCCGGTGGCTGCCTCTGGAAATACTCGAACAGAATCGTGATCGGTGTATGCATTTTTTCCGGATGAATGGAAAATCCCGCCACCTGTAACTCCAATGCCGCATCTTCCGGTGACGATGTCGTGTGATTTGTGGCAATCAGATACGGGATGCGCTGCCGGATCAGCTTCTGCATCCATTGAATCGCTCCGGGAATCGCCGCGCCATCCTTCGCATGCAACAGCACGCCGTCCCGATCGATCAAAAATCCGTTGGTCTCCATCACGTTGTCGCTCCTGTCGGAATTCCGTTTTACGGGAGTTGCAGGATTGAACTCCCTCGCGACCGGTCATTGTACCGGACATCTCGACACTCCGGATATCAATACCAGACATCGAAAGCGGGTATCAACGATTGCCCGGTGTTTTCTGCTGGAGTTGCTCCAGGAGGTCCTGAACCGGCTTCATGTGACGAATCGACGGATCCATCTGCAGCGCATCATCCAGCGTCCTGCGGGATTCCGCATTTCGGCCGCCGGAAAACTGAGCGAGCGCGAGATTGACTCGCGCCGCTCCAAACTCCGGATCGAGCGCGATGGATTTCTGAAAAGTCGCGATGGCGTCGTCATATCGTTTGAGCTTGCGAAACGCCACTCCCAGATTATTCTGAATCTGAGCATCCGTGGGTTGATGGCGTGCGGCGGTCTGAAAGTACGGGATGGCCTCACTGCACCGGTTCAATTGCACCAAAACCAGACCCATGTTATTGGCACAGGTTGGATTCTCAGGATCTTCGGTCAAAATCTGTTTGAGGAGCTGCGCTGCGACCCGCCATTGCTCAGAATTCACCGCATCCAGTGCTTCTTCGATAGGGATCAGCAATCCTGCCATGGATCGGGGAGACAGCAGACTGGCTTCCGGCGTTTCACGGGAGGGCTGCGCATACCCCAGACTTTCCAGAGCTTCCCGGGTTTGACTAGATATCTCCCCGGTCGTTTCCATCCGGGCAAACAGATCCGGCATGTTGCGTCGGTATTCATCGACCATGTCGGGAAACCGGAATGCAACATTCTCTGTCTCGGCCGGATCATCGGTCAGATCATACAGTTCCGGCTCCGGTGAACCGATGTATTTCCATTTCCCTGTCCGGAACCCCTGAAGCGGCGACCAGTGAAACCGGTCAAAGGGATATCGCGTGGCAATCACGGACGGCGCGACAGGAAATTCCGGCTGAAACGGAAGATTGATTTTCCGGAAAATCGTCGGGAGAAGATTGTAAATCGGCATGGGATCGGGAGTCAATCCGGCGGATGATCCGAATCCCGAGGGGAAGTGGACGATGACCGGAATCCGGAGCGTCTCCTGGTAGAGAAACACGCCGTGTGTGAGTTCCTGATGGCTCCCCAGAGCTTCTCCGTGGTCGGCACAGATGATCTGCATTCCAGTCGTTCCAAACCGATCCTGCCATGCCCGTAAAAGAGTTCCCACACATCGGTCGGTATAAGCGACTTCACCATCATAGGGATAGTCGGACAGGTTTCGATAGATCGGCGGCGGGTTATACGGGGCATGGGGATCGTAGAGGTGAACCCATAAAAACAGCGGGGCCGGAGACGTCACAATGAGGCGAATGGCGGATTCGATGACATCTTCACCGAGCCGTTCCGCTGTGCTGCCTTTGATCGGCCGGTCCAGGCGATCATCATAAATATCGAATCCCCGACTGAGCCCGAACGATGCGGACAGAGGGTAACCACCGATCACAGCCGCGGTCCGGTATCCCTGCTTCCGAAGCTGTTCCGGGATGGTCGCCAGACTGGCGGATATGGGAATTCCATTGGTCATTATGCCATGTTTTTCGAGAGGGAGCCCGGTCAGAAGACTGGTGTGCGCAGGCAATGTCATGGGAACATCTGTCCAGGAATCGATATACAGAAAACGACCCACGGAGTTCTGGTCAATATTGGGAGTGTAAGCCGTCGGATCTCCATAGACGCCCAGTCGGTCTGCCCGGAGCGTGTCCAGTGTGATAAGCAGGATGGGCGACTGTTCCGCATGAACCGAGGAATGGGAGAGATTACACAAGAGAACGGCGAGGGTAAAAATCGTCACGAGCCGAATAGAGATGTTCGCATGTGCGTATTCTCCGGACTGACGGCCCAGCAGGATGGGATCGCGGTTTACAACTACGTTCATGTTTATTCCGACACACTGATTCATCCGGAAAAAATCGGTTACTCGGATTGCTGCTTCAACTCATTGATGATTTCCTGGATTTTGGATTTGTCTTCGGCATCGGGTTTGAGCTGGATATATTTCTGGAGTGCTTCCAGCGCGTCCTTGTTTTTCTTCAACTGGATCAGCGCATACCCCAGTCCCTTGTAGGCCGCCGCCATCATCGGATCTTTTTCCAGCGCTTTCCGGAATGCCGACTCCGCAGATTCATATTGTTTTTCAGACCAATAGGTTGAACCGAGATTGTAATAGGTCGACGCGTCCTGTTGCCCCATTTGTTCCTGCGCCGCCACGATCTCCTTGACCTTGTCATCCTTCCCCATGTCCGTATACAACACGAGAAGTTCACTGAGTATTTTTTCGTCCTCCGGCCGGATTTTCCGTAGTCTTTCAAAATAGTCCGCTGATTTTTCTTTATTCCCCAAATCCCGGTATAAGACCGCCAGAGATTCAACCGCTGCTGACTGGTTCGGAGAGATCGCCAATTCCGCTTCAAAACAGGTGATTGCCGTTTCTTTATCGCCGGCATCATACGCCAATTTACCCAGATAATAGTTGGCACCGGTCAGATCCGGTTTTTTCTCCAGAGAATTTCTGAAACATGTCCGTGCATCGTCTCGTTTTCCGGTTTCAAAATAGGAGACACCCAGCAAATAGTGCGGATATCCCAGGTCCGGCTTTTTTTCGATCACTTTCTGGAGGATCGGGATGGCATCAGCATGCAGACCGGCATTGATTTTTTCTTCCGCCTGAAGAACATCATTCTGGAGTCTCCCCATTTCCTCCTGCTGAGCCTTCACTTGGAAAAAAGTATTCGGAGCCAAAATGAAGTCGTACTCATAAGTATGCTCGGATGATACCGACAATTCCGGAATCACCTGGTCTTCGCCAATGGCCAGGTTTTCCGCCGATTGCGGCAGACCGACCGGACTCTTGTCTTCGTGCTTCAAGGCATACACGATGTAACCGGGAGATTGAACGGTGATGGTGTACTTTCCCAGTTCAAACAGCCTGGCTTTGAAGGTGCCGTCTTTATCAACTTTAATGGACTTATCTCCCCGCGTTTCATGGTGCAACACCAGTGTGACTTCCGGAACAACTTCTCCGGATTGCGTTTTGACGGATCCTTTGAAGGTCGCATATTCCATAGCCACAATGGGCGGGTTAAAAACAGGGCTCAGACACAATCCCAATAAACCAATTCCAATCAGATGATACAGAGCGGTTAATCTCATAAAGAAAATCCTCCATCTTCCAATCATAGCCTTCCAGATTTCAAGTAACAAGATTGAATTTTCAACACGGGAACAGAACCATGTATAATGAGAGAGAATATACATGGGATCTGACAACAGGGCAGATCACCATTGACAGCATACAAATATAGAAAAATTTTCTTTCTTTTACCCATGTAACGCGTCACCGCCTGCGCTGCAATGACGGACCGGCACCTCTCGGCATTTAGCTGATATATCTGCCGGTGAGGTGCCGGTGTAGCAATCCCATCGAATCATGGGAGATCGGATCGTCTGCTATGATGCTTTTAAGGAGTCTTTTCTACGGATACCCCTCTCATCCATGGATCGATGGCTTCTTTTTTCTCGATTAGAATGCAAAACTCAGAGACAATCGGATGGAGCGGGGATCCTGGCGTTTCAGGACAGCTCCGAAGTTTTCGTTCGTACCGCCTTCATCCCAATCCTGGTTGTAGCTGATGGCTTTATCCAGATCCAGCACATTGAATACATCCGCTCGAGCGGTCAGGTTGAGATTGTTACCGAATTCGAATTTTTTCGCTAAAGAGAGATCCCAGAAGAACAGACTGGGCATTTCCCGAGCACCACGGCCTTCCGGGAACGTCAGATATCCACCGTATGCTTCCTGCCATCCCCGCTGTTGCCAGTGATATCCGGAGTTCCATTCCATACCGCTGCCGACGATGACATCCCAGGGTGCACGATAGGTGACATTGAGAAGGATCTGATGATCGGTTGCATACGGAAGTGGTCCATACCAGCCATCATCTCCATCGAGCCCTCCCAGGCCGTTCAGCAACTCCGAGTATTCCGGATCTTCATCCCATGGAGGCCGGTCGCCGAATACGCCGACCGTGTTTCCGCTTCCCCAATCCGATCCAAATCCGCCTTTTTCAAACTGCCCGGGCGTTGTTCCTTCGTTATCGGTCCATATATAGGCAAAGTTGAAGGATAAATCTTCCGTTGGCTGACCGGCAAATTCAAGTTCCACTGCTTTATAGTCGCGTTTTTTCCGGTCAAAGTTGACGATATACCAATCATCAATCGTATATGCGACATCTTCGATGAGGTCGCGGGTCCACCCACGGATAAACCGGATCTTCGCTGCATAGTCGTTGCCGATACCCCGATCATACTCCACCAGAACTTCATCTTTGTAATATGGTTTCAGATCATCTGAGTAGGTGAGTGGATTGGTGACAGGATCCTGTGTGTAACGAATTTCGCCTGGAACGAATGTATCGCGCTCACCGTCATCATCCGTGTCATACCAGGTTCCCCAATTGTTGGGATTCCATTCATCTCCGGGAGTATACGTTCCGCCGGTATAAGGATTTCCCGGACCACCGTATTGATACATGTCATAGGAATATGGATTGGCTGTATTTCCCCACTCCGCGAGGGAGGTGGAAACGACATCATAAAATCGACCGGCACCAAACTTAAACACATTTCGTCCGTCCCGTGTCATGTCATACGCTGCAGTCACTCTGGGAGCAAAGGTTTCATCGAAATTGAATTTAAACAACGTATCGCCAACATTGTTCTTGACATCCTGCGAGTCAATCCGGAACCCGAGCATCAGCTTGAGATTGTCGACCGGCGCCCATTTGTCCTGCAAATAGACTCCATATCCGTCTGTTTCGTTCTCTACGGTTGCGCCCTGGTAATCATAATACACATTGGGCACTCCATCTCTGAATTTGATCTCCGCGCCACCCTCCATGCGATCCGGAAAGATATCTTCGTCGACTCCGGTAAATGCCATGGTGCGGGTCGAAGCGGTTTTTTCATAGAGTAATCCACCTTTAAATTCATGGGTTCCCATGAATTCATCGATGAATTGCGTCAGTTCCAGGCTGATATCATCCCGGTCCCGGGTCTGATGGTCGAACGCATCGTAGTTTCCATAGATGGTGTTGGTATCGAGATCGGTTCTTTGTGCCGGACCGGGGTCGCCGCTCTGAGGATCATCGTCCGATTCCCGGCGGATGTATCCATATTTGGCTTCCAATACCGTCATATCAGAGATGATACTTTTGTAGTTTGCCCGGATTCGCACATCATCCCGAGTCAGGCTTCCCAATGCTTCTTTGGTCCGCCCTGCATCAATATCCGAATTTTCATCTTCGTAACCCCGGAACGATCCGGCGACGCTTAAAGTATTGACCGGATTGATGGCCAGTGTCAGCTTGGTAAACAGGTTGGAATCCGTTTTGGTGTAATCCGCAATGTCATATTTCTGGACATTGTCTTCGTAATTATAGGAGACAAAGAACCATAACCGGTCCTGCAAAATGGGACCACCGAGATTGGCATAGGGTAATAATTTTGTAAAATCGCGATTCTGAGCCCACAGCGAATCTTTCTCCTCGCCATTCAACACATCCGATTCATACTGAATGGCCGCTTCGCCGTGGAAATCATTGGATCCGGACTTCGTGATAACATTGACTGTGCCACCCAGAGCCCTGCCATATTCCGGACTGAATCCATCCGTAATGATCTGGATTTCTTCGATCGCATCGAAATTCAAGGGTGCTCCGGTGGAGTTGACGGCTGGATCCCGCACACTCAATCCATCCACCAGATAGTTATTTCCATATTGCCCTTCACCTCGAATGGAGGGCATTCCGTTGTCCGTGTTTCCGTCAACCGTATTGATCCGGACTCCCGTAACTCCCGGAACAAATTTGGCAATATCCCGGAACGACCGGTCTGCCGATGGCATACTTTCCAGCTTTTCAGAACTGAGCCGCGTGGAGAGATCCCCTGAGTCTTTTTCGATCAATGGAGCTTCGGCGGTGACCGTGATTTCTTTCTCGAACCGAGCACTATCCAATGTGACTTCCAGCGGTGTGGTGGCTCCCAAACCAACCGGAACGTTTTCCTGTTTCAATGTCGCGAATCCCATCAGCTCAAACGTCAATGTATAACGGCCGACGGGAACGATGGGGAATCGGAAGGAACCATCCTCTCCTGAGATCATTGTTCGCTTCCCCTGCATACTGGAGCCTTCCAGTGTGATGGTCACCCCAGGCAATAATTCACCTTGTTTCGTCAATACTTTTCCTTTGATTGTCCCCGTTTCAGCAGCGAATGCGTACGGAGCTGAACCCAGAATCAGCAGTATCATGAACCATACCCAAATTCTCTTTTCCATAATCCAACCTCCCGGTTTCACATTGTTGATTAATCGTAGCCAATACCCCCGAACAGCTACTGTCAAAGCCATCATCTGAAAAATATGTATGTAAGCCTACGTGTCTCCTGAACACAGTAAATCGAATACATCGGAAAGTCAATATGATCAGGATAAATACACACCAATAGTAGAAGCGGCATCCTGCCGCTTTTATTCCACTTTTTTATCGAGGTCACCGTGCTCCTGCATCAAACAAGTTTGCAGTACGGATGCGGAAAGAACAATGTGATCCGGAAGTTATGGATGCTCGTTGAACCATCCGATAATATGATTGATTCGTGCAACCCGATGTTTCGGTTCACCCGACCGGGACAGTTCATGACCTTCGCGGGGGAATCGCACAAATTTGGCTTCCTTGCCCAATCGGCGTAATGCGACAAACAATTCATCGGCTTGCGATATGCCGACTCGAAAATCCTGTTCGGAATGAATGATCATCAACGGTGTCTGGACATTGGTGACATATTTGATGGGAGACCGGTCCCAGAGAAATTCAGGTTTTTCCCAGGGTAATGTATCAAACTCCCATTCAATCAATGTCAGAGCATCGGATGCGGCATACATGCTGATAAAGTTATAGACACCCCGTTGAGCCACTGCCGCTTTAAACCGGTGATCATGCCCCACAATCCAAGCAGTCATGAATCCTCCGAATGAACCCCCGGTCAGATAGAGCTTTTCCGGGTCTGCCAGACCCATTTCAACCATCTGGCTGCATCCATTGAGAATATCCTGAGAATCTTCATCCCCCCACTTCAGATGGATCGAGCCTTTGAATGTGCTGCCATACCCGTCTGATCCTCTTGGATTGCAGAAGAACACGCCATAACCACGGGCGCACATCGACTGGAACTCATGCCACCAGGAGTATCCCCACATGATATGGGGACCGCCATGAATCTGGACGACCCAAGGATATTTTTTCCCGTCTTCATATCCATGGGGCAACATATACCATCCCTGAATTTGCTGTCTGTTATATCCATCATACCAGATCTCTTTGGGAATGGAGAGCGATCGGGAAGCCAGAAATGATTCGTTGATCCGGGTCAGCCGATGATCCTCCCGCGTATTCAGATCATGATAAAAAATATCGGAAGGAATATCCGGAGCTTCGAATCGATACACGATCCCATTCTGGTCCAGATGAAACGGGCCGGCCATGCCATCTTTTTCTAAAATCGTCTCCGGAACGCCGCCAGCGGCTGGTACCCGGCATATGATCTCCCTGCCTGATTTACAAACGCCAAAATAGAGAAATTCTCCATCCGGGCTCAATTGAAACATAAACGGATCAAAGTCATAGTCCGACATCAGATCTTCCGGCTGTCCCCCGGTCAAGGCGATCCGTTTGAGCTTCATCCGTTGTTTGTACGTTTCAGCAGCCTGGAACGACATATAATAAATCCATTGATTATCGGGAGAAACATGCGGATCAAAATTGCCGTTTTCGTCCTCTGTCAGGCAGTTCGGTTCACCACCATCCACGGGAAATGTCCATAAATCCGTTCGGACAATGATGTCGATATCTCCCACCTGTTTACTCGAAGTGATGATATATTTGCCATCTGTCGTCCAGCAGAAAGGACCGAAATCAAAATCGCCGTTTGTGATGCGCCGGGCCGTGCTTTCATTGACTTTCTGAACATAGATATGGGTTGTCCGGCCATCTTTGAAGACCGTTCCGTTTCGAAAAACAGGCCGGGTGAAAATCCGAGGATCATACCGCATTTCTTCGGCGTGTTT
Source organism: uncultured bacterium (assembly GCA_964512995.1). Lineage (GTDB taxonomy): Bacteria > CSSED10-310 > CSSED10-310 > CSSED10-310 > CSSED10-310 > CAZELM01. Next base: position 13,844 of record CAZELM010000011.1, read on the forward strand.
CCGATCTTCTTCCTGACGTCGGGCTGTGATTTCATCGATGAATGCATCTTGTGGAGCCGGTTGGTCTTCCTGGTCACGCTCCTCAGGAAGAGTTTCGGACATGAATGCGATCGACTGGCTATCCGGAGACCATACCGGGTTCACTGCACCGTTTTGCATACTGGTCAGGGCTTTGGCTTCTCCGCCATCAACCGGGAGGATAAATACTTGCGGTTTTCCGGAGCGGTTTGATACGAAAGCGAGGGTTTTGCCATCCGGAGACCATCGCGGAGAATGATCTCCTCCTTTGCCGCCAGCGGTGTACTGCCGGGGTTCTCCATGCTCACGGTGCGTCACCCATATCGCGTTCAGATAGGATTTTCCCTCCCGTTGCGGTTTGCTGTGACTATATGCAATGAGCACTCCATTGGGGTGGATTCGGGGGTCATTCACATGATCAATAAAGTAAAAGTCTTCAGAACACATCGGTTTTTTCGGTTCGATATTGTTTGTCATAATTCCCTCACTTCATCACCTGTGGTGCATATTACTCCCATTCCAGTCGTTCCGCGTGAACGTGTCGGGTTGTAGATATCAGAAAAAACCGATCAATGCCACTATGATAAAAAACACCCGGCTCGGGGGGGAGCCGGGTATCTCAAGGAGGAGGTTGTCTTTCACGTTTCTTCAAGGGGAGGAATTACTTACATAATCAAAAACACGCCGAGCTGAAAAAAGGTTCCAGAAATTTTATAAAAAAATCGGAGTCTCTGACCGGGGTTCTCAAGAATCTTCAGTAACAATACCTTCATCTGAACCCAAGGCGTTGAAATGTGATGCTCGAGCCAGTACGGACTCCCAGTGATCCTTCAAAGATCGCAGTCAATTAATTGCGGGAATGGCAGATTCACCCCCGTTGCCGAAAAACAGAAATGCTCAGCAGAATTCCCAATGCCACGGCCAATACTCCAAATCCTCCGGGAGTTGTAGCTGGGATTGGAGGAAGAGGTGTCGCAGTTGGCGGCAATGGTCCTCCGAGAACGACCCGGATACCCCAATCCCGTGGTATGGGAATGGGTGTCGGTGGGGGAGGTGTTGGAAAAACCTGGGAGTTGGGTGTATAGGCAGCGTCGATGGCTTCGAAACTGATCCAAGCGCCACCGCTGTACGTCGTTCCGGACACCTCCATCGGATGCACGTCCCCCGTGGGATTATGGAGTTTGATACAGACATAAATGTCGTCTCCGGCAGTGACCGGAATGGGATCAGCAAGATCGACATTGATCAATCCGCCATAGGGTTCATTGATCCCAACGATGGGCTCCCCCATGAGCGATTCAGGACTTGATCCGGAAAAAGCATCATAGACTCGGATTTCATAATCGAAGTTGTTCCCGGTATTTGCCCACTGGATGGATGTGATATGATCGGTTCTGGGTGGGATCAATCGCTGACAGGCGTAGATTACATTCGGGGCACCTCCAATGTACCCACCAGCACCGTTTCCATCCTCATACACCAGGACTTTACCCAGGTTCTCCAGACTGTCCTCCCATTCTGTGATCTGAAAACAACTGGTTCCGATGTTTGCCGCACCATATTCGATATAGAAATAGCCATCATCTCCGAATTGGGTTCCCCAGGAGTTCTGACAGATCCAGTAATCCCCTTCGATGTATCCGGGCTGAGCGGGTCCTTCATGGTATCCGACAATCACAACAGCATGGTTGGTCAGCGTCTGTGGAGTTCCTTGGGTGAACATATAGGTCCCATCATAATACATGCTGAATGGTTCCGCAGTAGCGCCGGTGTGCATGGATGTTCCTACTGGTCCGTTCACCAGAGCCGCTTTGATGGCGGGTACGGTATTGGCGATGGTGATCAGCCGTTTCAGACGGTAATTTTCCTGGGGGCAGGTCGGAGTGCAAATAGGGTATCCGGGCGACCATGGCTGACAGGATTCGAGGACGGGTCCCTGAGCCATGAGATAACTGCCGCTTTTCCAGTAATTTCCATAGTTCGTCAGACATCCGGCTGGAGATGTGCAGTCGGTGATGGAATCTTCGGAAAAATCCTCCGTAAAGGTTGGGGAATCCGGATAATCGCGGATGCGAATGGCCGCTTCCAACAGATGCAATGCTGCAAACGCCCAGCATGTGACACAGGGATGCTGATACTGTGGAGTGGTCATGTAATTGATACCGTTCATGTTCCGCCAGTCCAGCACCGCCTCTTTGGGCTCCTTCCCGATCGTCGTCCAGGCTTGCTCGATTTTACACATGTCTGTGGAACCGGGCAGATATCCGCCCGAATCATCGGCCATGGCCGTTCCGGTATTCCAAATACAGAAAATAGTAATTATAATACCAACGATATTAATCATATCGCCTCCCGATTCAAAATAAGCATATAAATCCGATCCCCGGATTCCGATCCCAGCATGGTCTGATGGTCAGATGGACGTTGACTGACATCACGTTATCTTCTCGCAAATATCCTCCACAGTGAATCTTGCGATTAGCCCGATAAAAATAATGAATGGGAAAGATATCCGGGAGCGGCATCTCCAAAACCATCGCCATATTTCTACTCATAAATGGGATAATACGCAAATTGAAGATAAAAAAGAGTACGTTAGAATGGAGTAGCAGATAGATCGAACTGAAACAGTGTCACACGAAGTGATTTGCATGTTGGGATGGTTCTAAATAAAATAACCTTATTAAGGAGGCGATAGCCATGAAAAATTTTGTTTCAGTTCCAATTCTCATGATTTTCAGTGTTACTTTGATGATCTCGTCGGTATACGCCGTTCCTGAAATGATCAACTATCAGGGACAGGTCCAGGTGAATGGCGAGCCGTTTACCGGAACCGGATATTTCCGATTCGCGATTATCGACAGTCAGGAGACGCTGATCTGGTCCAACGACGGAAACATGCCACCGGAAACAGACATTCCGGTTTCCGTTACGGATTCTCTGTATCACATCACGCTGGGAAACGGCATGGAAGCCATCCCGGCCACCGTTTTCAACACGATGGAACCATTATTCTTACGGATTTGGTTCAGTGACGGGACTCTCCCAATCGAACAACTCACCCCAGACCAGAGACTGAGCAGCGTCGGGTTTTCGATGACATCGGATTCATCCCGCGATTCAGATACAGTCGACGGGTTTCATGCCACCGACTTCATGCCTGCCGAAACCGATCTGTGGGTGAATATCAGTGGTGATACGATGATCGGCCCGTTGACCCTGCCGGAAGACGGATTGCGTATCGGCACCGATCAGTTGGTGACACTAAATGGCAAAATCGGTATCGGAACATCCAACCCGACATCGATGCTCCATGTCAATGGTCTTCCGGAATTCCCCAGCAATGCAGCCGCTTTGACCGGTGGAATGACGTACGGTGCATTCTACCGGACCGGGGATCTGGTCAAAGTCGTTCATGAAGAAATTCCGACTCCCACTCCGACTGAGACGCCGATTCCCACATCCACACCAACGAATACGCCGGTTCCCACATCCACACCAACGAATACGCCGATTCCTACATCCACGCCAACGAATACGCCAGTTCCTACTTCTACGCCGACACCCACGCCAACGAATACACAAGCACCGACTTCAACACCGCCGATTCAGCCGCAAGTATTCAATTATACCGGCAATGTCCAGACATTCACGATCCCGGATGGTGTGACAGCAATCAATGTCGATGCCTATGGAGCTCAGGGCGGTGACGGCTGGAACGTCGATGGCGGCGGAAGCGTGAAAGGGCTTGGCGGACTGGGCGGACTAGTGCACGCCACACTGACGGTGACACCGGGCGAACTGTTGTATATCTATATCGGTGGTACCGGTCAGGATGCCACCACAACACCGGGGATGGGTGGCTGGAACGGTGGCGGTAACGGAGGCGGTTCAACGTCTGGATATTCCGGTGGTGGTGGTGGCGGCGCAACCGACATCCGACGTGGTGGAACGGAACTCACCAACCGTATTCTGGTTGCAGGCGGCGGTGGATCCGGGAGCGGCTGGTGTACAGCCGGAACCGGCAATGGCGGAGTCGGTGGCGGTCTCACCGGCGGTAGCGGACAGATGTGCTCGAGTTATCCTGTAGGGACCGGTGGAACTCAGTCTGCCGGTGGCACGACTGGCGGCGCACTCGGCATCGGCGGCACATGGACCAACAGCACCTGGGCCGCTTCAGCCGGTGGCGGTGGTTATTACGGCGGCGGCGCTTCCCACGGATCCGGCGGTGGCGGCGGCAGCAGTTATGTGACGCCAACCGGTTCCTCCAATGTCAGCCACTCCCAGGGAGTTCGAAACGGCCACGGCCAAATCTCGATCACCTGGTAAGCGCTGTCATTCATCGTAATCCAAGAAGCCATCGGTCACACACCGATGGCTTTTTTAACGATCCGCCAACATTTTTGGATAACATATTGAAAATCGACGGTTTGATTGAACAGAATATGGATAACCAATCCTGTTTTCCGGATAATGACATAGATTAACGGGTCATGACTATTCCCGTTAGGTGTCACCCGGGTGACGAGCTGAATACACCACAACGGCACGGAGGGAGCACTGCATGAAATCACCGTTTAAATGTAAAACCATTTCACTGATATGTCTGATGATTCTTTTTTCAGCGATCGGGCAGGCACGATACCAGGTCGGTGATACTGTCGCGGACTTCGAATTGCCCGACATCGATCAGACACTCGTTCGTTTGAGTGATTTCTGCGGACGCATCATCCTGATCACATTCTGGCAATTCGGCTGAAGCGGATGCGGACCAGAGGCTCTGGTTCTGCAGGAAATCTATCAGGAATACCAGGGGCAGGGATTGATGGTTCTGTCGATTGGATACGGCGCTTCAGTCGAGCAGTGCCGCGCATGGGCTACCGGTTACAATCTCACCTATCCGGTTCTGGCAGATTCCCAGACAACGATAGGCAGCATATTTGGAATTCCGGGCGTTCCGAGCAATTTTATTCTTGACTGTAATCGGGTCGTATTATATCGCGAGACCGGTTTTTCTCACGATCTCGTTATGGAGATGATACTTGCACATCTCCCGGATATTTCTTATTTTATTCATTCACCCATCGGAGATCGTGAGGATACCACTCGCCCGATTTCCATTATCGGCACACTGGAATCCGGACAGCCATTTTCCGAAGGTTATCCAATTCTGCGCTGGAATCGGGATGGAAGTTCAACGTTTCAATCCCTTCCCATGGAACCCGACTCACAGAATCGGATTCATCCGGACAGATCACAGGACTATCGTGCTGAAATCCCTGCACCAATGACAGACGGGGATGTCTTCTATTACATCGATTCAGCCAATGATTCCGGATGCCTGAGAACCTATCCCTTTTATGCTCCAGCAGAGCTTTATTCCTTCCACGCCGGACGGGACACCAGCCCACCAGTCATCGATCATGTGCCCATCGGTGATGTAACGATGGAGATGTTGCCGCTGATAGTACAGGCCGATGTCTGGGATAATCTGGGAATATCTTCGGTAATTCTTGAATACGTCATCAACAGTGGTGAAATCCGGTCGATTCCAATGACAGGGGAAGGCGTGTATTCCGCACCAATCACAGACGAACTGGAAGCAGGGGATCTCATCTCCTATCGCATCATCGCCACGGACATAGCACAGATTCCCAATCTGTCGTACCACCCATCCGAAGGATATCACCGGATCACTATTCTGGAGAGAGTCCCCGCACTGATCGTGGATCTGACAACGACCCAACAATCGGGTTTTGTTCTGTATCAGGAGATAATATCATTGCTGACGGATGCGGATTATATCACGGCACTGCCCGAAACCCTCCTGAATTATGATGCTGTATTTGTCTGTCTGGGAGTGGCGGGAGCCGGGAATCATGTGCTGACTGACACCGAAGGCAATACACTGGCTCATTATCTGGACGCCGGAGGGAGAATGTACATGGAGGGGGGTAACACATGGTGGGAGGATCCGCAGACGCCGGTGCATCCCTATTTCCATGTTATTCCAGTCGCTGGAGGAATTGAATCGCCAGAAATCAAAACAGTCCTGGGTATCGATGGAACATTTACAGATGGATTGTGTTTCGATTATTCCGGTAACGATGAATGCAATCGTTTTCTGGATACCATTCATGCGAAGAATGACGCCGTGTCCATTCTTGAAAGTCAAGATCCGTCGGTTGGCATCGGAGTGGCTTACCGGTCGAATATCTATAAAACAGTGGCTGTCAGCCTGCTATATGATGGGCTGGAACAAAAGCCAGACGGTCCACATCCAGATGACGTGTTGCAGCAGATACTCCATTTTTTCGATCTGGATGTTGATTTACCTGCACCGGCATCCTGTCCGTCACCCACTCCCGATACGTGTCGGGAAACCGGAGTGACGCTTCACATGCCGGATCATCAGTTTGCTCCAGGTGACACCTGTTTCTGTTCGGTGACAGTGTGTAATGCCTCCGGCAGCGAACTTAATGGCCATCCATTGTTCGTCCTGTTGGATATTCATGGATATTATTATTTTGGTCCGGGATTTACCGCCGGGATCAGCAACTATCTCCACATTGTCTCACGTTTTCCGTCCGGTGAAACCGTTATCCCGATACTCCCGTCATTCACCTGGCCGGATCATGCCGGGGAAGCAGACGGTGTGCGATGGTTATCCGCTCTGACCAATCCTGAAATGACCGAGATTATCGGGAATTGGGATTCCTGGGAGTTTGGTTGGAATTCCTCCGGCAAGTGATTAATTGATAATTACGCCCACGGTATTCATTCCCAGCCAAAGGCTATCATGGAATATTCGCCGAACAATCCGCTGAAGTCCTCCGTCACAATGGCCGAATAAAAATAGATCCCATCGACTTCTCCGTCCACCGGCGGCCATGAAAAGTCCAGAATAATCTCTTCCCGACAGGAACACGCAGGGACTTCCCAGTCGAAAAAGCTCCAGTCATCCCATTCCGGTGCAAAGTAAAACATTCCGAATACATCCATCACCAGAAATATCGGCAGATTCAACGTGGCATTTTCATCATGATTGCAAACCACCAGACTCAGCTGGAAACGGTCATTCGCATGAAACATTTCCTGATTCAGTTTACACCAGGCTCCGGATGGGGGGCAAGTGGGAGTTGGCGAGGGAGACGGTGTCGGAGAGGGGGATGGCGTAATGGTGGGTGATGGGGCTGCTGTTACCGTAATGGAATACACCCAACCTCCAGAACCCATTTCCCGAGCATGAACCCGTTTTCCACCGGCAGTCATTCTCGTTCCATCCCGGCTGATGGCGCATCCCATGAGAGAACCTGGATAGGAGCCGTTCATCTCAAACACTTCCGCATCTTCCGCCGGTGAATAAACGATCAGGTCTTTCCCGCTCTCAGAACTCCCGATGGGACCCCAACCGACACCGACGACCATCTCCCCGAAATCGGAAAAAGCGGTATCCGTGACCATGTCGCCCATGTCACTCGATTGATATGTCAGTGCGCCCTGCGCATTCACGTCGAATACATACAGATACCCATGAGACGATGTGGATGTAGCCTGGTACGATCCCATAGCAACCCATCGTCCATCATTACTGACATCAATGGCCGTCACCCAGGGGTAATACTCCCCCGGCGGGATAACATATTGCCACAACGGCTGATATTCCTGCATGTTTTGATCAAACTGAAAAACCTGTAGCTTTCCCCGGAGATCGCCCACAGCCAGAATACCGCCGTCTCCGGACAGACCGATCGATGACTGGGGCGGACTGTTCATGATATTCAGTTGCTGGATCTCCAGCCCGTTTTCCAGATTCCAGACCCGGATGTGATGCGTGGGATTGCTGTTCATTCGAATGTCCACCACCAGTCTGGATGCGTCCTGTGTCATCTGCACATCATTGACATACATGATATTGGGATCGATATCGGCCATTTCAAAGGTGTAAACCGGGAGTCCATCCGAATCATAAACATATATATGGTATGGCTCGAAAACCGGATCCAGACGATACCCCGAAGCAACCACGGCGATTCGGCTGCCGTTTCGGGAGATGCTCATATCGCTGATCCATTCGGTATTCTCAGGTTGATACGTGCTCATCGGCATCGATTTCGACCACAACACCTCACCATTTTCCGGATTAAAGCGGATCAGATGGGAGGCATGATCTTCCTGACCCATCGGCGCTTGTTGGGAGACAGTCGCGATCACGATGCTCCCATCATTTGATACACCGACATCTACCGATCCCTCCACATGATACTGGCCGGATTCCAGAAGATCATATTCCCACAGCGGTTCACCTTCTCCGGACGAATCAAAACACGACACCCGTTCATTATTCAGATACCAGCCGACATAAACCCTGGAACCATCTCCCGGCATGGCACAGGATTCAACAATCGCTCCGTATGAACCATCCCAATCTTCGTAACTCCATACAATCGACCCGTCTCGTTCCCTGGACGTTTCCGGGATCGGCGGCTGGTGATATGGAATCTGAACCGGCTGGCTCCCATCGACGGGTTCCAACATCCGTTCCGGTTGCGACATGATCCGGGAATGAAACGCATCATTTCCCCATGTCCTGGATCCCATCCCTGGAACGATTCCCAATATCCATATCATGATCCATAATCCCTTTTTCATCGGTTCCCCCTTCTTTTTTATGAATTGTTTCATTGCCGGCTCTGATATTGGACCATCATCCCCGCTTTTCCACCTGCTCAACCCAACCGATCTCACCATCTTTGATATGAATGATTCGGGATGCATAACGGGCGATGGTGTCATCGTGCGTCACCAGTACGATTGTGTTGCCATCGGCATGTAATTGCTGAAGTATCTCCATGATCTCCACACTCGTTTTGCTGTCCAGATTCCCGGTCGGCTCGTCCGCCAGAATGATCTGCGGATGATTGACCAATGCCCGGGCAATCGCTACTCGCTGTTTCTGGCCGCCTGACAGCTCACTCGGCCGGTGATTGCTCCGCTGACTCAACCCAACCCGATCGAGCATTTCCAGTGCTCGTTTTTTTCTCTCCTTATGGGAGATATCCGAATAGATCATCGGAACCTCGATGTTTTCTCGTGCTGTCATTCGGGGCAGCAGACTGAAATTCTGAAATACAAAGCCGATTTTCCGGTTCCGGATGATGGAGAGCGCCGGGTCGTCCATCTGCTCAATGTTCAACCCATCAAAATAATACTCCCCGGAACTGGGTTGATCCAGGCATCCGAGAATATTCATCAGAGTGGATTTGCCGGAGCCGGATGCACCCATGATCGTCACATACTCCCCCCGGTGAATGGCCAGCGTGATATCTCTCAACACCGGGACGTCCAATGAACCAATCCGATACACCTTGTTGACATCGTGCATCCGGATCAGCAAATGAGCGGTTGATGAATCACTCATGGCGCAATGCCTCGATCGGGTTCAGCCGGGCGGCTTTTCGAGCCGGAACGATTCCAAACACAATACCGACACTGGCAGCGACCCAAAAGGAGAGCAGAATCGCTTTGAGCGAATACACGGTGTTCCATTTGGCGTAGAGGGATATTCCATGACCCAGCAGGATGCCAACACCGATTCCGATCAATCCTCCGATTATGCTTAACACGACCGCCTCGATCAGAAATTGACCCATGATATCCGACCGGGTGGCGCCAACCGCCCGGCGAATACCAATTTCCTGGATGCGCTGGGTGACACTGGCCAGCATGATATTCATGATGCCAATACCTCCGACGAGTAATGAAATGCCGGCAACTGCTGCCAGAACTAAATTGAATCGTTTCTGGGTCGCCTGGCTCTGTTTTAAAAGCTCCATGGGGATGATCGTGTTTACATTTTCGACCCCGCCATGCATCCGGAGAAGGATGCGCTGGATCAGTTCTGTGGCTGGCAGGATGTTGTCCGGCTGGTCAACCATGATGGACAACTCACTCAGTTCATTATTTTCATCCGGGCGATCCATTCGTTTGAGAGCGGTTGTCAGGGGAATATAAATATCCGTGTTTATGTTTCGTACCGAAACCGTGCTGCCGGGAGTCTCCTTCAATCGTTTATCTTCCATGACCCCAATGATGGTGAACAAGGTTTCTCCGATCAGGATCCGGCCATTCAGACGCGCTTTCGAGCCACGAATTTTTTCATGGATCTCCGCTCCGACCACACAGACCCGGGCAGCATCGATGCTGTCCTGGAAATGCAGGAACCGCCCGGAAGCCGGGTGACAGTTCATGACCGAGACATAATCCGGGGTTGTTCCAATCACGGTTGCATCCTGTACAACGCCATCCACCCGAAGGGATTCATTCACCTGGACAATCGGAGCGATCTTCTGGATATAGGGACAATTTTTTTCGATGGTGTCCATATCCGCCAGACAAAGTCCCTGCGGATTTTTTCGGACAGATTCAGCCAGCAGTACGCCTTCCATTTTGACCGGAACGACTCGAATGTTATTCGTTCCCATCAGAGCGATCTGAGCCAGTGCGTCTTCCCGGGCGCCTTCTCCGATCGCCACGCTCGCAATCACGGCCGCCACGCCGAATATGACACCCAGCATGGTCAGCAATGACCGGAGTTTATTCGATCGAAGTTCCAACAGGCCGACTTTGATACTCTGCGACACGTTCATCGGTTTGCCTCGGTTCATGTCATTGGCGGAACAATGGTCGCCACGACATCTCCCTCCCGTAATCCTTCTTCGATGATGACCCGTTCCCGATTGCTTTTCCCAGGTTTCACCCGGGTTTTGGCAAACGATCGATGGCTTTGCACATAAACATAGGATTCTTCCAGTTCCATCGATACTGCGCTGATCGGCACACTCAGTACCTTCTCAAAATGCTCCTGAACAACCGTGACAGATACTCCCATTCCCGGCCGAAATCGTTCGTCCTGCTTGTCCATCGCGATCTCGATCTCGAAAACTCTGCTTAACAACATCGACTGATCGGATAAGAATCCCCCTCCAGCCGCTTCCTTGCGGGGAATCGCCAGGCTTCCGATGGATGTTATTTTTCCATTGACCAGCATATTGTCCAGCGCATCCACGCGAACGAAAACCGTCTGTCCGATGTGGATGTTGTCATAATGAATCTCCGATATCTGAGACTGAACAATCATCTCCGAGAGATCCGGGATCTCACAGATCATCATTCCCCCCCAGACCTGATCCCCCACCTGAAATTTTTCACCGGACCATCTTGTCCGATAAATCAGGATACCATTGCATGGCGCTTTCAGGATCGCTTTTTCGAGCAAATCCTGATAATGCCGTTTCTGAAACGTGGACAACTCGAATTCCTTCTCCGCAATCTCCACTTCCAACTGAAGATTCCTGACATTGGATTGATGCGTTTCTTCCGCTTTGCGAAGCGCGGTTTCAGAATACTTCAGCTTCAATCGTTTCTGAGTAACAATATCCATCGCTTCCTGGAGATCGCTTTCCGGTATCAGTTTGCGTGCAAAACGATCCTGCTGCCGTTCCAGTTCTGTTTCTGCCATCTGAAGCTGAACCTGGTCGAACGTGTAAATTGCCTGTCGTTCTTTCACCACTTGTGCATATTTGGAGCGACTTTCTCGGAGCGACTCCAATCTGCGGTCGAGATTCGTCTTGTTTTGTTTCTCCTGTATCAGTTCCTGCTGAAGAAACTGGGTGATCTCTTTCTGTTCCAGCCATACCACCGGCTGCCCTTCGGTCACCGTCTCTCCCTCGGGGACCATCTTCGCGATCATCCCATATTCTGGAGAATAGACGCCTTTCGTTCTGCGTGCTTTCAGAATGCCCACATCATCGATCCCGATCGTGAGCGGTTCCGGTTTTACCGTGATCGTTTCAATGGATTGCGTCGCCGCCCCTTTCTGGCTCTGAACGCAACCGGAGAGCATCCACACGGCCCAGATCATAACCAGGAGCATGATTCGGACTGCGATCGCGATCGGGTAATCCATCATGGCCATTCGATAACTCCAGTCCGCCGTTTTATTGGGAGCGGGATGGATCAGACAGGAACACACGATCTCCCACATCAAGCCCTTCTTCGATGATGATATCAAATTCATTGGCCATCCCGCATGTCACGGAAATCTTTTTGGGAGTTCCCAGACTCAATCCATACACATAGGTTTGCTGATCATTCGAAAAGACACTCTCGATCGGGACCATCAGCACATCGTCGAATTCCTGGATCAGAATCTCCACCAGACCGGTAATGCCCGGCCGCAGCTCCGCCACTTTCTCATTGATTCTGATGGCGACCTCGAACACTTTTCTCCCCGTCGATTTACGTTCCTGACCCCATCCCACATCCTGTCCCATTTCTTTGGCCAATGTGGAGACCCGGCTCACACTGCCGGTCAGGCGAATTTCGGGAAATGCATCCAGTGTGACCGATGCCGGCATATCCAGTGCCAATCTGGAGATATCGATCTCATCAACCAGCGTGATCAGTTCCATCTCGGATAGATCCGGAATCTCCAGAATCGGATTCCAGGGTCCGACCTGGGAACCGATGGAGACTTTTTCCATTTTCCCGCCCTTCCAGATCTTGTTATACAGGACAATACCCGATGTCGGTGCTCGTATGACAGCCTTGGCCAGTTGGTCTGTAGCATGATCGTAATCCGCCTGTGCTTTTTCCACCTCGATCCGAGCGGACTCCAGGTCCGCTTTTTTCATGGCAAGCTGAGATGTCTGCTGATCCCGAGATTTTTGAAGCGCGATTTCTCCGTTTTTCACCTGAAGATCTTCGCTCATTTTTTTGAGTTCCGCTTCTTCGATCGCCTTCCGGGGCATCAGATTGGCATTGACCAGCCGGTGGACTTTGGTCAGGTTGTTTTCTGCGTTTTTCAACTGAGTCTGCCGGTATTCCAGATCCGCTTCTGCTTCCTGGACTGCCATTTCATTGAGTTTTTTATCGAGCAGCGCTTCTTCTTCGGCTTTTTGGAGCCGTTTTTTGGCGATCTCCAGCGAGGTACGAAACCTTTCAGATTCCTTCTCGAGTTCACCGGTCTCGATCCATGCAACGGGTTGATCCTTTTCCACAATCGAACCTTCCGGTATCAGATCCGCCAGCTCACCGGATGTGTTTGAGGTGATGCTGACGGAGTGAACCGCTTTCAACTCCCCGAGCTGATGCAAGACCACGCGGAAAGATCCCCTCCGTGCTTCGGCCATGGGGAGGTTCGAGTGTTTGCCGGACAATGCCGGGAAAAACCACCACCCGAGCAGGGCGGCCACTGCCAGGATGAAGGCAATACTCAGAATCCGGCGTCTGCTGGACCATGCCATCATCCATCGTCGAATTCCATGTTTAAGCATATGTTCGGTTTCCATATCCTTGCATGTGGTCTCCGTTCAGATCCTTTCTGATGGTTGATACCCAATTTCTGGTCCGTCCTCTGAGACATGCCCAGTTCATGGTATCGGGAGTCACGGGTGCTGCGTCAACGCAATCCGCTCCGGATCGATGGTCCGCCCCAGTGCCACCAATATAGCCACCTTGGCAGACTCCAGATCCATCAGTTCCGAAAAAAAATCGGTCCGGGCACGAAGCAACTCATCCTGGGCTTTCAACAGATCGAGATTACCGATGAGTCCTTCGGAGTAGCTTTGGTTCGCCAGATCCAAACCCTCTTCTGCCACCCTGACCGAACGTTCCGATACTTCGATCGACCGTTTCAGCGCATTATAACTCCGGATCGTGGATTTGACATCCTGTTCGATCTGTGCCCGAAGGTTCTCCATCTGATTTTCCAGTCTTTTTTTGTGGAGCATCTCCTGGATCTGGTTTTCTTTCATCGAACGATCTCCAAATGTATACCGAAAGCCCACTTCCATGGAGTAATCCGGCTGCTGGCTCCGGAAAAACGGTGAAAAACGGGATTGGGAGTGATCAACGGCCGCCTGAAGCGACAGATCCAGATTTGGGAGCCGGCTGTTCTGAGCCGATGCAACCGAAAGATCGGCAGATCGGCATTCATTCTGCATTTTTTTAAGCTCCAGACGATTCTGGAGCGCTTCGGTGACCGCGATGGTTTCATCGATCTCTTCGGGATTGGCTTGAACATCCGCTACCAATTGAAGCGGTTTGTTTCCATCGATATCGAGCAGTAATCGCAACTGGTCTTTTGTGTCCTCCACCCGTTGTTTCACCGATATCATGGTCGATTCCTGCCTGGCAGCCTGCAAATCGGCCTGAGAGACATGTATCCGCGCGACCAGACCCTCTTCCAGCTTGATTTTAGTGCTGTTCAGATGAGCCTGAGCCTCCCGCATCCCGCTCTCGGTCACCTCCATCATCTTTTCCGCTTTCAGAACCTGATAGAACGCTTCGATCACCTGCCGGATGAGCCGCTGCTCCTCCAGAATGTAATCATATCGGGCGTTTTCCTGTATGAGTCCGGATTGCACCAGTTCTGCGGAACTCACCGGATTCCAGGCTCCGTTCAATAACGGCTGATCCAGGCTGATTCCATACGAGTGGTGATACTCCAGTGGCATCCCGGTTTCATCCGTAAACGAGTTGAGCACTGTGACATCGGGATCACTGAGATGCTGGTGATCCATTTCGGAGAAAAAGCGGATCGTCCCGCCGCTCCCGGAGATCGTTTTCGAGATATCCAGATTCACGGATTGTGTATTGATATCATCGGCGGTGGAATCGGCAAACCGTGTCTGAGAATGATTCGCGGATGTGTTGAGTTTTATTCCATAACGATCCGCGGTCATCCGATGGCTGGACTCGGAGATATCCACATTATATCGGGAATTTTTCAGGGAGAGATTGTTTTCAAGAGCCATTTTTACGGCCTGGGGGAGTGTCAGGCTGAAAGCGGCCGATTCTTCGGAAGCGGATATGGATATCGTGTGAATGACCGGGACAGACAGGCTGATGATGAATTTTATCATCATCGGTACCAAAACGAGACAGTTTCGGTGATTCCGAGTTACCATGTCCAGGGCCTCCATCCGATATGTAACACCAAAAAATAAGGGATATCAATCTGAAACATTCATAAACTGACCAGCGTGGCAGCTTCAGCCAACCGCACTCCTGATCCCGCCAGAAGATCTCATGCTGTCAGAAATGATTCACGGCAACTTCGGAACGTTATTGGGTTTTGGAAGCACCGACCTGAGCCTGTAATCGTCCGATTGTTTCCCGGACCGTTGAGGCGATCTGCCGGGATCGGAAAACCCATCCCAATGGATAATGAAAAATATACATCAATGGATTTCGGAGATCTCGCTGGAATCGTTTTAATTCATCCAGTTCGTTGTGGGTTTTGAATGCGCTCAACGCACGGATTGCCGTCTGATGCAACTGGGGGTCTTCGAGATAGATTTTCCGGATGTTCTTATCTTTGAAACGAAGGGCTTCCAGAAGGAAGTCGCGTGCCTGAGTCGACCGGATCGCTGCCATCGTCTCCACGACATTTTTCCGAAGTCTGGAATCCAGAAAGAAAATATCCGTCAATGTTGAAACTGCGGATTGACCATCCGGAGAACTCAGTGCTTTGATAGCGAGCGATTTGACATCGAAATCCGCGTCATTCAGAAGGTTTCGAGCGATTTCCGGAAGAATTTTCCGGTTGGCATGAATCAGAACCGTTAAAATTTCTTTTCGAATCCGGGGATCAGCATCCTTATGCGCTTCCAGGAAAACCGGTTCAGCATCCGGATGCCATACTTCCGCCAAGACACCCAGGGCATTTCTGGCCCGATACCAGGACTCGTCCATCATCAGGTTCGGATTACTCTCCTGACGGGGAAATTCATCCCGGTCATTCAGTGATTTCAGTCGCCAGGACATCACGTCACCGGCTGTTCTGGGCATTTTTATCAGGCTGTTGAACGCTCGTCCCCGTGCCCGGCGCGTTCCCCATACGAAGACTTCCAGCAATTGTGTTACGACTTCATCAGTGCCGATATTCTGTAGAATATCCAATGCCCGTTCCGCAGTCTCCCGATCCTTGGCTTCGATTTTTTTCACCAGCACTTTCACGACATCCGGTTCAGATACCTTGACAAACAGCTTCTCCAGATTGTCGATTTTTGAGGTGACATCTTCTGATAATTCCATGGCGGCGGTTTCGTCGAGATTCTTCCGGAATTCATCGAGGAATGAATGGGCCATCTTGAAATTACCGGAGAGAATAATCTGACGGAGCACCTGGGCGAGAATTTCAATCATGTATCTCCAGGTGTCTTCGTCGGGATCTTCGTGCAGGATATGATTGGATAATTCGGCCAGAATCTGCCGGACTGTGGTTGTTTTTTCACGAAGAACCGCCAACTCAGCTACCTGACCGAGTATCGCGAGCGCTCCCAATCGTACCTTGATATCGTCGGAATTCAGTTTTTCCAATGCTTTGGCAACGATTTTGCGGCTGACAGTCCATGACATCCGGCGCCGGATTTCCGGCTGGTCGATGATCGCTCGTTCCAGATACTGCGGGTCCAGTGATACCACCAGTTCTGCAAGGCTTTGTTTCATCTTGTCGCTCTCTTCGACTTTTCCGGACAAAATCTTTTTGAAGAGACTGCCGACTTCATCATCGGACATGGAACCGAGATCTTCCCCTCCGGCCACTTTGAAAACGATTTCATTGAGAAGCAGCAAATCGGGATTGATTTTGGCTGGTGTGGGTGAGGCTGCCTTGACGGTGCCAGCTCCCGCTATTCCAGCGGCAATCACTACCTCTTCCATATTGGGATCGAATCCCTCCGGTATTTTGCCATCGACATCGATGATCCCGTACCGATACTGATCAATCGCAATATGGATAACTCCCTGGCTGGACAGATACTGTTTGGCTCCACCCTGATCTTTGAGCCAGGCGACACCCTGAATGAACATGCTGAGCAGATGTTTGATCTCTTCGATGGTAATGTTCGGCATGAACGTCACGCTGGAGATATGCCGCTCTTCCATACCTTCCATGAATTCCGTCAGCAGCTTGGATTGGGTTCGGATCTGAATGTGGTTGATCCGAAGCTTTCCGGCCATTGCTGTCATCACCAGGACTTCGTTTGCCGACAGCAATGCTTCAATAGCCACCTGAAACGAACTGATCAGTGGAGGCAAACCAGGATGATCCAGCGGATACATTGAAAATCCGCGCACCGCCAGGATTAACCGTTTCACGAGGTTTTCAGCCTGGCGAGCCATCATGGCATCGGATAACCGGGATGCGACAGTATGACCCCGTTGGGATGAGGAGATCGTTCCTCCTGCTGCCAGACGCACAATCGCGTCTTCCGACAAACTCAATTCATATTGATCTTCGGTCTTTATGAAATCGGCCTCTTCCAGAATAATCTCCAGCATCGCCCAGGAGCTTTCCGGAAAATCCTGCCGCTGAACATAGATTTGCAGTTCTTCCATATCCAGATCCCGCAATGCGAGTTTGAAGATATCGGAGATCTCCCGGTTCAACGCCGGATAACCGGATTCCGAAAGCCGGTAGTCCAGCAGAAGGCACAATTGAAGCCATACATTGAATCGTGCCTGAAGCAATAACACTTCCCCACCGGAACTTGTTTTGAACTGATTGAGTACCTCCATGATCTCACTCATCCGGGTGGATGTCTGAAGCTGATGGGTGAGCTGATTGAATGTAGATGCTCCGAATCGCTTGACCAATGCGGGAGAGTCCAGCAGCATGACAAACAACCCGGACGAGGCTTCCTCCTCCAATGTTTGGTTTCCAATGGAGATGAACACTTTTGCCAGGTTTTCCGGGGATTCCTTTTTCAAGACATTCAGGATATTGTCTTTTCGTTTTTCCATATCCTTGACTCGCAACGATATGGTCGTCAATTGCTCCAGAAGAAATTGTCCCACTTCTTTTTCAGCCATGTGCCGTCCCCTTCCGATGCAAAGGCATCACCTCAATGTCCTTCTGTCCTCTTAAAACCTCAACTTATTATTTTATTCCGGTTACATGATAACGTCAACTCCCCCTGATCGGGATGACACCCTTGCAGGAATCAGTTACATGAAGATCGATACAAAGGTGTCGATTTTTTAAATTTTATTACATTTTATGATCCAAATCGTCATAGAAATACTTACATACCGTATCATCAGAATCTGACAGCGGATGAATCGAGGGTTGTATTATCGAATCCACGGGTGCTTTCACATGTGTTTCATGAATTACCGGTAGATTCTACAAATCAATCAAGCGGATGGTTCAGATGATTTTGACGGTGTGCTTTCCGGTAAATCTTTAGAACGGATGGATTTGGTATGGCGTGATCCGGCGTTTATGATCATCCGGGCATTGAGATAGTCCTGATAGAACTGGGGATGACTGTTTTTCAGGGACATCACCATGGGATCCATCTTGAGCTTCAGGATGTGATCGACTTGTCTGAAAAGCACTTTCAAATCGGCAGTACAAGCTTTTCGAATCGCGTGTATGTAGCGTGGTCTTACAATTGCGCTTTCGAAGGCGTCAATCCTGGCACGGAAGTTATCCAATATGGATCGTGTGATCCCGTAATCCGCCAGAGGAATGATGCGTTCTTCGGTCAGAGCCTTGATGGTATTACACCGTTGTAATATTGCGAAGTCGCGTCCACGGATGCTTGTGTAGGTCAGATGTGCTTTTTCCATCAGTGGTGAATCATTCGTATTTTCGGCATATAAACGAACAGCCTTGGCGATCTCTACAGCAGAGTTGACCATCGCGATTTTATGATTGAGCTTGGCCTGGGTGAATCCGATGGTTGGCATGTCCTGAAGACGGTATAATTCCTTGATCCGAGACAGAAGAAGGCAGAACGTTTTAAATGTTTCCCGAAATTCAGGAAGACCATTGATCAACTCGATCTGACGTTCACAGACAGTCTGGGTAGCCTCATTCATCGACATCTTTCTGTTTTGTGTCTTGTTCATACAAAAAACCTCCTGATAACTGTTTAGGACATGAAAACAACATGAAATATCACTTGGCGTCTATACCCAGTTACCTGTCACATATGCATTCACAACAACTGATGGTTATATACAGAATCGCTCCCAAGGAAATCAAGGGGGAAAATTTTTCAGTTATAACCTGCTCTATCTAAATGAAAAGGAGGAGAAGAGACGATTGGGTTTTGACCTCACTCCCATCTCCTCTCCATGAATGGAGAGGGGGTATATGTGCGGAGTACTTTCGGTATATCCTGTCCCATCACAAAAAACGTTCATTCCATTCACCGAATCGGCCATCCCATCATGCGATAAGCCGACCATGCCATTCACCGCAACGATGATCACATCAGCGTGAGTGAGCATTACATTGCCCAGCACGATGATCACATCAGCATGAGTGAGCATTGCATTGCCCCAGCACGATGATCACATCAGCATGAGTGAGCATTGCATTGCCCAGCACGATGATCACATCAGCATGAGTGAGCATTGCATTGCC
>CAZELM010000011.1:33405-46088 GCA_964512995.1 uncultured bacterium
CCCAGCACGATGATCACATCAGCATGAGTGAGCATTGCATTGCCCAGCACGATGATCACATCAGCGTGAACGACGGTATCATTGGCCGGAGCGATCCTATTTCCACCTTGAGCGCCGATTGTATTCATCATTATGTTCGTCCGTTAATGCAAACAGCCACCCGTGATACTGACGATTGTTTCACCAACGCACACGGAATTATTTGACAGAACCATGATCCACGGGAGTAAATGTCTGAACCGCAGATTGCGCTGATTATTTATTGGATTACGCAGATTGGGGATACCGGGATTGGGGTGACCAACTTAATGGAATCGATTTTATCAGAGCCATCTGGATTTGACTTATTCAAAGAAAATTGGCACAGTATTGGAGAAAGGAGAGTTGATTGAAACCGCGGATTTATGTTGATACATCAGTGATCGGTGGATGTTTCGAAGCTGATCGTTGTGAGGCTTCCCAATGTGTCATGGATCTGTTCAAAAATGATAAAGCGCTTCTTGTTCTTTCTGATATGACTCTTCTTGAACTCAGTTTTGCTCCGGAAAAAATCCGCGATTCGATAAACCAAATACCAATGGGAAATAAGCGACTGGTCGAGCTCACGGAAGAAATAGAAGTTTTGGCACGGCATTATATTGAAGGAGGCATCCTGCCTCTGAAAAGTATCACTGATGCTCGACATATTGCCGTGGCAACCGTGAGCAGATCGGACCTATTGGTTAGTTGGAATTTTAAACATATGGTAAACATCCGGAGGATACGAGGGTTCAATTCCATTAATATCCGTTATGGATATCCCTTAATCGAAATTCGAAGTCCTTTGGAGGTAATCGAATATGAAGATTAATAAAGAATTTGATGCGGTAATAATGATGCGTGAAATCCGTGATAAACTGAGTGAAAAAATGTTGCACATGACTGTTTTAGAGCAACGGACATTTATTCAGGAACGGGTTGGTGACGAACTCGAACGATTGCGGAAGCAACGCCTTTCAGAAGAAAATGCCGCATAACAAGAACGTTCATTTTGATCGGTTACTGCCGATCCGGCTTCCCGTGGGCCATCACCTGATCATAGAGTGATTCATATTGGTCCACAATGACCGGACTGCTGAACCGGGCGGCCGCCAGAGACGCACTGTTCCGGCTCATCGCTTCCCACGCCTGCCGGTTCCTGAGCAGTGCGAGGACTTTCTGAGTGGTCCCGGAAATATCTCCCACCGTTGTGAGCATTCCGGTTTTCATGTCCTCCACAACTTCCGTCAGACCCCCCGACCGGGACGCCGCCACCGGAACACCACACGCCATCGCCTCCAATGCCGACAATCCGAAACTCTCATAATCACTGAGCAGCAGATACAAGTGACTTCCCCGGAAGACCGTTTCAATATCCTGGACAGAACCCAGAAAATCCACTTTCCGGCATATCCGGAGTTCCGCTGCCAGCTCCCGGGCCATTCCCAGTTCCGGACCATCTCCCACCAGTTTCAGACGAGCCGGCAGCACTTTCTGAACCTCATGAAACACATGGATGATATCCCCGATACGTTTCACAGGGCGGAAATTCCCGGCATGCGTCAGCACAAACTCCTGGTTTTCTCCGGGATAGGGCGTTCGGTTCCCGGCGTGGAACCGGCGATTGTCATAAAAGTTATGGATCACCACCGGTCGCTGATCCAGGTCAAACTCCTCCATTGTACGATCCTGAAGCCAGTTGGATACCACCGTCAGCGCATCACACTGATTCATGGCAAACCGACACAAGCCCATGAAATCCGGATGGCTCCCGACGAGCGTGATATCCGTGCCATGCATCGTGGCGATCACCCGGACGGGATGCGGCTGGACCACATGCTTCGCAAAGATGCCGCATATGGCATGCGGAACAGCATAATGGGCATGGATGATGTCGATGTCATATTTCCGGACCACCTCCGCCAGTTGATTGATCAGGCTGAGATCATGCGGCGGGTATCTGAACAACGGATAATCCGGGATATACACCTTGTGGTAACAAGCATCAGATTCAGCCGGCAATCGGTAGGGCCGTTCGCTGCTGATGACATGCACTTCATGGCCCCGTTCCATCATCGCCATCCCCAGTTCGACCGCCACGATTCCGCTTCCGCCCTGCGTCGGATGACATGAAACCGCAATTTTCATCGGTCCCTCCCTCAGATTTTCCGGAACGGCCGGTAAAGTTCTGTCGGGTCGTCCACCGGGACCGGCCGGAGAACCCCAAACGGCTCCCCATACGTTTTCAGAATCTGAGATCCATAATGCCGGGCGCGTGCTTCGATATTCAGCAGAAAATCCGGTTGGGAGATATTCGTCGGCCGTTCCGTGGCATCCGGTTGATACAACTGGGAGGCGTAACACCGGGCCGCCGCCAACTTGGTCTGAAAATCGTCCGATATATCCACGATGAGCTGCGGCTGGAACGGGAAATGCCCCATAAAAAACAGAAACTCATGGGGCCGGTACGGTGTTCCCTTTGCCGGAAACTTTTCCATGCCCACCGGATACATGATGCTCCGGATCAACTCCGCAGCCACCACATGATCCGGGTGCAAATCTTCCCAATGATGGCACATCACAATCACGGGTCGAAGCCGTCGGATTTCTTCGATCAGTCTCACCCGGTTTTCGAACGTGTTCTCCAGTCTGCCATCGCCCATATCCAGATTGATCCGCTCCGTGATTCCCAACACCCGAGCCGCTTCCGCAGCCTCTCGAGCACG
Organism: uncultured bacterium; assembly: GCA_964512995.1. Taxonomy (GTDB): domain Bacteria; phylum CSSED10-310; class CSSED10-310; order CSSED10-310; family CSSED10-310; genus CAZELM01. The sequence goes on from CAZELM010000011.1 coordinate 36,150, forward strand.
GATATCCGGCGTCCCCCGCGTACCCATCTCTCCTCGTGTCAGATCGATCAGTGCGACCCGTTTTCCTTTCCGTGTCAGTTTTGCCACGGTGCCGCCAATGATCAGTTCCACATCATCCGGGTGTGCGCCGATCGCCAACAGATCCACAGACATACTCCGTCCCTCCTGAAATCAGTCCTCGCCAATCGTCATCATCTGATGACGCACTGACAGGGGTTTTACCTTTTCGATGCTCCGTTCCACGAATTCCGGTCCATAATAAATAAGATAGCTGAACACTCCGGATACCCGCTCCTGAAGCCTGCCATCCGGGAACAGCTCCGCAGCCAGCCGGTTCATCTGGCTTCTGCCGATGCCGGCCTGTTCCTGACGATGCGTCTGGATTCGCATGGACAGTTTCTGGACCTGATAGGCCACGGACTCCGCAGCTTTATCCACCCATTTCTCCGGAATCCGCTGCCGGATCGCTATGATGCAGTCCAGCAAGCTTCTGCTCCGTTGTTCCAACTCCCGGATATCCAGATCATCCCGGTCCGGATGATAATCCCGGATCATCGCCGGCAGGCCGGTCCATCGATCGGGAAACAATCCCAGCTTTTCAGCAATCCGACGCATCCTCTGATCGAGAATGGTCACGCTGATCCGCGGATGAATCCGTGACCGGTGGACTCCCGCGACAGGATAGATGGGATCGATCTGCCACAAATACGCCATTTCAGCGGGTCCGCCGAATGTCACGGTGACCGGCAGAACAGCATCCTGTAAAATGGGCCGCAGCGCCGCTCCCCCCGAAAAATCCATCGGCCGGTTCCGGATATCATCGGCAGTGTCAGAAAACGATTTTTTTCCGGTGGAGCCGGTGATACCATCCGCCGAGACCCTGCATTTCACCCGGACGCGTCTGCCGTCTTCCGGGATCAGTTCGAACAGTCCCACATCGGCCAGGGGCGGAGCGATTCCCTGGCTTTTCAGCAGGCCGGAGCCTGTCTCGAAGGCATCACATACCGCCGGCCAATGATCGACCAACTCCGCCAATACCGGCGCTGTCATGGATCGGATCGCCACGGAATCCACAATGACCAGCGGATCATGGGTGAACAACCGTGCCATCAGCGAGGCAAAACACGTGCTGTACGTCGAAAAATCAGCGCCATTTATCCGTTCCATGAGCCACGGCCTGAACGCGGTAGCGGGTAAGACCTCATCGAGAAATGCCAGAAGGGGATCCCGGCAGTCCAGAAGCGGGATATCGTGAACCTGCGGGACGTGTCCGTTTCGAATCCGGTCCGGATAATCCCAGGTGAACCGCTGACCCAATACCCGGCAATGATTGACCTCCAGCACATCATGATCGTCGGATGCCACCCAGAACGCCGGAATATGGCGGATGCCGGTCGCCCGAGCCAGCAACCGGGAAGCGGCGATTACGGAGACGGCTTTCCAGAACGAATAGAGCGGACCGAGCAGCAATCCGGGTTGCTGACCGGCGATCACGAATCGAACGGATTCATCGGCGTGATCGAGGAGCGCGGCTCCGGGACCGTTACCCACGGAGCGGTTATAATCCGCGAGCCGTTCCATGATCGATTGAAGGTTCAAGAACCGGGAACCGCTGACTCCCGGATCGGTCCGGTCGAACAGCGGAATCCGATTCTGCCATTCCTGTCCGGCCAGGCGGGTCAGGATGTGATGATCGTCAAATCCCGGCAACCGCCGATAATCGATCTCCGTCACAGAATAGTGTGGCATCAGATTCCTTTCGCTGCCGATGGTTCAAGCACGGCATCCCGGCACCTCCCGGGAGTGGACCGTCGGGCGGTGATGAGCATCCGGGGCGATTCCGGAGTCAAAGGTGCGCCATCGAACCCGCTCCACCATTGAATGGAATCGCAGCCGGCTTTCTGGAGCATCGTATGGAACTCTTCCGGGAGATAGATACGGACCCGCTCTTCGATCATGACCGGGGGATGATGATTCTGTGTCGCTTCGATCTGTTTGATCACATAGTTTCCGGAGATTGACCGGTGTTGGGTCACGCGCCATCCGTCCCGCTCCGTCCGGGTTTCCGGTACCAGATTGCGTTCGAGATAGGGGCGATGGATGTGATCGATGACCAGCCGGCCATGGGGTTTCAGCACCGAGACCATGGCATCGAGAGCGTGTTGATTGTCATCCTCCTCGTGAAAATAACCAAAACTGGAGAACAGGTTCATAACGATATCGAAACGGGATCGAAATGGAAGGGTCCGGATATCGCTCCGGATCAGCCGGTGACGGAGGCGCGGCCGTTTTATGGCTTCGTGGAGCAGGAATCCGGATAAATCGAGTCCCCATGCGTCATAGCCGTGGGAGAGCAGCGCATCGAGATGGCGGCCTGCGCCGCAACAGACATCGAGAATGCGTGCTCCGGATGGAACCGGAAACCATCTCAGAAGCGCATCGAGTTCCTGACGGGCCGCGTCGTCACTCCGGTGCGGATAGATCAATGGGTACAGTTCGCCAAAGGCGATGTGATACCATTCGGGGTTCATTTTCTGACCTCACCCCCAAACCTCTCTATAAATGAAGAGGGGCATATGGGGAAGGATAACCAGATTTGGTCCGTGTTATGGTTCGGACCAACTCCGCTGCATGAATGGAGAGAAGCATATGGGAGCTTGCGCTCGATAACGACTCGCCCGATGCCACCATTAGGTGACAATTATGGTTCGCTCCAGCCAAATGCCTGGCTGTCCATTGCACCGAACAGGTCGGTGATCTCCGGATCGGTCAGAGCGGCATACCACATGACATTTTCCATGGTGCCAGCCCCCTCTGGCCATTCAAATTCGGGAAGCACCTCGACCCGTGTGATACCCATGGGGATCGATGGCAGCCGTGTCAGATAGTTATCGTATGAAGAGAAGGCCGGAGCAAAGAAATAGTTGTCCATGATATCGAGGATCACGAACAGAGGATACTGATCCAGAGCGGCAGATTCGGCGTTGCAGATCGTTACCGTGGTATAAAACAGATCTCCGGGATGGAACATCGTATCCGGCATATGGATGGTGACAGCGGTCTGGGAGCATTCCGATGGCGGTGTCGGAGTGGGTGTCGATATTGTAGTTGTGGGTGTGGCGGTAGGAATACTGCCAGTTGGTGTCACGGTGGGGATGATGACCGTTGGGGTGGGAGTGGGTCCAGGTGGGACACTCCCGGCATCCCCCGGATTACTGACCCGTTCGGCATCGCCCGGGTCTGGATTCCCCTGACGCCAGCTCCCGGTCGGATCCTGTAGTTCAGTACCATTGGGAAAGCCATCGCCATCGCTGTCCTGATTGGCCAGAGTCTGTGTCCACTGGCGGCCGGCAGCGTTATAGGCGGTGCCGAATGAATTCAGGCTGAAGCCCGAGCTATGACAGGTATCGCAACTGAAAACGCTGCCATTGGGAATCCGGCTGACATCCTGACTGGTTCCCCATGCGATTGTCGTCACCATGAGTATGGTGCATATGCCAATTAATCCAATCCTGAATAGATTCATGATGTGTTTCATTCAGACTTTCTCCTCAATATAAGGTTTGACAATGATAATTTATTTTCCCGCCGGCAGAGTCGACCGTACGAAGATACCGCTCACGCTTCCTAAAGTGATAATATCCATTATATTGCGGGTTTCGTCAAATGGAGTGAGAAACGACCATTGTCATCGACCGACTGGCGGAATGAACCGATAAAAATCTGAACCGCGGATTGCACCGATTTTAACTGATCGCGATACGGCAATGTTTTTTTGAAACCAATCCAGCACCCGGGGAGTCATACTGTCTGAATGGGAACGATGAACACAACCCCTGAAAGGAGATTCAAAAATGAAACGGATATCAGTCATAACACTCGCAATCGTGATGGCAGCCATGATGAGCCTCCCCGTAAATGCAAGCCGCCGAGGCGGACGAATGGGACCGGACGATGACAAAGGCATGGGCAGAAATCCCCTGCTTCATGCTCCGTGGGAACGGGTGGAACAAATCGCCAAAGAAATCAACCTGACGGAAAAACAGATGGATCAACTGAAAAAGCTCCGGACATCGTTGATGGATAGCAGAGACGGAAAACGCCGGAGTATCCGGGATCAGCACGACCAACTGAGACAGCTTCTCCGGGACGGAGATGCCGGCACCAAGGAAGAAGCGCATAAACTGGCCAAATCCATCGCAGATCAGAAATACGAATTAGCCAAAACGATGATCGATGCCCACTACGAACTGGTCAATATCCTCACTGATCAGCAGCGCGATGCACTGAAGGAACACATGAGAGAATTACGGGGAAAACGTGATGACGACGGCAGGAGACATGGAAGAGGTTCCATGGATTGGTCCGACGATGATGGAATGGATGACAGTATGGATGACAGCCTGGATGATAACTCATCCGGACGATAGAAAGATCCAGAACCCAACCTCCTCCTCAATGACGAAACGAGCCACCGGTGATCGCCGGTGGCTCGTTTTTTAGTCGGAGGACTTCCGGTTGAATGTTAATCGATTTCATCTGAGCATGAGATCGGTGGGATTTGAGGATTCGCAATTTGACACAGTCCGCTTTTTTGATTATAAGAGACATATCTTTTTCGGGATGGGATGTTCTTTTGTAAAATAAATAAAAATGATTCATGGTGGAGGATGTTTTCTGATCAATAAACAAAGGTGTCTGTATCGGAATCCTGGAGGTTCTGTGTGGGCGATCGGGGAGCAGTGTCATGTATGGACTCCCATTCCAGTACCGGAGAATACAGGAGCATCTTTTTTGAAGTCCAATGGGCAGATGACTGGATTGAGAAGGTGAAATCCCCCAAATGAATGTGAACGAGAATAATGATGGGGTGATATTGGGGAGAGAGAATAGATTAAGGGGTTGATATGCGGATCTTGATCATTGGTGGTACTCAATTTATTGGTTTGGCACTTGTGAATCGTCTGGTGGCAATGGGACATGAAATCAGCGTGTTTCATCGTAATCCAGTGCCAGATTCATTCCCAGGAAACATCCATCATATTTTGGGTGATCGGTTGCATCTGAAAAAGTTCAAGCAGGAATTTCGTCAATTTGCGCCTCATATCGTGGTGGATATGATTGCGATGGTGGAAAAAGATGCAAAAGATCTGATGGATGTCTTTCGAGGTCTTGCAGAACGAGTGATCGTTATTTCCAGTCAGGATGTGTACAAAGCATATGCCGTGCTGATCGGTTTGGAATCGGGACCCATTGTTCCCGTGCCGATACCGGAATCAGGGATGTTGCGAGAAAAGTTGTATCCATATCGCGGAGAACAACTGAGGCAGCCTGAGGATCCATTGAAGCGATGGGATTTCTATGAAAAGCTGCTGGTGGAAAAAACGGTTATGAACGATCCCGATCTTCCGGTCACCATATTACGTCTGCCCATGGTATATGGTCCCAATGATGGTCAATATCGATTCTATGATTTGATTTATCGCATGGACAAAGGCCGCTCCATCATCATGGAGGACAAATACGCGCAATGGTGCTCTACTTATGGGTATGTCGAAAATATCGCAGCAGCGATCACCGCCACGATCGACAACTCCCGAAGTATCAATCAGATTTATAATGTCGGAGAACCCGATTTTTTATCGATGAAGGAATGGGGGGAACTGATTGGCAACGTGATGGGGTGGACCGGTAAGATCGTTGTGTTATCATCGGATCAGTTGCCTGCCTCTTTACGGCCGAAAATCAATACAAAACAAAATACAACGGTGGATTCCGTCAAAATTCGAGAAGAAATCGGCTATCAGGAGCATGTTTCCCGAGAGGACGCACTGCGCTTGACGATAGACTGGGAACGACGCAATCCTCCCCATCGAAAACTCGTCACAGAATCCGATTTAAAAATCGAAGATGACGTATTGGCGATATATAACAAATAACAAAGGGGTTGGTCATGAAAGTTGTTGCATTCAATGGCAGTTCGAGAGCGAATGGGAATACGGCCATATTGATCAATCATGTTTTTGACGAATTGCACAAGGAACATATTGAAACAGAACTGGTTCAGTTGGCGGGCAATAAGATCCAAGGTTGCACCGCCTGTGGAAAATGTTTTTCAATGATGAACAGAAAGTGCATTATCAGCAGTGACATTGTCAATGACTGCATCGAAAAGATGGTCGAGGCGGATGGCATCATTTTGGCTTCCCCAACCTATTTTTCGGATGTGACTTCGGAAATGAAGGCATTGATCGATCGGGCGGGAATGACGGCCAAGGCCAATAATGATATGTTCCGGAGAAAAGTCGGAGCCAGTATTGTTGCTGTTCGTCGAGCAGGTGGAATTCACGTATTCAACACGCTGAATCACTTCTTTTTTATTCTTCAGATGATTGTTCCGGGTTCCAGCTATTGGAACATCGGATATGGCCTTGAAAAAGGTGATGTTGAAGATGATGTCGAGGGTGTTCAGACGATGCGGAACCTGGGCATCAATATGGCCTGGCTTATAAAAAAATTGTCCTGTACATTGTGCTAACGTTTCTGGCTCAACCGCGCACGGATCTGTCGCTGAATTTCCTGTTTGGGAAGATTCCATCTGGGAGCGACGAGAATGGCATCCGGACACTCTCCCACCCATCGCATGACCACCGTCTCCGGTGGCAATCGAAGCAGACATTCTGAAGCGATCTCGATATATTCTGATTCCGCCAATGGGAGCCACTCCCCGGAGTGAACCATTTCGGCCAGTGTGGTTCCCAGCACGGCATGCATATGATGCAGCTTGATACCCTCCACATGCAACCCAGACAAGTGCTCCGCGGTCCGGAACATATCCTCCCGCGATTCCCCTGGAAGTCCGAGAATCACATGTGCGGCAACGGGAATCCCCGAATGACGAACCCGTTGGATCGCATCGGCGGACTCCTCCCAGGTATGACATCGATGGATTCGTTTCAGCGTTGGATTATGCGCACTCTGAACACCGATCTCCACCCAGACCAGCTTGATCTGCGCCATCTCTTTCAAAACCGCCACGATCGGATCGCTCAGACAATCCGGCCGCGTCGAAACCATCATCCCGACAATCTCCGGTTCATGGATGACCGATGTATAATACCTGCGCAACGTATCCGGGTCCGCGTAGGTATTGGAGTAGGTCTGAAAATAAGCCAGAAACCGGTTCGCTCCGTATCGCCGCCGGGCATGCGCCATCCCGTCGATCAATTGATCATGAACCGATATGCTGGAATCGGCATGTGGATTGAAGGAATGGTTATCGCAATAGATACACCCGCCCGTCCCCTTTGTCCCATCCCGGTTTGGACAGGTAAACCCCGCATGCAGGGACACGCGTTGAACCCGCTGTCCAAAACGACTTCGAAGGTAGTCATTGAATGATGGAAAAAAAAGAGGATTTGGTTCTGTTGCGAGCTGATTCATTATTCACCTTGATACTGACCCCGACTCCGGGTAGTCTGAATCGGCTATTATGAACAGATTCCTGGGAGAAAACAAACATCTATGACGCATCGAATGGAAAATCCCATCACGCTTCAGTCGGATCGTTCGGTTCTGTTACATACCGACAGCCCCCGGTTTGCGGAAGCCCGGGATCGGTTATCGGGTTTTGCGGAGCTGATCAAGAGTCCGGAATATATTCACACCTACCGTATCACGCCCTTGTCGCTCTGGAACGCCGCATCGTGCGGGGTGTCTGTTGAATCCGTCATCGGAAGTCTTCGGGAGTTCAGCCGGTATCCGGTGCCGGACATCATCATCACGGATATCCAGGATTACATGTCCCGGTATGGCAGGATCTGGCTGGAACGGGGAACTTCCGATGAGGAGTTGTTACTCCGGAGTATGGATCCGGTGCTGATGCTGGAGTTATCGCTGCTGCCGAAAATCCAGCCGTTCATCATGTCTTACCGCGATGATGTCACGTTTCAGATCAAACCCGAACTCCGGGGGCATCTCAAACAGGCGCTGGTTCATCATGGATTTCCGGTGGAGGATCGGGCGGGTTATCGGTCCGGATTGCCCCTTGAACTGGATCTCCGCAACCTCACCCGAGCCGGGCTTCCGTTTGGGCTTCGGTATTATCAGGAGCAGTCCGTTGCGGGTTATTGGGCAGGTGGGTCCAATCTGGGCGGCAGCGGGATCATCTGCCTGCCGTGTGGAGCGGGCAAGACGGTTGTCGGGATGGCGGCCATGACCCGAGTCCGGCAGCATACGCTGATCCTGGTGACCAATATCACGGCATTGCGGCAATGGCGGGATGAGCTTCTCGATAAAACAACCCTGACATCGGACCAGATCGGGGAATATTCCGGAGTCCGGAAGGAGTTCAAGCCGGTAACCATCACGACGTACCAGATTCTGACATACCGGAAATCCAAGTCTTCGGATTTTATACACATGCCTCTGTTCAACCGGATGGACTGGGGTCTGATCCTCTATGATGAAGTGCATCTGCTGCCAGCTCCCGTGTTCCGGTTCACGGCGGAGATTCAGTCCAGACGACGGTTGGGTCTGACCGCGACGCTGGTCCGGGAAGATGGCCGGGAAGAAGACGTGTTCAGTCTGATCGGGCCGAAAAAGTATGATGTGCCGTGGAAAGTGCTGGAGGAGCAGGGGTGGATTGCTCAGGCGATATGCACGGAAATCCAGGTACCGCTCCCGGCGCATCTGCGGATGGAATATGCAGTGGCAGCTCCCAGAGACAAATACCGGGTGGCAGCGACCAATCCGGACAAGATGATTTTTGTGGAACATCTCTGCCGGCTCCACCAGGCAGAAAATATTCTGATCATCGGTCAATATCTCGATCAATTGGGGGAGATTGCGGCGCGTTTCAGTATACCCGTTATCACCGGATCGACACCGTATCCCGAGCGGGAACGGCTGTTCGAAGCGTTTCGAACCGGAGTGATCCGGCGGCTGGTGGTCTCCAAAGTGGCCAATTTTGCCGTGGATTTGCCGGAAGCCAATGTGGCGATTCAGGTTTCCGGAACATATGGGTCCAGACAGGAGGAAGCGCAGCGGCTGGGCCGAATTCTGAGACCGAAGAAATCCGGGGGGATGGCTTATTTCTATGCCATTGTTACGAGGGAAACACAGGATCAGGATTACTCGATCAATCGGCAGTTATTCCTGGTGGAACAAGGGTACAAATACCGAATTCTGACGCATGAGGACGCGTTACGGCTATCCTGAAATCGCTGTTTTCTTTTTTTGAAATCACCTGTAGATCGATCCGCAGATTTGATATACTCAGTTGGCGACTTTTTCACTGAAAGGGAGATATCTATCATGAAATATTTGGGAATCATATCGATGTTTATGGTTTTATCCTTCAGTGTTGCTCTGGCTGACATTCCACAGCAGATCAATTATCAGGGACATCTGAGTGATGGTGATGGTGTAGCGCTTACAGATACGGTGGATTTTACGTTCCGTCTGTATGATGCACACGTGGACGGCCATATGTTCTGGACGGAAACACAGACGAACGTGGCTGTCATGGATGGTTTGTTTTCTGTGATACTTGGTGTAATTCAGCCGATCGAGGCGGATTTCAGGCAGGCATACTGGCTGGAGATCGAGGTGGACGGCGAGATATTGGCTCCACGTCAGCCACTGACCAGTATCGGTCAGGCGTATCAGGCGGGGGATGTATACGATCAGGATATCCACCCTCGGAGCCTCAGCATCCATCCATACGGCGAAGTCATTGATTCTCTGGGGAGATGGGTAGGCGATCCAACCGGGCTGACCGGACCGACGGGTCCGCAAGGTCCGCAGGGAGAGCCGGGAATCCAGGGTATCCAGGGACCAGCGGGTCCGCAGGGGGAACCGGGAGTAGCCGGGCCGACGGGTCTGCAAGGTCCGCAGGGAGAGCCGGGAATCCAGGGTATCCAGGGACCAGCGGGTCCA
>CAZELM010000011.1:46188-55008 GCA_964512995.1 uncultured bacterium
TCCACAGGGGGAACCGGGAGAAGCCGGACCGACGGGTCCGCAAGGTCCGCAGGGAGAGCCGGGAATCCAGGGTATCCAGGGACCAGCGGGTCCACAGGGGGAACCGGGAGAAGCCGGACCGACGGGTCCGCAAGGTCCGCAGGGAATTCAGGGTCCTCAGGGTGTCCAGGGTTTGACGGGATCGACCGGTCCTCAGGGAGTCACTGGACCTCAGGGAGTCACGGGTCCCATTGCTGGTACAGACCGGCAGTTTATTTATAATGACAACGGAGCCGCAGCGGGTGCGGATGTATATTTCAACAAAGCGAATGGCCGTGTCGGAATCAATACGACGAATCCGAAGGCATTGCTGGATGTTCGTGGTCCATTGGTCTATGGCGATGGCAGCCGGGGAACCGTTACTCAGAATATCGCTCAGATGTTTACATCCACGAACGGAAATGACTATTGGCATTTGCAGTTTCCGGCACCTTACTCCAAATCGAATGATGAATCCCATATGTTTTATCTGCATATCAAGGGATACAGCTTTGAGACCGCGGAAATAATCGACATCATTTTTGTGGGATATAAAACGCCACCGGATAACGGGGGCTGGCTCAGCCGGACCAGTATCTGGGATCGGGCCGGGACCTGTTCGGATGCATTGATCTATCATGGCTCGGATAACAATCTTTATGTGCGGTTCCGGACAGGTGGGCATTACTATACGACATTCAGCGTGGATTCCATGTATGTCGGAAACGGAATGGTGCTGCAACCGGGGGATATCACTATTTTCCGATCAACGAGTGCGCTGTTGTAGCGAGTGCGGTTGTTTTGATATATCGATAGCGATTACGGTTTAATAAGACGAAACGCGCCACCCATTGCTCCGATGAAAAGACACATAACAGATTAAGGAAAAGAACATGAAGGAAAAGAACATGAGCGAACAATCCGCTCCGCAGAAAAAGAACATCGTCCGCCGCCTCTATGACTGGGTCCTTCACTGGGCCGAGACACCTTATGGAACTTCCGCTCTCGCCATTCTTTCGTTCGCTGAATCGAGTTTTTTCCCGGTACCACCCGACGTGCTGCTCATTGCGCTCAACATGGGCAAACCGAAAAAGTCGTTCTATTTCGCGCTGGTCTGCTCGGTCGCCTCGGTGATTGGCGGGATGTTCGGCTATTACATCGGCATAGCGCTGTGGCAGGGTCTTTCGGGGTTCTTTTTCTCCTACGTCCCCGGCTTCACTCCGGAGATCTTCGCCAAGGTGCAGACGATGTACAATGAATACGGTTTCGCGGCAGTCATGATTGCCGGATTCACCCCCATCCCGTACAAAGTCTTTACCATCGCGAGCGGCGTGTTCGGGATGAATTTCCCGTTGTTCGTCCTCGCCTCGGTGATATCGCGGTCGGCACGGTTCTTCATCGTCAGCGGGTTGATCTATCTGTTCGGTGAACCGATCAAGAAGTTCATCGATAAATACTTCAATCTGCTGGCCTCTGCCTTCGTGGTGTTGTTGATATTGGGTTTCGTCGCGATAAAATACCTGTTCTAGGAATCTCCGAGAAATCCAGAGCGGAATTACTTCTTGACCGGTTCCGGTGAAGCAGTGATCGGGTAGCTGTCACCGGTCATCGGGTAACGGTCATGTGATCTATCCGGTCTTCTTTGATTTAAATGATCATGTCTTTTGTTTGGAGATGACGAGTTCTCCTGGATTGCATCACATTCTTTGTCAGGAATGATCCCACTATTCGACCGAAAGCGCAGCACCAAGAGCCGCGACGATCTGAGGGGCGGGTGGCCGGCGTATTTTTCGCCCGAGTGCTTTTTCTAATAACTCGAGCAGGCAGATGTTGAGAGCGCCGCCACCGCAGAATATGATCTCATCTTCGATGGGCAAGCGTCGCAACATGGCTACGGTGCGGCGAACGACAGCCTCGTGGAGTCCGCGTGCGAGTTCAGCCCGGTCCACACCATGCGCCGTTGCAGATATAACCTCGGATTCGGCGAAAACCGTGCACATCGCGTTGATGGTTCGAGAACCGCTCACCTCACGGCTGGCCTGGATGAAGTCCTGCATGGTGTAGGACAAGGCGGTGGCCATCACTTCGAGAAAACGCCCGGTACCCGCGGCACAACGGTCGTTCATCTCGAACTTGGTAATGGATCCCTTGGCGTCGAGGGAGATCACCTTGGTATCCTGACCTCCGATGTCCAGGATTGTCCTGGCGTGTGGAACGATTCGCCTCGTGCCGAGTGCCACCGCCCGGATCTCCGTCAGCGTTACGGCTTCACGGTGCTCGGAATAGAGGTTCCGGCCATAACCCGTAGCCACTACCCGATTGGCTCGTTGGCCATAAAGCAGTTCATCGCAGACGGCGAGGGGATCGTGGCTATTGGGGATGACGAGGTGATCGATCACCTCGCCATCCTCGACAATCACTCTTTTCACGGTCCGGGAACCGATGTCAAGACCGATGATTCGCATTGCATCGGCCTCGGCTAACGGCTTATCTGCTCGATGAAGGCTTCCACTCGTGTACGGAGCTGTCCCAGGTCCTCCTGACTGTAATCGGTGTCGATCCGCAATACCGGCAATCCGCTGTTTTCCACAATGCGCTCCAGCCCAAATACTTCCATCTGATATGGGGAGCAGAATTGCAGTGTGTAGTGGATGACACCGTCTGCTTTTGCGTCCCTGGCGATTTGCAGGGTATGCTCGGCGCGAGTCGGATTGGGAGTGAACACGGCGCAGTCAATGGTGAAGTACCGGTCGACCAGGTTTTCGATCAGGGCATCGATGCTCTGTCCATCCGTGGACACCAGAGTCTGCGTACCCCGTTCACCGATGCAGGATTCTTCGCCCACGATCACAGCGCCCGTGTTTTCGATGATTGCGGGGAGTTTCCAGTTGGGAACGGCCATCGGACATCCCGAGATCACGATTCGAGGCGTCGTCTCATGGACCACACCGATCCGTTTCTCGATGCGCATCTCGAGTTCGTCGCACAGTTTGTTGACACTGCCAGTGAAACGCTCTGGATTATCGTAAAAGAACACCTGGTTGATGAGTAATGCATCCAGACCACTGATCGGAGCCGGCGTTGCTTGGCGCAGCTTCGCCAACCGGTGCATGGCAACACGTTTCAGATTGACCGTCTCGATACCCTTCTTCAGTGAATCGACGGTGATCGTCCTGCCGGACACCTGTTCCAGTCTGACGATCAGATCACGGTAGGCTCGATGGAGGACATCACGCCCCTCTTTACTTTTAGTGTTGGGGATGTCCAGTGCCATGAACTCACTTTTAATCATATCCTTGAAAATCTCATAGGCTTTCTTTTTACCGTCGCACGTATTCTCGCCCACAATCAGGTCGCAGCTTTCAAGATAAGGGCAGACCTTTTCCAGGCTGAAACCGAAAAAAGATTTGATGAGCGCACAGGTGTTACGTGGCAAGTAGCGCTCCGCGTGTTCGGTGCCAAAGTCTGCGCCGGCGCATAATCCCACGCTGACGCCATCTACAGCGAGCACCAATTCTTCGGGTACGAATACGCAGAATGAGCCAACGATGATGTTACCCGCTGCCCTGGCATCCACCAGTTCCTTGATTCTCAGTCCATGCACCTCGCTCATTACGAAATCGAAATATCCCATGCCATCCGGGCGGTTCTTCTGCGCCAGGTATATGTCGGTATAGACTTGACCGAGAGCGCCAAGCAGCGCGTCGTGTTTTTCCAGATCAAGGCCGAGATTGGCCCACATGGGTCGGTAATCGGTTTTTTCTGTCATAAATTCCTCCTTGGGGTCACCGGTTGACGTCTGCCGCCGGTTACCCGCGGAGGAGGGAGATCAGGCGGGAGGCGTCATCCGAGCGCTATTGGTTTCTTGGAGCCAACCTGACTCCAAGCCTCGCCATCAGTTGAGGTCGATGTTACAGTAATTCCAGAACATGCCATCTTTCTCCGAGTTAAATGGTTGCCATTCAACCATAATCAGTTCTGATTAGTATCCTGATTACGGAATTCTGTCAAGGATGCCGTTGACCGATAACGATCTCCGCGAGATCGACCAGAATCTATTTCTCTCCCTGAATGGAAGATACCTGTCCCTTATTTTTGTTTTGGATTATGGGGCTAGGTTGATGAATTGAAATGCGGTTAGCAAAGGAGTGGGGGCTCCGAATAAAACGATCTTTCTTTCTGACTGTATGTCCATACCTATTACCCCCTGTAAAAATATTGGTGGTGGGATCACGCGTGTGCGGCTGAAAGGGGTGGCGAATAGATCGAAACTCTGCCATACTTAAATCAATGAATAACAGGAGGCGTTTTACGATGAGGAATGTAACGTCTGTCTGGTATGCCGCAGTGATATGGTGTGTCGTTTTTATTTCAATGTCGGTATTCCCATTGAACGTTTCTGCTATCGATGTCCGAATGTTGCTCAACGATGCTGGGTTCATTTCGTTTGATCACTTCAAGGCTGAGCTGTATCTGAACAACCATGATTCAGTAGTACCAGACGCTTTGATATACGGTGTATTGGAGGTATATGGGTCGTTTTACTACTGGCCAGACTTTGGAACAGAGGTCAATTACCGAATGGATATGATCAATGTAGGCGAAACCGTGGTGCCGTTTCTGGAGTTTGACTTCCCTGATATCGATGATGTGATTCCGTTCGGTCCGATGACGTTCTGGGGTGCGTGGTATGTAGATATCGACCATTACGGGTATGATGCGGCGGAGTTCTGGCTGGATGAGGTGCACAAATGGACGCCCACACCGACGATGACGCCGCTGCCGACGGATACACCGGTGCCACCGACGGAGACGTACACTACGACACCGACGTTGACACCGATATCGGTGGATGGGATTGTCGGGAACATGCGGTATGTGCCCGGGACGGGAGCGGGAGGTTTCATACAGGGATCACCGAACGACGAACCATGCAGATCCATGAATGAAGGCCCGCAGTTCATTCATATTTTGACGAGGAATGTGGCGGTGATGGAGACGGAGGTGAGTCGTCAGATGTGGGCGGATCTGCGATCAGTACAGGCCACGTTACCCGCAGATCCAAGTAATACGGCCTACAGCCCGACGCTGGCGCACCCGGTACAGCATATTACGTGGTTCGAGTCAATCTTGTTCTGTAATCTGCTGTCGCTGCACAACGGGGTTAAAAGATGTTATTACACAGATGCTGGATTTACCGATCCGATCACGGCGTCGAACTATACGACTGGACCGTTTTACTGCAATTTCGATGCAACCGGGTATCGATTGCCGACGGAAGGGGAGTGGGAATACTTCTGTCGGGCAGGGACGACAGAGCCTTTTTCGTGCAATGAGATGAACTATACATATTGGAACTGCGGTTCCTGCACAGCAGGAACGCATTTGACGCTGGAACAGTATTGTGTGTTTTGTGCGAATGATCCGGGAACATCGGCCATCGCTGGCAGCAAGCTGCCGAATCCGTGGAACCTGAAGGATGTGCATGGGAATGTGTGGGAATGGTGTTGGGATCGGTGGAGCGGTGCCTATCCCAGCTCTGCGCAGAAGGACTATGCCGGACCCGCGACGGGCTCCAGCCGCGTCCGGCGCGGAGGCAGTTGGGGCAACCGTGCGAAGCGTTGCCGGTCCGCGTCTCGACTCAACGACCGCCCCCGCATTCGCGATGTCCATTTGGGCTTGCGAGTTGTGAGGGTAGCGCCGTGAAAAAATCGGTGGTGAATAGAGAATGAAAGAGTCCCACAGCAAAAGCCCAGCGAACCATGCTGGCTCCGAGTCATATGGATCTGCCGACAACAGCAGACCTGAAGCGTTGACAGGGGGAAGTGCATGCTGAGTATTGAACTCCCAAAAGGACGGAGAACTAATCGGATAATGACGATCTCCCCGCGTAACATATTACTGGCGGTGGCTTGCGTATGATGCTGATTGGGTTGCAGCGACGAATGATGCGGACGGAAGGGCTGCGATCGTGGGTGCGGCAAAGGGAATATCGACCATGGCGGTAGGACTCCACTGAATCACAGCTTGAAGCAGGCTGGTGAGCAGTGCGGCGACAGCTCCGGCAACAAAACCGGACAGGTCGCATAGGATTCGATGAACGCTCAAAACAAGCGCTGCCGAAAACAGCCATGCAATCAAATGCGCCGCAGTTTCACCTCCCAGAGATAACCTGGCGGCGAACAATGTCTCGATTAGAAAGGGGAACTGTGAATAGCAATTACCGGGAACAGCGATTATCCGCTATCCGGCGAGACCGGACCCGAGCACGATATCTGCCACACATCCGGCGGTTATCAAAAAAACAAGATGAATCATAATTGCATCGTGACAGTCTGCACGAATGTTACGAGTATCCAACTTCCGAGATGCACGGGCCATACGATCAGAAAGATCGGTTCAGGCGCATTGTAATAGAGATAGACAAAGAATGCCGCATAGACGATTCCTCCGGACAGGGTCGATAGGAAAAAATTTCGAATCCCTGGCGGATTGGTTTTATTTCCGGCTTTCCGGAACAGGATCATGAACAGACTGCCCAACAAGGGAAGAATCAGGATATTCACGGTGAATGCAAGAATTCCGATAAAGCTGACAGGGCTCTGAGCGACCTTTCCCTCGGTAAATGCGGCAATCACGAACGATGTGCCGAAGATACCGAGCAATTCAACAACGAGTAGGATTGTTCCGCAGGTCACGAGCAGAAACCCCCCTGCAATGAATTGCAGCAAAACCCGTTTAAAACTGAAATGTTTGAATATTCGAACCATAGTCTCCTCCCGGCCACGCGCAAAATGATCTACCGGGATGATCTGGATCGGAAAACGAGTCAGTCGGATCCGATTCTCGCATTCCCTCCGTTATTTCCGGGATCATTTTAGAGGATGTTACGCACGGACACAATCGTGGTTCGACCGGTAAGCGTATTGAATCTGGAAGCCGCAGGAAAGGGTTCAATGGGTCTGCCTGCGTTGTTCCTTTCGTTTTGCGAGTGGGATCTGCTTTGTAAGGAGATGGTGGCCGTCAATTGGTGCATCCGTTTTATGTGACCGCGGTTGAATGCCCACAAGAGCCTTTCAGGAAACATCTGCAGGCATTTAACTCGCTGATTACGCGGATTCATTGAATAAACCAGACCATGAATCATCCCCCCGTAATCCACTCTGGAACGGCACCACGCCACAGCCCCATCAGCGACATCCGATAATCTGTGTAATCTGCGGTTCTGACTCTCCCACGCAATAATCTCGTTTCATCCCTATGTCCCCATTTGAATAAGCCATGATGTAATCGTCACTCATGGTGTATGTAATGATCGGTATCGGGAATGTCGTGGCCGGTGTGAAGGATGTTATCGTTGCTCCATGTGCATGTAATGATCATTTCAGCAGATGTAATGATTGATGCGGCGGATGTAATCGTCGCTCATGGTGTATGTAATGATCAGTATCGGGAATGTCGTGGCCGGTGTGAAGGATGTCATCGTCGCTCCATGTGCATGTAAGGATCATTTCAGCAGATGTAATGATTGATGCGGCGGATGTAATCGTCGCTCATGGTGTATGTAATGATCAGTATCGGGAATGTCGTGGCCGGTGTGAAGGATGTCATCGTCGCTCCATGTGCATGTAATGATCATTTCAGCGGATGTAATCGTCGCTCATGGTGTATGATATGGTCGGTGTGGTGAATGTAATGATCGCTCACGGTAGAAGTAAGATCGCTACGACAAATGGTATCGTCATTCCGGGTGGTGCATTGACCTTTTCGATGGAGAGGCGTTTCAAATACGGTAATGAAGAAATTTTCCGGAAAGGTTTCAGGGTGTTTCACCAGAAGAGCTTCCCTTCCATCAGTCTACGGAAAGACCATACTCCATGTCATGCTTTATTTTAGAACGATATCTTCAAGTAGAAATGAACGTGATCTGATTTTGATACGGTTATCTGGTCAACCTTGCCAACTTCTTCTGTTTCTGACAAAATCATTTTCAAGGTTTTCATGCGCCCGGTCCCCAATGAAACGCTGCAAAAAAAATAAGTTCCCGCTTCACTGCCGCCTGGACGCGTAAACATTCTATCTGGACCATTGATGGCACGTTAGTATGATTCCATTATGCAAATCATAAGGAGGAGATATTTGATGAAGCATCATGATTTCATTTCAGTTGTATTGGTATCCATTCTCATGGGAGGGGTGGTTTTTGCCGGAATTCCCCATGAAATCAGCTATCAGGGACATTTAATGGATCCCGAAAGCATTCCCCTGAACGGGAGTTATGACTTTGTATTCACATTATATGATGCCGCTACCGGCGGAAATGCGCTTTGGAGTGAAACCCAGTCAGGCATCGCGGTGGATAATGGTGTATTCCATGTGATACTTGGAGCCGAAACCCCCATTGACCTGGTTTTTGACAGTCCGCTCTGGCTGGAAATTCAGGTGGGCGATATGAAGACCAAAGCGCTTGAGACACTGGAGCCCCGGCAGATGTTGACCAGTGTCGGTCAGGCATACCATGCGGAAGATGTGTATGGTCGGGATATTCACCCGTTGAGCGTCAGCATTCCGGGCATTGGCACAGTGATCAATGATCAGGGTCAATGGATCGGTGACCCGAGCGGTTTGATCGGCCCCACCGGTCCGCAGGGTGAGCCCGGTGTGCAAGGCATTGAGGGGCCAGCCGGTGCCACGGGTCCCCAAGGTCCGCAGGGTGAGCCCGGTGTGCAAGGCATTGAGGGGCCAGCCGGTGCCACGGGTCCCCAAGGTCCGCAGGGTGAGCCCGGTGTGCAAGGCATTGAG
>CAZELM010000011.1:55108-96684 GCA_964512995.1 uncultured bacterium
AGCCCGGTGTGCAAGGCATTGAGGGGCCAGCCGGTGCCACGGGTCCCCAAGGTCCACAGGGTGAGTCCGGTGTGCAAGGCATTGAGGGGCCAGTCGGTGCCACGGGTCCCCAAGGTCCGCAGGGTGAGTCCGGTGTGCAAGGCATTGAGGGGCCAGTCGGTGCCACGGGTCCCCAAGGTCCGCAGGGTGAGCCCGGTGTGCAAGGCATTGAGGGGCCAGCCGGTGCCACGGGTCCCCAAGGTCCGCAGGGTGAGCCCGGTGTGCAAGGCATTCAGGGGCCAGTCGGTCCCACGGGTCCCCAAGGTGATGGATTATGGCAGGAAAATGGAGCATCGCTCTATTATAACAGCGGCAATGTCGGGATCGGAACATCGGATCCCCAATCCACCCTTCACATCGCCGGCACAGACAGTCTCATCATTCCAGCGGGAACGACCTCCCAGCAACCGGAGTCTCCCATAACCGGAGCGATTCGATTCAATACGGAACTGACCCGGTTCGAAGGGTATAACGGCAGTGAATGGGTTCGGCTGGATCAACGGCTGATCGTGTCTGGCGGCACAGAAACCCAATATGAATCCGGCGGCATCACGTATATGGTGCACTCGTTCACGGATGTCGGCGCATCGATGTTTTCTGTTTCCGGTGAGAGCATTGTGGCGGATATCCTGATCGTCGGTGGCGGCGGTGGTGGCGGGGGAGTCAACGATGGCGGCGGTGGCGCGGGTGGCGTTGTGGTCGCGACCAATTACCCGATACCCGAGGGTGATTATACCGTCGTAGTAGGTGGAGGCGGTACCGGGGGTACCGGTCACGTCCAGGTACAACAAGCCGGTGACGGCGGACCATCCACTTTCCTGGGATTTGAAGCAAAAGGTGGTGGCGGCGGCTCCTGGCATAATGTTGCACCGGGCCGGGCCGGAGGCTGCGGCGGCGGCGGGGGACACTCCCTTACTGCCGGCGGATCTTCCACTCAGGCAACGTATGCCGGCGTTACAACTTACGGCAATTCGGGCGGCACCGGCGGTGATTCCTATTGCGGTGGCGGCGGTGGCGGCGCAGGCGCTGCCGGTCAGAACTGGTATACCGCAGGTGGATATAATCACGCTGGTAACGGGGGAGCTGGCATTCAAAACAATTTCCGTACCGGCGTAAACCAGTGGTATGCCGGCGGCGGTGGCGGCGGCACCCAAAGCCAACCCGCTGGTTCACAAGGAACCGGAGGCTCCGGGATCGGAGGAAATGGCACTTATTATACGACACGAGCCGGAGATGGAGCAGTCAATACGGGTTCCGGTGGCGGTGGCGGCGGTTATAACGGGGGCACTTCCATTCAGATCGGTGGAAACGGCGGATCTGGCATCGTTGTAATACGGTATTCTCGATAATCTCAAGGACCAAGCCCACGGCTCTACGCCCGACCATCCACTGTGGATCAGAGAGGGAGTAGGCTGTATTTCGTATTGCGTTCTTCATGCATTACCATATTCACCCTCTCCCGCCGGGAGAGGGTCGCCGGCCGATCCGTCCAGGGATCAATCCACCAACATGACCGGCGGGGTGTGGGAGATAAGTCCAACACCCTCTTTCTGCGCCGATGAAATTACGTCACCGTACCCATCTCAAACAGGTTCTTTTACGTTTTTTGAACGTTTGAAATAGCGTCCACAGCCATTGAAAGCCTGTTTGCAAGCTCACTTCTTTGCAGAAATGAAACGAGTGAGTGAGGGGGATCGGGTAACCATACAAGCGATACCATGACGTTCAGAGGGTTATAAAAGTTGAAATACACCCCGAAACAATGGATAATTTGAAGGGTGAACTGTAATATTTAATAGTTACTACGGCAATCAAAGGAGGCATTTCATGAATCACATTGCAGGTATTAGATCGTTGACAGGATTCATTCTGTTTATCGGTATCGTGACACTTTCTCCTGGATTTATCCATGCGCAAGAGGTGATTCATGCCTGGAGCAAACGATTCGGAGATGCCGAATACCAGCATTCCCTGAGTGTTGCCACTGACCATTCGAATAATGTGATCATCACGGGGTATTTTTCAGGGTCGATCAATCTGGGTGGTGGCCCATTGACAGGAACCGTCGATATCCTTCTGGCTAAATTTGATCCGGAAGGCCACCATTTATGGAGCAGAAGTTTCGGTGACTCCGCTGGTCAGTATGGATATGACGTGACGGTCGATCACCAAAACAACATCATCATCACAGGCAGGTTTCATGGATCGGCTGATTTTGGAGGAGGCACATTGACCAGTACAGGTCTCTCAGATGCTTTCCTGGCGAAGTTCGATCCAGATGGAAACCATCTCTGGAGCACACTGATCGGGGATTCGGAACAGCAGATGGCATACAGTGTCACGGTTGACAGTCATGACAATGTGATCTGCTGCGGTCGCTTTGAAGGAACGATTTCTGTGCCTGGCGGATTGCCTTTAACGAGCGCCGGTGGGTTTGATATTTTTCTGGTGAAATTAGATCCCGACAGCAATCATATTTGCAGCAAACGATTTGGTGGTCCGCTCGATGACAGCAATTCCATGCAAGTCGTAACGGATTCCTCCGACCATATCTTGATCACCGGTACGCTCCAGGAACCCATCGATTTTGGAGGTGGTCCTCTGATGTATGACGGACTTGGCGATATTTACGTTGTCAAGTTCGACTCCGATTGCCACCATTTCTGGAGTCATTCGTTTGGTAATTCGAGTTACCAGAACGGATATGGAATCGGTACAGATTATTCGGATAATATTATTATCACCGGCGATTTCAGCGGTTCTGTCGATTTCGGGGGAGGACCGTTGACCAGCGCAGGAGCTCCCGATGTTTACCTGGTGAAATATGATCCGGATGGAAATCATCTCTGGAGCAGAAATTTCGGGAACGGACTTGAGCAGTCGGGATTACGGGTGGCCATTGATCCATCCAATAATATTTTTCTGGCGGGCATTTTTGCAGGGGAGATCAATCTGGGCGGGGATACTCTTTTCTGTGCGGGAGACAGCGATATATATCTGGCTCGATTCAATCGGAATGGAGATCACCTTTGGAGCCACAGTTATGGAGATGCGGATAATCAATATTCGGTTGTCCTTTCTCTGGATAACACAGGCTCCGTTTTTATCAGCGGTACTTATCAGGGATCGATCGATCTTGGCGGAGGTCCGCTGAACAGCGCAGGCTCGACCGATATCTTTCTGGCAAGATTGATCGCTCGGACCGATGTTCCGGCAGTTGGTTATATTGGCATATCTATTCTGCTTTTCCTGTTGAGTATCGTTCTTGTGAAAAAAAAAGCCTGATATACCGAAAATAATCTTCTTTAAGGATGATGCGCGAATCAATCTGCTGAAACACGCGTTCTGCTGGCTACCTAATAGACTGAATCCATCCTGATCGACGTTTTCGGGTTACAGGATTTGCAGACCGCGTCGAAACAATGCAAGGGAAAATAAATGAAATAATCTGAATGCGTGAGAGCTGGATGGCGAGATGAATATGTGCAGAAGATTTTTCTTTACTCTCTCCCACTGGGAGAGGGTTGCCGGTCGATCCGCCCCAAAGATCAATCCACCAACATGGCCGGCGGGGTGAGGGTATGGGACATTTATCTGGTTCGCGTTTGGTTGTGCAATTTTAGCCGGCGGGGAGAGGGAGACATGTCAGTGTCATCGATTGGCGTATATGAGGACAGTTCGCAAATACGTCCGATATCCACAGTTTCCGGGCATCAACGAAAAACGGATATGACAGTACAATAATATTCAGAGGGTGGTGGCAGTATTCCTTCAGGTGTTCACAACTGATCACCACGCATTTACAGATCAGGCGAATCATCAGGACTATAATCCAATGAGGGGAATATGATTCCGCGCTTTTTAACTTCATCCCCAACCCTTCCCCATGAAGAGTCTGTTGATTTAGTCCCCAAATCGACATTTTTCACTGTTTCTGGATTTTTGATGTGCTTTAAATACAATCAGTTGCAAGACCCATCTCAGACCGAAAAATCCGAAAATCCGATTAAATCAACAGCTTCTGAATGGGGAAGGGCATATATGCAAATGGCTTTAAAAATAAAACTCGTTTCTCACTTCTCTATATACTCTCTCCTTCAATCCTGTTGCCCGGAATGCAAGACCCTTAAAATGGTCGTCATTGCGATCCCAGCGGAGCAACCTCTGTCGATTCCATGTTCTATGGAAACGTTGTTGCAGTCACTCAATCAGATCCTGGCACCCGCCGATACCAAATGCTGCAGCAAAAATACTCTGCGCGTCTGAAGATGTCACCCGGCCGCTTCCATTGCAATCCGCTGCACAATATTCGATATCCGTCGCCTGATAACTCCCCAATACAATGATAAAAGCCATCTGACAATCCTCTGATGACAACACTCCATCCCCATTCGCATCTCCACTGTGAATACATGGTTCCGGTGTCGGCTCAGCTTCAGAAACACGATAGTGAAAGCCCATGTCTGCGATACCGGAGTCTGGCATTCCATCGTGGCGGGTCGTCAACTGGTCCAGGCAGATGAACTGCTCAGGCAGATCAAAGCAGATCGCAGCGGATGTATCATGACCACGGTTGATGCAGGGACTATCCTGATTATCACCAGCGTCAATCTGGCTCAAATAAAATGCTCCGGCCGGTCCGGATATAAACAATGGATCGATGTCTATGGTTTCCGTTCCGGAAAATCCGCCCTGGATATCGGAATGGGATACATTGGAGATGGCACCATCGGCGATAATTTCACCGGACGTATCTCCCCATAAAATGCAGTTCATGACATTCAATGTGCCGCTTTCCAGTCTGATCCCGCCACCCGGTTCGATACTTGTATTTCCGAAAATGGAGCAATTCAGAAAATTCGCTGACACATCTGATAAACAACCGATACCACCTCCCGCTGTCATGGATTGATTACTATTGATCAGGCAATTTATCAGATCGATTTGACCACCGGACATGCCAATACCCCCACCATTCTGCATGGCGATATTGTTTTCATAGATGTTGTTTCGGTGAATGGTGGTGGCCCATTGGCTATTGAATCCGCCGCCGCTATAACCACATGAATTTCCGGAAATCACACAATTCGCGATTGTGACAGCGGATTGCTGTGAAAAAACACCTCCCCCGTCATATTCTGCATAATTTCTCTGAATGGTGCAATTTATGATTTCCGGGGAGCCATCGTAGCGGAGAAAAATGCCGCCGCCGTCTTCCAGTGAATAATTATCGGTAATGATACAGTCGTGGATTTTAATCGAGGAGTCATACCCCCAGATGCCACCCCCTCGCCGAGCGGTGTTGGACGTGATGATGCAGTGGCGAATCGTGGGGGCGGTGTTATGGCTGTGGATCGCTCCACCGAGTGCAACCAACGGATCCTCATTCGCATTTCGGATGGTAAAACCATCGACAATCGAATCTTCCCCCTCGCCATTCCGAATCAGAAATCCACGCCCGAGATGTTCACAATCGATAATACAGGTCTCTGGTCCGTTTTCTGATTGAATCGTAATGGCTTTCCCGAGAAAATCGATGTTTCGGTTGCCGAGTCCTGAATAAGTTCCATCCGCCACAAGAACCGTATCACCGGTTTCCGCATACATGACAGCCTCCTGAATCGTGGTAAATGGATCGGGGACATGCCGGAATACCGCAGTTTCATCAATGTAAAACTCCCGAATTCCAGTCTGAGTTGATGATACTCGGAGTGTTCCAGCATCTGCAGATTGGGATATCGCACTCATGACACAAGCCAACATCAAAATGTTTCGAA
Organism: uncultured bacterium; assembly: GCA_964512995.1. GTDB lineage: Bacteria > CSSED10-310 > CSSED10-310 > CSSED10-310 > CSSED10-310 > CAZELM01. The sequence goes on from CAZELM010000011.1 coordinate 60,925, forward strand.
GAAAATTCATAAAAACCTCCTTATCAATACATTCGAAGAATGATCGTCTTACAGTGTCCTCTCCAATTTGGAACGGACTGTAAAAAAGAATGGTTTCTCCGGTGAATTTTGGATAACTCATCCGCCATAAAAATGGCTGTAAATTTTATATCACATAATGCACAGTTTCGCAACTATAAAAACAATTAATTATATTTTTAGCGATAATTTTGTTGTTTGCTGACAAAATCCACGTAACTAAATGCTAATAATTCCAATTAAAAGGATATTGGCAGTATTCATTCAGGTGTTCACCACGCATTTGCATATCAGGCGAACCATCAGGACTATCGTCCAATGATGGGGAATATGAAGCTCCACTTTTTGACCACATCCCCAACTCTTCCCCATGAAGAGACTGTTGATTTAGTCCCAAAATCAACATTTTTCATCGTTTCTGGATTTTTGATGTGCTTTAAATACAAAAGGGTCAATCCATAAACATGGCCGGCGGGGTGAGGGCGATATGCCAGTGCCATCGCTTGGTGTTTGTGATTTCGCTTCGCAATTACGGTCGATATCTACAGACCGGTAATCAACGGAAAACGGGGATGCCACTATAATAATATCTAAAATGGGTTAAAAATAGGTTCTGAATTTTTTTTCTCGCTTTTTGTTCTTTCTATGAAAAAATCAGCACACCAATTTTGGATTTACCCGCCAACTCACCATCCAAATACAACACTGTCCCAATGGCCAAGAATATGAGTAAAATCCAGATCCACCAGCGCGGAATAGAAATAGATGTCGCTGGCATGGCCGACATCTCCCGGCCAATCAAAGCGGACAATTTCCCGAAACTGCTTCTCAACACTCAAATCGATCGTCTCAGAATCAATCTCCGGACTCCAACTGGGATACCAGAAAAACAAACCATATACATCCAGCAGAACGGCGAAAATGCCATTGTCGCCGGATGCCGATTCCGGATTGGTGATCTGCGCCATCAGGTGAAATCGATCTTCACTGGCAAGCCAATTTCGGGAGATATACAGCTCGACACCCTGTTCCTTTGGCGCATATGGTTCCAGGTGCGCACCCATATCCACCATGCCGGTATCCAGGTTCGCTCCGATCGACGTCGTTCGGTCGCTCATACAGACCGGATCGGTGATAGTTGATCCATAACAGATCTGTTGCGCAGGCATGCTCCCTTTATCGATACACGGGCTCTCTCCAAACTGTCCGGTTTCTTTTCGGCCGAGATAATACCGTCCGTAAGGTCCCGGTACAAATCCAGGGTCTTCCTGAATATTTCCTTCTCCAGGGAATTCTTCTTTCAGATCCGAATAGGAAATGTCCACATGGCCTTCCATGACAACCAGATCGCTTCGGATTCCCTTTCCCCAGATAATGCTGTCGACAATCCGGGGATTTCCATTGACTCCACAATAAACCGAGTTTCCAAGACCGTCCGCAGCATTGTCAGCGATCGTGCAATGGGCAAAAACGGGTGCACTTTCCTGACACGCTACCGCTCCGCCATTCCCGGACGCCCGATTGTCTGCGATGATGGAGTTAGCGATCAGAGTACCATCTCCCGCTCCATTCAATCGCAACCCCGCGCCTGCCGTTGCCGTATTCGACATGATCATGGTATTCAGAATCACGGGAGATGCGCCCGATTCCACCCGGATACCCCCCGGTTCATCGTTCTGTGTCACGATACCGGCATCCATGACCGGCGACGCACCGCCATAACATATCAATCCGCCGGAGTTCCTGGAAAGCACCATATGATGCATCCACAAGGCCGACTGGCGATCGCAGACAACCGCTCCCGATCGTCCGCCCTGAACCGTCATCCGGAACAACTCCGCCCCGGATTCCCCGGAACTGAACCAGACCGGTGCCGATTGTTCGGCATCGAGTATGGTGCTCCCCACATCCGCTCCAGAAACCGAAACATCTCGAATGACCGGTAATGGGAATCGTTCGGAGGTGGCTGATGGAGCGTATTTTCCGGAAGCCAGATGAATCCGCAGCGGATTCTCCGGTGTGGCATATATCATACTGAGCGCGTGTTGGATTGTTTTGAATGGCTGATCCGGAGTCAGTCCGTTGTTTTCATCGGAACCATCCGGTGATACATATACATCCTGCATGATCGGGACGGTTTCAGATATGCAGTTGGTGAAGTCGAACACATCGGGTGGTTCCACATAATAATCCGAGCGGCAATATCCGGCAAACGTGTTGAATCCCGCATCGAACGGCTCCTCAGGGAAAAGCGAAGAGGAATAAAAAAGGTCTGCGCCGGAACCCGCCCGGTTGCCGCCAAAGTAATTCCGCATGGAGACATCGCCACCGAACAGAATTGAAGAATCATAATCCATCGCGACCGCACCGCCGTACAAAGCCTGGTTATCGGTAAACCGCGACTGCTGAATGGTATGGACTCCCCCTTGAGTGACGATAGCGCCGCCGGTATCCGCTGCGTGATTGCTCTCGAACAGACAATTCTGAATCACGGCACGGGAATTGTGTGAATACAGACCCGCTCCGTTTTCCGCCTGATTTTCCGATACCATGCTGTCTGACATGGTGAGAATGGCCTCGTTCGACAAATGAATGGCCGCTCCGGCCAATGCCGTATTCGCTGAAAAGGCCGAACGCTGAATGGATAGGGCAGATCCGGAATCCAGAAAAATGCCGCTTCCCCTGTTTCCGGATATCAGACTGTCCATCACATTCAGATCGGAACGGGATGCATAGATCGCTCCGGCTCGTTCACCGGTATTGGCTGTCAATTGACATCCATCCATCCCGAATGAGGAGTTGTGCGCTTGAACTGCGCCGCCCAGTTCTGCATTTCCACCGGTCAAAGTCAGATCATACAGAGCGATTCCGATGTCATTCCGAAGCGACAGGACGGCCGACTGGTTCTGACCGTCAATTACCGTCTGATCCCGGCCGCTCCCCATGAACGACACATAACTCATCATCGGAATGGCAGTTCCGGATGTGATAAACGTTCCAGCTCCCAGATAGATCACACGGGGATTGGACTGAGTGCCGATCGTGACCTGCAGAGCATGCTGAATCGTACGGAATGCATTCGTCCAACTGGTACCGGTATTCCCATCATCTCCGGTAACGGACACATACACATCATCGTAAATGGGTATGCACTCCGTCGATACGCTTCCCGTCAGATCGAAATTCCGATTGGGAGACACGATCAGATCTGATTCAAAGCAGAATGAAAACTCATTATTCCGGGCGTTCACGGGTGTTCCGAGGAGTTCCGTGCTGAATATATCCCAGCCATCAACGGCTGCATTTTGAGAAAAATAATTAGCATATTCTTCTGAGCCGCCGATGATCGGATGGGATTGCTGATCCAATGCGATACCTCCACCGCTGATTCCGGCAGAATTACCGGTCATTCTGCTGTTCCGGATCGTTGGACTGGAGGATTGGACACAGTAAATGCCGCCACCATAGGATGCGGCCTCATTGTCTCTGATCCAGCAGTCGCGGATTTCGGAACGGTCATGGAGGTGGCAACCAATACCGGCTCCCATATCGGAACGGTTATGGGATATTGTCGACCCATCCGTCACGAGGACGGTGGAATCCCAGATCGCGATGCCGCCGCCCGTTTCGCTTGAAATATTGTAGGAGATGTCGGTATCTGCAATGGTGAGCCGGGAATCCGGGGCACAAAAAACACCGCCTCCCGAAGCGAACGATGTATTGGAGTCAATGGTGCAGTTCACCAGGGTTGCCAGTCCATCGGAGAGGCAGGCCAACCCTCCGCCGTTGCCACTCTGAGCGACATTCTGGAGTATGGAACAGGATTCGATCCGGGGAGCCGACGATCCGCTCCATGCCAGTCCGCCGCCCTGAGAATAAGCGGTATTTTCGATCAGGAGGCAATTTCGGATGGTGGGGGAGGCATTTTCGCAAAAGATACCGCCGCCGTTCTCCGCTTCCCCATACCGGATGGTGAATCCCTGGATAATGGCGTCCGGGGCTTCGGACTCGTGAATGTAAAAACCACGATGGGAACCGATCTGTCCATGATCAGCACAATCGATGATGCAATTAGCCATCCCACTGACGGATCGAACGATGATGGATTTTCCCCGGAGCGAAATATCGGTATTGCCAACTCCTGAATATCTGCCATCTTCGACCAGCACGGTATCCCCCGTTCCGGCTTCGTTGATCGCGGCCTGAATGGAACTGTATTGGGATGGTACAAACAGCTCCGCAGAAAATGATCCTGTTGTATAGAAAACGATGTTTATGATCCACATCATAATACAACTGACGGATAATCGATTGGTCATACTGATAATCTCCTTTGAACCGATCATACCCCAAATGGAATTCTATTTCCAGAAGCAGTTGATGATATTGTCCAGCGTGAGAGTCGGCATCTGCTCCGGAACGAAAGCGGTTTTTCTGAACGATTGACGAATTCTCTTATGCACACAGGCCGCATGAAGGGAAAACGATTTGAAGCTCAAATCAATACCGGTTTTACACGGACTGGGCCGATTAAAAACGAAACGCCGTATCCGGGTTGGCGCAGGCATCGATTATCAGTTATTTTTTTCCAATTTCCCGACTGGTGAAAAATACAATACGAACTCATCTTCCCCGTCGACATTGACCAGTTCGTCGATGAGTTTCTGGGAGTAGGCTCCGATGGCACATGTTCCGCAGGATATGGATTCGCATGCCAGATAAAGGTTCTGGCAGAGATGGCCGACATCGATCATCATGACTTTATGAGCGGCGATCGTGTAACGCCATTCTGATCGGTAGGGAATGACGCTCCAGATAAAAACAACCGACGAGTGGCCGACGAAGGATTGCCCGACGGCTGCTTCAGTCAGCTTCTCCGCCATATTTTCGACCGGGAACAGAAACACCACTTTATGGTCGAATGGCTGATACCGATACATTCCGGGTTTCAGTCCACTGACGTAATTTACGGCCAGATACGTTTCGAAGGGGTGCCGGGAACCCGCGGAGGGAACGGTCCGGAAGCTGATCTTGCCCTGATGCATGACCTTACGGACACCTTGCGTTGCCCAGAGCAGATAGGAGAGTTCTGTCAGTGTAAGGGGTTCTTCGGTGAATTTCCGGTGGCTTTCCCGATCCCGGATACACGCCATGATATTGGGTTTACTCAATTCCAGTGTATTGGGATCCGGAAGATCGATCAAACCATCGGTCGGATTCACATCTTTTTGTGGTGGGGGGATGGGGATGCCGGCCATCTGATCTGAAATGCCCATACCCATCGTAAAACATTCTTTCATCATCATCCGGTTGATTTTGGTCTGAGATTTATTTCGTTCCGTCTCCACTTTCATTTTCTCCAACTGCCCATCCAGTGCATCCATGGATTCATTGATGAGCTGATCGGACCGCTGGAGTTCTTCCAGGGTTATTTCACCGATCTTCGCAATTTGGGATTCCAGCCAATTTTTTTGCGTTTCGGATAATGGAGCGAGGAATGCATCCCGATTTTCAGAATCTGCATATTTGAATAATCTGAAAAGATGTTCCTCTTTTTGCTCCTCAAAAATACCTTCCAGAAGTACAGAGCGGCTCAATTTATCCAATCCAGCGATTTTTGCTAAAATCTCAAACATCAGAGACTCCTTTCTTCAAACAGGAACCACACAAAACTGCTTATCTTTCCGATGCATTTCGTGCCAGAACGCCATGCCTGCACATCTCATCATGTCGTCATGGAAACGTAATACATAAAATCGTCATGCAGAGTACAACGGATGTGGAACGTTTGCAAATATTAAAGATCCCACAAGCACGGAATCATGTTTTTCGTATTGGACTGCAATCACGATGACACGTCTATATGGTTTTGAGTCAAGAACACCAGACCGAAAACTGCCAACACCTTTTCAGAAATTGTCTTCGTACAGGGCGAGACAGACCGGTTATCGCTCCAAACGGGATAGAGAGTATTGATCGGATTTATTCTTTTTGACATGTTTTTATTTTCGATTTAGAATGGCGAAGATTTTATTTTACAAGCAACGGTGGGGTTATCCATGCGTAAGATATTGATTGTTGAAGAAAACAAAATGTTCCAAAAAATTTATCAAAATCTTTTGGTCGGTAGAGGTTTTGAAGTGATTCCGGCAAGTTCGATTGAAGAATGTGACCAGCAGCTCCAGGAAATCACTCCAGATCTTGTCCTGGTGAACCCGATCATTTCCAGTGGCCGTGGCGTGGAGTTAATGGAACGAATACGCGGACCGCGAGGTGGATTCTCCGGCATTCCCATGTTGGTGATATCATCCAAGGATGAACTGGAGATGAAACAGGCGGCTCTCCGCCTGGGAGCTGTTGAATATGTTGTGAAACACATGGTTCAACCGAAGGCTGTTGTCAAAAAAATCGAAGACCATCTCAAACATCGGCCGCCTGCGCCGAAACACGCGCTCGACCCGCGTTCGCTGAAACCGGGCGACATTCTTGATGATCGCTATAAAATTCTGGAACGTCTGGGAAGAGGGGGGCAGGGAGCCGTATTCAGGACGTATGATCAGCGGCTGAATGAAGAAATCGCCTTGAAAATTCTGATCCTGAATCCTGAAATTGCCGAAGATGCGATGGAGTCCTTTTTGAGTGAAGTCCGCCTGTCCCGAAAGGTTGCACATCCCAATGTCATTCGCGTCCATGATATCGGGCAAAGCGGCGGTATTCATTATATTACGATGGAACTGGTCAAGGGTAAAGATCTGAATCAATACAGTTATGATCACTGGCCGCTCAGTTATGCCGACCTGATTCAGATTTTCATCCAGATCGCCTCTGCCTTACGAGCAGCTCATGAGACAGGCATTATCCACCGGGATGTCAAACCCCAGAACATCCTCCTGACCTGCGAAGGCATCGTTAAAATGGGTGATTTCGGGATTGCGTCAGTTGCTGGAGCGTTGTTGAAAACCACCGAAGAACTGTCCTTTGGAACTCCCGATTATATGGCTCCGGAACTCGCGATAATCGAACCGGAGATGATCGATCAGCGCATCGATATTTACTCTTTTGGTGTCGTCATGTATGAAGCGTTCACGGGAGTGTTGCCCTATGAGGGGAAAACGATCTTTGAAGTGATCCAGCTTCATCAGGAAGGGAAACCCAATCCCCCCCGCGCCATGAATCCTGATTTTCCCGAGGATTTGGAATATGCGATTCTCAAATGCATGAAACGGGATCCCGAAGACCGGTTTTATGACATGGATGAAGTGATCGCTGCCTTAAAGAGAGTGCCTATTCCGAGTGCCTGATCATGTCTTAGAGGAATCGCTCACTGTAAGAGTTGAACGGATTGTATTTGCTGAACAAAATGGTTTTCGTGTCATCTCAGTCAAGACAGAACCGGATCATCATCGGGAGATGATCATTGGCAACCTGGACGGCGTTCAGCCGGGTCAGCGCTTAAAAATATACGGCCGATGGACGTCTGACAGTAAATACGGCACGCAATTTCATGTCTCTGGATTTCAGGAGCTGCAACCGGATACCCAGGAAGGGCTCGAAAAATACCTCGCGGGACAATTCACGGGCATCGGATTGAAACTCGCCCGTCGGATGATCGATCATCTGGGTCCGGATATCATCGGGATACTCAACGAATTCCCGGAAAAAATAAAAGATATTCCGGGAATCGGTGACAAAAAATATCAGGAAATCATTCGGCAGTGGCAGGAAAAAAAAGCGATTGCAGATACGGCCATTTTTCTGAAGTCCATGGATATCGGTTCGGAAACAGCCAAAAAAATCATCAGGCAGTATGGTTTTTTTGCCATGTCAGCCATTCGGGAGAATCCATATCGTCTGGCTGAAGAGGTTTCCGGTATCGGTTTCCTCACAGCCGATAAAATCGCCGGACGGCTGGCGCTCGCGCCCGATTCCCCAAGCCGATGTGAAGCGGCTATCCGATACGAACTTCATGAGGCAGAAGATCATGGTCATAGTTGTTTACCCCGCGACCAATTACTGATCCAGGCGGGTAAACGCATCGACCAATCTCCCGAAAAACTCGAACAGCATTTGATGACGATGCTCGAATCCCGGCTTCTGATCCAGCAGATCAACTCCAACGCAGAACCATTCGTTTTTACGCCATCCATGGATCGAATGGAATCGGAATTGACGGCGCATCTGGTCCGATTGGCGCGATCTCCCCGAACACCTCTCAATCTCGACATCAAAGCAGTGCTTCATTACTGGCATGAAACTATGAACAGGGTTCCTGATCCCCAGCAGGAAGAGATCCTGAACCTGATCAAAGAATTTCCCATTTTAATACTCACGGGTGGCCCCGGAACCGGCAAGACAACATTAGTGACATTGATACTCCACGTAATCAGACGCTACCGGGTTCTCCTGGCATCGCCAACCGGCCGGGCTGCGCAGCGGCTTCAGGAAACCACCGGTCAACCGGCCACGACCCTGCATCGGCTTCTGGAATTCAATCCCAAGACGGGATCATTCGCCTATCATACTGGCCGAAAATTGCCCGCAGACTTTATCATCATCGATGAAAGCTCCATGCTGGATCTCGGTATGGCCACAGCGTTGTTGCGAGCGGTGGAAGATGATTGCCGGCTGATTTTTGTGGGAGATGCACACCAGCTTCCCAGCGTCGGTCCCGGACAGGTGCTCTCGGATATGATTCAGTCCGGAATAGCCACTGTCGTCCGACTGACGCGCATCTTTCGACAATCATCGGAAAGCCGGATCATCACAAATGCTCACCGGATACTGAGTGGCGAGATGCCGGATGCGGGACAACATGGTGATCAGGGTGATTTTTATTTTATCGAAAAAGATGATCCGGATGAAATCATCGATCTCATTTGTCGATTGCCATCGAGACTCACCAGACATCTGGCGATCAATCCCATCGATGACATCCAGATTCTGTCTCCAATGCATCGGGGAAGCCTCGGTGTCACTCATCTGAACGCTGTATTACAGAAAGTATTCAATCCCGCCAATAAACCGGTCCAATTCGGAAAACATACCCTGCGGGTGGGCGACAAGGTCATGCAACTTCGAAATAATTATGATTATGATGTGTTCAATGGCGATATCGGCCGAATTTCACGCATCATCGACAATGAATCTTTGGAAATCCGGTTTGGAGACCGGGAGTTGATGTACCCACGGGAACTGATGGATCAAATCACGCTCGCATATGTCTGTTCCATTCATAAATCTCAGGGGAGCGAGTATCCCGTGGTCATCATTCCGGTCCATACGCAGCATTTTCTGATGCTGCGGCGGCAATTATTATACACGGGAGTCACCCGTGGGAAAAAAATGGTTATCCTGGTCGGCATGAAACATGCGTTGGAACTGGCTATTAACGATCAGCGATTGGATAATCGGTTCTCCATGCTGGCTCATCGCATTGCGACACATCTCCAGCAGAATCCGATACCAAGATCATTGACTCAATAACCGGAAATCCGTCCCCTGATATGTCAATGGGAGCCGATCGGATTCCTGATACGCAATCAGTCGGGACAATGCTCCTGGAAGATACCGCGGTTTAAGGAGCGTTTTCAGTAACAACAACGGGTATTGATGCCAGATTTTCATCAACTGGATTTTGGACACACCACCTCCCCGGCGATATTCATGCGCAGGGACTTCGCCGATCCGGAATCCTCTCTGAAGGAGTTGGATATCCATTTCTGTTTCGATCGGAAAGCCATCGACTTTCAGATCTAACGCTTCTGCCGCCTCCCGAGTTAACGCTCGGAATCCATTCTGCGTATCCGTCAAATGGATCCGCCACCGGTAGTTGATAAAGGTCGTGATGATATTGGAACCTGTGATGCGAAACAACTGGTTCATATTTCCGACCAGTTCATCGGACCCTCCTTTAAACCGGGAACCGACAACCATGTCTGCATCCCCCCTGCTCAATGGTTCAATTAATCGCGGAATATCATCCGGGAGATGTGATCCGTCCGCATCCATATACAACAGAATATCTCCAGTGAATACACTGATCCCCATCCGCATGGCCTCTCCCTTTCCATGACCCGTATCCTGTATCAGTTTGACACCATATTTCCGGGCGATCAAAGGAGTCTCATCTGTGGAATGGCCATCGATCACAATCAATTCATCGGCATATTTCAATGCCCCCTTCAAAACAGACTCCAATGTGGCCTCTTCATTTTTGGTTGGAATAACGATACTGAGTTTCAAAATTACCTCCTGAAAAATGTGTATTTGGGAACATTGCGATAGGCCATCAATGGACCAATTTCGTAAATCAACGGATCAGGGTTGACCTCGACCAAATCAATCGTCAACAAACACGTTTTCACTTTGGATAATGGAAACCGATTCACTTCATAATCCAACTGAGCAAAATTTCCATAGAACTCGGAAAATGGGAACTCAAAAAGCTGCCACTGTCCAGACTCCAGTGTGATATCGGAATAAAAATCATACGTGTCACCGTAAGATATCTCTGCTTCAGTTGGAATCAGACTCACCCGGAACGAGACCGGGTATTGATCCGAACGCAGGTATAACCGGATTCCTGCAAAATCCGACAGAGTTGTCAGATCGATCGGCTGACTGAAAGAAATGTACTGATAGTCCTTTGCCGGAGGGATAATGGCTCGGGAAATTCTGTATTCGGTTCCATTGATGACTGCTTCTGACGTTTCCAGCACCTCCGGATGATCAGAGAGAATATTCGCCAGACTGCGTGTATCAACCTGATCCAGCACCACTTCCGATTTACATCCTCCGAGTATCAGAATGCACACAATCAGAACTGTTTGATATAACCAGAGCGTTTTCATTTTTGATATCCTTCCCATTATTCCGCAACCATAACCTGGCCTTTAAAACGTAATGGAGGTGTCGATTTTGAGTCAGCCGTCATGGCGACCATTAAATTAGCAATAGTGCAGTCACTTTGCCATGGAATTTCCACTTTTATCTGTTCTACAGGATCATCGCGATATGCGATGAGATTGCCGATATGAATCATCGCGTTTACGATCCCCTGACTGTTTCGGCGTATGGGAAACAGGATCTTCTGGTAGTCGTTCCAGGTTTCATCGTGTGCGTAGCGCCAATAAATCGCCCCCCGGGGATTACTCCGCAACGCAGGCCGGTCCGGCATGGTTGCGGTCAATTTCAACCATGGACGTTGAAATGGATCAGCCGTCAGATCGTATACTCCCTCGCATGGGTTCTCAATACCGGATAGGGCATCCCGCTGGCTCAGGATAATGTCTTCACCTGGCTGTGCTCGTACCGCCTGCATGAATCGCCTAAGTCGGTGTTCCGCATCCGGATCGATCTGTAATACCGACTCCTTCAGATGAAAAATGGTCAAGGGGTGCTGATCATCATAGTCGGATAGATCCGTCAACCATCGAATTGTCTGATTGCGAGCCATTAATTTGAGTGCATGGGGAGCAGCCTTGGCGAAAAACACATCATTTCCATCCGTTACCGGTTGACCCAGACCATACACGAAAATCTGGCCATGATCCGGCCAGTCGCGTAACTGCTGCATCAGACGTTTCGCTACATAAGCGTCTTCATGCCGAACCAGGGCCCATGCCCGGATATGGTTCTGCGACTGAAGCCCCAATGATCCCAGCAGAATTCCAGACAGGGTAACCACCATCCAGCGGCATGGCTTCAATGGACGACTCCACAGAAGAGCGAAAACCGTACCGATTGACGCAGCGATTCCTGCGGAAGATGTATAAAGATAACGTAATGATTCCTCGATATTCAAGGATGGTATGATGAACAGTAAACACCAGAACCATCCCCATCGGGTCCATCGGCAATACAACAAGAAGCCTGAAGCGATACCGAAAACGATCACACATGGCAGCCAACCTGGAAACGATGGATTGATGTGAAGAAAATTCACCCGCAACCCGCCGCCCATCAGCCACAATCCATAACGAGCGATGCGATGCACTAACGTTATTCCCGTGAGAGCAGAATGGGAGTCCAGTGATATTCGGCAAGCGGCATCTCCAATGACAAGAAAGCGGACGACCATACTGATGGCGATGGGGAAAAAGAAAACGGCGAGATGGAATCCGTTCAGAGTAATCCGAGTCAGTTTCACGGGTAAAATATACACAAGACCGATGAGCAAAAAGGGTCCCATTACCATCGATTCCTTAGAGAACATACCCAGGAGAAGGCAGGACATGATCAGGCTGTACTGACGCCATCCAGGTGCTGTCCGAATCCAGACTAAAACAGACAGGAGTATCCAGGTGGTGACAAACAGATCGCATCTGCCCGCGATCCATGCCGTTGAATCAACGCCTGCGGGATGAAGCAGAAAGATCAGTCCGGTTATAGATGCCGGAAAGGGTGACCATCCCAATGACAGGCCGATTCCATATATCAGACTGGCATTGAGGATATGCATGAGCAGGTTGGTCAGATTGAATCCAACAACCGACCCATTCCACAGCCAGGTATCGATCAAGGCAGACAGGATGATTACCGGACGATAATACGCACCAGCAAAAAATGGACGTGAGAGATCTTTCAATGTTGCGTTTGCGAGCACATACGAATCCGCATAGAAATATTCGTCCAGAACAGGATAATATAAAAACAATCCAATCAGGAAGATACTGAGTAATGATAAACAATGATGGAAACTACGGGATTGAATCATGGAGTGATCGGGCTGTTTTCTGAGCAATGGCTCGACAACCCAGCGCAGTCGGGTGGCAATCATCCAGAAAAATGGATTCACCGGCTGGCAGGTTCCGGGATGCGGCCTGCAATGCGTCCAGGACATCGATACAAGAGATGTTCATTTCTTCTGCGGCTTGAGACAGATTTTTATTGTAAGCGGACGGAGTAAACCTTGCGTAGATTTGATTCATCAGAATGGGTTTGGCTTCATTTGATCGAACGATCCGGATCATCTCGACGATGTTTTCATAAAACTCTTTTTCCGGCACACGTACTTTCCGCTCTTTGGAGACCGACGATCGTGTCGCAATCAATGGGCGGAATAACCGCTTCAGACCTTGATACGTATTCGTTTTCCGAAGCATCTGGAGCATGATTCCGGGCTCATGGTTTTCAATCCGGACCAATCTGGAGCGGACCCGATCTGATTCTTTATGCAAGGTCTGATCGTTGAATCCATAGCAAATAATAACCAAATCCGCCGATGTGCTCTTCAGAAGATCGGTATGTTTCAAACGAAGGTATCCTTGATAACTGGTTTGAGTCGGGATACCGGCATTGATCACCTCGATGGGTGTATCGGGATGTTCTTCCATCAGGATGGACTGTAACTGGGCCGGATATGTGTTTATTTCCTCAACTCCCCATCCAAATGTGATGGAATCACCTAAACAGAGTATTCGAAAGGGATCTGGATTGGATTCCGGAATTTCGGGTCCTCGGAGACCCTTGGCATTGATCCGGACCGGAACACCTTGACCCATCCCCTGAAACCCCGGCTTCAGAGTGCTCAGTGTCAATGGATCATCCGTCAGGTACTGTGGTGCCTCCATCAGAAGCGGTGCGGTGCCGGTACGACGGGCCGGCGGCGGAGGCTGGGATGGATTCTGTGGCAAACAGGTCAATATACCGGCGGATATCAACTCGATGAAAATGATGAGAATGGCTGTCGTGAAGCAACCGGCACCCAATTTACAGGCGATTCGTCGGAGTTTCATTCAGATTGAATAAGCCTTCTCTGGATTGGAACCCAGGTCACACGGAAATCTTCGTCCTGTTTGAGCTGTTGATTTATCTTTTTCCGTGTTAAGCGATGTAATCGATAGCGCATACCAGACCTGATTACATACCCGCTGGTGGATCTTGATCCTCCCGGAGATTCCAATTGACTTCGAGCCAGACTTTTCGGCGCAGGCGGAGCAGTTCTTCCTGGGTCATGCCGTCAACCATCAGATTGCTGATCCCGAATTGCAGGCGTTCCCAATCATAATTGGGATCGGATAACTCGGGATTGATTTCGAGTGCCTGGTCCCAGATTTCCGTACCCGGAAGGGGTGTCAGCAGAGAAAATGTGGCATAATCCAGATCCAGATCTTTGGCCAACTGAAATGTATTCTCCATCTGTTCCCGCGTTTCGCCCGGGAATCCGAACATGAACAATCCTTTGGCAATCATGCCGAGTTCCTTGATGATCGGGACCATCTCCTTGAACGACTCGATTTGTGTCGGCTTTTTGATGCGCTTCAGCGTAACGAGATCTCCGGTTTCTACGGGAATCCAAACGGTATAGCACCCGGAATCTCTCATCAGCGTTAAAATTTCTCGATCCAATGTATAGAACGCCAGGCCATTGCTGGGAATCCATGCCAGATTCAATTTGCGGTCGATCATCCCCTGAAAGATCTTTTTGGCGCGTTCACGGTCATACGTCAGATTGTCATCTTCGAAGTGAATCTCCCGAACTCCCATTTCCTTCACCAGATACTCCAGTTCATCCAGCACAAGATCCGGATTCCGGGGACGATATGTCCGGCCGTGAACATTGAATGCCGCACAAAATGTGCAATGGAAGGGGCATCCGCGGCTGGATACGAAGGTCGTATAGGGAGTAAACCGGAGGTCATCTCCGTGTGGCCGGCCGATTTCAGAGTATTTGTAAATAGAGAACATGAGGCGGTCGGGGTATGGGAGTATATCGACATTATGAATTGGCTCAATAAAGGGGTTGACCACACTGTTACCGTCTTCCTGGATATAGGCAATGCCTGGAATTCTGGATAAGTCCGCTCCCCGCGAAATAGCTCTCAAAAGAATTCCTGTAGTATAGTCTCCTTCCCCGATCACCACAAAATCCACACTCCCCTGGCTTCGTCTCAGACAGTCTTCTGGTAAGGTCGAAGCGTGGTTTCCTCCGAGCAACACGATGATGTCGGGATCAATGTCTTTGACCATCCTGGCCAATCGGATCGCAGAAAAGAAGCCATTGCTGAACATATTGGAGATACCGACGACATCGGGCTTGAAATCATCTATTCTTTGCTTGATCTGCTCATCCGTCAAACCGAACCGTATTTTCCCGTCTTTGGGTTCGAATTCCTGATAAAAACCTTCCATCAATATGTCCAGACCCTCGACCTCGAATCCTTCCATTTTGAGCATGGCGCCCAAATAACCCAGGCCGATCGGAAAATCAACACGTTTGCGGTCCTTATCCTGCCAGATGAAATTGGGAGGATTGATCAGAAGAATCTTCTTGATACGTCTACGTTTCATGATTGTTACTCCTCATTATTTGTTTTGATACTTCCATGTTCAATGATCGATTCTATGACAAATATCGGTGTTTTCTGAACGCGATGATCGATCCGGTTGATCCGTTCATTGATCAATCCAAACGTGATGATGATCAACCCAGAAAAAACGACAAACAAATTGAAACTCCACAATCCAGATGATGGCAACCCACTCGTCAAGGTCATGATGATGGTGATCAATGTAGAGAGGCCGCCAACTCCAAGGAGAAACGAACCCAACAAAAAAAAGAATACCAACTGGATCGGCATCCGGAGAAATGTCAGGATGATATCCAGGAAGAAGAAAATCAAATCCGCTATGCTGTATTTCGTAGTGCCGGCCTGTCGTTCCCGGTAGGTAATCGGGATATCTGCAAATCGGCCCCCTCTCCAGACCGCATAAATCGCACGGTGTGCATACATCGCACTGAATGGGTCAATCCCTTCAAGAATCGTTTTTCGGAATGCCTGAAGGCCGCATCCCATGTCGCGATATGGCAATTTAAAGAAAACGTTAAAAAATTTATTGACCAGTAGGCTGGGAAGTTTCCGAGTCCAAAAACCCTCCAACCGAGTTTCCCGGTATCCCGCAACAATATCATATCCTTCATCCATTTTTTCTGCCAATCGGGGGATATCGATTGGGTCTACTTGCAGATCGGAGTCCATCGCGATGATGTATTCACCTTGGGCTTTCTCAAAACCAGCGGCAACAGCAGCCTGCTGTCCAAAATTCCGAGCCATCAGAATGGACTTCACTCCAACCGCCCGTCCAGGGAAACTCCGGATCAATTCACGCGTGCCATCGGAAGAACCATCATCAATGAATATAATCTCATGGTTTCGATCCCAATCTCTGAAAACGGCCGTCACCCGTCGGAAAACCTCCTCAATAGTATGAATTTCGTTGAACGCAGGAATCACGATCGAAACCATCGGTTTTGTATTTTCAGCCTGTGTTTCTGAATTACTGGACTGATGATTGCTGTTCACAAACATACCCTCCAAAATATGATAGCACAAAAAATTGCTCCCATAAAGATAAAAACATGCCTAAATGGATACAATGAACATCTCGGCGACCATAGACTCAGAAATGAAATCGGACGTACGACTGTATTTCAGGGAACGGATTCAGAACAATCAGTCGGTATGTGAAAGCGAGTCTCCGGCGATGTTCGTAAGTATAATAGCTTAAGAAACAAAAGAAAGCGATGCAGGCGTCATCTTCATGGATGGATTCTCGTAATAATCCAAGAAAAAACCCTCTTTCCACGGGGTAAAATGAAAAGAGGGTTCATTAGATTGGGGTTTTATAAAGCTTGGGTATAGGAAACTTACGCACAAATAACTTTCAGTCGTTCTTGTTCATGCGGGATTTCAACATGCCTCATATTCCTACAACTTCAAAAATCCCTCATGATTATAACCAGTGAATGTAATAATCTACGATCACTGGTTCGGCATCCATTTCATCCGGCGATGAAAAAAAACTCCGAAACTTAATTGCACGATTTAGTAATCATCCAAAGCCCTCCTTTCGGGATGAATCTGTCAAAATTCAAGGATTGGCGTGGAGCCAAACTCTCTGTTTCGCTGCCGATTTAAGTAAGTAGCAAAATTAAAGCCAAATGAGAGGTTTCGATAAATGGAGTGCGCGGAATCGGATTATCGTGAGATGTTTGATCATGAATATATTAAATTACGAACGAAAATAGTGGATTCGCAATCCCCAATACGATGCTCGGTCCGATCAAACGAGCGGGTGGTGGACGGGCATGGAGCGTTTTGTGTCAGATCCTTTGGAAAAATGAAGCGAAATAGATTATGATAATGATGAGATCGATCGAGAGGCGGACTCGGAGATTACGCTTTTGTGAACTACTTTAATATCATCATCCTGGGGCAATCGCGATTTGGTGATTTAGTTCGGCCTTTTTTGCCGGACGGACCCCTGATGTGTGTCCATTCGATACGCGATGCGGATCAACTGTCAGCACATCCCAATACCATTCAGCTAATCATCGTTGATGCGGAACAGGCAATGCATGATCTCAAGGCTGTAAAGGGCGTTCACCATGAATCACCGGTTTTCGTTGTTGACCGGGTTGGCGATGTATCACGAGCCGTCAAATGGGTAAAAGATGGCGCACGGGATGTTTTTTTATTAGACAGTGACATCTCACGGTTGCCTGGAGAAATCTCCAACTTATATGAATTATGGCTCAAACATTGTAGCTCCGAGTTCCTATCGGGTGTCGATGGAAATGATTTGGTGGGAAACAGCCCATATACACAAAAGTTGCGAGAACTATTGGGTAAAATTTCTCGATTGCCACAGCTCAGTGTTTTAATACAGGGAGAAACCGGTACGGGAAAAGGGTTGTATGCACGGCTCATCCACAAACATTCCAAAACGAGTGGGGATCTGGTGGAAATCAATTGTGCGGCCATTCCATCGGAGTTATTGGAATCGGAGTTATTCGGATATGAGAGTGGAGCATTCACCGGTGCTCAACATCGGAAACAGGGCTTATTGGAACTGGCGGAAAATGGTACGTTGTTATTGGACGAAATTGGTTGCATGCCACTGAGTCTTCAAGCAAAAATCTTAAAATGTATTGAAGAAAAGCGGTTTCGACGGATCGGCGGGAAGAAGGAAATGAGCTTTCAGTCCCGGATCATTTCCTGCGCCAATGAAGACCTTGCGGAGTTGACGGATCAGGGGAAATTCCGAAGGGATTTGTACTATCGGCTCAATGTCTTTCCGGTTCGTTTGCTGCCGCTTCGTGATCGAATAGAAGATATTTCTCTTCTTGCCTATCACTTTTTAGGACATTTTCGAACCCAGTATCAATTAACTGTCACAGATATTGAACCAATCGCTTTACGGTTATTGGAAGAAGAAAGGTGGCCTGGAAATGTCAGAGAATTAAAGCATGTCATTGAGCGTGCGGTGATTATTCGCGAGCATGGTATTATTCAACCAGGAGATATTGGATTATCGGATCAGTGGAAGCCAGAGATGGAATCTTCGTTTCGCATTATCCTGAACAATGGGGGCGCTCAACTGAAAGATGTTGAAAAGCAATTGATACGACAGGTTCTGGAACTGACTGATGGAAATCGATCTCATGCGGCCCGGATATTGGGGATTCCCAGAAGTCGGTTGTTACGAAAAATTTATTTATATAAAATAGGAAATAGTTTGAAGTATTCGGAAATCGAGGACGATGACTCGGATTTTACGATATCAACATGAAAAACTGATTTGAATCCGTTTGAAATATCGACAGATGCATTGGGTGAATGAAACCCAAAGAAAGGGAATCATATGAAATGGACAAAATTTCGATGGATCTTAGTATTAGGATTCCTCATTGTTTCCGCAAGTGTTGATGGGATTCTAGGTTCATCGGATTCTGGGAGCAGCGATTGTGATTACCATCAGCGATATTTCCCGCCGGGTGGCGGCGGCTGCCTGGCTCTGGATCAGGGTTCCAGACTATGTATACGCGGAGGAGGATTCCTGGAAGGAGGCAGTCTCTGGGGCGAGGCTTGCACGGAAACAAAAGATGATCTGCTCATCACATCCTATCGATTTGGCCCATCCGGAACCGAATTCGATGAACCCGCTCTCCTGATTCTTCAATATGGTCTGGAATATGATGATTGTGGAGAACCCTTCTGTTATTATTGGGATCCATCCAATCTAACATGGGTTCCGCAGCATGGGTATCATGATCAAAAACATCACCGATTCATCTTTGAAATTAATCACTTTTCTCTTTATGCGGTTGCAGCCAATCGAGGCGAAGGCGACGTCCATGCATTACCTCCCAATTAGACTCGGCATTTTTTTTGCATTATATCCAAGTTACCACGGTATTTCATTGACAATCGATAGGTGGTTGGGAGTCAAAAAAGTGCGTGAATCAATTCCATGATTATTGGACAGACCAGTTAAACAAAGTTCGGGAATATCTTCATTCATGTTCAGAAAACGCCTCAGGGCTGGAAATGATCATGGCTTCCCTTCATTGCATTATGAGCCATGTCGCTCTGGACCAGCATCGGTCGACATCAGCGGTTCATCAGATAATCGCCTGCATCCATGATCTCCCCCTCGAAAAACGTCCCGTTCATCAACCGAGCAGTCTCTGCTTTAAAATCATGGAAATGCTTGATCTGTTGGGCTATGTGAAAGAAGCGTTGGACTTTTCCAGACGATTTCCACTCGATGAAAATCAAAAAAATCCGCTGATCCAGGCCAAAATTCTCCGATATCAAGGTGGATTTTTAAGGAATCTTGGGAGTTACGATCAGGCTTCGGATCACCTGAAAACCGCTGCATCCGTTTTTAAACAGAATGCCATGCCAATAGAATACGCGCAATGCCTCAACAATATCGGATTGATCAAGCTGGAACTTGGCAAAACGACTGAAGCGATGGAGCTATTTAATGAGGCATTCGATCGCATCGATGCCATTGACGCTCCCGTTCTCACGGGGATGCTTTATAATAACCGTGGCGTTTCCGCATCAATCCGGGGAGAACTGGAATGTGCCTTGTCGGATTTCTCCCGAGGAATGACTTACAGCAAACGCAGCCACGATTGGCCGGGTCAGGCAGAATCACTTTACAATCAGTCGATCATTTATCGAAAAAAGAAAAAACAAGACATCTCCCTGTCTCTGCTCGAAGAAGCCCGTCAACTGGCTTCACAATTGAAATATTCCATTTTGATCGCCAATATTCAACTGATGCGTGCGGAGTTATTTCTCGACCAGTCTGATCCTGTTGCAGCAGATCCCTTGATTACAGAAGCAAAACGGTATTATGAAAACCAGGGAATCTGGCCGGGGATCGCCGAAAGTCTGATGATCCGCTCTGGAGTCAGCATCCTGAATGGGCATCTCGATCACGCTCGAAAAGAACTGACCGAAGCGATCCGGATTGATCGGATGGTCGGATATAAATTAGGTGAAGCGCTATCACTCGAGAAATTGGCTGACCTGGCGTTCCGGTCAGGAGAAGCTGATGCAGGTGTCAACCATCTGCAAAGCGCTCGGGAGCTGTTCAGGCAATTGGATGCCCATCTCGATTTCATTCGAGTTGAGAGCAAACTCTGTAACCACCAATCCGATCGATAAATCGGACTCACAACTCGAATAATTTAACATATCGTCGATGGCTCGATCCTCAGATTGAAATGCGATTGCCCGTCTGAGATCTTGATTTTTCAAAAAAATACCTTTAAAAATATCATCTCGATGGCACTCTTAGACTTTTTTAAATCTAAATGGAAACATTCTGATCCAAAAGTTCGCAGAAAGGCAGTCGAAAAAATCTCGGATCAGAGACTATTGGTGCATCTTCTCGAAAACGATCCGGACGAGAATGTCCGAATCGCAGCCATTCAGAGAATTACGGATAATACGATCCTTGAACAAGTCATTCACAACCAGGTGTCCACGGAAATCCGACTGGCGGCCCTCCGTAGTCTCTCGGATCAGATATTATTGATCGATATCGCTCAAACAGACCGCAATCCGGTCATTGCGCGTGAAGCGGTTTCGTTGATCAATGATCCGGAAGCACTCGGGAGTATTGCACAACGCGCTCATATTAAAGAAATACGGCGATATATCATATCTGTCCTTTCGAATCAGGATACTCTTTACTCCATTGCCCAAACGGACAAAGAAGCGGATGTCCGCCAGGATGCGGCGCTGCGTATCACGAATGAGTCGTTGAGGCTTGTTTTGGCACAGACCGATAAAAATGCGGATGTTCGCACTGCCATAACAACTACTCTTACGCAATCGGAATCCCTTTTGAAAATACTCCACAATGAACGAAATCCCAAAGTTCGGGAAGCCGCAGTCCGGAATATATCCGATGAACTGATTCTTGCTGAGATTGCCTACCAGGAGCCAAACGGGAAAGTAGCCAGAATTGCAGCCGAACGTATCGCCCGGCAGGACCTGTTGGAAGATCTCACTCGCAAGAATTGCCTGCCGGAAGTCAGAGCAGTCATTGCGCGGTCAATTCGGAATCCCGATATTATTGAACGTCTGGCACGAGATGATTACTCCGATCACGTCCGGGAGATAGCCATTGGACGACTGGAAGATCCCGGCATCCTGAAATCCCTCCTCGATGACGACCCTCCCGAAAAAATACGAAAAATACTGCTCACCAAATTAAAATCCTCCGGAAACTGACTTCCTCTTGAAACCATCCAGACGAACGGTCCATTGCATTGATGGATCTCGCTGTGCCACTGAACGGTTATCATCTGATTGTCTGGTGTGGAACAAATTTACTTTCCAACAATGGTTCGATAAAATTAGGAGACGATTTCATGAATAATCTAAACCGAATGACGAGTTTCATTTTTTGGTGCTCAGTCCTGTTGATTACCAATGGAAATGCTGACTTCCGAGGCGTCATATTGGGTGATCGTACCGGTGATGCTGACCCGGCTGTTTTTTCCAGTATTCTGAATGAAATCCAGGTCATCCAACCGGATTTTATGATCAATGTCGGTGATCTGATCGAAGGACCCCAGCCGGATGAAACAGCGATTCACAGACAATGGGATCTCGTGCAGGACGCATTGAAAATCCTGGCGTGCCCGATTTATTATGCCCCTGGCAATAATGATATCTTCAATGAGATCAGCCGGAAGATTTATACCGAACGAACCGGGCAGCAGCGCTATTATTCTTTCGATTATCAATCGATTCACTTCATTGTTCTTGATAACAGCACTGCTTCCGACTGGGATGAAATGGGAACGGATCAGCTCGAATGGCTGGAAAAAAATTTGCTCGACCACAAAACCGCTCCCGTGACATGCCTATTCATCCATAAACCATTCTGGTATGACACATTTCAAATGAACGAATCCAACCGAATGCATGATCTTTTTGTCAAGTATGGAGTCGATTGGGTTTTTTCCGGGCATTTTCACCGGTATGTTTCAGCGGTTCGGGATGGTATTCATTATGTGATGGTCGGCTCTTCCGGAGGGCATCTCGGTTCAAACGAAGCCCATGGAGATTTTTATCAGTACGGCTACCTGACGCTGAAAAATGGAAAATTGCAATTTTCATTGATCAAAGCCGGATCGATTTTACCGATGGACTTCCTGACCATCGAGAAGAGTCAGCAGCATGATCAATATGAGGAGATGTTCTGTCAAATGGCATCTGTGACCATCGACGACGCCAATAGCACGCCACTATCTGGGCAGATACAATTCTCGAAAAAGATGGGGAGTATCTCCGGACGCTATACCTGGCACATCGATGGCACGCCTTGGACCATCCAGCCGGCTTACGGGAGCTATTCCATTACCGATTCCGATCTCAGTGTTTCGTTTCAATCCGCTCTTCATGGCTCTTCTCTATACCCCTTGCCTGTTCTGACAATTCAATGCCCTATGGCTGATGGTACGGAGTATCCCCTGAGGATCCCCATGAACTGCAATCGGAGGCATGTTCTGAAAAAATCGGCAACAACTCCTCAAATAAATGGATTACTCGATGAGACAGTCTGGTCCGATGGGCTGGTGATATCGGATTGGGGGAGTGAAGATGGGGGTGTTTCCTCGATCGAGCCAACATCCATCCGGCTGCTTCGTGATGATGCCGCTTTATATCTGGGAGTCGATGCAACAGAGAGCCGGATGCCGGAAGCAAATATCGTTGGCACAGATCGCGATAATCCCGTATTTCAAGGAGATTGCATTTTTTTCATGTTCTGGTCCAGTGAGACGCCCTGTAGACTCACTCAGATGATCATCAATCCCAATGGTGTTGTTTTTGATCGCCAGGGAATCGTGCCTGCCACTCCGTTAAAAGATCCGCCGGAATTGGATCAGAATTGGAATGGGAATGTATCGGTTGCATCTGGAATGTCTTCCAATGGATGGAGACTGGAGATCAAGATACCATTCACGGAGATCGGATTAACGCATGATTCTGAACAATTTCATTTAAATCTGATCCGATATCAATCTCGCTTCAATGAAAGTTCATCATGGATTTATCCTGCGACCTATGAAAAAGAACATGCCGGCTTGATCATAATGCCATAACCGCTGAAATCACAGATTGACGATATCTCAAATTTTTGATAAAAATCAAATCTGTTTATGAAATAAGGAGATTCAATGGATCATATTCCATCATATATCGGACCCAACAAAGTCATTCGGAAGCTTGGGGAAGGTGGTATGGGAACCATTTTTCTCGTCCAGCATCCCGTCGATGGTACGCTTCGAGCTGCCAAGGTGATGAAAACAGGTCTGAATAATCCATTCCTCAGCCAGCGGTTCCGGAGGGAGTTTCGGGTTCTGAAGTCCCTGAATCATCCCGGTATTATTCAGGTGGAAGAACTGGTGATGGATGATCAGGAAAACTATTTTCTCATGGAATATGTTCCTGGCAGAACATTGAAAGATGAAATCTCACTCAATTTCAGAAAAAACTGGGATTGGATTCTGCAATTCATTGGCTATATTGCCGATATCTGTGAACCCATACATCATATACACTCCCAACGTATGGTACATCGGGATCTCAAACCATCCAATATTATGGTCCTGCCGCCGGGAAACACTCCCCTTGTCAAATTACTGGATTTCGGATTGATATTCTGGCGGGATCCGAACTGCACTCAAACTCAGCCCAACATGATCATGGGTTCCATGATTTATGTCGCTCCGGAACAGGCGATTGGCGAAGCGGTTGATCCGCGATCAGATCTGTATTCCATGGGAATTATCCTTTACGAGGGTCTGACTGGAAACGCACCATTCTATTCCGATAATCCCATGGTTCTCATCGGAATGCAGCAGATGCGGAATCCGGAACCTCCCCGGAACCACAATCCCTTTATTCCGCCGGAACTCGATTGTCTTATTCTGGAGTTGCTGTCCAAACGCCCGGTTGATCGCCCCAAATCCGCATTGGATATCGCTCGGCGTTTGCGGAATCTGATGTCTTCCCAACCCATTGAGATCCGGGTCGGAGATGCAGTACCTGCGGGAGGAAATCTATTTGAACCGACCTGGATCGGACGCTCCGATGAAATATCGGCATTCCGGAACGAGGTCAATCTCGCCATAACGGGAAAAATCCGGGCTGTCGTTGTTTATGGTGAAGCCGGTATCGGGAAAAGCCGGTTCCTGCTCCAACTGGAACGTATTCCGGAATTATTACCCCGAATTGTCTGCAAGGGGACCTATCTGGAGGGGGATTCCATTCATCGGGGCATTTTTCAAGCGCTCCAGAAAGGAATATCGACTGCGAAACGAAACATGGCATCCGTGGACTGGGTGCTCGCTGAAGATGCCTTGGACCGGTTGACAAAAACCCGTATTCAGGCCACCAATCATGGATCGTTCCCTCCACAGGATCTGGAACTGCGGGACATCGCCGGATTGGTGCTGGAGGTTTTGGAATCTCTGTCCAAAGACCATACCATCATTCTTTTCATGGAGGACCTCCATCTGGCAGGCCGCAGCGATATCGATTTGCTTCGAGCCATCATCCAGCTTCAGGCACTTCGCCAGGAAGACAGCAACTATTTCGGATTGTTGCTCGTGTGTACCTACCGCATCGAAGACATGCGGGAAGATCATCCGTTCTGGGCGTTTCAAAACGAGCTTGCCATGAAGGACCGACTGGTTTCGATGCCATTGCCACGGCTGGAACCATCCGAGATGCATCACTTCATCAATTCCATGCTCGGAGGGAAAGTGGAATCCGAAATTATCGACCATATCTACCAGGAGTCTGAGGGAATTCCGTTATATGCACTGGAAATTATCCGGAAGCTGGTGGAAAACAGATCAATATGGAATTCTTCCGGGATGTGGACACGAGATAAAGATGTCAAAACCACCGTACCCGCTAAAATCACTCGGATGATCAGTTATCGATTGAGCCAGCTTGGACCGGAATGCCGAAAGCTCCTTCAGGCCGCAGCGATACTGGGAAGAATGTTTCGGGGTGACGAGCATGAAATAATGTGCGATATGGATGAGGATGTTTACCTGGACAATCTGGATCAGATATTGCGTCACCGGATCATTGAGGAAAACCCGGATCACCCGGATACCTATCGCTTCACTCATATGAAATTCAGGGAATCCATCCTGTCAGATATCTCCCAAAAACGAAAACAAATCCTGAACAAGAAAGCCGGGAACTGCCTGCTGACGATCTATCGTAACCGTGAAAGCCAGGTTGCTGAACGATTAGCCACGCATTTAGAGTTGGGAGGAATTTTCGAACAGGCCTATCGGTTTCGCTATAGTGCGGCCGACAAATGCCTCGGAATGGGCGCGCATGTGGAAGCGGCGGATCACCTGCGAACCGCCTGGGACGATCTCTTACGAAGCGGATTATCTCCGGAACTCCTCGCACCGGAAGAGAAAAAACTATCTTTGAAGCTCGGACGTCTGGAGCGGCGGCTGGGGCATACCAAAGAAGCCAGAAAGCTTTTGCTGCTATCCCTGAAATCGGCAAAGGACGACCAGGACAAGGCTGGGGTTGCCGAGGTGATGAACCAGTTGGGAGCGCTGCTTGGACAACGGGGACAAGTGTGGCGGGCCATACCACTTCTCAAAGCCGCTCTGGATATTTTCAAAGAGATGAATGATGTCAAGCTGCAGGCCGATTGCCTGACCAATCTGGGATGTTCGATGAGTATTGTATTGAGAGATCACGAATCACTGTATTATCACCAGCTTGCATTGAATCTGGCGGCAGAGTCCGGTGATCAGGAGCGGTTGATTCGATGTCACATCAATACCGCTCTGGCATACCTGTCCCTGGACCGGAAAGATATGGCCATGATGCATGCTCAGGAATCCCTGAAAATCGCTCGGAAGTTCAAAAACAAACGATTCATTGCCTTCAGTCTGATGGGAATGGTCGGATTGCATAGTTCCAGCCGGATGAATCAATCCTCCGCTGAAAAAGTGCTTCAGATCACCAGTGAAGTCATCGAAGTTGTCCAAAAAACCGGCGATCAGGCCGTGCTGGCGGATTGCCTGTCAAAACGAGCCATGGCAGCCAAAGTATTGGGGCTTCCATACGACAAGGAAATCAATAAGGCTCTGGCCATTGCCCAGGAACTGCGAATTCAATGGCTGGTTGATTCCATTTGCAAGTTTAAGCAGAATGAGTAATATACACGTGTTCGTGTGTGTTCAGGATCGTGTCATCGCTCTGAGACGTCCGATTCTTATCATCAACCAAGGGGGATACCATGAAAATAGGTATTTCGAGTAAAATCGCAGCATACATGGAAACAGGATCATGGATCCGTCGAATGTTCGAAGAAGGAAATGAATTGAAACGGCAGGTGGGTGCCGAGAATGTGTTCGATTTTTCATTGGGAAACCCGATGGGGGAGCCACCGGACCGGTTCATCCAGGCATTGAAAGATTCTTTGAGTGAACCAATCCCGGGAAAACATGGATACATGCCCAATGCCGGATATGCGGACGTGCGGGACAGATTGGCGGAGGTGCTGTCGAGGGAATATGGCATTCCGATGACCGGCAGACATCTGATCATGACAGTGGGTGCCGCCGGTGCTTTGAATGTGACTCTCAAAGCATTGATCAATCCGGGAGATACCGTTCTCATTTTTGCTCCCTATTTCGTTGAATATCGATATTACATTGACAATGTCGGAGGTATTTGCAGGGTCGTTGAAACCGATGACATGTTCAACCTAGATATTCCCGCCATTGAAAAAGCGATGGATCCCACCGTGAAAGCCCTTGTGATCAATACTCCCAATAACCCCACCGGCCGGGTTTATTCCGAGGAAACGCTGATGGAGTTGGGGCGTCTGATAGACCGGAAAGCATTGGAATACGGCCATCCGATCTTCATATTATCCGATGAGCCTTACAAGCGCATTGTCTATGGCGATGTCACCGTTCCATGCCTGTTCAGGATATCACCCAATGCCTTCATCTGCACGTCCTACTCCAAAGAATTATCCATTCCCGGAGAACGGTTGGGGTATATCGCTGTCAATCCTGCCTGTGAATTCGTCGATCAGGTCATCAATGCATTCACTTTCTGTAACCGTATTCTGGGATATGTCAATGCACCGGCATTGATGCAGCGTGCATTGGGAAAAGCGCCCGATGCCATGGTCGACATAACACCCTATCGCACAAACCGCGAACTGTTACTCAAAAGTCTGCAGGATATGGGGTATAATGTTTTCCCTCCTGAAGGCGCTTTTTATATGTTCCCCCGAAGCCCCATCGCGGATGAAGTCGAATTTACGACGGCACTGAAGTCGGAACGGATTCTGACCGTTCCCGGACGGGGATTCGGGCGAGCGGGATATTTCAGAATTGCATACTGTGTCAGCCGGGATATCATTGAACGGTCCCTGCCGGGATTCCAGAAAACACTTGAAAAATTCAGATAACCAGGGAAGTCCGCCAAATAACCATTCATCGCACGACACACCCATCCTACAGCACGGAACGCAGTTTTTGAGCCTCCTCTTCGGTAATCTTACCATCCTGAAGCATTCGTTCAATGATCTCCTGTGGTGATTCGGAGGATCGAGGGGGAGCGGATGGGGGGCGAGGCGGACCGGGTGGTTCCGGAACAGTTATCGGCGTCTCCATTCGTTCAGATACCTGTACCGTGATGGGACCTGTCAGGGTTTTCATGCGGATTTCATTGCCACCCTGACCAATCCGTCCGATAAATTTACGGTTGCTCTTCTGCGTCGCATTGATTGCGGATGAAATTTTTACAGGTCCGGACATCGATTTCGCGATCAGTTCCGCGGATGTGTTTTGTGGCAGCACAACCCGGATCGGACCGTTCATTGTTTTAAATGAAAGCTCACCGGACACGCTGTCTAACACCGCTTTGATCGGACCATTCATCGATTTGACTTTCAGGCTCGCCGGCGAACTGTCTTCGATGGTAATCGGACCGTTCATTGTCTTACTGCGGACATTCCCGGTCAAGGATGCCATTCGCAATGGGCCATTCGTTGCATGCAATCGAACATCTCCCGTGGTGTTCTGACATGAGATGACTCCATGCAAGCTCTTGACACTGATATTCAGATGTCGAGGAACGTGGATTTCCAGATGGGTTTTGGTATTTCCACTCGTGGCATTCGATATATTCGGGTGTTTGTGCGTGTCGATGATGACAGACAGTTTTGTTTTGAGTTCTTTGAGTTTTTCCGGCAAAGCTTTCAACGAGAACACGGGCCGGGCATCTTCACTTTCTTCATCGTTATCCCCGGTCTCAGTCGCCTCCACATGATGCTTTTTACCGGAAATCGTACGGGATACATCGGAGATCACCTCGGAGACCGACTGCTCGATGGCTGAACCGATCCGATGGATATCAAAGCCAAACATGTCATCATCATCGGGATCACCGGCATCATCCGAAAGAATTGATCCACATTGAATTTTAATCATGCCGTCTGATTCCTTGAACGTTGGTAAGACATCATCCGGCACCGTGTCGCCCGGGACCTCAATGGAACCATTGATCTGAATACCAGACTGATCCCATCCCAGAATTTCAACCCGGCCATTTGGATTCGTTATCACCAATTCCGATACGCCTTCCCCTAAAAATTCCTTTTGTATGTTGAGGATTGCCATGTTATACCTCCTTTTCTGCATCGCCTTCCAACAGCGCGATGGCGGTTTCATAATCAATGTTTCCCTTTTCGAGCCGATCCAGAATCGCCAATTTTTCAGAACGGCTGATCGAAGCGACTTCGTCTTCGTCTGCTGAATATCCGAGCGCGGTAATGGCTCGCCGAAGTTCCTTTCGGACGGTTGGATAGGAGATTCCAAGTTCTCGTTCCACCAGCTTGATGTTTCCTCTTTTGAGAATGAATACCGTGATAAAATGCTTCACTTCCGGGTCCAGATGGCAGAAATTACAGGATTGAAACCGCCCGGAAATCTCGGTATCACAATTCGGACAACGATACTTGGCAATTTCCAGTTCTCCACCACACGCAGGACATCCACCTTTTATCCGCCTGCCCATTGTCTACCTCCAGTAAAAAAAATGTTGAAGTTAATAAAATTAACTCATACATAAATATATCTAATATAAATAATTAAAAATGTCAATATCATAATCAATAAAATTAACTCATTATCCGGAACAACTGCAGGAGGCTATTTGAAGCGCTTTTTATTTTATGTATACTTTAACGCGGCTGTTGTGCCAGCAACTGATAAGTGAGGAACCAGCGTGAAAATAAATGATAAGGCCTGTCTGTGGTGGAGAGCCACGCGCCCATTCGCATTCCCGGCTTCTGTTATTCCTGTTTTTCTGGGAACAGCCACTGCATGGCTTCATAACGACATCAACTGGCTGTTTTTTCTGTTCACTCTGGCCGGTGCCATGGCCATGCATGGCGGGGCGAATATTCTCAATGACATTTACGATTATAAAAAAGGCGTCGACCGAACCGGCACATACGGATCTTCAGGAATTCTCATCGAGCAGCGGATGTCTTCCCGGGAATTGCTGACCGAAGCGATTCTGCTGTATGCGGTTGCGGCGATCATCGGCATGTACCTGTGGATTCGAGTCGGGTGGTGGGTATTGTGGCTTGGCATCATCGGTATATCCGGAGGCTATTTCTATACGGCGAGTTTTGCCCTGAAGTATCGTGCCATGGGAGATCTCTGCGTCTTTCTCTTCTTTGGCATCCTGATCACGCTGGGAGCTTTTTATGTTCAGACCGGCGATCTCAGTTGGATTCCCGTCCTCTACGCAATCCCCATCGGGCTTCTCATCGATGGCATTCTGCATGGAAACAACCTGAGGGACATTCAATCGGATGGTGATGTCGGAGTCGTTACGCTGGCCGGGCATCTGGGAATCCGAGGGTCCCACTACTTTTATCTCATTCTCGTAGCCGGCGCGTTTCTGTCGGTTCCCATCCTGATCATAACCGTTCATCTTCCCTGGCCCAGCGGACTGGTTTTTCTGTCGATCCCGCTGGCTGTTCGGAATGTAAAGACAGCATTTCAGTCCCACGCTCTTCCCACCCAGCAATTCGCTCATATTGACGCCATGGGAGCTCAGTTACAGATGGCATTCGGCCTGCTGATGACCGTCGGTGTCATTCTCGGCAAATGGTTCTGACAAAAAAAGGAGCAATCATGAATCGCTTGATGAAGATATCCCGTCTGGCACAGATTCTTTATCATTACAAATCAAACCAGCACCTGTTACCCAATGGCCCCATTCGGCTCTGGATCGAATCGACCAATGAATGCAATTTACGGTGCCGCGTATGTCCGAATGCCACGGACCAGACCTCACGCCGGGGCACCATGGATTTGGCCATCTATCGCTCGATTATGGAGCAGATTCAGGGCATTACCAATGATGTCAATCTGTCACATCGGGGGGAACCGCTTTTCCATCCGCAACTGGAAGATATGATTCAGATTGCCCGGGATTACGGAATCGGAACGCGGATACACACCAACGCAACCACTCTGGATGAATCCCGCTCCAGATCGCTCCTGGAGGCAGGCCCGGATCTGATCTCTTTCAGTTTTGACGGCTATGATAAGGAAACATATGAATCGGTCCGCATCGGAGCCGATTTCAATCAGACACTCCGGAATATCAAAATATTCTTATCAGAAAAGAAGAAGACGCAGCTTCACCGCCCGTACACCATCATTCAGATCATTGAACCCTGGAATGCCACACCGGAATACCGGGAACGGCTGAATGCATTCGGAAGGGAACTTCGGCAGTTCGGACTGGATAAGTTTTACGTCAAACGGCCGCATAACTGGGCGGGCAATGCTCCCGGAGATATCGATGGGGCTCGTTTTATCCCTTGTACCTTCATCCATTATTCTCTGACTGTCTTATGGGATGGAACAGTATGTCCGTGTCCGCAGGACTGGTATGGCACGATGCCGATTGGAAATGTTCACCATCAATCCATCTCCGATATCTGGAATGGACCTGAGCTGACGGAATTGCGTCGCCGGATGAACCGCCGGGATCTGGATGGCCTGTTGTGTCATAATTGTGACCGTATATTCCGGTCTGCATGGCTGGGAATTCCGACAGAAAATATCAAAGCGTTTCTCGGTGAAACACTCGCCGGCTATCGTTGGGTTGCCAGGTTAATCCAGAAGTAGCCTTTAAAAAAAAAGGACAGCCTGTCAGACTGTCCCTCTCGATAATAATATATAATTCGGCAAATCGTTCGGATTGATAAAAAGATGGGGTCAGCGCGACAACGCCTTTGTCAGTTCATCGGCAAAGCCCTGGGTTCCTTTCTGCTTCAGGAACAACACCAGCCGTTCAACGGCTTTGGGATCACTGGGAAGATGTGGCTTGGCGGCTTCTATCGCCTGTTTCAGCAGCTCTTCCTGAAAGGTTTCCGGTAGCGCCATCTCGGCATAGAAATTCAGCCGTTCTTTTTTCACCAGCAAAAAGTTAAAATTTGCATCCACACACAGCGATGAATCGCCTTTGTCAATCAGTGGCAGAACACTGAAACGACTGGTCAGTGCTGTTACTTTTACTTCCTTCTTAAATTGGTCCTTTGCCATTTTTTGCTCCTTTTATTTCCGAAAAAAATCTCTCTCGCCATTCATGGTCTCGGAAAACCAGACGCAGTCTATTTATTTATTTTATTCCGGTCAACAAAAAATATAATATCAAGATCGATATGGAAGCAGAAACGTGTTCACGATTACTGCGCCACCGATAAGGAACCAGGATATGTCGTCAAGCATCCCTCTTTTGATCATCGCAGCGTTGCATCAGGAAATACCCGCTCTGCGTCTCCCCTCGCATCCATTCCCCAGAAACAATCCCCTCCAGCCCTTTCAGATCTCAACCGGATTCTCCCGGCCTGTCGGAATCCTGGTTTGTGGAGTTGGCGGGAAACGGGCCGTTGCGACGCTCCGGCAAACACTCAGCACCCATCGATTCGATCACGCCCTGATCGTCGGCTGGTCGGGTGCATTATCGGAGGAGATCGGGATATTTGATCTGGTCCTGCCACATGCGATTCACCACTGGAAATCCAATGGACATACTCCACTGCACCCCGATAAAAAGCTTCATGAAACCATTCGCACGTATTTTGAATCCATTTCGGAGCCGGTTCATGTGAGCAGCGGTGTTACAACCGACCGGATGGTCAGCTCATCCGCTCACAAGAAACATCTGCTGGAGATGTTTCAGTCGCACAGTGTCGACATGGAAACATACTATCTCATGAATGTATTATCTGAACACCGCATTCCAGCCGCTGTCTTACGGATCATATCGGATAAGGCAGATGAAACCATTGGCGTTGATATCGAGTCATTGCCCAGAACCGCCATTCGCCGATGGATCCATTACATCCGTCGGCCCATGGAGTTGTGGCATTATGTGCTCCTGATCAGACAACTGAAGTCCGCATCACGCGTCCTGAATCACCACCTCCCCAATATCATCGACCTTTTAATAACATTGCCACCGGTTCCGAAGCGTGATACATTGCCGGACGGATAAGGAGCAGACTACGTATGCAGAATAATCACGTCACCGATCATGGCCTGGCATTGTTTGATTTCGACGGGACGATCACCCGCAGGGATACGTTCGTGGATTTTATCATTTTTGCGATCGGACCCTGGCTGTTTTTAAAAGGAATATTCAAACTGGCACCGTGGATCCTTTTATATGGATTGAAACTATATCGGAATGATCAGTTGAAGCCAAAATTTCTCACCTATTTTTTTTCGGGAATGGAACTTTCGGAGTTTCAGAATCGCGCTCGTGACTATTCGATCAAACGGCTCCCCAAAATCATCAAGCAATCCGCACTGGATCGGCTGGGGTGGCATAAAAAAGAAAATCATCGGGTATGCGTCGTATCCGCATCGATTGATTTATGGTTGTCCGACTGGTGTTCACGATATGATGTGGAACTGATATCGACCCAACTCGAAGTCCGGGATGGAAAAATCACCGGCCGATTGGCATCAAAAAATTGTTATGGAATGGAAAAAGTCAATCGGATCAAAGAGGTCATCGATCTGAGCGCTTACTCGAAGATTTATGCCTATGGCGACAGCCGTGGAGATCGGGAGATGCTGAAACTGGCTCATGAGCCTTTTTATCGGACATTCCACTGATTAACCGTCGTCCTTCAGTTACAGGAATAAAATCGATACACCTGAAACCGCCACAACCGCTCCCAATACTTCTCTGGCAGTGACTTTTTCTTTAAATACAAAAACAGAGGGCAGAATAATCAGAACCGGAACAATCGCCATGATCGTCGATGCGATGCCGGTCGAGGTATGCTGAACAGCCAACAGGGAAAAGGAGACGCCGAGAAATGGACCGAAAAAAGATCCCAATGTGATCTGAAGCATAGCGGATCGATTCCGGACGGCACGATTCAATAATGACCACAGCCGAAACAGGACGAATAACATTAAAAAGCCGGCTAAGCCGGAGAGGATTCTGATCTGGGTGGCAGCGAATGCGCTGTAGGTTCCCATCCCGAATTTGCTGAGCACCAATCCCACCGATTGCCCCAAGGCTCCCCCAAATGCCAGCAAGACGCCGGAAGCCGGACAGGAGAAAAAGTTACGGCGGTTGACAGGATCGGGTTTCATGATAACCCACACAATACCGGCCACCGTCAGAATCATGCCCAGGATGCTTCGGGGAGACAGTGTTTCATGTAACATCAGCCAGCCGATCAATGTCGTCAGAACAGGAACGGATGCCATGATCAACATGGCGATGCGGGAGCCAACGATAATGAATGCCCGGAACAGGCATAAATCACCGAAGACAAAGCCCGCCACGCCTGACAGGGATAACCATATCCAATGACTCGGCGATGCATCGACCGGAAAAAACAAACCCCGTGAAAGATATGTAAACAGGCTCAGAAATAAAAATCCGAATATGAGCCGAATGAGATTGACAGCCAGAGAGCCGACTCTTTTCCCGGCCGCTTCGAAGGACATGGCGGTCAGGGTCCAGCACATTGCGGTGAATAAGGCTGAAAATTCTCCGACTCTGGTCACGACAACCAACCCTTTTCTGTTTTAAAATCGAACGGCAGTCCCGACACCCCAACCCATCCGGTCTCCCAGATCCAATTCCAGGAATGCGGAAATCTGATCGGTAAATCGCGCTCTGGTACCCATTGCAAGAGTTAAATTTGTCGTATTATCTTCATCCGCAATAGCAAACGTCAGATTGATTCCGGAATATGGTGTCAGATCAAAATCGATATATTCGGCGAGGTTTTTGGATGCAATCACAGAACATTCCAGGTCGGTATAGGCATCGGCAATGATTCGATGGTCTTCTTTTTTCTCAAAGATGTAAGCAGCCGATCCTCTCAGAGCGATATCAACGGGCAGTTCCGGCGAATCATCCCAGATTCGTGCCATCCCGCCAAGACCGATTCCAGCCGTCGTGGTGTTCCCCCACACAGTATCGACTTTGATGATATCCAATTGTGCAAACAAACTGCCGAAATCATTGATACCCGTTTCCACTCGAATCGGAAATGATGTCAGTTCCTGATCCCAATCACCATCATGATCGAATACTCCCACGGTCACTTCCGTCCCGTCGGGTATGCTCCCATCGGTAAAAAAATGCGATCCTGCCAGTACCGGATGGCAGACTATGCATAACAATAGAACGATAAATGCAACCGGAATCCGGCCATTGGTTCCCATGATTCAGCTCCTTTCAGATTTTTCAAATCCCGATGACAGAAAAAACTCTGGGAGACGATATCAGAAATCCTTCACAATGAAAATAACAGCCAAGATGACGATCCACTGTCAGCAGGAAAAAAGGCTTTTCGGATAAGCTCTTGATATTTTTTTATCTTGAAGGATATCTGAAAAGCTGCCCTGGTTGAAGTATGAGTTTTATGAGAGACTGGAATGAGATTCCAAAACCGATATGGCTTTTGATTGATCGAAAAGCTCAACCAGGCAAAACATCGGACGGGGTTGACACCCCGCCGGTGAATTTTTCGATAACCGACTCCCGATGTTATGATATGCATGTTTATTGGAGAAGCAATGAATTCGACATTTTTTGATCAACGGGCGTCAACATGGGATGTTACAGAACGATTTGACCGGGCAAGAAGGATATTTGATCTGTTTTTGAAAAACAGATCAATGGAACAACGAAACAGTGCCCACAATTTTTAAGTATCGGGAAAAAGATACAGCGACGTTAACTCTCTGAATACGGAACTGGATCAAGGTCGGAGAGTAACAGACAGACCTACGATTTTATGTAAGCGGTCATCCTGTGGTTGTAAGCGGTCATCCTGTGGTTGTAAGCGGTCATCCTG
>CAZELM010000012.1:0-1420 GCA_964512995.1 uncultured bacterium
CTCCAACACCGACCAATACACCAACACTCACTCCTACCCCAACGAATACGCCAACCCTCACACCAACTCCTACCAATACACCGACCCGGACGCCCACTCCAACGAATACACCAACACTCACTCCTACCCCGACGAATACGCCTACGCTGACTCCAACACCGACCAATACACCAACACTCACTCCTACCCCAACGAATACGCCAACATTAACTCCGACTCCCACCAATACACCGACCCGGACGCCCACTCCAACGAATACACCAACGCTCACTCCTACCCCGACGAATACACCTACACTCACTCCTACCCCGACGAATACACCTACACTCACTCCTACCCCGACGAATACGCCTACGCTGACTCCAACACCTACAAATACACCGACATTAACGCCCACTCCAACGAATACGCCAACTCAGACACCCACATTTACTCCGACACACACACCGACATGGACTCCAACCCCAACAAATACTCCAACGCAAACACCAACATTGACTCCGACATATACGCCAACATGGACACCAACGAATACGCCGACATACACACCGACACTGACGCCTACGCCGACGAATACACCAACGCTCACACCAACTCCGACCAATACACCCACTCTGACACCCACGCCGACGAATACGCCAACCCTTACTCCGACTCCCACCAACACACCAACATTGACCCCAACCCCAACGAATACACCAACGCTCACACCAACTCCCACCAATACACCCACTCTGACGCCCACGCCGACGAATACGCCGACCCTTACACCGACTCCCACCAATACACCAACATTGACTCCGACATTAACTCCGACTCCCACCAACACGCCAACATTGACTCCGACATTAACTCCGACTCCCACCAACACGCCAACATTGACCCCAACCCCAACGAATACGCCAACCCTCACACCAACTCCGACCAATACACCCACTCTGACGCCCACGCCGACGAATACGCCAACCCTTACTCCGACTCCCACCAATACACCGACTGATACGCCGACATTAACTCCGACACCCACCAACACACCAACATTGACCCCAACCCCAACGAATACACCAACACTCACACCGACACCGACCAATACACCCACTCTGACGCCCACGCCGACGAATACGCCAACCCTTACTCCGACTCCCACCAATACACCGACTGATACGCCGACATTAACCCCGACTCCCACCAACACACCAACATTGACTCCAACCCCAACGAATACACCAACGCTCACACCGACACCCACCAATACACCCACTTACACACCCACCAACACACCAACCGACACGCCAACATTGACTCCGACACCGACCAACACGCCGACTGAAACACCCACCAACACGCCAACCGACACGCCAACACTGACTCCGACACCGACCAACACGCCGACTGAAACACCCACCAACACGCCAACCGA
>CAZELM010000012.1:1520-93952 GCA_964512995.1 uncultured bacterium
CACGCCAACATTGACTCCGACACCGACCAACACGCCGACTGAAACGCCCACCAACACACCAACCGACACGCCAACATTGACTCCGACACCGACCAATACGCCGACTGAAACACCCACCAACACGCCAACCGACACGCCGACTCCGACACCGACTGATACGCCAACGCCAACGCCCACACCCACTGACACACCGACCGCAACGCCCACGGATACTCCGACATCTACACCAACCGACACACCGACTCCGACGCCGACTGATACGCCAACACCAACACCAACACCCACTGACACACCAACGCCATTGCCAACCGATACACCAACACCGACGTCAACACCGACCGATACCCCAACGCCAATACCGACAGACACACCCACTTCAACCCCGACACCGATATGCCGTAACACCGGCGATGTCAGCCAGGATGGGATGGTTTCAGCGGGAGATGCGCAGCAAGCCTTCTACATTGCTCTTGGAACATACATCCCGACGGCCGAAGAATATTGTGCTGCGGATTGTAATGGGGATGGTCTTGTTTCAGCGGGAGATGCTCAGGGAATCTTCTATCTGGCTCTGGGAATCGGAAGCTGTGTCGATCCGATCCTGACGAAGCAGGAACCGGTTCCACAGAAGGTTGTTTCAGAGGCGAATGTTATCTGGATCGAAGAAGGTGCTGACAGCAATCGCAATCTCGTTCGGATTGTTATCGGGATCGCCAATCAGGAAACGGATGTTGACGCGTTCACGTTTGATCTGACCTATGATGCTTCGAGGCTGAAATACCAGAAGTGTGAATCCGGTGATCTGAATCCGGACTGGATCCTGTTCGATTGCATCGAAAATGCTCCAGGAACGATTCGAACAGGCGCATTTGCCATTCATCCTGTTCCAAAGGAGAGCGATGGATCACTGGTTATTTTCACGTTCGAAGTGATCTCAGATAGTTGGAGTGTGGGTCGTGACAGGAATTTCACGATCAGTCGGCTGATGGATGATCTTCAGGGCTTCACCATCGAAGATGCGTCCGTCCATGCTCGTCAACTACCCAAACCGTTATTCAACCGTAATGCGACACGCGATGAGTATCAGGCGCGAGTTGTTCCATCAACAGGTTTTGCTGATATCGGCATTATGGTATTCATTCTCAGCGCATTATCGTAAGATTTGGAATTATCCGAATCCAATCGGTAGTTGAGTGATAGAAACCCCTCCAGACCCGGAGGGGTTTTTTTTAATGTCTGCGGTTTTTTGATTTCAATCAGCAAGTAGCTGTTGACAAACGAATGTTATGGGTTATACTTCTACTTGTTTATATGTGGCTCTTTTTTATTATTGATCAATTCAGTTTGACTAAGCATTGGATATTTGCTAACATCATGATGTATCTTTTTTCAAACGAAAAAACTGATATAATTTAAGATCATGATCATGTTGAATGTGAGACATCAGAGCGTTAATTCAAAGATATTGAGCGATCATCTAAATTGTTCTTGTTGTGAGGAAAGACCTCATGATGGATAACTTCGGTGCCATCCCCTGATGGCGAATTGGCAATTAAAGCAAGTTAAGGAGGAAGCTATGCTGAAAAAATTGGGATTTTACTCTTGGATTTGGTGTTTGGCGCTGCTGGCATCCGGTACCTGTATGGCTGCAAATACGATCTGGACATCAGCCTACGAGGGTAACACAGGAGATTCCATTCAGGTGGTTATTGGACTGACCAATGACTCAGTTGCTGTGGATGGATTCACGTTTGATCTGGCGTTTGACCCCAGTATGCTCACATACGTGAGCTGTGCACGTGGAACGTTGAATCCTGGCTGGATTCTGTTTGACTGCAACAGCCCATCACCGGGTATTGTCCGCGCTGGCGCATTTGGACTCTCCGCGATTCCCGCTGGCAGCAATGGTTCATTCGTTCTGATCAACTTCACGGTCACTTGTGGAGCATGCACAGACGGTCAAGTCAGCGCTCTGACCATTCAGAGATTGCTGGACGATCTCTCCACATTCACACCTGTCCCTGGCACATTCACATTCCGCATTCCACCCACACCCACACCGACCTTCACACCGACTCCAATCCCGACTGACACACCTATCCCGACCGCCACACCGACTCCAGAAGTAACACCGACACCGGCCCCCATCCCCGCCACCGATCCGGTTGGTCTGGGCATCATCATTCTGGTTATCAGCGGTATCTTGGGTCTGAGTTCATTCCGACGCAAATAACCGATACCTACCTGTTCATTAGAACCCCTCCATCACCGGAGGGGTTTTTTTATGCTGCCAACCTCTTCCGCACAACCGAAACGCGAGGGATTGGTCACCCTCATCCATGATCCAACGCACATCCTGAACGCGTATTATTGACCGCCATCATCCATAACCCAACGTACATCCTGAGCGCGTATGATTGACCACCCTCATCCTCAGTCCTTCTCCCGAGGGGAGAAGGAGGGAAGAATGCTGGTTTATGCTGGATACTTCTTCGCCCTCTCCCAGCTTTGCGGCCGGGAGAGGGTCGCCGGCCGATCCAACAGGGATCATTCCGCACAAGCAGGAGTCGGCGGGGTGAAGGAAACATGCAGGGAATCCCGAAGGCGATTTATGGGCCACCCTCATCGTCGATCCTCCTGCCGGGGGAATGAGGACATGCGGAACTGACCGGTCAGATCTGGCCAGCGATGACCATGATGCTGATACTCCACAGAAACAGATTAATGATCATCGGGATGTCCACAAGGACTGCAATCTCTGCTCCCAACGATAAATCTTTTTTGTATACCATGTAGATGTATCTCAGGATTCCGAACAGAACGAACGGTGCAGAGTACACTAAATCCGTTGATTCAATCATATGAATGGTCCGTTCTGAAATCGTGTACAATACATATGCGATGAATGCAGATGATGTCACAACCGCCATCATCTGATCCAGCAAATTGATCGAATATCCGGTTGTCAAAGCACGGTTGGTTTCCGGATCATCACGTGAAACAATCATCTCATTCCGGCGTTTTCCCAATGCAACCACCAGAGACAGAAGAAATGCACATCCGACCAACCACGGGGACAACTCCACTGGCGGATATAAAACCTCGACACCCGCGATCGCTTTCAGGCTGAATTCAGTGGCTAAACTCACGACATCCAGGATGATCTGTCGTGAGAAAGACAGCTCGTGAGCGCAGGCGATCAGAAAACAGACAGCCGCGATTACTCCAAAGGAGGGACGGGTGAATGAAATCAGAACCGTGGACCAGAACAACCAAATGATCCATTTCGGAAATTTTCCATGCAAGGTCAGAAAAATAAACTGCCACTCCCCTTTTTCCCGTTGAACGAGATTGGCAGTAAACATGATGACATAGGAATAGATACATAATATGACGTAAGCCATGAACGATAACAACAATGCCCATGGGTTCATCAATTGATGGGAGAAAAAAACTCCTGCGAAAACCACACTGTTCTGAATGAGTTGGCGCTTACATGCGTTTCGTATGTCTGGAATATTATCACGGTGTACCATCGCTGCATGCTCCATTGAGTCCTGGATCGTTATTGGGTTTTTCTGCGATGACCGCATATCCCAGCGTGATCGCTTTTTCCGTATCCAGACAATCCAGAATCGACAGCACGGGCGGCCAGATCAATACGAAAACAAGCGCTGAAATCAGTTGAGCCGGTGCCAGCATCCATTTCACCCATCGTTGTCTGCCTGAAGGGAAAAGGTAGTGATAAACCCACATTGACATCACTGCCATAAATGTAAAATACCCCCCTCTCGGTTGAATCGTGACAATCCGGAATCCGTTCTTTTCCAACAGATACCGCAATCCAAACTGCGTAAAACGAAAGAAATCAAACGGCTGCTGATGCTCTCCGAATCCTTGGGGTGCAGACAGATACACGCGCCCACCGGGTCTGAGTATCCGGTACATTTCGGAGATAATACATCCTGGTTCGGGAACATGTTCCAGAACCTGGGTGGAGAGCACTGCATCGAACGAATTGGAAACAAAGGGGAGTGAATCCACCGATCCGATCACATCCAGATGCGTATAATCCCATGTTTTTTCTCCGAGCGCAAAATCGATTGAAACGTATTTTTTCCCCTGAAAAAATCGGCGATACGGACACTGACCGGCTCCGGAATCCAAAATCCGAGATCCGGGTGGAATTTCCTGAGCCGCCTGTATCACGAGCTTGCGAATACTGGAACCTTCCAGATCAATTCGATCGATCCACCATTGAGGCAGGACTGTTTTAATGAAAGTACGTAACCGCTCCATGAATGGTCAACCCTGACACGGAATCAGTTTATAAATCGAATGAAAGGAGAACAGGTTCGGCCATAATCGAGCCAGCCGGAATGACACTGCATCGATCGGCTTTTTCATTCCCGGGATTCGGCGCAGGAGATTGCTCCCGGGAAATCCAGTATCATTAATGACCGTTTCGGAGATCCGGTAGCCACAAGCCACCGCAAGCCGCCGGAAGGAATCCACCGTAAAGAAGCGAAGATGCGTCCAGTCCAGAATTCCGGTTTCAGTATATTCAAAGCGGCCCCTTAACAAGCTCCAGCGCATTTCCCAGTAGGCGATGTTCGGAATGGAAACGAGGACGAACCCGTCAGGAGCGAGCATTCCATGGAATTGTTCCAGGATGAGCCCCGGTTCGCAAAGATGTTCCAAAACATCTCCACACAGTATCACATCATACCCGGTACCGGCTCGATCCAAAACACTGGATTCCGACACATCCCCCACGATCACGTCATCGCATATTTTCCGGGCTTCCATTGCAGCATCCGCATCGATTTCAATGCCGGTGACGGTGCACCTGTTCTGACGGAGTAACTGAGAAACATAGCCCGTTGCGCAGCCCAGTTCCAAAATCCGTTTACTCTTCCCGGCCATTGCTGCCATTCGAATGTGAGTGGGAGCTGGACCATGTGTCCGGATCCACTCCAACGCTGACTGTTTGACGTCTTCTCGATATCGCATCGGTTATTACATCCGTATTTTTCACATCCGATCATCATCGGGGCATGAATGGGATGGCTTGTTATCTTTTTCGAGCAGGAAACACAGCTTGGAGACCAATTCCTTTACCAACCCGGTAAATCCTTTCATTTTAAATAATTTCCATGCATACTGCCCCAGAACAATGGGATTTGTTGCCAAATGGATGATCTTCTTTCGTTTCGCCTGATTGATACAGGCAATGATATCATCAGGAGAACAATCCGGATAACGGATCACAGGAGATTCGGCACCATCGAAACGGCTCCAATCATCCGTCACAAGCCATCCATTTTGTTTCGCCAATTCGAAAAAATCGGTTCCGGGGAATGGCGTGGCAACAGAAAATTGCGAGGTTGTGCATTTCAGACTGAAGGCAAATGCGAGCGTCTTTTCCATGCTCTTCCGCGTTTCACCAGGCAGACCAAACATGAAGGTCCCATGTGTATATAAGCCCAGTTTCTTACAATCCTGAACGAACCGTTGCACCTGTTTGATATCCAACTGTTTATGGATTGCTTTCATGAGTCCATCATCCGCGGTTTCAACGCCGAATTTGAGCCCGATACATCCGGAATCCCTCATGATCTTCAATGTCTCGAAATCCACACGCGCATCGGCCATGCAGGACCAACTGATATTCAGGTTTCGATGGATGATGGCGCGGGATACCGCTCGTGCGTGTTCCGGGGAAGCCGTGAAGGATGAATCGTCAAAGTATATCTCCTGAGCATTGAAACGGGTGATCACGAGGTCCATTTCATCGACCACGCTCTCCGGATTCCGAAGTCTCAGGGAAGGGGTATGATAAAAAACCGTTGATTCCAGACAGAAGATGCATTTATTCGGACAGCCTCGGCTGGTTATAATACTGGCATTGGGAAATTTCTTGCACGATGGATCGGTATATCGACGCATCGGCAGTGAATCGCGTTCCGGGAATGGTAGCAAATCGATATTCTGGATGAGTGGACGGTTTGGATTTCGATGGATTTTCTGAGCTAGCCGCACGGATATGCCAGGAACGGACATCAAATCCCTACCCGAATCGAGTGCCTGGATCAGATCCAGCAATGTTTCATCATATTCGCCGTGAAGTACAGCCAGAGCAGACGGGGCTTGTGTCAATACATCGACCGGCAACGCAGATGCGTGAGGTCCGGAAAATACCTGATGCACCGGATACTCCCGGTTTAAAAGATCGGCGAAAGCCAGATCATGCTGAATGGACGGCGTTGATGTTTCGATGACAACGAGATCCGGTCGAAATGTTTTGATGATCTGAAGCGTTTCCTGGATAGAATATTCACTGGCGATCGCATCGATGAGCTGTGTTTCAAATCCATTTTTT
This sequence comes from uncultured bacterium, assembly GCA_964512995.1. Lineage (GTDB taxonomy): Bacteria > CSSED10-310 > CSSED10-310 > CSSED10-310 > CSSED10-310 > CAZELM01. The sequence goes on from CAZELM010000012.1 coordinate 7,903, forward strand.
TTCAAGACTGCTGTTGAATAGGCCATCGCAAAAGGAAACGGGTAATAGGGAATCGTCTTCCGTCGGTTCCGGAGATGCGCCCAGCGAGCACCGGCCTTGACACCATAAGACTCTCTTGTGTTCATCCATGGAGAGTTCACAAGCAGTACTTTCATTACCGGCCTCCGCGATGTTTCCAAAAGAATCTCAGCATATTTTTTAAATGAATATATGTCATTTTATTGAAAAAGGATCGAGCGCTTTCCCGGTCGTACAGATGGACCACTTTTACATAGGGAATATATCGGATACGCCAGCCAGCCTTTTTAATTCGATAGCACCATTCGATATCTTCGTAATACAAGGGATCGAACGCGGTATCCAACGGGCCGACCTGGTCTACTATTTCACGACGCACGAGAAGAAAAGCTCCCAAAATCCAATCCACATCCCGTTCCGTTTCGTGATCCCAATCACTCATCAGATAGGATGTCAATGTCTTGGACTTTGGGAAAAGCCGCTCAAATCCAGCCCACCGCATGAGAACGGCAAGCGGTGTCGGAAACATGCGTGCCGTGTACTGGATGGAACCATCCGGATTGATCAGTTTACATGATGACGCGCCAATATCCGGATGATCATCCATGAATTTGATCATGAATGGAAGTGATTCCATATCAACAATCGTATCTGGATTGAGAAGCAGGATGTAGCGCCCCCTGGAGATCGCTATCGCCAGATTATTGTTCGTGGAAAATCCTTTCTTCACGTCATGGCGGATAAGAGTCACCCAAGGATATCGGGAGGCGATGATCCGCGTTTCATCACTGGATCCATTGTCAATCACAAAATGCTCGATATCCAGATTTCCAACTCCTTTTTCAACGGATTCCAGACAATCTCGCAATTCATGCCCTTCATTGGTCGAGATGGTGATGATGGATAAATCTATCAGGTTATAATCATTGGAAACCGTAACGATGCCATCCTCCTCAGTCATGGTATTATATCACACGGTGATGGATTGTCAGTTTTTATTTACACACGCAGACAGGTATCCGGATGGACTTTCAACCGGTCAATCGTTCAGTTTTTTTGCTTGAGCAGGCTTGATAATTCCTTTTTGGCTTGTTCGTGACGGGGCAGAATGGCCAGGCATTTTTCATAATATTCACGCGCCGCATCCGTTTGACCACGCTTGGCGTATATTGTCCCAAGAAAGTAGTACACTTTTCCCAATTCCGGATCTTTTCGGTGGAGCCAGTCAATGAGAGCGAGATCATACCGCTGAAGATCTGACTCAGTCGGGTTTGATGCAAGCAGTTGATTGATGATCGCGAGATTTTCAGGATCGTCTTTGTACGTTGTGCTCGCATGTTTAAGCATGTACCGATAATCGGCGGTTACATCCAGAATCTCCTTTTCCGCATCTTTCAATGCATGATGGGCATTATCCAGATCATCCATCTGGAGATAGACCTGGCCGATTTTGCTATAAACGAGATATTGATCCATCTCTGTATTCAAAGCCGATCGATAACTCTCAATTGCTTTCGGCTTCTCCCCCAAGTTTTCATAGATAAGCCCCAGATTGAAATGGATGCACCCCACCTGGTCTTGTTCCTTTTTCAATGTATCAAGCAGCATCTGTTCGGCTGCCTTCTCTTGTTTCAAACGGGTCAAGGCGACCGCAGTATTGACAGTGGCGTCCGTGAATCCCGGTTTGATCCGTAAAGCTTCCTGATACAGACCAATCGCTCGTTCATACTCATGCCGATACAGCAGCGCGTCTGCATATTCTTTCATTGACTGTGCTTCGGAATCGATCCCCGGTTTCGAGATCGCTTTCAGCCATTCCGGTTCGATGATGGAGATTCCGGCAAACGACATCAATACCACCCATATCAATAACAGCGTTGAAACCACAATATAACTGGATATTGAATATTCGGCTGTTGTTTCAACACTATTTTTCGGAACAGTGGTCATTGGCGGCTTTTTTGCGGGAGCTTTGGACGAAGCGGATGGCATGGAGGATCGTTTTTCAGCAGGTATTGTGGAGAATGAACAGAACATTCTTTTTCTCCTGTTTCAAACGGTTGAAGATTTTGACCGCATTGCTGGTATCGAGAATGATCACCTGGGTACCGTTTCCAATAAGTCGATTGTATATGAATTGATTCGACTCCTTTTTAGAGAAACCGTTGCCACCCTTTCCATTTTTGCCGCTTCCGATCAAGAGGATATCTGTTTTTTGATTCAGAAAAAACTGACGATCCCTCATATTGAATTCGTGTTTTTTATCGACCAGCCGAAACCCGCCGTCCGGAAAGAACGCAACATCAAAATATGGAATCGGGATACCTTTGTATATCGTGATGCCGAAATCATTGTAGATGATATTTTCATGCCGGTATCGGATATAAAAAAATGATTGAACAGCGATAGCCAACAGGAGAATAACCAGAAATGTATTTCTCCCCCATCGAAACTGGCTGAAGTGAAAAACGACAAAAAAGATCATGAAACCTGTTACGGTGATGATGATGATCTGCTTCCAATATGGAAAATCCGTCAGAATGGAACTGACATAGAGTAAAATGAATGATAATGCGAATAACAACACGAACAGACTCGCCGGATTATGGTAATAATCCATGAGTTTCCGGTGGCGAAGCTTTTTGAATCCGGAACGCAGCACATCCGAATAAGTTCCGCAAATAAACAGAACAACCATCCCCATGAAAACACCCCAGACATCCTTGGCAATATCTCCGATATCAAATATCCGGTTGCTGAGATGCATTTGGAATGCTTCATCGAATGCGGAGTAGGACAAAGCAAACAGATAAGTTCGTAACAGAATCTGATTGGGTGGCGTTCCCTTGGGATGGAGATCCCGGTACATCATGAAAGCAAAGATGCCATAAGCGATGTAATGCCAGTTCTGCTGCAGATCATAGAACTTATGATCGAAATAATAATCTGCGATCTGCTGTGCCAATGCATCCAGCAGTATCACCGCGATGGCAGCATAAATGACGCGTCTTGTTATATGCCGGTAAAATACAGCGATTGCAATGATCACCAGTGCTGCACCTGCAGCCGGAACATAGGCGATTTCCCGATCAAATGCAGTGAACGATAACCGGGAAAGAGAGCCGATCGCTTCCTGTAAAAAGTTCTGGAGCATGATGAACGGTGTTGCCACCAGCAACATACTGTACAGTGTCACATGCAATCGAGTGGAATGCAGCCATTGCCCGATGGATTTGTTCTTATTGATCTGTTTCGCCATGCTGTTTACACATTCCTGATCATTTAGAGGATGCTATCGTTCCATTCATCTCTGCGATATTGGCTTTCCGGAAAAACCAACAAGCAATCATACTTTCTAATTCACCCATGCGATATCTTTGTTGAACACAAAACAACCTAACCTGTTAGACGGATTATATTTCGGTTATATGAAGCCGTCAAGCCAAGCTCCAGGTGTCACTCCCATTATAACTACTCTTATCCGTGTTCATCCGTGTTCATCCGTGGTTTATCATTCTTTTAACCACCGATCTTAGTGAGTTCATGGATCACATGATCCACCGTGATGGATTGCATACATCTACCAGACCGCTTGATATCGAGGCAGGTATTCTCGTCACATCGCGATCGGTATTGACAGGGCATCTGGATGATTCGATGACCAGATCCACACGGAGCTGTCTCGACAAGATCGGAGGGTCCGAACAGAGCGATGACGTGGGTTCCGACTGCGGCAGCCATGTGCATTGGTGCAGAATCGTGGCAGATCAGACACGTGCATTGTGACAGAACCGCCGCTAATTCCCGTATCGGAAGAATCCCCATGACTCTGGCTTTTATCGTGTGATCGGCTGTAATCTGCCGGATGATCGCGGCATCCGCGGAGCCGCCCAGAATAACTACAGGCGCTTTATGTTCTTTCTCGATCCACCGGATCAGATTCTGAAACCGTTGCCATGGCCACATTTTCAATGGCATCCGTGTCCCGGGATGAATGGCGATCGGTTTTGGGTGTGCCGAAGCAATCAACGATTCTATTCGCTGCCTGGCAGTCTCCTGCTCAAGTGGTGTGATATCCAGCCGGGGATGAGTGGAAGCAGCAAAAATCCCGGCACCGCGTAAAATATCCAGGTGGAACTCCACTTTATGTTTCCATTTTTCCCACACGACCGGATGAGTCAGCAGAGATCCTCCTCCTCCAGAAGTATAACTCAATCGTCTTGGAATACGTGGAGACCACAGACAGTGAAAGATGTTCCGGATATCCGCCCGGAAATCAATGCCCAGATCGTACTGTTCCTTCGAGAGCAGACCGATCATATCTCCTGTACTATCCGGGGACTGTTTATAGAACCATGGGGCATCGAATGAGATCACGCGATCCAGTCCGGGGTAAGAATCCAATAGCGGTGAAGCGGCTGATGATGTCAAAAAATGGATCTCAGCCTCTGGGAAGGCCTCTTTCAGTGGAGCGATCACCGGCAATGTCATGATGACATCACCGATATACGCCAGGCGGATCAACAAGATCTTTCGGATCTGGTTTTTATCCGCCATCAATGGAACTGGATTTTCGGGAACTCGCATCAAACCTGCTTTTGATGTCAGTGTTAATATGTGATCAGCGAATTTCACCGCGATCCGTTTTCGGCCATTGATTATTTTGTACATGAGCGGTAGACATCCACTCCCATTGTAAAACCCCGGATTTTGCTCGGAAACAGCTCGGAACTCTCGCGAACACAGAGTTGATCCATCCGGCTTCTCAGCCGGTCAACAAATGGGTGGACTTGCGGGTTATCCTGGTATACGAGAAACATCACTCCGCTATCAGAGAATGATGGAAGCATTTTCTGAAGCAGTTCTGTCTCGTCAGCGCCTGTCAGATAGTGTGTATTGAAGCGATCGAGGGAATGATATCGGAATGCTAACAGATCGCCGACGATCGGGAGCGGATTGGGAAGAAAAGCAGGAACGACCGCAACGGCATCGTGCTCCCGGTAACGCGATCCAATCCAGTCCACCACATGATGGACACGGGGTTTGACATAATCCCCGTCGAGGACCAGTGTTGTCAACACAATGAAATAGGCGGTAAAAATGATGGCAATCCCAGGAATCCGCCAGCGAACTGCTAATTCAGTCAATCCCTTGATCATGATGAGGAGGAGCGGTATCTGAAACAAAATGAATGGGTGCCCCTTGTATATTTTCATACCCATCAGACTGGTCAGGTATATCAACAGAAATGGTCCAAATGCCAACAGAAAGAGTATATGGGTTTCCTGGCTTTTGATGTGACGTAACGACAGAAACAGGCCGCACATGAATACGAGCATCGGGATGGGATACATCCAGAAATACTCCCGAATGAAATTCTCATTCCCGAAAAAAGCCAGTTTCACATAGAGAAAGGCTGGTGTCTGAATGGGATGAAAAAAACTTGGGAAACCGCCTGGTGCAGCAGCCTGGGAGTAGTCGCGAATCAGAACCGGTATCCACGGCAGGTAACAAATCACCCACCCAACGATCAGATAACATAATTTTCGAAACTGCTGCCATCCGGAGATCGCAGAAGATCGATCGAGCATTACCAATTGAAAACCGGTAAGAAAAACGATCAGCAAAAATCCATAGTATTGGATATATATTAAGATGAGTGACGCGAGCCAGTAGCTCCAGATCCATATCGAGCGTCCGGGCTGCCGGAGCAGCTTCAGGAAGAAAAAGACCGCTGCCACGGAGAAGAAACAAGCCATCGAATACATCCGACCCTCTTGTGAATACCATATCTGAAATGGATTCCATGCGACCAGAAATGCCGTTATCAATCCTGTTTTGCGGCCGAATGCGACAGCTCCCAGGCCAGCACTCGCCCATATGGTCAATACTCCCCAGAGAACGGAAAATCCCCGAAATGATCTTACAGAATCACCAAACGCATTCATCCAATGATGTAATGCGAGAAAATAGGCCGGTGGAGCGACATCGACGTCCGGCCGGTCAGCAGACGCCAGTGCGGAGATAATGTTTTCCGGTGATTCCCGGCAGAGGAACATCATACAGGCCTCATCACCCCACAGGGCATTGCGATCCAGATGGACGATCCGCAATACCAACCCCATCGAGATGGCGATCCCGACACCGATGACCCACCATTTATTTTTCACTGGAGAATACCGTACGAAGGTTGGATGCAATTTTTTCCGGAGGCACGATGATCAATTCCGCGCCCAACAATTTTTGCAGGAAATAGTCATCGGTCCGGTAGTCGGCTCGAAAATTCTGTCGACTGCAAATTCTCAGCAAGGATCGGGAGCCTTCGAGGGAATCCCCATGGCCGCCACTCAAACTATAATTGAACGAGGAATAGCCACAGGATTGATAGTAATCCAGAATCATGGACAATCCGGTTGCGAGATCGACGTAATCCTCATCGTTCAACGATATCAGCGACGGAACCGAATCGTGTATCCCGTAAATTTCATTCGCCCCCTGCGGTGCGAAGGCAGCTATCCAATGCCATCTCCCGGTGGTGCCGATCCACCGGGATCCTGTCTGGTATTCCAGAGCGACCAATCGCTCCCAATAGTTTATCCCAACGGTCTGCAAAAATGTCTGACTTTTTGTGATGGTTTCCGAGACGATATGAAATGGTTTCTGCGATCCCAGAATCTGGATATGGGGATGAAAAATACTGGCTCCAGAAGGCGGAAGATGATTGGCATTCACGCAAACCGCCTGAATTGATTGCAGTTTACCCGTAATCGTCCGAATGAAGTTCCCGGACAGAAGGAACGCATCAGTCAGCCGGTGTTTTGTAAAATCAGACGGTCTGAAATAGTGTTCAGATGGCCAGGTGACCACAGCGTGGATGGGTGTGAGTGGAAACAGATTGGGGAACAGAATGGTTTCAGCACCCCGCAATCTTCCTGTGGGAATCCATGACTGAGGATACGTTGGCGTCTTTTGTTCCACGGCTGGAGAACAGAAAAAGCAACCGGATCGGCTTCGTTCCGCCGCCTCATCGATGAACGTCCAGTCAGATTCACCGTACATCGCCTTCATCTTCTCCAGTAAACCCTCTCCCAGAATACTCATTCTGCCGGTCAGCGGATCATATCTGCGCCAGATGCGTTGCCTGACAGCGGTATTGGGTTGCCCCGGAAGACAGAATTCAGAGACCTCTTCGAGTTCAGCGAACAGAACGTCTTTTTTCGGTTGGTGCATGAAGCGGCTCCTTGAGATGAAAGACAGTTTCCGCAAAGGGCGGGTATATGTGAATATCTGGACAGGCATGAAAAAATGCGAAATCCGCCGACTGCGTCAGCTCAACTACAAACCTTACAATATACTGGTAATCACATACCATAACCAGGAACAGAATTCTATCGCTTCGGATCAAGAAAGAATAATGAAATAGGTATCTCAATCCATCGTTGATTTGAGACGGGAAACAATTTTTTGCGATTCAAATCGACGTGTCGGTCTTTTTTTGGCTGCTCCATGAAGACAAAAACGAATAAATACCTTAAAAGAAATGGACTGGGAGCGATTTTTTGTGCGATCATCACCAAAATCGCAAAATAGATGTAGCTATCTCATTTTTTTCTTGCTAGGGTTAAGCCCGTCGAGTTGCAGACCTCTGAGCATGGTGCTCCTGTTAAGTCTCATTCGGCACCCAACCCTTTTAAGGAGGTCTTCCAGATGGAAACGAAGAAACTTTATGTTGGTAACTTGCCTTATTCAATCACAGAAAACTCTTTACAGAATCTGTTCTCTCAAGCTGGCCAGGTTGAATCTTGCCGCCTGATCACAGATCGGGAAACCGGACGATCCAAGGGCTTTGCCTTTGTTGAAATGGCCACTGAAGATCAGGCACAAAACGCCATTGAAACGATGAATGGACGCGAAATCGAAGGTCGTGCCATTACTGTCAACGAAGCAAGACCCCAGCAGCCGCGTTCGGAAGGCGGGTTCGGTGGTGGTCGCGGTGGCCGAGGTGGTCGTCACGATCGCAGATATTAAATCGAAACTGAACTGAGAGTCATTTTCAAACAGACAATCAAATACAATTTACTTTAGATCCTCAGAATTAAGCGTTACTACGTGTACGGATTTATTTGTTTGTAATTGAGAAACAAGGCAACCGTAGACAACCCAATGTCGTTAGGATATTGGGTTGTTTTTTTATGTACCTTCATTATAAAAAGCTGACAGCCGGTGGTTTCAATGTTTTCAGTGCGAAAAAGGCGTTCCGGCGAAAATAGAAATCCCATCGCATGCTTAGAGATCTCCGCTCCTTCAGGGCAGTTTATGCGTGCTGTCAGTGATCTTTGTAACGCAATGATGACCAACCAATCGCAACAATCAACGTAGATCGCTGAATAAACGCGGAAGCTCACCAGATCTCACCAGATGACCGCGGAAGCCCGGCAGATGACCACGGGTAGCTCGGTCGATGACCGCGGAAGCCCGGCAGATGACCACGGGTAGCCCGGTCGATGACCGCGGTGACTCGGCAGATGACCACGGGTAGCTTGGTCGATGACCGCGGTAGCCCGGTAGATAACCGCGGAAGCCCGGCAGATGACCACGGGTAGCCCGGTAGATGACCACGGTAGCCCGGTAGATGACCGCGGTAGCCCGGTAGATGACCACGGTAGCCCGGTAGATGACCACGGTAGCCCGGTAGATGACCGCGGTAGCCCGGCAGATGACCGCGGTGACCCGGCAGATGACCGCGGTGACCCGGTAGATGACCACGGTGACTCGGTAGATGACCGCGGAAGCTTCTATGATCGCTGATAATGTCCTGATATCCGTTCGGCTGATTGAATAATCCCGGAAAGCGGTATTGATTTTTCATGATTCATCTCAGTCCGGTCCTCCAACCATCTGGGGAATGTCTGATAACAGACTCATGTTATCTCCCCTATCCTCAGGGATCCGTACCGATACAGGTAACGATCTCCAGACTGGTATCGACCCGAATCATTTTCTGGATGGCAGGTGTTGGGACCAGGATTTTAAGATCCTGCGGATGAATACCTGTCAGATTGAGATCACCGGGACACCGCCATTCTTCTTCCATTGTCCAATCCATTCCGGAGGAACTGATCCGCTGGAACCGAAATCGATCCGATTCATCCATCCGATCATACCGATCGACGACATCATAGATGACCGGCTGAACGTTCAGTGCTTCTGCAATGCTCCTTCGGATACCTATCGCATATGGTTCAAATCGTTGTCTCCGCAGATGTGTCTGCCAATGGAATAATGGCCTCATGTCATTCCATGACTTACTGGTCAGACAAACAACCTGATGTTTACCCCGGATCAGGTAATCGCTGCTGGATATGATGCCGGTTTTTAGGATGCGGTTCAGAGAATCGAGCGGTCCATATGGCACGGGATCTCCCTGTCCCACCAACCCATCGAGATAATGGGTCCAATCATGGCCTGGCCATGGCGTATGTCTTCCTCTGGTGTAATGCCAGAGAAATTCTCCTTCCTTGAATGGGTATGGAGAGATCCGGCATTCATCAAGGGTCCCCTTTCTCAGTTTGCCTGAAATCTGATCAGGAGGAGTGGAGACTGGAACCGGCAAGATCGTCTGGATATTGCCTCCATCGCTTGCATACTGTCGTAGAAACCCGGCCATATTTCCATCGGGAGTGACATGAATCGGGATAATGGTGTGGCTGAGCGCCATGACCATGATATCCCGCAGAAGATTGGATTTCTGAGTCGGCCGTGGCATTTTTAACGGATTGCCAATCATCACCCATTCGATGCCGGGATGTTCCAGAAATGGCTGATACATTTTCCATCCTGCATCGGATTGGAAAGGAGAAATGGTGTCGCTGACAACACAGCAACGGCCTCCAGCGCGTAACCAAAGATGGAGTGACGTATTGTAATGCAGAGCCCCGATACTCCCAACCATCCACGAAAACTGCCCCAGACTCTGGGCGACAGCCTGGATGGTTTTCTGAACCCATCGATCTCCGGTCCGGGATCGAGGGATTACCCTGGAGTTGATGAATGCCACTCGGGGCAGACCGGCCAGTTCCATTTGTTTTCGGTGGAACTCGTCGGATATAAAGACATTCTCCGGAATATGGGGGATGAGATCCGGATGGGGGATGAAATCAGGATTTTTTCTGATCGCACATTTCAATGGCTGAAAGCCTGGAACCATGTCTCGATCTCCCGATCTGATTACTGATTTCTGGTGGATCTCGCGTTCATCGGCATTGCCGATAATGGGATCCGGTTTTTCATATCGACGGAAAGGGAAATGGAACGGAGATTGAGGGAGATCTGCAAATCTGATAGGTTTGAATGTGGATCCATGAGGAGTGACGCATGAACGATTTTGGAACGCAAAGTGCCATAGTCGCCTTTGGCTCGAATCTCTTTCTGACGATATATGTATTGGTGAAACGAAAGGGATGGACGAGGCGTCTCAATCGCGGGTTTGCGTTTCTGTCATTGACATTCACACTTTGGAACCTGGGGATCGCCATCCAGTCTCCTCTCCTGTTCACGCTTGGTATTCTCTACGTCGCTCCAGCAGTCTATCTCTTTCTTCTGATCCTCCTCCACCATCATAATCCACGGGAAAGACGGCTGAGCATCAGTTTATGGACCAGCAGTACGATCTTATTTTCCGCATATCTTCTGAGCAGCAACTCGGTCGCCAATCCATCCACTCTTTCCTACTCCTATCATATTCTATCTTTTTTATATATTTCACCGGTAGCTATCTGGGGAGTTTTCCACCTGTTCTCCCGAATCCGTCTGACAAACTCCCGTCAGGAACGTTTTCGCCTGATCTATGTATTTGTCGGCATGATCGCAGCCGGATTGAGCGGTGTGACATCTTTGCTGTTTTCGTTTAGAATGCCGGTCTATTCACTGGGTGCGATCGGAGGGATCATCTATACCATCTGCATTACGATGGCCATTATGCGGCATCGGTTATTCGATTTTGGAAGAATTGCAGGGAGAGCGATCGTTATTTTTGTTTTCACATTTGTCTTCTGGTTTCTGACCGGTATTTTAGGAAACTGGTATGTGGACAATGCATATACCCCTTTTTTATCTCTCCTGATCGCTACTTTGGTCCTGATCGCACTGTATGAACCCTTGAAAGCGCTGATCGAGGGGCAGGCTGAACGGGTTTTAAGTCAGGACAGTCTGAAGTTCCAGCATTTACTGCAGGCATTCAGCACTCAGATGAGTGCTCTGGTCACCGAACAGGATCTGATCCGTGGGATGGCTCGCACACTTCGGAATTCCGGACGAATCAAGTCTTTTGGAATCTATCTGATGGATCAGATGGAAAAAAACATCATCCTTCGGGAGGGAGATGATATCCGGCAGCCGATCGGAACCATGATCACGCGGCCGGACTCGCTCATCGAAACAATCCGATACCGCCAGGGTCCGATCAGTCAGAATCAGTTGGTGATCGAATTGCGGAGCGGATTGCCGGCAACTGTCAAGCGTCGGCGGAGTGCTTTGTATCGGACACTGATCCGGCTTCGGGCTTCGATCTGTTTCCCGTTCATTTTTGCAGAGCAATTTTTTGGATTTCTGACACTGGGGTTTCAGGATGAAGAGACGGACGTCACGCGCCGAGAAGAAGAAATACTGATCGCGGTGACCCGGCAATTCGCTGCCGCACTCTCTCATGCACGACTGGTGGAAAAGCAGAAGATCAAAGATCATCTGGCAGCACTGGGTCAACTGGCATCCGGACTCGCCCATGAGCTTCGGAATCCATTGGCAACGATCAGGGCTGCGGTACAATATCTGGAACCATCGAAGATTGATGAAACAAACCACGAATTTCTGAATATCATCCGGGATGAGGTCGACCGGCTCAATCGATTCGTGGAGCGTTTTTTAAGTTATGCCCGTCCGGTTTCCGTGACGGGTCCTGTGAATATGGAGGAACTGGATAAACTGATCCATCGTATCATTTTTATGTTTGAATCCCAGCCGATGAACAAGGCGATTACCTTTGAAGTGGTCTTGCCTGATCGTGTCAGCGAGCTGAAGGTTCCTGGAGATGCATGGAATCAGATCATCTCGAATCTGGTCACGAATGCCTGTCAGAGTCTGGAAGGCCAGGGCAAGATCCGGATTGTAATCCGATATGAACCCCCGTATGACGGCCTCGAGTTAATTGTGGAAGACTCGGGTCCAGGTATTTCTGATGAGGAAGCGCTCCGGGTCATGGAACCGTTCTATACCAGTCGTCCAGGAGGGACCGGATTGGGACTGGCGATCGTTCATCAGATTGTTCAGAACCTGAATGGAGAAATCAGCATTGGAAAATCAGCATTGGGAGGCGCGGCATTCTCAATCCGGCATTCCCTGCCTAAAAACTCACCCGCGAAATCCTGATCATCTGGATGAGGGAATTTTCGGAGCGGATGGATCCCGATCGACGGCATGTTCATTGGAAATGAGTGAGAAACATGATGAAACGAATATTAGTAGTAGATGATGAAGCCAATATGCGGCGAATCCTCGAAGCCACATTGATCCGGGATGGTTACGATGTAGACGTGGCCGAAAATGGAAGCGTCGCAATGGAGATGATGAGAAAAAATCCCGCCCATGTTGTGATCACAGATATCAAAATGCCGGTAATGGATGGAATGACCCTTCTGAAAGAGATCAACAGGGATCATCCGGATGTACCGATCATCATGCTCACAGCTCATGGAACGGTTGAGAATGCTGTGGAGGCGATGAAGCAGGGTGCTTTCGATTACATCTCCAAACCCTTCGATATGGAAGAATTGCACCATTCATTGATGAAAGCGTGTGCCACGTACCAGTCGAATATTGAAGAGGTTCACGACACCGAGCCGCTCATGATCGGTGGGATCGTCGCCGCAAGCCAGCAGTTGAAAAGTGTTCTCGGAATGGTGGAGCGGGTTGCGGATAGTCCAACCACCATACTCATCACAGGTGAAAGCGGCACCGGAAAAGAATTGATCGCCCAATTGATCCATCATAAATCGTCCCGGTGTGACAGCCCATTCATAAAAGTCAACTGTGCTGCCATCCCTGAAACGTTGTTGGAGAGTGAATTTTTTGGTTATGAACGCGGGGCATTCAGTGGAGCGGTCACATCGAAACCCGGACGATTTGAACTGGCCAATGGAGGAACGCTTTTCCTGGATGAGATCGGTGAAATCAGCCGTGAAATGCAAGTCAAGCTGTTGCGGGTTATCCAGGAGCTGGAATTTGAACGTGTCGGGGGTATCAAAACAATCAAGGTGGATGTTCGATTGGTGGTTGCGACCAATCTCGACCTGGGTGTTGCTGTTGAAAGCGGCAGATTCCGGCAGGATCTGTTCTATCGGCTCAATGTGGTTCCGATCCATCTGCCACCATTGCGTGAACGACCCGATGACATTCCTCCATTGGTACATCATTTCATCAACCGCTACAATAAGCGGCTGAATCGTCAGATCAAAGGAATTACACCGGAAGCCATGAGTGTCCTGGTGCGACATGCCTGGCCAGGGAACATCCGGGAACTGGAAAATTTCATGGAGCGATCGATTTTATTATCTTCCAGCAACATGCTCACCATCGACAGCTTCCCAAATCTGAACTCCCAAGATACGGATCATAAAACAGAACAGCCGAATGGAACGACATTACATGAGATTATTCAGAATGAAACCGAGCGGCTGGAGAAACAGCTTCTGGAAAATGCGCTCCGGGAAACACATGGGAATGTCACACGTGCGGCCAAAATACTCGGTCTGTCCCGAAAGGGTCTTCAACTGAAAATGAAGCGATACAGCCTCCAATCCCGGTCAGGGAGTTCAGATACCGATAGTTCTTGACCTATCTTATTGACAATATTACAGTAAAAGATCGGATTATCTCGGTTCAGTGTTTTATAGCTGATGCAGTGAGCCAGCAATGCTCTTCACCCGATAGTCCTGTGTGGAAATTAATGTATTAACGTGGATGTCTCCGTAAGGATGTATAAAGGAATGTCAATTTTATCAAGATTTTCAAATGACCTGGCGATTGACCTCGGAACAGCCAATACGCTGGTATATGTCAAAAACAAAGGTATCGTGATCGATGAACCATCAATCGTTGCGATTCATCGCGAAAAACGAACGGTTCTGGCAGTTGGAAAAGAAGCCAAAGAAATGCTCGGAAAAACACCGGGAAACATCATTGCCATCCGTCCGATGAAGGATGGGGTAATTGCTGATTTTGAAACCACGGAAAGCATGTTACGCTATTTCATACAGCGTGCACATAATCGTCGAATATTTCTCAGACCCCGTATTATCATTTGTGTTCCTTCCGGGATCACGCCCGTCGAGAAAAAAGCCGTGCGTGATTCTGCGCTTCAGGCCAGAGCCAGTGCGGTTTTTTTAGTTGAAGAACCGATGGCTGCGGCTATTGGAGCCGGCTTGCCGGTGACAGAACCTTCCGGTAACATGATTGTTGATATCGGTGGAGGAACAACGGAGGTGGCTGTCATATCCCTGGCGGGTATTGTCTACAGCCGTTCGTTGCGGGTTGGCGGCGATGAGATGGATGCAGCGCTGGTCAAGTATATTCAAAGAAAATACAACTTATTGATAGGAGAGCGAACAGCAGAGAACATTAAAATTGAAATTGGTTCCGCTTCAAAGCTGGATGAAGAACTCACGATGGAAATCAAGGGACGGGATCTCGTCGAAGGCGTTCCCAAAACGATCATCATCACATCGGAAGAAATCCGGATGGCTCTGATGGACTCAGTCCAGGCGATCGTCGATGTCGTTCGTACCGCTTTGGAACGAACTCCACCCGAATTATCCGCAGATATCGTTGACAAAGGGATCGTTTTGTCCGGAGGATGCGCTCTGTTGAAAAAACTGGACGTTCGACTCCGCGAAGAAACCGGACTTCCTGTTACTCTGGCAGATGATCCATTAACATGTGTCTGTATGGGAACCGGAAAAATGCTGGATGAAATCGATCTTCTTCATCGCGTCAGTGTGAAATAGCGGTCAGATGAGCAGAAATCCACACCAACTAACTGAATGTACGGATTATCCACGCCATTGACAATTCAACAATTCCATCTCGATTAAGAACGAACGGATATGAGTCTCATTACATCACGATATCGCCCGTGGGTGGTGTATGCGGGTTGTTCGTTGACTGCGCTCGCGATATTATCGACAAACCTGCATGGCGGGGTTGTTGCGGGTAAAATCGAATCGATTTTGCTGGCACTATTAACACCCGTCTACTCCACGGTCGATTATTCATTGGATAAAGCCGTTATGATCTGGGAGCAGTATATTTATCTGGTTGATCTGAAACAGGAGAATCTCATACTCCGGGAAGCACTCGGAGATCAGAGATCCAGGGAATATCAATATCAGGAAGCGGTTTCAGCCATTGAGCGATACCGGCAGATACTCGATTTCACCCATCGGGATCCAGCTCATTTTCACCCGCACAAAATCGTTGCGGATGTCATCCGTCAATCCAATGATTCCTGGAACAGTACGATGTTAGTCAATGCGGGAGACATTCATGGTGTTCAGTCAGCAATGGGAGTTGCGACGGTGGATGGGGTGCTGGGACAGGTCGTTCGAGTCGGTCACAATATTTCCAAAATACTTTCGCTTCAACATCCTGAAGCAGGTGTCGCTGCCCGTTTGGAAACAAGCGGCATCCTGGGGATTGTCAGTGGTATTGGTCATCGGACATGCATTTTCAAGTTCGGCAGCAGATTCGATCGGGTTATCCTCGGAGAACTCGCAGTGACTTCCGGTCTTGATGGTGCTTTCCCCAAAGGCATTCCGATCGGCCGAGTATCACGTATCGAAAAAACGCCAGAGGAGATCTTTCAGAAAGTCGAAATCATTCCGCTTGTTGACGCGTCATCGGTGGAAGAAGTCATCATTTTCCTGAAGGAACCCATTGAGAACCTTGAATGAAGCTGATCTATCAATTTTTCTTCATCGTCGGACTGTTCATCGTTCAGTTCGATATATTGCCCCGCTTTTCATTGGGTTTTTATGAACCCAATCTGCTTCTGTGCGCAACCATCCTGATCGGGTTGTTCCGGGGTGTCGAAGCAGGGTCTGTCACGGGGTTACTGGCCGGGTTATTGAGTGATGTCGACACAGGCCTGATTCTGGGGGCTTATGCATTATCCTGGACACAAGTGGGATTCACATCTGCAATCATCGGAGAAAAACTTCTGATTGACAATCGATTTGTCCAGATGATTGCGGTAGGTATCGGCTGTCTGCTTGCTGGATTCTTTCAGATCCTTTTCTATCGGCTGTCCTATATGGAAGATCCGTTATGGATTCTCATCCTTAAAAATGTCTCCCAATCGATCATGTCAACATTGTTCACGATTCCATTGTCAATCCTGCTTTATCGCCTGGATGTGATTCCCCGACAGCGACATGAATGAGTCTGTAACACTAGAACGCCGAATTTCATGGCTTTTCGCAATCATGGCTGCGTTCATGGTCACGACTGTCGTTCGTCTGGCCTGGCTTCAGGTGGTGCATACAGAAAAATATAGCGAACAGGCCAAAGAAAACCGTACCCGCCATGTTCGGGATCGGGCACAGCGCGGCCGGATTACCGACCGACATGGTCGGCCGTTGGCAACCTCCCGTCCCAGTTTTGGAGTCTATATCACTCCTGAAGACTGTCCGCAGGACAAGCGGGAAGCCATTTTTCAGTTATTGAGCAGTGTTTTGGAAGTACCGGTTGAAGAAATAAAAAACCGTTATTATGGAGCGAAAACACCGCGATTTAAACCCAGACGGATCGCGGCTGATCTTACCTTCGATCAGGTCACAAAGATCGAGACACGGAAATTTGAACTGCCCGGAGTCAGCATTCAAGCTGAAAATATTCGTCACTACCCATATGGTGAACATCTTTGCCACATGCTGGGGTATGTGGGAGAAATCTCAAAGCGAGAACTCGAATTTCCACAGAATGAACAATATACGTCGGGGGATACGATCGGGAAAACCGGTGTTGAAAAAACGTTTGAACATATATTGAATGGCCGGGATGGGTATCGTTGGGTGGAAGTGGATGCCGCCGGACGGATTGGCCAGACGCTGAAATATCCTTCAGCGACGTTGGCGAAGCCGGGTAATGATATTCAACTGACAGTCGATATGGATTTACAGATCGCAGTTGAACAGATACTGGCTCCATGGAAAGGATCTGCCATCATTATGGATCCACGGAATGGAGATATTCTTGCCATGGCCTCCCGCCCCGGCTTCGATCCCAACTGGTTTTCCTCCGGCATCTCCCGAACGAACTGGAATTTGCTCAACAATAATCCCGATCTGCCATTGATCAATCGATCCATTCAGCTCTCAGCAAGCCCTGGTTCCGTGTTCAAGATCATCACCAGTATCGCGGGGTTTCGCAATAACACGCTATCGTCCGATACCAATCATTTCTGTGGAGGCAGCTACTCCCATTTCAATACTGTTTTCCGATGCTGGAAACGCGGGGGTCATGGAACAGCGAACGTTATCTCCGCTCTCGAAGGTTCCTGCAATGTTTTCTTCTATCAGGAAGGATTGAAAGCAGGAATTGACGCGATTTCAGAAACCGCAAACCTGCTGGGGCTCAATGCCAAAACACAAATACAGCTCCCCAATGAAAACCCGGGATTCATCCCTGACCGTCAATGGAAAAAAGTTACTAAAAATGACGAATGGTGGCCGGGGGAGACGATCTCTGTTGCTATCGGACAGGGTGGCGTGCTGGTCACTCCCATACAACAGATCGCAATGATCAGTGCGGTTGCGAATAAAGGGACATTGTTCCGGCCCAAAATCGTCAAAAACATATCTCCTGCGTATTCCGATTACAGTGAATTCGTCGATCCGATGATCATCCGGCGATTTGAACTGGAGCATGGCCAGTGGAATGCTCTTTTCGAGGGATTGAAAGGGGTTGTCAATGGTGAACATGGAACAGCCCGACCTCTGCGGTTAAAAGAAATCACTGTGGCGGGGAAAACCGGTACTGCACAGGTTGTCAGTGCGGCTGCTCTGAAAAAGCTGGGATTTTCCCAAGGAGAACCCCCGCCCAAATATCGGGATCATAACTGGTTTGTCGGATTCGCTCCGCTTGAAGATCCCCAGGTTTCGATTGTGTTATTAATCGAAAACGGCGGCAAAGAAGGAGCCAAGGAGAAAGCCGGACTGGTAAAAAAGATGCTTTTAAAATGGATGGAGATCTACATGCCAGAACAATATAAATCAGAGAATAGCCGATTCGGGACTCCAACACCAGCCATCATGGGTCCAGATCTGATTCAACAGTCCGATATGGAGCCGATTGATGATGAGTACGAGGATATGCTCGATATTATCGAAACGTCTGTTCCGGAATTTGAAATTCCAGATCCGGAACCGCCCATGGAGATCACACCGATGGAGATGACTCCTTCCTGGGAATCGACATCCATCCCGGAAGATCCGGAGGGAGAAGCCGATGGAAATTAACCTGCGTTCTCGTCTCCGTTCATTTGAACATATCGATGTCATTCTGCTGACACTGACCTTGATCATCTCCTCTCTGGGAATCCTGACAATCTACAGTGTCACGTTTGACGACCCATCTCCACAGGATTATAAAAAGCAGGTTCTGTGGGTCGCCATCGGTATCTGTCTTGCACTGATGACCGTGATGGTCGATTATTCAATCTGGAAAAAAATCGCTCCGATTCTCTATGTAATCACCACATTGCTTCTGATATATCTTCTGGCTTTCGGGAAGAAAGAACTGGGCGTGCAGCGGTGGATTCCGATTCCTGTTCTGGATATCCGTATTCAACCCAGTGAATTTGCCAAATTAACGCTTATTCTGGTTCTGTCTCGTTGGCTGACGCGTTGGCGTGGCATGGAGCCCAAAATGAAGGATCTTGTTTTCCCGGCGGCTCTAACGGGGATCCCATTTATCCTGATTCTCTCACAACCCGATCTGGGGACGTCATTATTGATTGTGCCCATTTTCCTGGCGCTCATTTTTGTCAGCGGATTCAGTCTCAAAAAAATGGCTATTTTAGGTCTCATCGCGCTCTTTCTCGTGATTGTCGTCGGGCCTCATGTCATCAAGCCATATCAATGGCAACGGATTGTCAGTTTTTTGAATCCTGAAGCGGATCCTCTGGGAGCCGGGTATCATTTGATTCAATCTGAAATCGCTTTTGGTTCTGGTGGCTTTTGGGGGAAAGGTTTCAGAATGGGTTCTCAAAGCCACCTCGATTTCTTGCCCGTTCAGGATACTGATTTTATATTTTCAGTATGGGGCGAGGAGCGGGGTTTTCTCGGTTCGGTTCTGTTGTTACTTCTTTTTTCCTTTTTGATCTATCGATCATTGCGCGCTGCACGATTGAGCAATGATTTATTTGGAACATATCTCTGTATCGGATTGACCGTGATGCTTTTCTGTCAGATCTTCATCAATACCGGAATGGTTATTGGCCTGATGCCCATCACGGGTCTTCCCTTGCCATTCATGAGTTATGGAGGGTCATCCTGCCTGACGAATTTTTTCGCCATTGCGCTGATTTTCAATGTTGGAATGCGCCGATTTTCAGCTTACTCCAAATGATCTTATTCAATGAATCGAGGAATCTATGTCGAATCTTGATGTATCCCCTCACCGTGAGCAATCCGGTGTTCCTGTTTTAAAGCCTGGGCGCTATATCGGTCTTGAATGGAACCTGCCTCCGGTAAAAGCTCAGCCACATACTTCGGTTGTGTTGGTTTATCCGGATGTGTATGAAATCGGGATGTCTCATTTCGGCCTTCATGTGCTATATTCCATTCTGGCTAATGCTCCGGGAGTTACGGTCGAACGAGCATTTTCTCCCTGGCCGGACTTCGAGCAGTATCTTCGGAAAAACCAGTCTCACCTTTCCACGCTGGAATCCAATACGCCACTCCACGGTTTCGATATTCTCTTTTTAACACTCCCTCATGAATTGTCGTATACCAATGTTCTTGCGATCATGGATCTGGGAGGCATCGCATTGCTATCTGAAGACCGGACCGATGGGGATCCGATCGTGATTGCCGGCGGATTATGTACATTGAATCCAAAGCCGATGGAATCGTTCATCGATGTTTTTTTTATTGGAGAGGGAGAGGAAGGCATCCGGGAGATAACGGATATCTGCCACCAAACCGGCGGGAAACGGAGTTCGCGTATTGAAAAATTAACAGCGCTGGCTACGATCCCTGGCTGTTATGTCCCTCGGGTTCATGGAACTCAAACCCGGTATTGTGCTGAGCCATGCATTCATAAACGCATCGTTCAGGATCTGGAATCCGCTCCCCACCCCTCTCCTCCGCTGGTACCAATCTGCCGCCCGGTTCATGAACGGATCGTGGTCGAAGCTGCCCGGGGTTGTCCTCGTCAATGCCGATTCTGTCAAGCACGAGTGTATTACAGTCCATTCCGGCAACGAAAACCGGAGACGATATATCGGTTGATTGGGGAGAACATCCGCCAGACTGGATATGAGGAAGTCTCGCTGCTTTCTTTGAATATCGCCGATTATCCCGAAATTGAGTCGCTTATTCAACGCATTATGCTTCATTTGGCGCCACAGAACATCGCATTATCGCTTCCATCGCTTCGTCCTGAAAAATTAACAGAATCCATCATTCAAAGCATCCGGCAAGTAAGAAAAACCGGTTTCACACTGGCGCCCGAAGCTGGAACTGACCGGCTCCGAAAAATCATTCACAAACCGTATCCCACGGATCGACTCTTATCAGGTGCCGCTGCCGTGTTTCAATCCGGATGGTCCCTGATCAAGCTGTATTTTATGATTGGTCAGCCTTACGAAACCGATGACGATATTGAGGGGATTGTGGAACTGGTGCGGCACATCCGGCAGATCGGGAGGCGATTACGGGGACCCAAAGCGGAAATTCATATCTCACTCTCCACTTTCATTCCCAAACCTCACACACCATTTCAGTGGTTCGGACAGATCGGCACCGATTCATTGCATCGCCGGATTTCATATCTCCGTCGAGCGTTGAGAATCCCTGGAATCAAACTATCCTTCCACGATACTAACTCCAGCCGTCTGGAAGCGCTTCTGGCCAGAGGCGATGAGCGGATGGGTTCGGTTATTCTGGATTCCTATCAAGGGGGGTGCCGATTTGATGCATGGGCGGAGTTTTTCAAGCCGGAAATCTGGTGGAAGAGCTGTGAGAAGAATGGGATCGATCCTGAAGGGAATGCAACGGCGCACCTGGATTTGCATGCACCGCTCCCCTGGGACTTCATTCACCCTGGAATCGACAAGTCTGAAATACTGGCCAGTTCTTTGGCCGCTCAACACCTGTCCGAAACTGAGAGCAAAGAACCCATGGCTGCGGACAGGATCAATCCGGTCATTACAACATCGAGACCGCAGTTCCCTCAACCGAAATCTGCCGATTCCAATGCAGCCTGCAAGTTTCTGGGGTTCTACTCGGTTCAGGAAGATTATCGGTTTTTCGGCCATATGGAGTTATGCAGTTCATTGATCCGAGCTGCTCGACGGGCTCAATTACCGATTGTTTACAGCAGTGGGTTCAATCCGCATCCTCGTTTCTCGTTTGCATCGCCTCCACCGATCGGATTTGAACGATATTTTGAGCCCCTGGAGTTTCAATTAACGGAAGCACTGGATCCAGCAGACGTGCTTCGATCATTCAATCAACAGCTTCCGCTCGCCTGCCGATTCCGAATGATTATTCCTCTCGAAAAAGACGGTACTATTTTTAATAGACTTATTTCCGCCACATATGGATTCCGAACCGAACAGCCGACGGATTCCCTTTTAGAGAAGATGGAAGGAGTGACGGTTTTGTCTCCATCCACGTTCTTTGAAGCGCTGAAAAATCCAGAAAAAACAATGATTCGGGCTGGATATAATTTTTTCATTGTTATAAAACATGTCGGGACGGATTCTCCAAAAACGCGAGACATCGCTCATCTTCTTGTAAGAAGAGAGGATATGCCTCGGAATCGTCCATGGGCTGCACGAATATTCTGGAACTTCGATGAGACAGGAGATAATCCATTGTATATGACCGATGGAAATTGAATATGATACGAAATATCTATATAAATGTATCCGAATTAATAACTCGTATCGCACTGATGGAAGATGACAGACTGTCGGAGGTGTATATTGAGAGTGAGGAGAGTCAACGCTTAATTGGGAATGTCTACCTCGGACGGGTTACAAAAGTCTTACCGGGTATTCATGCTGCGTTTGTTGATATCGGCCTCAAACGAGACGCATTTCTTTATGTGCATGATATCGCGCCTGCATTGGCGGAAGAATCTCGCGAATTGCTGAACGAACTGGAGGATGAGGATTCATCCTTTGCCGACACGAGCGAGACCATTGCACATCACCTGAAAACACCCATCAATCAAATTCTTCAGCCAGGCCAGAAGATCCTGGTTCAGATCACGCGAGAACCGATGGACATGAAAGGTGCCCGTGTAACGGCTCACATTACCTTACCGGGTCGATATCTGGTCTTTATGGCCACAGTGAATCATATCGGGATCTCCAAACGGATCGAATCCGAAACAGAACGGAATCGACTCAAAGGCATCATCGACGCGATACGGCCTTCATCATCCGGAATCATTATCCGCACTGTAGCAGAAGGCCGGGATCAGAAAGATTTCGAGGAAGATATTCAGTATCTGGAGAGCACCTGGGCATCTATCCAGGAATCGATGAAAAAGATGAAGCCTCCAGCGCTCATTCACCAGGATCTTGATCCGATTTCCCGGGTGTTGCGGGATCTGTTCGATCAATCCATTCAAAAAGTGGTCATTGATTCTTTGAAGGAATACGAGCATTGCAGAAAACTTGTCGAATCTTTTGCTCCCAATCTGATTGAGCGAATTGAATTATACCGGGGAGATGAGATCCCCATTTTCGACAAATACAATATCGAGATTGAAATCGAAAAAGCGCTTCAACGGAAAGTCCGTCTTCCATCGGGAGGATATCTGGTTTTCGACCAGACAGAAGCGCTGGTGTCTGTGGATGTGAACACAGGCCGTTTTGTCGGGCAGCAGGATTTGGAAGAGACGGTTCTGAAAACGAATCTGGAAGCAGCCGAAGTGATTGCTCAGCAATTGCGTCTTCGCGACCTGGGTGGCATTATTGTGATTGATTTCATTGATATGGAGAAAGCGGAGAACCGGGAATTTGTGATTGATGCGCTGAAGAAAGCGTTTCTATGTGATCGAGCCAAAGTCAATATTGCACCATTCACATCGATGGGACTCGTCCAGATGACGCGCAAACGCCTGAAACGCAGTCTGAACCAAACCTTGCTCCAGCATTGCCCTTACTGCCGGGGGGGTGGATTGATCAAACATGCTCGGATTGCCGCCTTGAAGCTTCTTCAAGATTTAAAGCTCTTTAAAAACAATCCCGCGATTTCCAATATCCGAATCACTGCGCATACCAGCCTTGCTCCGTATTTGAGTTCAGGCATCGGAGAACTCCAATCCCTGTTTCAATCTGAAGGGAAACAGCTTCAAATCACATTTGACGAATCCATTCACATCGAACAATACGTCATCACGAAAAATTAGTTGGAACCGGAAACCGAATTCTCAGGTTATAAGGATTGAGACGGTTTCTGATTGCAGTGAATTGACTTTCAGAAGAACGGCGGTATTACACGGATGATTATAAGCGACGATGAACTGATGTGTCGTTTTCAAAATGGAGACGAATCCGCTTTCCGCAGATTACTCGAGCGTTATCAAGATCGAATCATGAACTATGTATTCCGTATCGTCAACGACATCGAGACCGCCAAAGATCTGGCTCAAGAAGTATTTATCCGGGTGTACCTGAATGCTGGGAGGTATTTACCCGGGAGTAAATTTGCACCATGGTTATACCGGATTGCCTCTAATCTCGCAATCAATGAAATTCGTCGAAAGAAAAGATGGCGATTTTTTTCGATTGACAATACCAATTCCGATGATGATCGAAGCGCTGGGATGGACTTGGAGGACACGGAAGCAGTCGGAGCTGATGATCAGATTTCCAAAGAAGAAACAACGAGACAGATTGAGATGGCACTGGCAAAAATTCCGTTGAAGTATCGATCTCCACTCATACTTCGTGAAATCGAGGGTTATGAATATGAAGAAATCAGCCAGATACTCGACATTCCACGAGGAACAGTCAAGTCACGTTTGAATCGGGGGAGAGCGCTGTTGAAAACGGCATTATACCGTTTAGAGGCTCACACCAAATCGGCCAGAGCCTGAATGGAGGAATAATGAATTGTTCAAAGATTCGAGAAAATTTGTCGGCATTTGTTGACAAGGAGTTGGATGCTTCAACACTGACCGCGATCAAGGCGCATCTGATTCGTTGCCCGGATTGCCGCTCGCAAAGGGATCACATCGAGGAGATGGGACGAGACCTCCGATCGATTCCCCCGATCACCGCACCTCCAGATTTTGAATTCCAAATCTACGCTGGTATCCGCAATCGTACCGCAAAACTGCAATTCGGATGGAAATATCGGTGGCGTATGGTTACAGTCCCGATTGCTGCTATGGTGATAGGCATATTCATTGGCTCTTTTAGTCTCAAACAAATGTTCCGCCCTGTTATGACGACACAGAGCAATGCAGTCACGAACACGATCGGAGTTCCCGTTCTCCGCGATGATTTTTTATCCAATCCGTCCCTGGTATCGGACAATGGGGATGTTATGGAGTATAAAATGGATCGATACGTTCCCAGACCCATTGAGCCGATGGAGGTGAACATCATTCCCGAAGACAGCAGTTCGCCTCGCAGACCTAAAGAATCGGGCACATCCTCAAAAATGTCACAACACCGTTATGTATTGGAGCCAATGCGTGTCAGTTATAATGAAACGATCTATTAGATCAGTCCATCCGCATCTCACGGATATTCTCCCCTTGATTGTAAAAGGGGCTGTGATTCTGATTTTATCGGCTTCTGATTATCTTCCGACTGCACTATCCGAACAATCCTGGGACCGTGAAACCGTCCAACTGATCGCCAATGCCCGTCCGGCAGTTGTAAATATCGAAGCGAAATCACCGATGTCATCCCGGATGGGACCGCTGGGCGATGTCATTGCTTCGCAGATGCAAAATGAGGATGGTCAAGTTCACTGGTATACAACGGTTGGTTCTGGAGTGATCTGGGATATTCAAGGCCACGTGGTAACGACTGCATCGGTTGTAAAGGATGCTGTCAAATTTGTTGTTAAAACGGTTGGAAATCAGTCTTTTGATGCCGAATTGATCGCAAAAGATGAAGAAACAAACCTGGCCATACTCCGTTTCCAATCCAATGAATCCGAATATAAGACAATCCATTACCGCATGGATAAGTTACCGGAAGGATCATGGTTAGCCCTTCTGGGATATGGATTTGGTGGTGTTCCAACCATTTCCACCGGGATCGCAGGAATGCCTCCAGAAGATTATGATCCTTCCCGGAACTGGTTTCAGTTTACAGCGCCGTTGCGAGCCGGAAACAGCGGTGGCGCTTTGATTGACTCAAATGGACAACTGGCGGGTATTGTTTTGGGTCGTGAAGAAGACATTGGAGTCAACGCGGTTCTCAGACTTTTGACACAACAAGCGCAACCCAGCAACAGCGATGGTCAGACTGCTGCATATTTTTCAAGTTTCGGAGTTGCAATTCCGGCTCCCAAAGTGGCTCACATCATCCAGAATCTGCTCAACCATGGGAAAGTCATTCGTGGATGGATCGGAGTGGGTGTAACGCAGACCCCTCTGGGTTCAGACAAAAACAAGTATTGTCTGCTGGTCACACGGATACTGCCGGAAAGCCCGGCTGAACAATCCGGATTGAAACAGGGGGATCTTTTACTAAAAATTGATGACACTTCCCTCCAACTCCCCTCTGAACTCGGCCGTATCATCAACGCCAAGGAACCCGGCACTATTGTTACATTGACTTATATGAGGAATGATGCTGTTCATACGACAGACGTAACTGTCCAACTGAGACCACCGATGCAGAAACGGCTTCAAAGTCCCTTGCATTCTGAGATACCTGCTAAAATGTTTCCGGAAGAATTTGGGATTGAGCTGCAGGAGCTGAAAATCCTGGAATCGGCAACAGGCATCAGCACTCCAACACTTCAGATAAAACAGGTCACACCCGGCTCTCCAGCCGAAGCTCAAGGTCTGCAAACCCATGATATCATTCGAAGTATCAATGGAATACCTGTTTCAGATATCAATACTCTGATGATTCACTGGGCTGTTTTAAACCCGGGTGATTCTGTCGATTTAGCTATCCAGCGTAACAATCAATCCATTATGATCCATTTTGTCATTCCATCGACGGCTGGGAAACAATCCATGGGAGCAGATCCGGATACATTGAAAATCCTGGATCATACGGCGGACGGGAATGCCAGCTCATAAATAATAATCTTTATTCAGAAACCGAAGATTTCTTACTTCCAGATCCCTGGGATTTGACACTGACAACTCGAACATTTCCCGTTTACGATATGGAATTCTTTTATTGAAAATCCATCCCGGATGATCACTTGCTTACTGCATTTTGGGCACTGCGTATGTTGTGCTTTATGTTTCGGAACGTTGCCCACATATACGTACTTCAAGCCCTCCGATCGAGCGATATCATACGCTTTATCGAAAACCGGCAACGGTGTCGGCGGTAAATGGGTCAGCCGATACATCGGATGAAACCGGGTAAAATGAAGGGGGACATCTGTACCGATATGTGATTTGATCCATCGGGCCATTTTGATGAAATGCGTATCGCTGTCGTTCAATGTCGGTATCACCAGATTGACCAGTTCCAACCAGACGCCTGATTTTTTGATCCGTAGAATAGTATCCAGGACTGGCTGAAGTTCCCCATTACATATATCGCGATAATACGCTGGTTCAATGGATTTAAAATCGATTTTTATGGCTTTGATCTTCGTCAGCAATTCATCCAGGGCTTGTGAAGACCAAGTGCCATTGGAAACAACGAGAGAATAAATCGACTTTTTATTGGATTCATCGGCACAGTCCATGACATATTCAGCCCAGACCGTTGGTTCCGAATAGGTATAGGCAATGGTCCGGCATTTATTTTTTTCCGCTTCGGAGACGATATCGCCGGGAGCCATTTCTCGAGTACGGAGATCGCCAGGTTTGGCTTGAGCAATCTGCCAATTCTGGCAGAATTTACAGTCAATATTACATCCGACACATGCAATCGAAAAGGAATTAGTGCCTGGTAATACATGGTAGAACGGTTTTTTTTCGATCGGATCAATGTTCAGAGCGCCTGGATTTCCATACCCCATGGTAAAAAGATTCCCGCCTCGATTTACTCGAATCTCACAGTATCCGATGTCTTTGTCTTCAAGAAGGCAGCGGCGGAAACACAATTCACACTGTACGATCCTGTCACTCAATTTTGTATAGAATCGAGCGGGAGTTTCTGAACGGGAGTCAGCCCTGCCAGGTGACGGCCAATTCGACGTGACTGCCATTCCACATAATGTACAGAAAACCCCTCCCAAAAATTGTCTCCGAGACATGGGAATGCTGACTGAATGCCGATCCGCAGCGGTCATTTTCTATCCTGGGAGCCATGCCGGCGTAATGTGGCATCCTGCTGCATCATAATCTGAAAACAACTGACGGACATATTGCTGGGAACGATAAACAGCGTCGTTCAGAGCAACTCCATGAGCTAATTGAGCGGCCAGATACGATGCGTGATGGCATCCCGTACCGCGGATATTTCCGGAAAGGCGACTTCCATGGAACACCTGACGATTGCCTCTGGTATACAACCAGTCATCTGAATCGCCTTTGGCGTGTCCTCCTTTTACAACCACTGACTTGCAGCCCCGCATCAAAATGAGTTGAGCGGCCTCATCACAGGATAATTCAATACTCCTTGGGCGATGCGTCAACCATTTCAATTCATCCCGATTGGGTGTGAGAGTTGTGAGTTGGGGAACGATTCGATCCATGATTACCTCCTTGATCATATCATTCGCGAATGTTCCTCCTAACGTCGCAGTGTGAACCGGGTCCAGAACAAATGGCACATCAGGGAATTGATTCATGAATTCTGAAATCACATAACCAAGATCCGGCGACCCAAGAACTCCGATTTTGACCGCATTGGGTTCATATTCGGAAAAAATGACCTGGAGCTGCAATCGAATGGTTGTTGCAGATACCGGATCCACTCGGGAAATTCCAAATTTTCCCTGAACTGTGATCGCGGAGATAACGGGTGCAATGCGTACATTCGCAGCGGTCAAGGCTCGTATATCTGCGAACAATCCGGCGGCTCCACACGGATCCAATCCAGAAATGACGACAACGAGTGGCAATGTCATAGACACTCCGGCATTACTCCATCAAGCCCTTTTATGGCGCAAAATTTTCCGCACATTGAACAGACATTTTCATCTGAAGGTGGAGCGGACCGGCGCATTTCTCTTGCAAGCTCTGGATCTATCGCACAATCGATCTGTGTATTCCAATCCAGATTTCTTCGAGCAATGGCCATTTTCTGATCCATCTGCCAAGCGTCTTTCCGATGTCGAGCCAAATCAGCAGCATGCGCTGCGATCCGAGAGGCTATCACTCCATTTTTGACATCCTGAAGTGTCGGCAAGCGGAGATGTTCCGCCGGAGTCACATAGCACAAAAAATCCGCTCCATAAAATGCAGCCATCGCTCCGCCGATGGCAGAGGTGATGTGATCATACCCGGGAGCGATATCCGTCACCAGCGGTCCTAACACATAGAATGGAGCACCTTGGCAAAGATTTTTCTGTATTCGAATATTCGTCTCGATCTGGTCCATGGGGACGTGTCCGGGACCCTCAATCATCACCTGAACACCGGCGTCCCAGGCTCGAACCGTCAACTCCCCCAGTGTGATCAATTCGTGAATCTGAGCGCGGTCGGTGGCGTCGGCCAGGCAACCCGGCCGCAAACCATCTCCCAAACTCAGTGTCATGTCGTATTCGCGAGCAATCGCCAGCAATTGGTCGAAATGCTCATAGAGCGGATTTTCTTTTTTTCGTGTCACCATCCATTGTGCCAGAAGCGATCCGCCCCGGCTGACTATCCGGGTAATTCGTTTCTGCTGATTCAATCGTTCCAGGGTTGCCCGGGTAACGCCACAATGAACCGTTATGAAATCCACTCCATCCTCACCGTTCTGAGCGATTATCCGAAACAGATCATCTGCCTCCATCGCGGCAATGGATTCGTTTCTGCTTAAAATCTCCTGTGCAACCTGGTACATGGGTACTGTCCCGAGTGGAACGTCGCTGACCGCACGGATTTGACGTCGTACCTCCCGGATATCCCCTCCAGTTGAAAGGTCCATAACGGCATCCGCACCAGCCTGGATGGCGGTTACTGTTTTCTGTTTTTCCATCTCCAAATCATTCAAATCCGGTGATGTACCAATATTCGCATTAATTTTGACCCGAAACCCATCGCCAATAATCCTGGGTTGTTTCAGGTGGTACCGATTATTAACAGGCAAGCACGCTTTTCCTTCAGCCAGCCGGTCGAGGACAAGCTCCAAAGACACACCTTCCTGGAGAGCTGTCAATTCCATCTCTCGTGTAATTTTTCGTGCTAAAGCATGCTCTCGCTGCGTTTTCATCTGCGACATATCCGCCTGTTCCTTTCCCTTTTGATTCTCGCGATTAAAGCATTTCACTCAGCAACCGTTCCCGGAATTACAACACACATTCGGACCGTAACAGCGATTCCGAACGTAATAACAGAGGAATCTGAGCAAGCTCAGGACATCATCATCGTTAAACCCGTCAAATCCTCTTTTACACTGAAGAAATGGATTCATCGTTCAAATATTAATCCAATCCCACCACTCTGTCAATTTGCAATATTAACGAGCCAGGA
This sequence comes from uncultured bacterium, assembly GCA_964512995.1. Lineage (GTDB taxonomy): Bacteria > CSSED10-310 > CSSED10-310 > CSSED10-310 > CSSED10-310 > CAZELM01. The sequence goes on from CAZELM010000012.1 coordinate 37,987, forward strand.
CTAACCGTGTTGAAAACATGATCTTCCATACCCGACAGACTCCCGATCAATCAGATTTCCAATGCCAGATTATCTGAGTGGCAATAAAAGGCAAGGCAGCGACGCTCTGTTGACATGTCAGGTTTTTCCTCTATTTTAATACGAGTTCTGCAGGATGAAAACCAAGGAGGCATCAGATTGAATACAAACGACTATCAGGCCGGTAAACAAAGATATCACAGCTTCAGTGTGATGTCACCTAAGGATGATCCATTGATAGAGCGAGAGAATTGGAGACTACCGGTTATTTTATTCGTAATAACGATCGCGACGACAATCTGGGCGGGTGTTGAACAGCAAGGAATCAGTATTTTCGACAGTCTGTTGAATATTCAATATGGAATCGGATTTTCCATGACACTGCTGCTGATATTGGGTATTCATGAATTCGGGCATTACTTCTTCTGTAAACGGTATCATATTCCAGCAACGGTCCCCTATTTTATCCCCATGCCCAATATTCTGGGAACCTTGGGGGCATTCATCCGAATCAAGGGGATGATACCCCATCGCAGAGCGCTTCTTGACATAGGCATGGCAGGTCCTTTAGCGGGATTTATGCTCGCATTTCCAGCAACGGTGATAGGATATCTGCTTTCAGAGCCGATACCTGTTCTGAAGCCTCAGGGAATCTCTCTCGGGAATTCCATTTTGACATGGTGCATACAGTCTGCCATATTCCCGAATCTTCCGGACCAGTTCTCCATCCTGTTACACCCGATCGGATTTGCCGGATATATCGGACTTCTCGTTACAGCCATCAATCTGATTCCATTGGGGCAGCTCGATGGGGGACATATCGCTTCAGCTTTATTCGGTATCAAACAATGGAACATCGCCATTATCGGCATGACCGGGCTTTTCTTTATGGGATTTTATTGGAGCGGATGGTGGTTCTGGTTTGTTTTGCTGCTTCTGATGGGATTTCGGCACCCTGTCATCGCAGGAGATGCTGCTTCGCTTGGTACTATCCGTACCCGTTTCGCCTGGCTGACCATCGTGATCTTTGTTCTGACTTTCGTTCCGACTCCGTTTATCATTCAATGACATCCTGGGTCTGCCAATCATGTTGAATTAATAAAACAGGGACTATTCAGATTGAGAATATTCCCCAGATGCCACCTCGTCAAACAACGCCAGAACCGCTTGAATTATTTGTGATTCTTTGACTTTCCGAATCGGTTTCCCTTTCCGAAAGAGGATTGCCTCCCCCCGACCACCTGCGATGCCGAGATCGGCTTCTCGGGCTTCGCCAGGACCATTGACAGCGCATCCCATCACAGCCACGGTTAATGGAACCATTCGAGTTTGAAGTTCCTTTTCAATTTGATCGGCGAGAGTAATGATATCGATCTGTGTCCGGCTGCATGTCGGGCATGCCAGAACAACCGGCGCTCTGCGGCGAATCTGAAGCGAATCAAGAATACGGTATGCAACCCGAATCTCTTCCACTGGATCGGCAGCCAAGGACACTCGAATCGTATCGCCAATTCCCTCCGCCAGTATCAATGATATTCCGATCGCTGATCGCACTGCTCCTGTCAATAGTGTTCCGGATTCTGTAATACCGACATGGAGTGGCAGATCACATCGATCCGCAACGATTCGATAGGCCATCACAGTTTTCAGTACATCGGATCCTTTGATAGACAGGATGATATCGGAAAAATCCATATCGAGAAGCATTGCCGCATGACGTAAGGCACTCTCGGCCATCGCCTCAGGTGTCGGGTGTTTGAACTGCTGTAAGATATCCGCCTCCAACGAACCCGAGTTGACGCCGATCCGAATGGGTACCCTCCTTGCCTTCGCTTCCACCACAACTTCTCTGACTTTATTCTTACCACCAATATTTCCGGGATTTAAGCGCAGTTTATGGATTCCTGCTTCCAGTGATCTCAAAGCCAGGCGATGATCAAAATGAATATCCGCGGCGATGGGAACCGGTGATTGTTTAACAATTTCATGGAGGGATCGAGCAGCAGTCATATCTGGAACCGATACTCGCATCAAATCCGCACCGGCTGCTGCTGCTGAAAAAATCTGTGTGAGTGTCGCGTGTGTATTTCGCGTATCCGTATTGGTCATCGACTGAACTGAAACGTTCGAGTCTCCGCCGATCTCCAAAGAACCAACAGTTATTTTTCTGCTATGACGCCGTTGTTTTAATCCTGATTCTGTCATCTGGTCATGATCTTCTGATCAGCATCTCCGCAAATGTTCTTGCTGAGATGTCAGCATTGAGTATATCATCCAAACATCTTACCGGTGTTTTTATGTGATTCATCATGACCCGTTCGATGATCTCAGGAATTTGCGTAAATCCGATTTTCCCCTGACAAAAAGCCTCAACCGCCACCTCATCAGCACCATTTAACACAGCAGGCATTGTCTCTCCCTCGCGAAGTGCTTGATAAGCCAACCCAAGGCACGGAAATCGATTAAAATCCGGCTCGAAAAATGTCAAACATCCGATCCGGGTCAAGTCCAGTTTCTGCATCCCAAAATCACAATGTTCTCCTTGATTCAACGCATACAATATCGGAAGTCGCATATCGGGGATGGCCAACTGAGCCATGATCGAGCCATCGATCGTTTCTATCATGGAATGGATAATGCTTTGCGGGTGAATCACAATGTCGATCTGAGCGGGATCGATATCGAAAAGCCAGCGTGCTTCGATGACTTCAAGACCTTTGTTCATCAATGTCGATGAGTCGATTGTGATTTTTTTTCCCATATTCCATGTCGGATGGGCCAGCGCTTCTTGGGCGGATATTGTCGACAGATCGATCTCCTTTCTGAGCGAAAAAGGTCCCCCGGAGCATGTCAGTATGATGCGTCTGAGTTCCTGACGGCTGATTCCCATCAAACACTGAAAGATCGCAGAATGCTCTGAATCCACGGGAAATATCGTTGCTCCGGTTCTGGCAGCGACGGACATGACCAATTCACCACCAGCAACCAGAGTCTCCTTATTGGCCAGAGCAACCGGAATGCCACGTTCAAGCGCTGCCATTGTCGGTATCAGACCTGAAGTACCGGAAACTCCCGATAAAAGCATATCGATTGGAGTCAAGTCACCGGACGCCAGAGCGATCTGTGATTGAGCGCCGCCCATGACGATGGTGGGATGTCCCGTCAATTGATTTGATAAAATCGAACATGCCTTTTCGTCCAAAACAACCAGCACATCGGGAGTCAGCTCTGATACGATCGTGATGATATCGTCAATCCGATGGCCGTATGCGGAGATCCCTCTCACCTGAAAGTGGTCTGGAAACCGCCGGATCACATCCAGGGTTTGTTTCCCAATCGAACCCGTTACACCCAGTATTACCAGATTCCTGACCATGCACGATACCTTCCTAAAAAAATGACATTGGCAACTGAATCTTTTCTACTTTTGCCGGAACCGTATCATCTCCGTTTTTTTGTGTTGTCATGCCCATGAAAGTGGAGCGTTCCAGGTTGTGTCCATGCAAATCCCTCCTTTGTGCGGAGGATAAAATGCCATGACACGGGATTTATCAATATTGCAGCTCCCAAAGGAAAAACAGCAGTGGCAGATCAAGTTACATCCATACGAACCGGATAAAAAGATATATAAACGGAGCGGAGAACATGATATTGTCCAAGCGATCCAAGAATCCGCCATGACCCGGAAGCAGACGTCCGGAATCTTTGATTTTGGACGCTCGTTTAAAAATAGATGAAGAGAGATCACCTGCGTGAGCCATGACAATCAATCCGGGCGAAAGCAATACGAGTTGCCAATAAGGGAATGAAAATCCACACAGCCAATATGCAACGCTGCCTCCGATCGTACCGATTATGACAGCACCCAATAATCCCTCTATCGTCTTATTCGGGCTGATAATCGGTGACAGTTTGTTCTTTCCTATCAATTTGCCAACATGCATAGCGCCAGCATCCCCTGTCCAGACAATACTCAATAACAGTGTAATCATATGTCTGCCATCATAGGGTGCGTGAAGCTCGCGGATAAGGATAATGCTCCCTCCGCCCACACAAATAAAAAACAGACCATAAAGCACCGAACCAAGGCTGGTGGCTGCGATTTTCATATCCTGCGGGTGAAAAAACAATTGATAAAAGCTGATCGCAAAAATGGCTAACATCGAAATACTGTAGATCCAGAGATCATCATTATTCTGGGAGTATCCAAAGAGAGCGGCTAACAGCGTAATTCCAAGGAGCATTGGGACTGCTGGATTGATCTGGAGATCCATCGCGTTGAGCAGGTGGATGAACTCAAATAAGGCGATCAGGAGTGCGATTGCGGCAATGACATCGAAAAATATCGATGGTAACTGCCAGATAATCAGGAATAATAGAGGAATACAGATAGCGGCGGTCACATAGCGCTTCACAATGTTATTCACTGCGAGTGATCCTTATCAGACACACCTCCAAACCGTCGTTCACGGCGTTGGTAATCGACTAAAGCCTCTATCAGATTATCTCGGGTAAAATTCGGCCATAAAATTTCAGTAAAATAAAACTCTGCATATGAGCATTGCCATAACAGAAAATTGGATAATCGATATTCTCCGCTTGTTCGGATGATCAGATCAGGATCCGGCAGATTTCCGGTGAATAGATAGGACCCGAAACGTTCTTTGGTGATGTCCTCCAACGTGATCTCATTATTTTTATATTCCATGGCGAACCGTCTACATGCATCAATGATCTCATCCCGGCCTGAATATCCCAGTGCCAGGTTTAAAATCATATTCTGGCATGGAGCAGTTTCCTTTACCGAGAGCAGCAACTCATTCTTTACCATGTCAGGAAATCCGGAAATATCCCCGCAGATACGAAGCTGAACGCCGTTCTTCTTGAGTTTCTCCCGTCTTGATATCAAGTTTCTGTGAAGTAATTCCATCAACGTATTTATTTCTAGTCGAGGGCGTGTCCAGTTTTCCGAAGAAAATGTATAAAGTGTCAATACTTTGATGCCTAATTCTGTCGCAGCCTCTACGATGGCATCAACTGTTTTTACTCCCGCATGATGTCCGGCAACCCGCGGAAGACCCCGTTTTTTAGCCCATCGGCCGTTCCCGTCCATGATAATAGCGACATGACATGGGATCCGTGTTCGATCAAGAAGATTCTCTGATTTTATCTGCTGTTTCATCACTGAAAACGAGTCAATCTACCCTTCCATGATCTCTTCTTCTTTTTTAGATCCGATCTCATCCATCTTCTTGATATATTCGTCTGTCTTTTCCTGAATATTATCATACCCTTCATGCGCTTCATCTTCCGTAATGGACTTATCTTTCAACGCCGCTTTGATCGCATCATTGGAGTCTCTTCGGATGTTCCGCAGCGCGACTCTGCCTTCTTCTGTCATTTTTTTTATCAATTTGACCAGTTGTTTTCTGCGTTCTTCAGTGAGTGGCGGGATATTAATCCGAATGATTTTTCCATCCGAACTCGGCATCAAGCCCAGATCACTTTTCAGTATCGCTCGTTCAATAATTGAAATGATCGAGGCATCCCATGGCTGGATCACGATCAGGCTGGATTCAGGGATCGAGATCTTTGCCACCTGTTTGAGCGGAGTTAATGTACCGTAATAGTCAACCTTTATTCCATCAACGAGACCCGCAGAGGCTCTACCCGTTCTGACCGTTGAAAATTGCCGTTTGTAATGATCGACGGAATCGTCCATCCGCAATATCGCTTCATCAAGAATTTCGCTGATCATGACTTTCTCCTTACTTCCTGAATGTTGACACATAAAATAATCACAGATGCATATCTTATGAGATCAATGTTCCGATGGAATCACCGTTGATAGCAGCAGCCAACCTGCCAGGAACAGTCAAGTTCATAACCAGCACCGGCAATTGGTTTTCGCGGCAAAGAGCAACTGCAGTCTGATCCATGACTCGTAGATTCTTGGCCATTGCTGTCTGATAATCAAGATGGGGATAGAAAATGGCATCAGGGTTTTGGATTGGATCGCAATCGTAAACCCCATCTACCTTTGTTCCCTTAACAAAAATATCAGCTTTTATCTGGAGCGCACGTAGCGCAGATGCTGTATCAGTAGAGAAAAATGGTTGTCCGGTTCCCGCTGTGAAGATGGATACACCGCCATTTTCCAATAGAGCTAATACGTTATCGATATTGAATGCAGAAACAACTCCAGAAATGGGTAGTGCAGAAAACGTTTCCGCAGGAATATGTTCTGCTCGGAAAAACTCTTTCAGAGCCAAGCCATTGATAATAGTTGCGAGCATGCCCATTTGATCCGCAATGGTGCGGTTCAGATGGAAGCGATCCGCATGGATTCCTCGAAATATATTACCACCACCGCATACCAGAGCAATTTGGGCGCCTTGACGGACGAGTATGGCGATCTCTCGTACGAATTGGATACATGTATCAGGATTAATCCCGTATCCATCTCCGGCGAGAGATTCACCGGAGACTTTCAATAGTATTCGATGATATTTAAACGTATCCGGATCACTACTCACAATTTGTCCTTTGTGAATGGTGCAATGCGACATGCCAAGCTATATCCGGGTATGCCGTTCAATCAGCCGGCATGTCTCACCAGCACGTGATTGATTGTTCCATCCATTTATTCTGGCTGTCTTGGAGGAATTATCCAAGACTCATCCGGACGAATCGACCGATTTTGATATTTTCTCCTAACTTTGCAATGAAACCCTTCACATAATCCCGGATGGTGATATCATCCTGTTTCACATATGGCTGATCCATGAGACACACCGAGCTGTAAAACTTAGAAATTTTCCCATCTACAATTTTCTCTACGATATTCGCCGGTTTTCCGAGGGCTGCGACCTGTTCTCTATAGATAACCCTCTCTTGTTCGAGAATATCGGCTGGAACGGATTCGGAATCGAGGTATGTGGGATTTGCGGATGCGATATGCATGGCGATATTTTTGACCATTTCCTGAAAATCATCTGTTTTTGCCACAAAATCGGTTTCACAGAGGGCTTCAACCAACACGCCTAATTTCCCGGAGTGATGGATATAATATCCGATAACACCTTGCGATGTTGTTCTGTTTTCTTTTTTAGTGGCTTCTGCGAGTCCCTTCTTCCGGAGATACTCGACGGCTGCCTTGATATCACCGTTTGTCTGAGCCAATGCCTCTTTACATTTCATAATGCCAAGGCCGGTCATGGACCGCAATTCTTGTATCATAGTTGATGTGATTTCCATCATTTATCTCCTTCGCTGTATCCTGATATATTGGTTCAACTCAGAATGTTATATTCTGCGTTGTCTGTTTCTTATTCATCGTCTCCGTCTTCGAGATCCTCAATTTTCCGGGGTGATGGCTTGCGGTTTGGTGGCACTTCTCGTGGTCTTCGTCTATCAGCATAATTATTTCGACCCGGTCGTCCATCATTCTCCTCATCCATCATGTCGTCGCCATTGCCATCATCCGCTGATTCCATCATGGGTTCTGGCATCGGTCTTTTGATGAATATATCACGACCCATAATAGCCGCATTGGCAATCTGAGATGTAATCAGCCGGATGGCTCGGATCGCATCATCATTTCCGGGTATCGGATAATCAATAATAGTTGGATCGCTGTTTGTATCGACAATGGCGATGACTGGTATATTCAGCTTTCTGGCTTCTTGAACAGCGATGTGTTCCTTTTTTGTATCCACCACAAAAACAGCTCCCGGTAAGTCGCTCATGGTTCGGATGCCCCTTAAATTTCGCTCCAATTTCATCCGTTCCTTTTCCAGACCCTGAACCTCCTTTTTTCCGAGCCGCTGATATCCGCCATTCATCCGCATTTCTTCCAATTTTTCCCATCGTGTGACCGATTTCTTGATCGTTGTATAATTGGTCAACATTCCTCCCAGCCATCGGTGAGTCACGAAATACATACCTGCTCGGAGTGATTCTTCTTCTATTGCCTGCTGAGCCTGTTTCTTGGTGCCGACAAATAAGACGGATGAACCTTGGGAGCAGACATCCACAACAAATTCATAGGCGGATTTAAAACATCTCATCGTTTTCTGCAGATTGATGATATAGATTCCACTGCGTTCACCGAAGATGTATGGTTTCATCTTAGGATTCCAACGCTTTGTCTGGTGACCGAAATGAACTCCAGTCTCAAGAAGTTGTCTCATGGTAACAGTTGCCATTATTTATTACCTCCAAATATCGGGTTGTTCAACGACATACATCCTTTTCTGTTTCGACTGAAAAATACTCCAGCACCCTGACACAGAATCTGTATGCCTGAAAATAAAAAAAATGATTAGCGGTAGTTTCGAAAGAGCGTTTATCGTTTTGAGAATTGGAAGCGAGCCCGTGCGCCTTTCTGTCCATATTTTTTCCGCTCAACCTGCCGAGGATCACGGGTCAGCAATCCCGCTTTTTTCAATGCCGGTCGGAAATTAATGTCATAATCCACTAATGCACGGGAGATACCATGCCGTAATGCGCCCGCCTGACCGGAGTTGCCTCCCCCGCGTATATTGGCATGTGTGTCAAATTTATCTTTCATGGAAGTCACTTCAAACGGATACGAGATAATCATCCGCAATGTCGGCCGTTTGAAATGTTCTTCGATTTTTCTGCCATTAATATAGAATTTGCCGGTTCCAGGTTTGATCGTTACCCGGGCTACTGCTGTTTTCCGGCGTCCAGTGCCATAGTAGGTTTCCTGTTGACTCACCAATCTCGCCTCCTGTTAATTAGTAACCTCAATAAATTTCTTCTCAGACAATTTGATGGGAGTAGGATTTTGAGCACCATGCACATGCTCACTCCCCGTATAAATCCTCAGCTTCTTCAAAAGTTTGCGCCCCAGTCGATTTTTGGGAAGCATTCCTCGAATCGCATACAACAATATCCGCTCGGGATGCGTATTCATCATCTTCTTGGCAGACGTTTCAGTCAACCCTCCGGGATAACCGCTATGACGGTAATATTTCTTCTGAACCCATTTGTCACCCGTCAATATAACGTCTGAAGCATTCATGATCACAACATGATCACCCATGTCGATGTGCGGAGTAAAATCGGGGCGATGTTTTCCGCGAAGCAGTAATGCGGCCATCGTTGCGATACGTCCAACCGGAGCTTCTTTCGCATCCAATACATACCAATTCCCTTTGGCATCTTCTTTCCTAACAAACTGTGTCATTTTCATCATGTCAAACTCCTAAATTTCCCTTACCGGGATCTGCCCATCGAGGGCGTATGAACGACTGATGCTATTAATACCCTGATATAATGTCAAGTTCTTTCGTACAAAAACAACCCGATCATTCACATGTCCCGATGTCCAGCTCTTCGGGATATTTTACACTCATCAAACACAATCCATGAGGCAATGCTGTCGGACCGGCTCGGGATCGATCTCGGGAGCTGACTATATTCTGGAATTCATAATAATTCAAGCGGCCACTCCCCACCCATAGCAGTGTCCCGATGATGGAACGCACCATATGCTGTAGAAATGCATTCGCTTCAAAATAAAGATGAACATCTTCCCCATCCACCCATCCACCCGCTCGTATCATCTCCCGAATGGAATGTTCAGATGTATCTCCAGCAGACCGAAAACAAGAAAAATCCCGCTCCCCGATCAATGATTCAGCAGATCGAATCATCTCATCCACTGCCAGATGGGGAGGAATCATCAGGAATCGATGCCGCTTGAACGGTGATCGAATCTCCGCTCGGCACATCGAGTAAACATATGTTCTGGAGATCGCTGAGAAGCGCGAATGAAAATCGAACGGTGCGTCCTTCAGGTCCGAAACGACCACATCCGATGGCAACAATGCATTTATTCCTCGAAAAAGCCGCTCACAATTCAATTGGGTTGATGTGTGAAAATTGACAACCTGTCCGACGGCATGGACACCGGCATCGGTTCTTCCGGCGGCATGCAGAATAACGGGGGCATTCGTTATTTTTTCTATCACCCGATGCAACTCCCCTTGAACTGTCCGAACTCCGACCTGCATCTGGAAGCCATGAAATTCCGTCCCATCATACTCCACAATCATCTTGATATTCCGCATGACCAACTCCACTCTTCACTTCTGTCCAAACATCACAATTCGCTTGCATCACTCCGATCGATACGCTAATCTTCTGTCTCGGTGAATATGATACCGAATCCAGCCGGTCATTGGGAATTTGATTTTATAACCGGTGCGGATCAATTGAAATTTCACTGTAAATTTACGCGAACGCATCACAGGGAGTGTTTATGGCAAGATCAAAATCCAAAGATAAAAGATTGCGAAATCAACGGCGGCAGGCATTGAATCGACGCATCAAACGACAAAAGCAGGCAGCCAGAGCTTCCAGTCGATAATCTTAGACTTACAACCTGAAAGATTGCGAACGAATGGGGATATGTGTATTTTTTCTCGGCTCTTAGATGGTCTGATCCATATACATTGTCCATTAACAAAGCATCTGGTACAGCGATATATTATTCTTCGCAGAAACTCTCCAGGAAAAAATTCGCGAGCGTAATAATCCCAATCGACGCATTTCCTGACGCTCCTGTGGTCTTTTCAGCAAATCAACCGTTTGCTCGGCCATATCCGCAATATCCCATGGATCACAATATCGTGGCGCATCACCTCCGACTTCCATCAAAGATCCGATGCGTGATGCCAGCACCGGAGTTCCGCAATTCATCGCTTCCAGTACCGGATAACCAAATCCTTCATAAACAGATGGCACCACCGCCATCTCAGCTCCCCGGATGATCTGAACCAAATCCCCGGTTGGGATATATCCTGTAACAATCAGATGATCCCTGAAATCCAATGTCCGGAATAATTGACGGATCTTCCCGCATTTCCATCCCAGTTGACCGATAACAACCAAGCGGCAATCCAGCCGGTGCTGGTGGATTACCTGGTGAAATGCCCGTAGATATCTCTCCAGATTCTTGCGTGGTTCAAATTTGGCGGTCGTAACAAGATATGGCGGTCGAATACCATACTGATCCAAAATCCTCCGATCGACACCTCCCACGCAAAATTCCGAAGATGCCGCGTGATGGATGACACAAATCCTGTTTTCCGGTACGGCCAGATACTCGATGACTTCCTGTCGAATGGCATGTGAGGGCACAATAATCGCATCCGCTCTCCGGGCCGAAGCTCGAGTCATCCACTTCCAATATGTGTTGTATTTCCAGGTATTCGTTTCTGGAAACCGGAATGGCGCCAGATCCAGGATCGATACCACGCGCCGATATCTGCCGGTTCTCAAAGGGAGCTGGTATGCGGGGTCATGGAACACATCGACTTTTTTCCGATCGAGATCAACCGGCAACATCATGTGTTTCCACCACTCGCCCCGGACATGATCCTCCACAGGATACGGAACAATCACCCGATACTCTGGTTCTGCCGGAGGTTTCAGGAAGCGCTCAGATTCCGGTAGCACATACGTTACGACTTCGTCATCGGTCAATTCTTCTATGAGCGCTTGCATCAATCGCAAAGAATATACACCCAGACCGGACATTCCCTCCCTGATCCGCCGCCCATCGAACGCGATCTTCATCGTCACGCCCACTCTCTCAATACCCGATCCAGTGTCTCATCCCACCGTTCGATCATCATACGGCTTCCGAATTTCCGCGCTGTCTGGCAACCGCGTTCGCCCATCTGGCGTCTCAATGCATCATCCCGCGCCAACTCCTCAATGCATACAGCCATTCGATCCGAATCGCCGACAGGAACCAGGTATCCTTCGACACCATCCTGAAGCAGATTCTCGTGCCCTGGAACCCGTGTTGCCACAACTGCCTTTGAACACGCCATCGCCTCCAACACCGCCAAACCAAACGACTCCTCGAATGAACCACTGACCACGATATCCAGAGATCGGATCATTGGAATGATATCCGCAATGAATCCGGTCAGACAGACATTCCTTTCAAGTCCATGATTCGCAATCATCTGCTCCAGTTTCCGCGTATAAGAAAACGATTCATTGGGAGCGGGCACTTCTTCTCCCATAATCAAAAAATAAATACCGGGAAATCTCGCAACCACTTGCGCCGCAGCGGCGATCACTACATCCTGACCTTTCCCCGGATGGAGCCGTCCGATGACACCGACTCGAATTTTCGAATCCGGAATGGCATCACACATTCCCGTTTTATCGTCTTCCTGTGACACCACATCTTGAGCCACATCGACACCATTCGGTATCAGGTCGATCCGAGCCTCCGGAATCCCCAGACAAACCAATTCCTCTCGAAGATGCTCCGATACCGTTATCCAACGCCTGGGAATACTCAGAAAAAACTTCCCGATCCATGGGAACAGAACCCGTTTCAATCTCTTTTTTGGGGAGATGGCTGCGTGTACCGCACAGATCACCGGAATACCAAGTTCCGCTGCCAATCTGCCTGTTACAAACAGGACCCATACCGAGTTGACCAAAATCAATCCCGGTTGAACGTGGATGATGACATTGCGGAGCTGACTGAGGACATGCCTCCTTACGATCGGATTCAGCCACTGTTTTTTAAATCCACTGATATCGATATATGTTTGAGGAATATTCAAATCATCCATTTGGCGGGAGCAAGATCCATCCCCTGGAAGAATGGCATGAAACACATAATGCCTTCGGTTATTCCGTGGGAGATGTCGATCCGTTCCAGCATTTGACAATCCCCGTAACACACGCAGCAGAATGATCTCCGCTCCCCCAAGGCTTCTGAACTCATCCATTACGATTACTTTGGTGATGGGGTCCATCGATGCGGTTCCCGATCCTACCGGATAGCTCTGAAAATTTTTTCCAGAATCCCCCAATCCGTTTCAAATATGCCTTCACCCCATCCTTCACCAGCCATCAATCCATGGCTCCGAAGCCGGTTCAGTCCATCGACGATTGTATTCTGATAATTGCTCACCCGATTCTGAGATACAAAACACGCCACTGCCTGACGTTTGATCTCGATCAGAGGTGTGATATCGGAAATAATATTGGGGATCAATGGTATGATACACTCGTAACAACGAATCATCGGAGGCTGGGGTAGTCCTTTAAGTGTCTGCAACAGAAGATCGACTGCTGCGAGGTGATCAAAATGGTAATCCAAAGGGAATGGGACATAAATAAACGCAGGCTCATAGAAGCGGATCAAATCCCGGAGACTGATGATGAAATCGCTGTTGGGGTGGAGTTTTCCATCGGGCTGATTCCAAAACCGAAGATCGGTGATGCCAATCAATCGGGCTGCGTTTTCGGTTTCCTTACGCCGAACAGCCACCAGTTCATCGTTCTGCTCGGCCGTTCCCGTTCCGCACGCGCCATCAGTCAGCACGATGGAAACCACTTTGCATTTCGACTGAGCATGGCCGGCGAGAGTGCCTCCGACAGCCAGGATATCATCATCCGGATGGGGTGACAGGCTGATGGCATTCCCTGCTTCGGGCGCATGCACCAGTTTCGGTCGGAAAATCGGCGATCCAGAATATTTCATTCGGGCATTGATGATCCGGGCTACCCGGGCAACTCCCAGATAACAGGCTGCTTGAAAATACCGTAAAAATTCATTGGAATTAGTCATACACAATCCGAATCCCCGGATGAAATCATCCAGTGGTCAGGGTCCCATAATGTCCGATTAAACTCAGGCGGCTGAAAAGAGCGGATCACATGGAACAGTTTCGAATCACGAGGCCAGAATGCCAACGATCGGGTCATCCGGTGCAATGCACTGCCGTCAATCGCCCATATTCGAAGAAGATGACAATGATTACCCAGACCGACCGTTATCGCTGCTTTCAACAGGCTCTTTCCCGTGCTGCGGACGTCTTGTTTGAGGACGTCTTGTTTGAGGATAAATTCCGTCAAATGCCCTTCACCATGTTCTTCGATTCCAAGAACAGCGGCGCCAATCAGTATCCCGTTCTGATCTCGGGTGGATATGAACACATAATTTTTCCCGGATACCGGAGAATAGCGCCACTGGAAATACGCGGAATCACGCAGAAAAGTGAATCGATCAGAGTGGATGTTCGAACTCACCAATGAATCCATATCAGAAGGCATATCCCGGGTGATTGACGCATCCCCCGCATGACTCAAGAGCCTGGTATGAAACCATCTCCAACAGATATCAGCTCCATTTCCGATATTGGTTACGGCAGGTATTTTTTTCAGTTTTCGCGCCAGAAGAACCCGTGGAGAAATCAAAAATGTCATCAGGGGAATCCGGGCAATCGGTCTCCATTTCAGAATCCGTTTACCGATGGGCAGAGAGACTTGATTGGGGAATCCAAATGTGAATAACGAACCCCTCTGTTTTGCTTCCTCATACACGCGTTGCCCTAATTCCCGGAATAATCCTCCCTGGGAGTGTTCGGGATGGATCATCAGGTCAGTCTCCTGATAAGCCATCGCGAGTTGATCGCCGATCCGGATCTTCCGGGGTATCAACCCATAGTGACCGACGACCTGATCCCCGATTCGAGCCACACAGGCGATAGGCGCTCCATGCGGATTATCCCAGTATTTCCATTGCCACTGCGCTTGTGTTCGTTGAATTCCGAACACACGAGCAAACAATTCATTGACTCCGAAACCATCATCGGGAGTCATCAGTCGGATATCGGATATTTTATGGTGAGATGCCGTTCTCATTCGTGGTGTAAGACTTTAACAGAGTGTCCTGGACAGATTCAAGAAATTGACTCGATAAACTGGCGGCATGATCAACAACCCATCATTACCGAATGGTGCATCCGGGATCTTCGGCTTGCCAAACCACAATGAAGCCGATACAATCCGATTCTGTGTTTTATCAGTAGAAATGAGTTCTTTCGCTGTATTTCGAGAGATCCCGGAAGGTCATCTGGCCTGCGAACAGCAATAAGCCGATCCAGGCGAATCACAGAGAGTTTAAATCGGTTCCATCGTTTCTAATTTATCGTTTAATATTATAGAGGTAATTTATTATGGATCAGTTACTTTTATTAGGCAATGAAGCTGTTGGGCTGGGAGCATTACATGCTGGACTCAGTGGTGTGTTTGGCTATCCCGGCACTCCTTCGACTGAAATCTTTGAATATATCCAGAATCAAGCAGCCGCGTTCAATGTCAGTGCGGTATGGTCAGCCAATGAAAAAGTCGCTTATGAAGAAGCATTGGGGATGTCCTTTGCCGGAAAACGAGTCGTCATCACCATGAAACATGTCGGATTGAATGTTGCAGCAGACCCGTTTATGAATTCCTCCATGACCGGTGTCAATGGTGGAGTGATCCTGGCTGTGGCGGATGATCCGGGGATGCACTCCTCCCAGAACGAACAGGACAGTCGGTATTTTGCTGATTTCGCACGAATTCCCTGTTTCGAACCATCCACTCAGCAGGAAGCCTATGATGTGATGAAATATGCATTCGAACTCTCTGAATCAATGGATGTCCCGGTCATGATGCGGTTACTCACTCGATTGTCTCACAGCCGAGCGAATATCATTCCCCGGAAAACGGCAGTGCCGCAGAATCCTCTGAATCCGTCCATGGACGTGAAGAAATGGGTTCTTTTGCCTGCCAATGCCCGGATCCGGAATACTCAGTTGAATCAAAAGCATCTCGACTGTATCGGTCTGGCCGATGATTCCCCTTTCAATCGGCTGATATTGAATCCCGGAGCACGCATTGGAATCATCAGCACAGGAATCGCCTGGAATTATGTTCAGGAGAATCTGAATGAATTAGCTTCTCCTGTGAATCTTCTGAAAATATCCCAATATCCCATCCCCATCCGACTGGTGACCGAACTGATCCAGTCATCGGATGACATTTTAGTTGTTGAAGATGGATATCCGTTTGTGGAGTCCAAAATCCAGGGCATGTTCGGAATACCGGGCAAAAAAATCACGGGACGTCTGACCGGCGATCTGCCTCGAACGGGAGAAATGAATGCGGACCATGTCCGGACCGCACTGGACCTTCCCAAACGTTCCACCATTCAGTTCGATGTATCCGACATTCCCGGTCGACCTCCGGTATTGTGCAAAGGCTGTCCCCATGCCGATACGTTCCGAGCTTTGGTCGAAGCAGCAAAGGCTTTCCCGGATAATCGGATGTTTTCGGATATCGGTTGTTACACACTGGGAGTGCTGCCTCCCTATTTTTGCGGTCACGCATGTGTTGATATGGGAGCCTCCGTCTCGATGGCCAATGGCGCGGCTATGGCGGGAGTCCATCCTGCGATCGCCATTATCGGAGACTCCACATTTATCCATTCCGGCATGACCCCTCTGATTGGAGCTGCCAAACAAAACAGCAATATCAATGTATTCATAATGGATAACTCGCTTGTGGCCATGACAGGAGCTCAGGAAACGATGGTCACGGGAGAGCGGCTCGTCGAACTCGTCATCCAGTTGGGTGTATCCAGAGACCATGTGGTGACGCTCAATCCATTACCCAAACACCATGAACACAATGTAGCGTTGATCAAACAGGAACTGGGATATCAGGGAACGTCTGTCATCATCCCACAACGCCCCTGTTTGAAAGCGATGAAAGGTTGAAAGGTGATCGTATGAAACGCGATTTGATACTTTCCGGAGTAGGCGGTCAGGGAATCCTGTCCATCTCCTATTTGATCTGTAACGCCGCACTGGATAAAGGACTCAATTTCAAACAAGCGGAAGTCCATGGCATGGCGCAACGGGGCGGAGCGGTTCAGTCTCATTTGCGGATCTCAGACCAGCCGATCGCCAGCGATCTGATACCCAGAGGAACTGCCGATTTCATTTTGAGCGTCGAGCCTCTGGAAATATTCCGTTATCTGGATTATCTCAAGCCGGAAGGCACTATCATCACCAGCACAGTACCGTATATCAACATCCCCAATTATCCGGATGATTCGACCATTACCC
The DNA here is from genome assembly GCA_964512995.1 of uncultured bacterium. GTDB lineage: Bacteria > CSSED10-310 > CSSED10-310 > CSSED10-310 > CSSED10-310 > CAZELM01. Next base: position 54,966 of record CAZELM010000012.1, read on the forward strand.
GGCTTTTCGACAGGTTTTCACAAAAAATTCTCCTCGATACCAAAGCATTGGCAGCAGAAATCGGAAATACGAAAATCCAGAATACCATCATTCTCGGAGCTGCCATTCCGTTTCTGGGATTCGATGTCGGAGATTTCGATCATCATCTGGAGCAGTTATTCGGCCGCAAAGGGAGTGACATAATCCAGGCTAATAAAGACGCGATCCGGGTTGGATATCGAATCGCGACAACTCCCCAAAATCAATGAACGGAGGCTCCCCTATGACGATGGAAGGACCCACACTCGACCCGATCTTTGCTGCTGCATCCAAAGAAAACCGACAGTGCCTGATGGAACATGAAACATACCAGTTGCTTCATGAAGCAGGATTGACGACGATTCCTTTATTCAAGCACATAAAGACCGGAGATGACGTCACAGAATCCATACTCAGCGAATTCCCAGGTGACTTGGTTGTCATCAAGATCATTTCACCATCCATCAGCCATAAAACCGATGTCGGCGGTGTCCGGATGATCCCCAAAGATCTCAAAACGGTGCAGAAGACCATCACGGACATGCTGGATCATGTCCCGGAAAATTTCGTCAATTGGCTGCACACCACACACGTCGCACCTCCCCAGGAATACCGAATGCTGACAGAATCAGAAATGCGTGATGCGTGCCGGAAAGATATTCGAGGGGTGCTGATTGTTGAGTTCATTTCCCCTTCGCGCACTGGTTTTGGGTACGAAATTCTGTTTGGCCTTCGCTGGGACCGGGAATTCGGTCCGGTGCTCACCGCTGGACTGGGCGGAATCGATACAGAGTTGTATGCCAAGGTCATGACGTCGAGAGCAGCCACCATTTCGATGTCTGTGATGGATTCAACTCCAGATGCGCTGTTGAATCACTTCAAACAGACCATCGCATATCAGAAATTGGCAGGGAAAACGCGCGGCGGCAAACCCGTGATCGATGATGCCGCTCTGATCCGTTGCTTTGATGTGTTCCGCAAACTGGGACGCGACTACGGGCCGGAGGGTTCGAGTGCCTTTTGCATCCAAGAACTGGAGATCAATCCATTTTTTATCTCGAATGGCGGTTTGATTCCATTGGATGGATTGTGTTCCTTTTCGCGGCGGAGCGCAGTAAAACCCAAATCACCCACTCACAAGATCGGCAAACTGCTGCGTCCCTCCAGTATGGCGATCATTGGAGTATCCGCGCAGAAGCTGAACATGGGGCGGATCATCCTGAGAAACGTAATCGGCAAGGGATTCCCCTGCGATCGACTGGTTATTATTCGTCCGGAGATCGATCAGATTGATGGAGTGGCATGTGTACCGTCAATCACAGCTTTACCCGAAAAAGTGGATGTCCTCGTCTTGGCAGTAGATGCCGCTCAAGCTCCTGCCGTGATCCAGGAGGCTGCCCGGTCCAGGCGTGTCGAATCTGTGATCATTATCCCTGGTGGACTCGGCGAAAAATCCGGAACGGAAGCGATAGTTGAGGGTATGAATAATGCCATTCGGGAAAGCCGCTCCGATCCGGACGGCGGTCCTGTCTTTGTCGGTGGAAACTGCCTGGGGATTCTTTCCAGACCCGGTAATTACGATACGCTTTTTGTCCCGGAACAGAAACTCCCGAAAAATTACGAAAAATCACCTGATCCAGTCGTATTTTTATCCCAATCCGGTGCTCGGATGATCACCGTCATGAGCCAGCAATCCCATCTGTCTCCACAATTTGCGATATCGACAGGAAATCAGATGGATTTGGGTGTGAGTGATTTCTTGGAGTATATGGCGGATCACGAACCGGAGATTGCTGTTTTTGCGGTTTATGTCGAGGGATTCAAGGATTTGGGTGGATTGAAATTGATCCGGACCATAAAAAAGCTGCGATCTCAGGAACGGGATGTCATTTTTTACAAAGCAGGAAGAACTGAAGCGGGAAAATCAGCTACGTCCGGTCATACGGCTTCTGTGGCGGGCAGTTATACCGTATGTTCACGGCTTCTGGAGGAATCTGGAGCCATGGTCTGTGATAATTTCACTGATTTTAATGAATTGATCCGATTATCCATCGCGTTCCGAAATAAAAAAGTGCGGGGAAACCGTCTCGCTGCGATTTCCAATGCCGGCTATGAAACCGTGGGAATTGCCGATAACATCGATGGTCCGTTTGGTTTCACTCTCGCAACCTATGCACCAGCAACGGAAGATCGTATCCGAGACATTCTCCGAGCCGGCAGGATCGATACCCTGGTGGATATCCGGAATCCGATGGATGTGACCCCCATGGGCAATGATGATGTCCATGAAGGTATCATCCGCGCACAGATGGCGGATCCGAATGTCGATTGTGTGATGGCCGCAACTGTTCCCCTGACTCCCGCTCAACAAACACTTCCGGAAGGCATTTTCGGTAAGGAAGATATCGAAAACGATGCCAGTTATCCGAAACGTCTGATTCGCATTGCACATGAGTCTGCCAAACCGATGGTCGTTGTGATCGATTCAGGGAAACTGTATGATCCAATGGTTCAGTTGATGGAACGTAATGGATTGATCGTGTTCCGCACAGCGGATCTCGCTATTCGAATTTTTGGGAAGTATATCAATAATCGGCTGCTGAATAAGGTCGAATAACAGGGACCCATTGAACGCTGCGGTGGATAGCGTCATTTACATCGACGCTATCCACGGAAACAGATCAACCAGAATCTGATTTTCCAAAATCAAAGCTCCCGAAAAATTATGGAGCAGAGTGTCCTGATTTTTCTTTGTCAGTATCCGAATTTTGAGGGGATTGGCCATCTGATTTCTTCTCATCACTGCCACCTGACTGGGGTGGTGTTCCGGAAGGTGTCAATGTGAGTGTCGTCGTTGTTTCGGCAGATGCGATTGTCTGCTTTATAACCTGCTTCACAATGCCTTTTTCCTGATTGAACCAGGTATCGCGAACCATTGGTATTTCCATTCCCATGACTTTGCTGGTTCCGGTTCCCTGAATATGGATTACCGGCAATGTCTGAGCACCAACCTGGAGTGATTCGGTTGTACTGACCACTTTATAACTCAGATTGACCTTCTTTTTACCTTCGTCACGATCTACCACCCAAGTGGATGTATCGGTAACGGGCAGCGGCAATACCATGGAAGGTGTCTTGAGTTTCTCCACCGGATCGGTTGCTTTTTTGGCTTCGCCGACGAGGTAGATTCCATCAGGTTTCACATGAAAATACTGGATCTTCGTATCACTGTTGCTGTCCAGGGAAATCGTGACTTCATGAACGATGTATTGTTCGTTTGTTTCTTTATCAATATAAGGTTCCAACACTTTTGTGGTCTGAACGGCTGGCTTGTTATCTTCCCCGGCCTTCACTTCTCCGGTGAATTCCAATACTGTCCCGGGAACATCGGATAAATAGGCGGCAGCATGCACCGCGATTCCTGCAAAAATCGACATCAGTCCGAACATTAATCCAAAATATCCATACAGCTTCATATTTGATTCTCCTTTCTTCTCACTTTTATATCAATTTCGCATAAACAGCAAGATGAACCAGCCCACACAGCCTGTCAACAAGCAGCAAGCTCAGCCTGGAGATCCGATCCTGAACGCGATATTCGTTTCCTTTATCAACTTAGTTATTATACATATCCGAATGTAGAAAGCCGTCTCCGATTTTCGGCAAACCCACTGAAAGCAAACCGTCAGGGAAAATCGTCTGGAGATGCTTCTGAAAGGAATTGATCGCGATGAAAGTAATAACAGTTTCTGGCGTAAATAAAACGTATGGGTCATTCCTGGCTGTAAACGACATGCACTTCGAGGTTTCGGAGTCATCATGTGTCGGGCTCCTGGGTCCCAATGGAGCCGGGAAATCCACCATGATGAAAATGATTTATGGCAAAGCACGCCGGGACGAAAAGCCAGCTTCTACTCTGTCTGTTTTTGGATATGATCCTAAAAATCAGGAACTGAACATCAAAAGCCTGTCGGGTGTAGTGCCGCAGGAAAACAATCTCGATGATGAACTCAATGTCGTCCAGAATCTGCGCATTTTTTCAAAGCTATATGGTATACCTCATTATCAATCTCGACATCGGATTGAAACTCTGTTGGCGTTTATGGAGCTTTCTGAAAAGAAACAGTCAAAAATTCGCGAATTATCCGGTGGAATGAAACGACGGCTGACGATTGCCCGGGCTTTGATCAATTCGCCACGGCTCTTGATTCTTGATGAACCTACAACCGGCTTGGATCCTCAGGTACGGCATATGATCTGGGACAAGCTCCGTCAACTCAACCGGGATGGAGTGACTGTGTTGCTGACCACGCACTATATGGAGGAAGCGTTCCAGATATGTGATCATATTATCATCATGAATAAAGGCAGGAAGGTGATGGAAGGACATCCATCCAAACTCATCCGCGACAATATTGAAGGATTCGTTCTGGAAATATTGCACCGCAAAGATGTGAATCTGGTTGAACCGTATCTTGATCATTTCCCATTTCGGAGAGACGAGAGTCATGAGGTAACACTGTTCTATGCACAGGACATCCAATTCCTCAAACTTCTGACTGAAAAACTCAACCCTGGAACTTTTTATCTCCGGCAATCCAACCTCGAAGATTTATTTCTGAAGTTGACGGGGAGAACATTGAATGAATAGCCCGTTTCCTCAACCTCCTCCATTTATTACACGTATCGGGAGTGTATGGTACCGGCATATGCGAGTCTACAGCAGCAATCTCATCTCCAATGGCCTTCCTCCGTTCCTGGAGCCATTGATTTTTCTGGCAGGGATTGGGCTTGGATTGGGGAAGCATCTTGTACCAATGGAAGGGATCCCATTCATTCAGTATCTTGCGAGTGGACTTCTGATAACTAGCGCGATGTATACCGCATCTTTTGAATGTTCCTATGGTACGTTCATCCGATTGGAGTTCGAAAATATTTACGATGGAATGCTTTCGGCTCCCATCACCGCATTTGATCTGTTGCTGGGCGAAATCCTCTGGGCTGGAACGAAGGGTTTTTTCTTTTCATCCGCGGTGCTATCCATGATCATAGGTTTTCATATCATCCCCATCTCCACTGGTTTTCTTTATCCGTTACTCTCCCCTGCCATCGGATTTCTTACCGGTCTGATGTTTGGCGTTCTATCGTTATTGGTCACATCCTTTATAAAAAATATCAATCATTTTAATTTTTACTTCACGGGATTTTTATCGCCGATGTTTTTCTTTTCCGGCGTTGTTTTCCCAATCTCCGATTTACCAGAACTGCTACAACCTGCTGCAGAACTTTTTCCGTTGACTCATCCGGTTCGTCTGGCGCGATCCGTATGTTTTGGGAGTTATTCACCGGTATTGATCTGGGATTTCATCTATATCATCACATTTTTGATTGGTATCGGCTGGCTCGCAATAATCCGGATCCGAAATCGACTGATCGATTGAAGAAATGTTTGAATTGGAGTAGGAAATAACCGGTGACATCGCCGAATGATATGGACTGATCATGAATCTTATGTGGATTTTCACTCCGGCGAGTCAACAGGCTTGAATTTATGACTCTAATTATTTAGCATTGATGTAACTACGTTCCTAAAAGGAGGTTTTCGTTATGAGAAACAAGATCTGGATGATTGGCTTGATGTTCGTGTTTTTGACAATGAATATGAGTCTCGCCGCCTCATATAATACGTGGTTGGGTCCCAGCGGATTGTTTGGGATATACTCTGCGGATACCCTTCATAAGGGGGATCTCGCGTTCAGCTTTTATTTCAACAATTTTGACCGGGAAATCACGGCATTATATGACAGCGAGGACTATTCCTTGGACTACACTTATCTGTCACTCCCCATTGCCTATGGTATCACGGATAAACTGGAGCTATCGGTATCACCTCTGTATGCGATGGTGCGTAGCGAACTGGACAAAGACACAGATGGTATGGGCGATACATATCTCAACCTTAAAGCGAATTTCCTGGAGGTTGAAGAGGATTATGGTCTAGGTGCTGTCGCATTTGCTAAGTTCCCGACAGCCGATGAGGAGGAACGATTGGGCACCGGCGAAGCCGACTACGGAGTTGTTTTGATTGGGAGCAAGCTGTTTGGCAATATCGGCTGCCATCTCAATGTCGGATATCGGTTTGTCGGGGAGCCGGATAATGCGGAATTCGACAATCAGTTTACGTATGGCTTGGGTGTCAATGCTGCACTTAACGAGAGCTTGGATCTGATTGCAGAGTTGTCCGGTGAAACCGCATATGACCCAATGGCTGATCAGGATCCGCTGGACTTAAGTGCCGGTGCACGGTTCAAATTTGAAAACGGTATGGTTCTTGGCGGCGGATTGCGTTATGCATTCAATATGCTCGACAGCAACTGCCCGGTTGGAGGCTTTTTTCAGATTGGCATGAACTTTGGCACTGCACCACCCGCTCAACCCACACCACAACCTATCCCGACGTTGGAATGCGATGTGGAATCCAATGAAGTTATCCAGGATCAGGTAACCCGGGTTGTCGTCAAGGCTTTTGACACCTCCGGGACCAAACTCACCTATTCATGGACCACGACCGGATGCAAATTGGAACCCAAAGAAACAGAAGCGACCTTTATCACAGAAGGATGCAAACCCGGCAAATACACGGTTACCTGTACAGTTAAAAACGAGTTGGGTTATACTGCCAATTGCAGTGTGAACATCACTGTTGTGCCCAAACCGGAGAAAAAAGCTCCCAAGCTGGTGGAATTTGTTGTTCCATTCAAGAAGGGTGATCGCGTTGACAACATCGCCAAAGCCATTCTCGATGATGCTGCTATGGAAATTAAAAAGTATCCCAATGTAAAAGTATCCATTGTTGGCCACTCTGATTCAGATGGTTCTGAAGATGCCAATATGAAGATTGGTATGAAACGAGCCGAAAATGTGAAAAAATACCTGGTCGAACGGCATAAAATTGAATCGGATCGGTTTATTGTCACAAGTGAAGGTGAATCCAACCCAATTGCAGACAACAAAACCGCTGAGGGTAAAAAACTCAATCGCCGTGCTGTTGTATCGATGAGTATTGAGCAGTAAAACTCAATTTTAAGTTACTGGTGTTTACTGGAAACAATAAAAAAATGCGGCGAGAATATTTCTGGTCACTCACTCTCGCCGCATTTCTTTGTACATCGTCCATGGCTGCTCCATTCCAATTCATCGGCCCATCTGGAGGCCACATCAAATCGATCACCTATCTGGAACAAGGGCTGTTGATAGCCGGTTCCTATAATGGCCGCCTTTTTTTAACACTGGATTATGGAAAAAAATGGACAGACATCACTCCAAGTTCACTCGATCCGGAAATGGTCATCGAGCAACTGGTATTTCATACTCCCACTCGAAATATTTACATTGGAATACGAAGTTTGAGTTCTGGTTCGCTATTGTGTGTCAATCTGGACCAAATTCTTGCTCATCATGGTAAGTGGTCAACGATCCTGTCCGGTGTTCCGGTACGGTCGATTGCTATGACAAACGAGCCACTCCCAGAAATTTTCGTCGGCACAGAAGATACCCTGTACTATTCCAAAGACGCAGGAATGCATTGGCAGGTGTCTCTTTTCTCATTCCCCGATCCTCAGATTGAGTCCGTCATCATTGACCCCATCGACAGCCGTGTGATCTATGCAGGGACATGGCAACGATGTTACAAGTCAACGGATAAGGGGAAAAATTGGCAACCGATTCATGCCGGAATGGCTCCAGACAGTGATGTTTTTTGTATGCAATTTGACCCGATCGGCAATCTTTTCGCCGGAACTTGCGGATATGCATATCTGAGCACAAATCGAGGGCTTTCCTGGAAAAAAATACAGGATGGACTCAAAGGCAAGCGAGTACACTCTCTGGAACCGGATCACCTGGGTCATATGATTGCCGGCACCAATACAGGTCTATATCTGTATAATCAGGATATCGGAAAATGGATCGAACTCATTCCGGATATTGTCATTCACGATACTGCGATGGATGAGAAAGGAAGGATTTACTGCGCCACAGAAGGTGAAGCCGTGATACGGTATGAGCGCGATAAACCAGACTCAGTTACCTTTTTGAGTGGAATCTACGCTTCCTCACCCAAAATTATTCACAAAAGTGCTGATCACGGGCTCATGGTGTCTGTAATGTATCAGAATTCAGCGAGTGGATTATGGTCACTGAAAGATGGAGACTGGAAACGAATCCCTTCTCTGTCTCACAATACGAATATCTGGGACTTTGTCGATCTGAAAGAGATGATGTTTATCGGCTCAGACAAAGGTCTCACGCTAATAAACAAAAAAACTCAGAAATCACAAACAATCGAGATTCCTAGCAAACAATCAGTCAAACGAATTTTGTACTCCAGAGAAAAAAACATACTGCTCACAGGCACGTTCAAGGGTTTATTCTGGATCGATCCTGTGAAACGGTATGTGACAGCGGTCGAAGCCTTGAAAGATGCTAATGTGAACGCGATCTGGATGCCAGCGGATAATCCGACTCACATCTACACCGGCACGGAACAAGGTCTTTATGTCTATTCGTTTTCACACAAGATCTGGCGACCGATTGACCTGAAAATCGATCACTTGACCATCAATGCGATTTGTGGAGATCCCGATGGACAATCTGTGATTATTGGTACAAATAAAGGAATCTTCTCCATTCGGGATCATGGACGGACGGTTGGACAATTAAGCAAAAATCTCCCTCAGGAACCGTGTCTGGATGTTCAGATGAGCCGTGGCACCGTATTCGCCCTCTTCAAGGATAATTCTCTTCATTACAAACCCGACACAGAAACAAGCTGGAATCAAATCAGAAAATTCCCTTTCCCGGTCTGGTCAATGTACCTTCCCGATGACGAAGATACGATATATCTGGGTTCCAAAGGATTTGGTCTTGTCAAACTTCCCCGGAATACAGACGAAAATCGAATCGAATCAAAATAAAGACAGCAAATCCTGAGATCGAATTGATAAACTCCAATAAACAGTATAGCATGCGTCCATGAAGTAGTTCTTCACTGCAGTGCAGGATACCCCATCGGCCGATTGAGGAGTGATTGATGATCTTCCTGTATTGTTCTTTCATCTTTTTTTTCAGCCTGGTGTCCGAAACGGCATACGGAGAGGGAAAAACATACCAGCACGATGAGTTTACATCCTCGTTACGGAAACTCGATACTACAGATCAGATCATCCCACTGTGCAAAGAATACATCGAACATAGTTCTGATCAGCTCGTGATGCATACTGCTTTATCAGTTTGGATAGAAGAGGATCGGGAAAGCGCAAACCGGTATTTTACAGAATTTCTCCGGAATCATCCTGAATCCGCACTGGCAGCCTATTATTTGGGAACAGTTGCAGAACAGCCAGTCGAAGCGATTGAGTTGGCACGCATGGCCATTCGACTCAATCCCGACCTGATCGAAGCATATCGATTGTTATTGTCGGTCTATTCAAAAAATCTATTCCGGGGAGCTGTTTCGGATAGTATCTCCCAGAGACTCCAAAAAGAACTCCCTCATGATGAACCATTATTGACGATATTGCTCCAAACAGATGCCACCAACTCTGATACATTACGAGATCTCCTTTATTATCATAGATATAAAGGTGAATACAGTCAGGCATTGGGTATATTGGATAAAGGGAGTCAGCTCCGAATCCCATGGGTGACACCGATCGAGTATGCACAAATTTATTCGCTCATGAGTGAATTCCAAAAAGTGAAACAGGAACTCGATGCGTATATTGGGAATTCCGTTCAATCCGGCCAGGTGGCTCCCGAAGAACGTTCGAATGCTACTGAAGGACTGTATACTCAAGTACTTTCGGATACCGGCGCTTATGATGCACTGATTGATTTTTTTCAGAAAAAACCAGATTCGAAAACTGATAAACAGATTTTGTATAATCTTGCCTATGTGAATGCACTCAAAGGGGACATCGAGCAGGCATTTTCATATCTGAATCACGCGATCACTGCCGGATGGGATCAACTCGATCTTGTCACACAGAATTCCGCTTTCGCGAAACTTCATCCGGACTCTCGATGGGAATCCATAAAAACCCGTATTCAGATGTCCTGGGAAAAAAACATCGACAGACGTAAAAGCGAATTGGTAAGCAGGAAAATGAACCGACCGTCTCCAGAGTGGAGTGCCAGGGATCTGGATGGAGCAACGATTTCGAGAGAATCGCTAAAGGGACAGATCATCATCCTCGATTTCTGGGCGTCATGGTGCCGACCATCCATCACTTCCATGCCGATCCTCGATACATGGACTCGATCTCACAACGCAGCAGACATTCAAGTCTTTTCGATTAATATCTGGGAGCAAAACGTCGAACAGGCCATAAATTTCTTTAATAATAATCACTTTGCTATGAAAATGCTGATCGGTACAGAACGTCTCGCCGCTGATTTCAAAGTGGATGGGATTCCATATATTTGTGTAATTGATCCGGATGGAAACATCTGTTTTGAAGAGAAAGGATTTCACACATTACTGGCAGATAATCTGTCCATATGGACTGATGCTTTACGGAAGCTTCCAGATCCGGGCATAGTGAAACCCTGACGGAATCACTCAATGAATAGGTAGTGACATGCATTACAAAGATCTATACAAAAAAATTGAAGCCTCCTTGGCTGCTCTTGAAGTAAGCAAAGATGAATCGGAGCTGATCCGCAAAGTGCTGGAAGTCGTGATGCGTGAATATGGCGTTCATCTTGGGATCCGAAGCGGCCGCCTGTATATGAGGGATAAAGATGTTTACCATCTGATTCATCAGATTGGAGAATCGCAGGACACGACTGGTAAAACACTTCCGGTGGAATACCTGCCAATACGACGATTACGGGAAGATAAATACATCATTATGTATCGACGTGATGAGGGAGTCGATGCGAACATGGAAAAATTTCTTGTCGTCGATACTTTTGCCGCAATCTCCCTGGGAGCGAACGATCAATATCTCGTTTCTTTCAGTGTGGAAGAACCAGTAGATGAAATGCAACTCCATTACTCTTTGAATACTATCCGATTTGCCACCAATTTCAAAATGCGTGAACTCTCCCTTCAGGATGAATATTTGAAAGCCCGGGAGATACAAATGTCGTTACTGCCCTCGTTTTGTGCGGATCGGAAAGGGTTTGATATTTTCGGGAAAAGCGTCCCAGCGACACTTGTGGGCGGAGATGCCTTCGACTATATCCCAATCAGCGATGATACTTTGGGAATCGGCGTTTTAGATGCGGTTGGTCATGGACTCCCGGCAGCTCTCCAAGCCAGAGACGTCATAACAGGACTCCGAATGGGTATGGCCGGAAATATCAAGATCGAATCGATGATGGTTCGGTTGAATCAAGTCATTCATCGATCGAACCTGACGAGCCGGTTTGCATCATTGTTTTATGGGGAGTTGGAAGAATATGGTCACTTGGTCTATATCAACGCTGGCCATCCTCCTCCCATTTTTATTTCCAGAAACGACATTTACGAACTGCGGCGCGGAGGCATGGTTTTGGGTCCCAATCCTCAAGCAAAATATAAAAGGGGATTTGTCTATTTCCATCACGGAGATCTGCTGGTGATTTTCTCGGATGGCGTTGTGGAGGCTCGGAATCTTGAAGGCACTCAATTTGGAAACCAGAAACTGCGGGAATTGGTTTTCATGAACCGTTATTTATCCAGTGAGGAAATCGTGGAGCTGATTTTTGAAGAAGTCCGCAGCCATACGGGCATGGACGCTCAGCAGGATGACCAGACTGTCGTTATCATCAAACGGATCGGGATCCATGATGTTCAATTTTAAATGCTGCTTGCAACGAAACTCAAAACAGATTCAGACTTATGATGATGCTCCCGGATCGTTCCCGGTGATGGACAGATATTTTTCTCCAATCTGAAACACATTACCGGCTCCCAATGTTACCAATAGGTCTCCGGGATGAAGCGTTGCGACCAGAACATCAATCGTTTGATCGAATGTTTGACAGCATGTGACAGGACAATCACTGTATTGAGCGCACTGCTCCGCCAGACTTTCCGATGAAACTCCGGAGATTGGCTTCTCTGATGCTGCATAAACGGGCAACAGAATCAGATAATCGACAGTTGAAAGTACTTTGGCGAAGTCATCCATGAAAAATTTCGTACGCGTGTAACGATGAGGTTGAAATACCGCGATAACGCGACGGTTCCATGCGCTTCGAATCGCTGACAGAGTGGCTTTGATCTCGGTTGCATGATGGGCATAATCATCGATCACAATCACATCATTGGTGACACCCTTAATTTCCAATCGGCGTTTGACGCCTGAATACTGATTCAAAGCCTGTCGGATCATTTCAATATCGATTTCCAATTGGATCCCAACTCCAATAGCAGCTAGTGAATTCAAAATCATATGTTGACCCGGAATACGAAGCTGAAACCGGCCCAGCGATCTGCCTCGAAAATCAACATCAAAAGACTGCTCGCAACCTGAGCACAGGATATTTCGTGCAACAAGATCATTCGTTGATTGAAAGCCATACAAGATATTTTGCCGGGTGTAGTTTCTCAGCATAAATTGAATATTAAGATCATCGCCACAAACAACCGCACATCCAAAAAATGGAACTTTCGAGAGAAATCGAGAGAATGTGAGTATAATATGACCGAGATCGGAATAATGATCTAAATGCTCCTCTTCGACATTAGTTACGACAGCGACAGAGGGAGCGAGTAACAGAAAGGATTCATCGCTTTCATCTGCTTCAGCAACAAAATAAATGCCATGCCCGATCCGGGCATTGGTTCCAATGTTATTGGCATTGCCACCAACAACGACCGTTGGATCCAGTCCAGCTTTTTCTAAAATCAATGCAATCATTGATGTTGTTGTTGTTTTTCCATGCGTTCCCGCGATAGCGATGCCATATTTTAACCGCATAAGTTCCGCAAGCAATTCAGCGCGGCGAATAACTGCGAGATTTGTCTGTTGTGCAAACAATATCTCCGGATTATCCAAGGACACGGCAGAGGAGTAGACCACCACATCAGCGCCTGCAACATGCTCACCATGATGCCCAATGAACACAGTAGCTCCCAGCATTTGAAGCCGCTCTAATTGAGATGATGATTTAACATCAGAACCTTGTACTCTAAAACCCAGATTGAGCAGAATTTCAGCCAGGCCGCTCATCCCGATACCACCCATTCCAATGAAATGAATCGTTTTGATCTTTCCCATGAACCATTCTGATCTCATCTCCGATTTCCTTTCTAGTCAATTTTCCTTTGTAGGAGTGCCTTCAGATTCATTCCCATTACATTCAAAGCGACCCCATATGCAAGAATTCCTGAAATCGATCCGATCGCTAAAAAAATGACCGATCGGATGATACTGGGAGATGGGCCGAGTGGGCTGATCGCGAATTGCGCCGTCAACCCACCGATAAGTGAAGCCGCAATAACCTGCAGCAATGTCACTCTAAGCCGAAAATTCATCGGTTGACCTGCCAATTTTTTCAGTTTCCACTTCAGAAGGTAATATAAAGCAATACCAGCGAGCGTATAAGCAATGGATGAGGCCAGCGCTAATCCTGCATGCCGGAGAGATGTATTAACCAGTATGAGATTGAATACCACATTGGAAAGAGTAAGGCCGACAGTGACATATACTGGGGTTTTGGTATCCAGTAACGCGTTAAAGGCTCGGGACAGAATAGCCAAAACGCTCATTCCCACAATCCCAATACTGTAACAGGCAAATGCGATGGATGTCATGGATGCGGCTTGTTTGTCGAAAACGCCATGTTGATAAACAATTCGTATAATGAGATCCCTGAAGAGAATCAGGAAAACGGAGCAGGGAATCATGGCAACAAGAACAAATTGAAGCGCTCGCCGAACGCATCGAGTGAGTTCCTTGATATTCTCAGAAACATCTACAAACATTGGATAAAAGGTGCGTGCAATGGCCAATGCAAAGACACCGAATGGTAATTGCATTAATCGGGATGCGTATCCGAGTGCTGCAATGCTTCCGCTATCCAAAAACGAAGCGAGCCGTTGATCGACTAAAATAACGGTTTTTTCTAAAAATGTCTCAATGATGATCGGAAGAGTCCGCTTGTTGATTTTTTTAAACTCATCGTCAGAAAAATTGACCGACCCCTCCCTGAACGAAAGTTCCTTTGGAATGAAGAGATACATCACCAGACACTCCAGCAATCCACCAACAACAACACCATATGCTGTTATCTGGAAACCCCAGATCCGATATCCCCATAATACGGCCAACATGTTGAACACGTTGAATACCAATGGAGCTAAACTGTAGGAAGTGAATTTTTCGTGAGCCAGAAGGATCGCACCAAAAAAGGATGCTATAGCGATCAGGATGAGAAATGGAAACATTACATTAGTCATCCAGACTGAGAGCGTGTGTGTTTCAGCATCAAATCCAGGAGCAAAAAAATGGACAAGCTGAGATGAAAAGAAGATCCCAATGATGACAATTAAACCGGCGATCCCAATCACTTCGACAAATGAAGTCTTGATGATATCCTGTGCTCTTTTCTGATAATGAGAAATCCTCAGCTTCTTATAAGCCGGCATCATGGCGCTTTCCATTACTTTTTCACCCAGAATCCTCCGAAACAAGTTCGGCAAAGTAAATGCAACAATGAATGCATCCATGACAGGTCCGGTTCCCAGGAAAGATGCCAGTACAATCTCCCGGAACATTCCTGTGAGCCGAGACAGGATTGTCCCGCCGGATAGCTTCGTGATTCCCGACAACTGCCGGCTGAATTCTTTTGAGATTTTAATCAATGGGTTTCTCCAGAAAGAATGAGATTCGCAACACGATCGGCTGCATCCGGTTTACCAAGTAAACGGGATTGTTTTCCCATCCGCTCCAATCGTTCTGGGCTATCACCCAATTCCCGTAATACTGATGCCACCTTAATACCTGATATCTCCTTGTCCAGGTATAAAATCGCGGCACCGGAATCCGCCAATGTTCGAGCGTTGGTATATTGATGATTTCGTACCGCCCCGGGCCATGGTACGATAATAGAAGGAACACCCCGTGCTGTAATCTCAGCCAAAGTCATCGCTCCACCACGGCATAGAACGAGATCTGCTGCGGCCAGAGCTGCATCGGAACGATAAATATAGGGCAATGGGTGATAATTGGGAGTAGCGCGGAGATTTCTCATATAATGTTCATATTTATGTTGACCGACCGAATGTAAAATCTGCCATCCTGCATACGCTTGACCATCTGAGCTGATTTCCAATAATTCCCGAACCGCCCGATTCAATGTTTCCGATCCTAAACTCCCTCCGATTACAAGTAATGTTTTCAGAAAGGGATCCAGATTAAACTCATCGATACCCTCCTCATGGGTAGTGGACAAAACGGATCGGGATATTGGATTTCCAACCGTTTCTATTCGAATGTTTTTCGGTAACATCCATCGTGTATTCTCGTATGCGATCCCCACTCCATCAACAATTCGGGATAGCCATCGAACGGTCAATCCGGGTACCGAATTTTGCTCCAGAAGCCAACATCGTACACCGAGCCATCGGGCTGCAATAATAACCGGTGCACACGCATATCCACCGGTACCAAGGATAAAATCAGGTTCGAATTCCTGAATAATCCGACGTGCTTTTAATATCGGAAGAAGAGTTATCCAGTTGACGGCAGTACCGATGTTTCGCAAAATGGCGGTTGGTTTGATGGATCTTTCCAGCCCTGATAATCGGATTGTTCTAAGAGGAATCTGCGATCTTGGTACGATATCCTCCTCGCGACGTCCCCGGACACCCACCCATAGCACTCTCATTCCTTGTGATCGCATTCGCAATGCTTCGATAACAGCAATCCCCGGGCTGATATGTCCGCCTGTTCCTCCTCCCGTCACTAACAATCGTAATCGATCCATCGGTTTTGATATCACTTTCTTTCCCTGCATGTTACAGGAACGTTGAAATCCTGCTCCCCTGTCTGCCAAACAGATAAGCTGTTCAGGACCCTTATTCAGTTGCAGATAATGAAGACACAGAATTAGGCATATGTCATTATAGCACTATGAACTGGAAATTCATCCGAAGAAATGAACATTTCAATATATTCTCCCCTCGACTTTCTCAGAACCTGCTTCTGAATTATTTGTATTAAAAAGAGGATGATGCTTTGACAGCCTGCGATCCTTTTAATACCATCGACCCGAATGAAATCAACATGCCTATTGTTGATATTGGAGGTTGTAAGGAAATGGCAAAAAGCAAGCACATCAAAATAACATCTGCCTCTGATCCATCCACCCCGAGTGAATCAAAGGTCACAAATGAAACTCCCGATCAAAGATTGACCGAAACCAAACCCGACATCACCGTTTCACCTATGGGATCAAAGCACACCAACCCCACGAAATCCACTCAACGGGAGATCGATCCAATGACAACGGTACTAAATGCGAAAACAACCATCGGTTTTTCCACTTCGAAATCTCCTGTTCTTCGAGAAATCAAGGAATGGTCCAAGAGCATTTTATGGGGAGCCATCTTCGTGTATTTTTTTACAGGATATGTCTTCAAAGCATATCGAGTAGAAGGAACTTCCATGCAACCATTGCTTCAAAATGGACAGCGAATTTTCGTCAATCGCCTTATTTATAATGTCGATGATATCAAAAGAGGTGATGTTGTCGTTTTTTATTATCCATCTGAACCTCATGAGTATTTCATCAAGCGAGTCATTGGAATGCCAGGGGAAACGATTGAATTCAAAAATGGCAAGGCGTATGTCGATAACAAACTTGTGGATGATCATTTTGTTCCTCAGGAATTCTGGCAAAATGACAATATAAAGCCGCTGATTATACCGAAAAGTCATTATTTTGTATGTGGAGATCATCGGAATAAGAGTGCCGACAGCCGATATTGGACAAAATTTAAGGACTATACCAACTTCGTTCCAGAAAAATATATCATCGGGAAAGCCAGTTTCAGATACTGGCCATTAACCCAGTTTGGACTGATCAACTCCAATTTTATCCCATTATCAGACAACAAATGATAACTGAGCAGAACAACACCGAATGATATGCGGTCGCACGATCTGAGTTTCAACCAGGATCCCAATCCCATTGATATCAAGCGGGATATCGACTCATTCCTGGGAATGCGCAGCGGATCTCACTTTCTGCCGCATAGCCTCCGTTTCCTTAATAGTATCGATCCATCGCGATCCATCATCTTTATAATCCGAAAAGCGGACCCATACTATCAGGAGATCCTGAAAAACTGCTGCAAAAACCATGGCCTCCGAACCCCTGATTTCGTCATTGATCCACAATATCCGCCACCCCAATCCATCCGTCCTGCTATCCACTCCGAATGTTGTGGTCTATTGATATTCACCGGGAATTCCGAAAAGGATCGTCGCAGTATTGAATGGATGCTAGATTCGTTTGTTTCACTCGATTATCACGCTATCCTTGTTCCGCTGATCTTTTTATGGAATCGAGAACCTTCGAGAATCAATACTGAACCTCTGTTGAAGCGATTTCGCTCCGCCAGGAATCTGATCATCAGCACAGGGGCAGGTCTTGACTTGCGTACGTTTATCACCGCTCTGGCTGCCACCAGAGAACCGAACCTCCGCCTGAAACGAGTGCTTTTGTCTCAAATCCATCGGGAAGAGAAAGTCATCACAGGTAACGCACGGGAGTCTTATCAGCGACTTTTCAAACACGTAACCATTGACAGCGAATTACAGCTCAAACTGCAATCCATCGCACAATCCGCTGGTAAACACCCGGTCGACATGGAAAAAGAAGTTCACCGATATTTGCGCGAAATTGCTTCAGATTACACTGATTTTGTCCCTCGACTCCTTGGAAAAATCATCCATCCAGTTTTTACTCGGATGTTTTCAAGTATCACATTCGATGTAGTCGGACTGGATCAACTTCGCCATCTGATACGAGAAAAACGCAGTATCATACTCATTCCATCCCATCGAAGCCATCTGGATTATCTGATCCTATCCTTTGGGTGCTATCATAATGGAATGGTCTGCCCATTAGTTGCAGCCGGTCATAATCTTTCATTCTGGCCTATGGGATGGATATTTCGCCATTGCGGCGGATTTTTCCTCCGTCGGACATTCAAGGGATTAGACCTTTATCCATTTGTTTTCAAAGCCTATTTCAAGCTACTGATACGAAAAAAGCATTATATGAAATTTTACATTGAGGGTGGCAGAAGCCGAACAGGTTTATTGTTATCTCCAAAATTGGGATTACTGGGCATGGTGATCGATGCCGTACGTTCGGGAGATGTGCCTGACGTCGATATCGTACCGATCGCAATAAACTATGATCGGATTCCGGAGGAAGACAGTTATATTCGGGAGTTGTCGGGAATAAAAAAGAAAAAAGAACGTTTCTTAGATATGATACGGAGTTATCCATTATTACAGCGGAAGTACGGAGACATTCACGTTTCCATCGGAAATCCGATATCAGTGAAAAAAAACCTGGATCAGTCATCCGGGTTCTCCGAAGTAAAAGAAAAGCTCGGACTTCTTGTGATGAATCGTATCCGGGAGAAAATGCCCGTTACTCCCACATCTATTTTTGCTGCTGCCATTTTCGCACATCCTTTGAATATCATTCCATTGAAATCGATACACAAAGCCAGCGCTGTCCTTTTTGAACTGCTCTCACAGAAACCTCTTGTTTTTTCTGACAAACTTAAAAATCCTGAACAGTTACGGGGAGCGATAGAGCATGCGCAGCAGTTTCTGATTCAATCAGGAATTCTAACCTGTGATGACAATGGTATGGTAACCGTTCAAAAGCGATTGATCCTCGATTATTTGAAAAACAGCATCATCGGGCATTTATTTCCATATTCAATCGGCGCGATCACTTTGCTGGCCGGTCAGGATATTCCATTCGCAACAATGTTATCGGAAATCTTCTGCCCCTGGTATCTGCCAATCCCTGAGGAATCACTCGAAGTGGAATTCCAATCTGCTTTCCCTGCTCTCATGTTTTATTCAGAACAAGACCTTTTTATTTTTTCAGGGTTATTGTTGCCATTGCTGTCACTGATCTCGGAGATACGCGTCCGGACTGATCGTGAGTCCCATTCTGCAGATCAGATCAAGGGAATCCTGCAGTCACTTCTGCCACAGTATTCTGCTTTTCCGGAATTGACGCACGGAGCCATGCTGGCATTAATCGAAAAAATCACTTTGAAGAAAAAAATGATCTCTCCCGTTCAGCGTCATCCTGATATTACCGCCACATCCCAGCCTCTTTGGCAAATGATTCATGATAGTTGTGGGTTTGTATTTCATCGCTGGCAGATGCTCCATCGGACATGAACGGATCTTCGGTTTCACCAACAATGACACTCAATCGGAATGTTCTGCCCGGATTTGGTGAGATAGCCGCACCATATTTCAAATCAATAACCGCTCCCCAGTGTGTCCGGATATAATCGGCGGATTGAGCAACTTCAAACAGCGACAGTGTTTTATCTGCCATGATATGCATGACTATCGATGAAGGCCGATGGATAAAACGAGCCAGTTCCGGATCTTCGAGCAGAATCCGTGCTGATGTCTCCGCTCTGTTCTGCTCCTCCGTCGTCACACTTACAATGGCAGATGGATAACCTGGCGCCAATGCACTCTGAATTTGTGAAAAATCAATCGGGATGATACCGAACGCACAAAGACAATGTACAAATGCGACAACCTTGTCACAATACAACTGCAGGCTTTGATTTGGAGCCAACGGATGCTGCGCCCATGCAGTCGTCAGCATGACTGCTTGGTGAATAACCTTTTGCACATCAACGATTGCATGTTTGGCAGTAAGAACCTTCTTTCGACCATCAACCGCCTCGTCAGGCATCGCAATCATCCCCAACACAGGTATTTCTTTGTTCTGTAGATAGTTGGCGATCAAAGGAGTTAATCCCGAGCCAATTCCTCCCCCCAATCCGGTTGCGATCAGTGCGCAAGAGGCATGGGAGATGATTGCATCGAGTTTCTGCTGGACTGACCGAAACGAATGAGCGGCTGACAGAGCATCACCGTTGCGGTAGTTGGGTATCTGGGGATCGATGATCGAGATGCGGGGACTTAACGATTCAGTCATTGAGCTAATACCCTGATCAATGAAAATTCGTAACACCGTCGGATATTCGTCGATAACATCTGACTGCAGAAGTCTGATCCCGAATCCACCCACCCCGATCAATAAAACGTGTGGTTCTGGTTCGCGATGATCAACAAATGCTTCCTCATGCTTCATCCTCATAAATCCCCCTTTAAATCCAAAATCTTTTCGTTCCACTTCGACTCATGCCAGATCTCAAAATCAACACCGGTCCCAAATAGAACATAAATACTTCCGGGTGGATCTCCAGTCACCGAGCACAAAGGGATCCGTCCTTGAGGATCAATATGGAGTGTTTTCACGGGAAACATCCATGCCCGTCGACGCTCCCGGATCTCCTCATCATCGGGGTCAAGAAGCCCTTTGGATTCAAGATACTTCACCAATTGATCCGATCCACATCCCACAAAGTACCCATCTCCGGGCCGGATACATACAACTTCCTCCCGTAACAAATCATGAGTCCGGAACAATTTCGGCAGGGTCACACGACCTTGCCGATCTGTTTGACACCGATGGATTTCGCTAAAAATCATATAAAATAGAATAATTCACCAAAATAATTAAGTAATTCCATCCTTATATCACCTAATCTGCCAAATTATATCTATCAACTGATCTTGTCAATAATATTCTTAAATAATCGCAGAATTTGGAAGAGAATCAGAAATTGAATCCAGGGGAGCGGTAAACGATTTTACCATCCATCAGTGTCCCGATGATTAAAGGAGCTTTCATCGTACCGGAACCCAACTCATCGGGATTCTCAGCGACGATGATCAGATCTGCGATCATACCCTCTTCCAGCCGACCTCGAACGGGGAGCTGTTTTTCCAGGCTGGCTGGATTGCACGTATACGCATTCCTTGCAGCTGGAACTGAAATTTTCTCGGACAGTGCCCAATCGTTACTGCCTGAGAAGCCATCCCGACGCATGCGTGTTACAGCCGCTTTCATGATTTCAAATGGATTGACATTGTCGATAGGCGCATCGGAGCCAAAAACCACTCGAATCCCCGCTTCGATTAAAGATCGGCAAGGATACCGAAAAACTCGCTGATGTTGCCAGTTTGATTCAACCATAT
The DNA here is from genome assembly GCA_964512995.1 of uncultured bacterium. Taxonomy (GTDB): domain Bacteria; phylum CSSED10-310; class CSSED10-310; order CSSED10-310; family CSSED10-310; genus CAZELM01. The sequence goes on from CAZELM010000012.1 coordinate 76,307, forward strand.
TGAAATCGGACAGAAGGTGAAATGGCTGGAGAGATGCAGTGATATTATATTGAGAAAATCGAGCCTTATCAGATGGATCCAGAAGCTGGATATGCTCAATGCGATGCCCCGGGAACAGCGGGGAGACTAGTGCGGCTTGAGACAACGCCGCGACAGCATTCGACACCGCTCGATCTCCGATCGCATGAATGGCACAACTGATATGATGACGGGACGCATGAACGGCCAATTCCGTCAGCTCCTTCCGGGATAAAACCTCCAGACCGAAATTTTCCGGATCATTGTCATATGGCTGGGTGACAGCGGCCGTCTTGGATCCCAATGCACCATCGGCATACAGCTTCAATCCGCCAAATTGGAGAATATGATTGCCCGATCCAGTTTGAAATCCTTCCCGAATCACATCATCCAATTCATCACGGCTGCAATAGGAAAGGACACGAAAATCAAGCTGCCGCTCCTGATGGAGTTGCATCAATAGATCCATTGTTCGTAAATCTTCAAAGTTATGAATTGCTGTAATACCAAGAGAATGCAACTTTTGGATGCACCGTATGAGCCCACGTTTGGCATCCAGGTCTCCTCTTTTGGGCAGGCGGCTCATTGCCATTTCCGCTGCATTCTCACGAAGAATCCCAGTCAGTGGACCATCTGGACATTTTCTCTCAAATTTTCCTCCCGAGGGATCACACGTCCCTGAATCAAATCCCAGTCGGAGAAGCGCGATGGAATTCAACCAGAGTGTATGGCCATCTTTGGATGACAATGCAATCGGATGCAAGCCGGAGATTGGATCGAGATCATCGGCAGTTGGAGAACTCGCTCCCTCCCAGCAATCCATTTCCCAACCCCTCCCGATAATCCAGGAATCAACCGGATATTCACTGCTCATAGTACTTATCTGCTCCAAAATACCATTCCGATTCAGACCTTCCAAATGAAGTTGATCTTCGCTCTGGGAATATGCGAGAAGATGAAAATGGCAATCAGTAAATGCAGGAGCCGCCCAAAATCCTTCCAGATCCAGACAGAGATCCATATTCCTTTTGCAGGAAGCGATCGGCTCGGCGGGCAGGATTCTGGATATCCGATTTCCTTGAATTTCCAGCATGACTTTCCGGTTTTGGGAACCATTGGAGCCGATGATGTGTAGATTGTTCAGGCAAATGTTGGAATGCATCATGACTCTCTCCAGGACTTTTATGATGTTGACCTTGAAATGAAGCCATAGTCAGGATATCATTTTATACTTGGTTAGGGAATAAGAAACCCTTCATCGTTCAATTTACGTATTTATGGAGGATCGGCAATGAGCAATTCCAGTTTTCGCATGGCGATTACGTTGCTTTTCACTGTGGTCTTTGTGTGTATCATCGTCGCCTCTCCACAGGCGCAGGATGTAACAAAGTCCGATGTCTCGCATTACGACATGATAAAAACAAATACGGATGACACAACTGCTGTCAAGCCGGTGGACCCCAACGGCCCCAAACCCAAAATTGAGTTTGAATCGTTGACTTATGATTTTGGCAAAAAACTTTCAGGTGCGGACCTGAGTCATTCATTTGTTTTCCATAATCGTGGAAATGCACCGCTTCTCATCGAAAAAGTCAAAGCAGGCTGAGGGTGCACGGCTGTCCTTGCAACCGACAAGGAAATTCCCCCGGGTGGGGAAGGCAAAATTGAGGTTACCTTCAAGACAGAAAACAAAGAAGGATTGAATAAAAAAGTCATCTCAGTCAGTACCAATGATCCTGAAACACCAAAGATCGACCTCGAAATACAGGCTGACCTTGAAGTTTTATTCACTGCAAAACCTCGACGTGTATGGTTCGGCCAGATTTCAAAAACAGCGCCATCCGTTCAGACCGTTCAATTGGCCGGCACTGCCATCGATACCATCAAAATTAACAATATATCGCTCAAAGAAAAGGAAGTGACGGCTTTTACCTGGAAAGTAAATGACAAGCGAGCACAGGGGGAAAAAGAAATATCGCTGGAGATATCCCTCGATCCATCCAAGATGAATCCCGGCCGTTTTGACAATGTGCTCATCATTGAAACAGACCACAAAGACGCTCAAACATTGGAAGTTTCTCTGACGGGTGAAGTATTGGGTCCGATTACGGCAAACCCTCCCAGGCTCTATTTTGGCAACTTTGAGCCCAATCAAAAGATGACAAAAACGGTGACATTGACTTCCAGTGATCAAATCGCGTTCAAAATCGAAAAAATTGAATTTAATGGGCAGAATTTCGCTGCGGACAGCTATGAAAAAAGCGCTAAATCATCCCACACCATCAATGTCATTTTTACTCCAAACGATATCGACAATCGAATTAAGAGTGACATGACAATCACAACCGATCTGAAAGATCATCCGACAGTCATCATTCCGATACATGGATATAAAAAACGTGATCGGAAAACGACAGATAACCCGAATGAGGCACCCCCTGGAGATGTCAGCTTAAAAGATCAAAATATTCAGGGTGACGTAACACTGGAAAAAATCGATAAATAGTCCCAAAATCAGACCAAAATAAAAAAGCCTTGGAAACTCATCCAAGGCTTTTTTATAAAGGATCAACAAGCATCAAAAACTAGAAGCAATATTGAATCATGGCCACAATTTCATCATTGTCAATATCTTCACCCTCTTCTGCCTTCATGATGTAATTCAGGTGAAGTTTCACATAAAATTTTTCGATCATGTAATTCATACCGGCTGTATATAATGAAACGCCATCATCTGATCTGTCAGTATCTCCGTCATAAAGATCATAACGGAATAACACCTCGAATGGAGTTGTAACAGTGTAGATCCCCTGAAGCATGAATGCATAGCTGTCAGTTTTCTCTGTATTTCTGGCATAGTCAGTAGATCCCATGACATATTCTGATATGAACGAGAATGGATTGATCGTTGCCGTGAAAGTAGCACCCAACCGATTCACCGTAAAATCATCATCGAGTTCGGCATCATAGGATTTACCGGCCCAATTAAATAGTGCCAGTTTCATTGATTTACATGGTTTTACATCGAGTCTCACCAGAAAATCTTTTGCATCATTATCATCTTCCCAATCATTGCCTTTCAGTGCAGCGCTTGTTTCGTCGAACTGGTATCCATTGAAAATGCCAGCATGAACATCGACATATTGTGTGGAGTATGTCGCCTGGATTCCCGTTTGACGCCACATTGCATAACTGGTTGTTGTCATTGGGTAATTAATAAAATCTAATTTTCCGGTGTGCATCGGCATGTAATGTGTAAAATTGGGAACAAATCGGCCAACAGTCAGTTCGAGGTTCGGGACACCGATAAAAATCAATTTGCTATCCAGGAGAGCAGGTGAAACAACAGCATCTCCTTGAGCGACAAACTTCACTTTTTCAGGTATCAAAACACCTGACATCAAAATACGTGCACGTTTCAGATTAAACTCCCAAGGCGAATTATCCATCTCATACCAAGATGCGGTCGTTTGAAAAATACCTCCGATATTCAGACTCCCGAAACCGACGGTCACGGGTTCTCCCGCCATTAAACCGGTAGGATATGCAACACCCCCCAACATAATTACCACGAGAATAATTTTGCAAGCTATTTCCCTCATAACCACTCCCTTCCATTAATTGAATCAATCATAAGTTCTGTCCACTGTCATCGAGTATTCGCGATTCTCATTCATCTCATGTTTATGAATTCACGAGTACGATCGACAAACAACAACGTGCGATACTTAGCACGCTTGTGATGTACTGTCAAACAAAGCACTATCGCAAAAAATGACATGGACCAATAACCTCCATTTGAATTGAATTATGGTGATAGTGAAGTAGAATCAATACGTTACTCATCCTTAACGAGCGCTTAATCACGTGTGGAGTATCATGAATGAAAGAGACATCCATACTCACAAATAGAGTCGAATTAGTCGGAGCGTACTCCATGTCGAAGTCCTCCTTGAAAATTTCGAAAAATTTTCAGTTTCTGCTTGACAGAATTAGAAAATATCGATATCAATCACACTTGAGTTTGGGCTAACTGGTCGAAAGTCAAAGCCGAGGTAGCTCAGGCGGTAGAGCGAGGGACTGAAAATCCCTGCGTCGGGGGTCCGACTCCCTCCCTCGGCAATCATTACCCCTGTTTTGCAGGGGTTTTTTATTATCCATGGGAGGTGCTGAGTGGAACCTTTGGATGACGAAAAGCTACTGGAACGGCTCCGAGCCAAATTTGGACCAGCCAAGAAAGTCGATGAACGTGCTGAACTGGAGCGGATTTTTGGGAAATCTGAACCAGCTCCCGAAGAAAGACTGCGCCAGAAGCTTACCAAGCCAGTGGCAAACATGGGAGACACTGCGGATATTTTCATCGAAAAGCTTGCGTATGGCGGCGAAGGGTTGGGGCATTATCAGAATATACCCGTATTTGTTCCAGATATGCTCCCAGGCGACACTGGCCGAGTCGAATTTGTTCATGTCAATAAAGATATGATCAGAGGGAAACTCCTCGAATTGATCGCTCCCACATCAAACCGCATACCCCCCCGGTGCCGGCATTTTGGAGTATGTGGGGGATGTCAGCTCCAGCATTTAACATATCCCGCCCAGTTGCAAGCCAAACGGGAAATGGTTAAAGATACGCTGAAACATATTGGAAATATCGAGTTTCAGGTATGGAACCCGATTGCATCTCCGGAAACATACGGATACCGCATTCGCACCAAATTACAGGTCGGTACCAATGCATCGGGTGTTCAGATCGGCTTTTACGCAAGACGAACAAATGAAATCGTTTCAGTTGACGAATGCCCCTTATTGGCTCCCCTGCTGAATAAAACGGTTCGAGTGCTGCGGGAAATTCTTCCATCCCCGATAATCGCTCCCGTCCCATCCGAGATTCACCTGCATACTGACTTTGAAGAGTCACAACTGGTGATCCATTTTGTTTCTGATAAACCGCTTCTCTATATAAATGATATTCTGGAATTATTGATACTTCGTCAAATTCCAGTCAACGGAATCAGCAATCACGCCAAAACTGACCGATCGGTTTCTGGTAACCCGGTGATCGAGCATCTGATTGGCGGAAACCGATATCAGGTTCATGGATCATCGTTTTTCCAGGTTAATCGATATCTGTTGAAACCCTTTCTGGACCAGACGATCATGCTTTCGTCTCCGACAGCACATGATATCTTACTCGATCTCTACTGTGGTTGTGGATTTCTGAGTATTCCCTTGAGCCGATTCATCTCAGATACAGTCGGATTCGACAGCGATTCACTCGCAATCGATGCTGCAATTAAAAATCTCGAACTCAATCGGTTGTCAAGCGCTCAGTTTTTAAGCGCGGATGAAAAGCAATTTTTTAAGAGCAAACATATCGATCAGAAACATTTCAATATGATCGTAGTGGATCCGCCACGTTCAGGAATTGCGCCTCAGTGCCTTCAGTCCATCATTTCCCATAAACCCGCAAAATTATTATATATCTCATGTAATCCAACCACACTGGCTCGCGATTTGAAGACACTTCTCGAATCCGATTTCAAACTTCGTGTGATACAGCCAATGGATATGTTTCCGCATACATATCATATTGAAACTTTTGCATTTCTTACACATCGGTATACTGGAACGCAAGCTGCGACCGACGCTTTTGTGAACCTGCATTAAAGCGGGAGTGTGAATATTTAGGAGTTGTTCCGAATAACAATCCATGTTATTTTATGAATGGGAGTGGAGGGTGTCTGGTGATGCCTCCGGACTTCAAATCCGGCAGAGGGTCCTAAAACGGTCCTTGGTGGGTTCGATTCCCATGCACTCCCGCCATCCGGCTTCGTGAAGATGCAAACTCCACACATACCCTTCCGCCTCTTCCCTACTGTGAGGACTTTTTTATCAAAATGTCAAAATCGGTTATTGTCTTGAAATTTGGTGGAACAACCATTGGAAGCGATCGTCTTTATCCATTTGTGATTGAACGAATTCAGGATAAACTGGACGCCGGATATCATGTTGTTGCAGTCGTATCGGCAATGGGCCGCAAAGGAGATCCTTACGCAACCGATACGTTATTGAACCTGTTACCGGAAGAACAGTTTGTATGTTTGCGTGAACGGGATCTGTTGATGGCATGTGGTGAAGTAATATCTGCTGTTGTGTTGGCGAGTAACCTACGAAGAAACAATATTTCAGCAACAGCCAGAGCTGGATTTGAAGCAGGCATCATTACCGATAACGCACATTCAAACGCTCAAATTCTTCATATCGATCCAAAACAATTACATACTGATCTCGAATTGTTTGGAACAGTGGTTGTCACCGGTTTTCAGGGAATATCCATGAATGGACAAATCACTACACTCGGGCGGGGAGGTTCCGATACCTCTGCATTAGCCATTGGAGCAGCGCTGAACGCTCAGACCGTGGAAATCTACACCGATCAAAAAGGCATATACACGGCCGACCCGGTCATGGTGCCATCTGCATATCATCTGAATCACATCAATGCGGAAGACATTCGCCAAATGGCTTGGCTGGGCAGCAAAATCCTGCACCCCCGTGCTGCTGAATTGGCAATCCGTCATCATCTCCATGTCACGGTCGGCAAAGTCGATGACCCCAATTCAGCAACAATGATCACTCCCTATGTCAAAATGGAAGCGGAAGCGGTTATCACCGGAATAGCATGCGGCAACCCGGTCGTTCAGTTGACTGTTCCGTTATGCAGAGAGCGACAACAACGTGATGTCGCTGATATTTTTGAGATGATAGCCGGCGCGGGTATCAGCATGGATATGTTCACCATCACAGAGGACCTCGTACGGTTCACGGTGAGCATGGATCAGCGGTCTAGTGCGATCTCGGTATTGACTGAGCACCACTATATTGCGCATGCTGTTGATCACTGCTCCAAAGTCTCCATTGTTGGCGCAGGAATGCATGGGATGCATGGGGTAATGGCTCGGTTTACACGCTCACTGGTCAATGCAAACATCCCGATCCTTCAGACTGTCGACTCCCATGCGACAATTTCAGCATTGGTACCAGCGTCCCGTATATCCGAAGCAGCTCAGGTTCTCCATCGTGAATTTCTGGGACAATCGAGCAATGCGTTGTAATATGTAAGCGAATCCTTGACATGTGAGGATCCGAACAGCAGAAAACAACTGGGACACAAAGATATCCAGACTTCGTTAATCCACCTCCGTCGCCCCCTGCACCAACTCGATGAAGTGTTCATTTTCCCATAACGCTTCAAAGTCTTCATCATACATAGCGGTTTCGGCCATTCCAGGATTCTGCTCAAGCACCCGGTCCAACATATCCAGACATTCGTCAAACCGGCCAATCCGGCAATAAATACAGGCAATATTATACGCCACATCGAGATAATCCGGATCCATCTCCAACGCCCGTTGAAAATGCTCTAACGCCGCATCGGTTTTATTCTGATAGTAGAGCCACGCCCCGCGGTGATAGAAATCTTCCGCAGACCTTGGCTCCAATGGCTGATTCCGGGTCAACAGTCGTTTATACATCTGGGATTTTTCGATAATATCATATTCTCCCTTAAACGTATTAATAATGAAATCAAACTCTTCGAGTGCCTTTTCTGTATCCCCTTCACTCAAAATACTCATCGCATTGCTGAACTCTCTGGTTGCCCGTTTTCTTCGTTCCGTGATCTCACGGGGAACATATTCCCAATGTTTTTTCTCTGCTTTGGGTGGTTCAGCAATTTTTATCTTCAGTTTCTTTTTGCGAAAAAACGATTTCTCATCTTTTCTCTTTACATTGTCTATCTTTTTTGCCGTGTTTGACTTGTTCTCCTCTTGCTCATTACGATGTAATCCAAGCCGCCGGAGTTTTCCCTGGATGGATTTCTTTGAGACGCCGAACTTTTCAGCAAGATCCTGATTTGACAATTTCATGTAATTTTCACGAAGAAATTGATTATCACCTTCATCCCATACTTTCGCCATTCTTATTTCTCCTTTAAAAGCGATGGCACCATTCCCAACTGAATTATGGAATGTAAAGAGTTTATGTAGTTATGTCAAGTCAAGCTTGATTGAAGTGAAATCATCCTTGACGCATCTTTCATATCGCTCTATCTTTATGGCGACCATGCCATGAATGGTGGTCCGGTGATGACAAGGAGGTTTTATGAAGCTTCGAGCCGCTCGCATCGCATATATCTCCAATGAGATTTTGAAAATCCTGGAATCAGAAGAGTTTATTGAAATAAACAATTCTGAAAAAGCGCTGGGGTTCGTTCAAAAATTATTCACAGACGATCTTCTCGTTGAAGAACAACTGGAAGAAGAAGTCCGGGAGCTGTTAGAGCGATATTCAGAGACCATGAATCAAGATCGGATCGAGTACCACGAGATGTTTAAAATGGTAAAAACAAAGCTGGCAAAAGAACGCAATCTCATCCTATAGGAGGAATCATGAGATTATCCAATCCCAAAATTAATCATCTTGCGCGTCTGATTGCAGACAATATCTCGGTGGATTCGAATTTTCGCATTCTTCGAGATAAAAATGAAATCAGATTAAGAATCAAGATGATTATTACCGATGAATTACGATTGGAAAATGAGATCGATAAAATTGTCAGAAAAACATTGGGATCTCTTTCCAAATCACCTCCGGAAGGCAGCAAAGAATGGGATGTTTTATATGAAAAATATTATGAGGAAGAGATGAATCGCCGCAGCCGGAGCCGCTTTGACGGGATCAGAAGATTGTCTTGAAAACACTTTCCGCTCCCCCACCTTCTTTTTTCTTTGTTGCCATTCTCGGGATTAATCCGCTTATTTATCGGGACGCTCGAGAGCTGGTTATCAAGGAATTCGGAACGCCACTGGAAGAAATTGAGCCATCCCGATTTGACCACACTGATTACTATCAGGAAGAAATGGGTGCACATCTGATCAAAGGATTTATGGGCTTCCCGCCTCCATTTTCCCCCGATGATCTGGTCCAGCGTAAACTCATTTCGCGAAAAATCGAATGGCATTTCATTCATCGATCCACTGCCGGAAGACATCGACAGATCAACATCGATCCCGGATACATCACGCTGTACAGTGTCATCCTATCAACCAGCAAAAATTTCTCCCATCGGATATATCTGGGTCAGGGAATTTTTGCAGAATCGACCTTACTCTATCACGCCACGCAATGGGAACCTCTTCCATGGACGTATCCAGATTATAAGATACCAGAAATTCAGCAATTTTTAACCCGATGTCGAACACACCTGAAACATTTCATGACAGCATCTCGTGATTGACTCCGAGGGCAATTCTATGGTAGGAATCTTCGGCATTGTGAGGGCTGATATGATCGGGAGAATATCATGGCACGTTTAATATATAACTTATGGGGACTCGTCATTCATCCGGTAAAAACCATGCGGATGTTGTTATTGGGAAAACCATTCTGGCTCGCTCAGGTTGTTGTTCTGGGCGTCTTTATCTCATTGTTTTCGGCTCAATTTATTCTGAATTTTGATGCTTTTCACGCACAACCCAGCAGTTTCTTTTCGCTCATCCCCTTGGAAATCGTCTCTCTGGTGGTCACAATCTTTACTTTATCCGCGATCTGGCATCTGACAGCCGATATGCTGGGCGGGGCCGGCCGAGGACTGAACCTTTTATTGCTTATTGTTATCTCAATGCTTCCCATGTGGCTGGTGGGTATTTTCTCTTTCCTGTTCATCCTGATTTCAGACATCCCGCTCATGTATCAGATTTCTGTCGGAGCAGTCAGCATATGGTCGGTCATACTGATGATCGTCAGCATGAGAGAATTGTATCGTTTTTCTCACGGGAGAGCTGTTTTCACGTTTATGCTGCCCATCATTATCATGGTGGGAATCACTCTGTACATGCTTCCAGTCCTTGGAGATGGAATATCATTGTTATCTCAGCATTTATAATATTCCAGCGTAAACGAATCCGGAAATCGTCGATTTTATCGTAATGGAATGATTTCGCCATTTATCCGCGAACCATCAACTATCAAAATTCCAACAGAACCATACTGCACTATACGGGGGAGACTCAGACTGCCGGGATTCATCCAGAACCATCCCGATTCCCAACGGGCTTCCGCTATATGTGTATGCCCGTATATCACAACCTGTGGATCCAAGCTTGAAAATTCACGATAAACTGTCTGCTGAATTTCAGCCGGACCACCATAGCCATGCATCAGCCCAATCCGTATACCATGGAATTCGATGGTTTTCTTGGTCGGGAGCTTGGCAATGTCCCTGTCATAATCCGAATTTCCTCGCACCGCATGGACTGGTGCGATCGTTTCTAATTGCTCAATTACCGAAATGTGTCCGATATCGCCTGCATGCAGAATCAATTCGACATCTTGGAATGCATTCAACACAGGCGGCGGCAAGATCCAGGTTGGATCACTGATATGAGAATCTGAAATAACACCTATTCTTTTCATCCGGTCCACACTCCCTGATTCAAATATATATCTGATTATAGTTGCAAAATCCATGATCATCCATTAGCATACTCCCTTCTTGGTGGTTTAGAAGTCCAGGTTCGTTATCGGTCAGATCATTTGAAGGAGAAACACATGCTAAACACCTTCCGGAATAAAATAAAATTTTGGAGCCATGTTGCGCTGTGGCCCGTTATTGTTGCGTTCATCGCATTCTATGGATGGTCTTTCATGGGAAACCAGCAGAACAGCCCATCGATGGCTGCCGCAGTGGGGGACACTTCCATTGATTGGCAACAGGTTGTTGAAATGCGGCAACGGCTTTATCAGATGTATCGGAATATGTATAAAGACAGCTTCGAGCAGTTCGCAAAAAATATGGATTTTCAGCAAATGGCCATCGACGCGCTTATCGATCGAACGATTCTGATTCAAGCTGCTGAAGAGATGGGTGTGACTGTGTCTGAAGATGAGATTCGAAACACCATTCTCGGATTTTCATATCTCCAGAAAGATGGTGGCTTCTCCCAGAGCTATTACCGCGCATTTCTCAACAGCATCAATATGACTCCCGCTCAGTACGAAAAATCGACGGGTGAAGATATCATGATCGAAAAAGTTCAGGCACTGATCAGCGCCTCAGCTCCTATAACGAATGATGAACTGAAAGAGGATTTCATCAACAAGAACGTCAAACTGAACTGCAACTTTTTCAGCTTCAAAAAAGCAGCATATATGAATGATATCACCGTCGAAGATTCTGAAGCACAAGACTTTTACACGTCACATCCGGATGATTTCAAAGTTGGAGATCAGATTCAGGTCGATTATATTTTGGTTGAGCCTGCCACCTTTGAGCCACAAGTCGAAGTTACCGACGAGGATATCGAGGATTATTATGATCAGAATTACGATCAATACCAGATTCCGGAACAGGTAAAAGCGAGCCATATTCTGTTTAAAGTCGAAAAGGATGCACCCCAGGAAAAATGGGATCAAGCGCTTCAAAAAGCAATCGAAACAAAGAAACTGATCGATGAAGGCAGAGATTTCGCCGAACTGGCAAAAGAACGATCCGAGGATACCTCCGCTGATAAAGGAGGCGATCTGGGATTTTTTGGCAAAAACCGGATGGTGAAGGAATTCGAGCAAACCGCATGGGGATTGGAAATCGGGCAGGTCAGTGATCCCGTAAAGTCCAACTTTGGATACCACATTATCAAGAAAACAGATTTCCAGGAGGAGGGTATCAAATCATTGGACCAAGTCAGGGAAGACATCACCAAATCCCTCAAACTCGACGAATCCAAAAATCTGGCAATGCAGAAAGCACAGCAAATTTTTGATCAGGCAGAAGAAAATACAACGTTACCCGATCTCGCATCAAAAAACGCAATCCCGGTCAAAACATCCGATTTCTTTGAACCCAAAATGCCTCCTCAAGCCTTTGGCAATTCACAGAATCTGAATGAAGTGCTGACAAACCTGGAGAAAGGCGATATCAGCATCCCGATCGAAACGAATGTCGGCGTTTTTCTGTTCAGCCTGAAAGACCAACGACCGTCTCACGTTCCGCCGTTCGATGAAATCAAAGATAAAGTCCTGCAAACCGTAAAAAATAATAAAGCTAAGGAAATGGCTCAAAATAAATCACAGGAAATCCTCACCGATCTGCGTGCGGGATTGACTTGGGAAGCTGCCGCAGAAAAACATGGATTGAAAAGCGAAACAACCGGCGAATTCACGCAAACAAGCAGCATCCCCAAAGTCGGATACGACCTGAATCTGGCTACTGAATTGTTTGCCATGGATATCAATCAGCTAAGTGATCCCAAAGAAGTCCGGGATAGTATCTTTATCTTCAAGGTCATCGATAAAAAGAATTTCGACGAAACCGAGTTCCAGAAAGAAATGCCTAAACTCCGGCTGCAGATGGCTTCCACCCGGCAATCCCAGATTGTCAGCTCATGGCTGGATCAACGCCGGGAATCACTGACCAAAGAAGGAAAACTGATTATAACCGCCATCACAACAAAGGAATCCAACAGTTAATGCTTGCAGATACCACACGTTCCGATCTCCCGCTGTCCTCTATTCAATCGTTGCTGTCAGAAGTGGAGAATCGGATCTGTGATTATCTGGCATCTGACTTTTCACCGATCCGGGAGACGATCGCTCCGTTCATCAAACGGAGCGGAAAAAAAATCCGCCCCGCATTGGTGCTTTTATCCGCTGGAGCAACCGGGAGTCAGGGTGATGATGTCATCCGGTATGCAATACTCACGGAGCTGATTCACACAGCATCATTGTTTCACGATGATGTACTGGATGATGCCTCGATACGGCGCGGATTTACATCTTCCAATCGGCTCCTCGGAAATGATCTGTCGATTCTGGCCGGTGATTACCTCTTCACAAAAGCATTGGCTTTGGTGATATCGGACCACAGTGATATCCAGCATCGGGTCAACAGCACGGTCATTGCAATGACGGAAGGAGAAATCCTTCAGGCGATGAATCGCTATCAGTTCCCAATGGATCGTGCCTATTACATGCAGGTCATCGAACGCAAAACGGCTGCCCTGATGGAGATGGCTTGCCGGCTGGGAGCCGGCATATCCGGAACCGATCAGCAAATCCAGGCACTGTGCAATTATGGCAAAAAACTCGGACTCGCATACCAGATCACCGATGATCTCCTCGATTGGATTTCAAAAGAACCAGAATTGGGTAAAAATGTTTTCCAGGACATCCGGGAAGGCCGCGCGACACTCCCCATCCATCTGCTCCATGAAACACTTCCTGAAACAAAACAAAACGAACTGAAGAAATTGCTGGATGATCCATGGGAAAATAATTCGGATGCGCACTTCCGTGAATTTGTGGAGCTGATGTTCAATAATGGCATCGTTGATCAGATCCGGCAGTTCTCCAACGACCTCTCGGATGATGCGCTGTCGGGGTTGGATGTCCTGCCCCCATCACCCGAACTTCAGGATATGAAAGCGCTGGTCCCGGCTCTTGTAAACCGGATTTTCTGATATGGAAGCGCTCTTTTATCAGGTGGATGATCAGGGGATGGTTCAGTGCCTCCTCTGCCCCCATTTCTGCCGGATTCCCGCCGGTCACGTCGGCAGATGCCACTCCCGGAAAAATACCAATGGCAAGCTGTATGCTATCAACATCGGTCAAGTCTGTGCCTTTCACAATGATCCCATCGAAAAAAAACCGCTCTACCATTTTCTACCGGGATCACATGCACTTTCATTAGGAAACAACGGATGCAATCTGCGATGTACGTTCTGTCAGAACTGGGAGATTTCCCAGCAGACAGTTCCCACTCAGACGATGTCCCCTCCGGAGATCGTCCGGCTCGCGAATCAACACCGATCCCAATCCATCGCGTTCACCTATTCTGAACCGATCGTCTGGTATGAATTTGTCAAAGACGCATCCATCTGCATTCATGATTCGGGATTGAAGTCGATCATGGTCACCAATGGGATGATCAATCCGGAGCCATTGCAGGAACTTCTCCCCCATATCGACGCGATGAACATCGATATCAAATCCATGAACCCGGACTTTTACCGCAGGTTATGTGGCGGGTATCTGGAACCAGTTTTGGAAGCAGCCGAACTGGCCAGCCGGTCAAGCCACGTCGAGATCACCTACCTGATCATTCCTGGAGAAAACGATTCCGAACAGGAGTTTCACCAACTGGGACAATTTATCCGGGATCATCTCGGTATCCAGACGCCCTTGCACTTGAGCCGCTATCATCCCGCCTATCACCTCACAAACCCGGCGACTCCAGTTGAGACGCTTCTCTCAGCCCGGAAAATCGCACAGGAATACCTGCATTTCGTGTATCTGGGAAATGTCGTATCACAGGACGGCAGTTCCACCCGATGTCCGAAATGCCGGCAACTGCTCATTCGTCGGGATGGATATCGGATTCTGGAACGAAACATCTCCGATGATGCCGCATGTCTCAACTGCGGCACAACCATCTCCTTGATCCTTCAATGATGCTCCCACCTCTGATTCTTGCTTCCCAGTCCCCCCGGCGATCCGGGATCCTGCGACAACTGAACATCCCATTTGACGTTGTACCGAGCCCGGCAGTGGAATCGAATCCCGCTCCCAACGAAAATCCGGCCGATTATTGCATCCGGAATGCCCGTGAAAAAGCACAGGCAGTCGCAGGGAATCATCTGTTCCGTATCATCCTGGGAGCGGATACCATCGTGGTTGTCCAAGGAAAGATCATGGGCAAACCCAGAACTCGGTCTGAAGCCGCGCAGATGCTGGCCATTCTCGCCGGCGCATCGCACGACGTCATCACCGGATTGGCATTGATTACCGAATCCGGCCGGATCCAACAGGATTATGAACGGACATCGGTCACTTTCCGGGAGTTGGAAGATCAGGAGTGCGACTGGTATCTGAACACCCATGAATGGCGAGACAAAGCAGGCGGGTATGGCATTCAGGGATATGGAGCGGGACTTGTCGAGCGCGTGGAAGGGTGTTTCTACAATGTCGTTGGACTTCCCACCGGAAAACTTATTTCCCTGCTGCAAAAATATGCCCCAAAATACTGGCCTCCGATACCTGCCCCGGATTCCCTGGAGTGACATTCCCGGAATGCCGTCGATATCGGAGGCCAATCACCGATCACCAGAAAAATGGATCGGCTATTTCTTTGAAGACATGCAGCAACCGGGTGATCCCTGGTGCATTTTGCATTTTCCGCAACATGCGACATCTTTGGCGCAGCATTTTCCATTGACCGTATATTCACCACACTTCGGGCAGATAGCCAGTTTTTCGGGCTGCTGACCATTCGATTTTATCGTGGCGATGTATTTTTCGGGATCAGCATTGAATTTCTCCCGGCAATCGTTGCAACAGAGGTAGACGCGCATCCCATTGTAATCCACATAGATACTTTTATCGATGGATTTACCCATCACCGGACATGTAGTCTGTTCAACGGCTGATTCGGCTAATACCATCGATGCGCCAATGATCATGAGTATACTGGAAATTACAATTACGATATTCCGTTTCATTGTTTGACCTTTCTTTGTGGTGGAATCGTCCCGTGAGGGGTTATCGTTTCCACCCGATTAATCGGGACGATGTTTCACTGAACTGGAATAATGCCTGGTTCAGTGTCTGGGGCCGGCGGGAAGGATATCTTGTCTCTCCCACCCGGTTCATTATCAGTCTTTAACCTAGCAATCCTTATGCCAAATCGATGTGCAGCTCTGAAACCGTTCCCAATATCGACTCATTGTCAGATACCAACCGTCCATGAAAACCGTTTTCACATACACCGTTTACGGGTATTGGCTTCTCTCATACCGCCCGTTATGGTGATGAATTGATCCCGAGCTGTTTCATCCGATAAATCAGGGTATGGCGGGGAATGTGAAGCAGCCGGGCTGCCCGGCTTTGATTGCCGCCGGTTTTTTCCAGAGCCAGAACAATGGATTCTTTCACGATCATATTAAGATCGCAGCCATCATCGGGAAGGTTGACCAGATTCTTCGGGAGATAATTCCGCTGAAACCCCGGCAGATCTTCCGGAACAATCTCCCGATTCCGCACCAGTATCGAGAGCCGCTGGACCAGATTCATCAGTTCGCGGATATTCCCTTTCCATTGATGATTCATGAGCGCATGATACGCATCGGTTGAAAATTGAAGCGTCACATTGGGAGCCAGTTTCCGGGTGAAATGATTGATCAGAAGCGGAATATCCTCCAGCCGTTCGCGTAATGGAGGCAACCGATGGGATATCACCGACAACCGGAAAAACAGATCTTCCCGGAATCGACCCCGCATCATTTCGGCTTCGAGATCCATATTGGTCGCTGACACGATCCGCACATCGATTTTCCGCGGTTTCCCCTCCCCGACCCGCTCAACCTCCTGTTCCTGAATCACCCGCAATAACTTCGGTTGCAGGCTGAGATCCAGATCACCGATTTCATCCAGGAACAGAGTCCCCTTATTCGCCTGCTCAAATTTCCCGATCTTATCGGTATGAGCGCCCGTGAATGCACCTTTCACATGGCCGAACAGCTCGCTTTCCAGCAAATCCCTGGGAATCGCAGCGCAATTCACAGTGACAAACGGATGATCTCTGCGGGAGCTGATTTCATGAATGGCTCTGGCGATCAGCTCTTTCCCTGTGCCTGATTCCCCGGTAATCAAGATGAACGCTTCAGATTCGCCGGATAAGCGGACGTCCTCGAGCACTCTCGTCCAGTTCGGAGATTCTCCGATGAGAGAGGAAAATGCGGAATGTTCCTTCAGTTTCTCTCTGAGCCAGGTATTTTCCAGTTGCAGCTTCTGAGAGCTCAGCGTCTGCTTGACGATCAACTGGAGTTCTTCCCGGGTGAATGGTTTGGTCAGATAATGAGCAGCCCCATCCTTCATCACCCGGACCGCATTCTCGACACTCCCATGCGCGGTCATCACGATCACCTGAATCACAGGGCTTTTTTCTTTGATATGCCGAAGAAGGTCAAACCCGGATAATCCCGGCATCTGAAGATCGGTGATGATGATGTCCGGCCGGAGTTTCATGGCCAGAGTCAGGCCATAATCCCCCCGGGACGCGCCGGACACGTCATAGCCGTCATCTTTCATATATATTTCAACACATTGCCGGATATTGTCATCATCATCGATGACGAGTATCCTTGGCGTATGCCGGGATTCGTTGTTCATGGATAGCGTGACTCTCCTGTCTGAAAATAGCGCAATTTCAATCAACAAAACCGGCCGGGACGACCGTTGAAATCACGGGTTTTGAAATTGTCAGCTCCATCTGATCGGTCCGATGGATTATTTCCGTCGGGTGATTCCGTTGACTGTTGATTATTATACAGACAGTGTAGAATATTATCAATTGCTATGATGCTCTGAATTGCTGCATCTAGGGGAGCCGGATTGATGAAACCGATTTATCTTCTGCTTCCGTGATATTATCGCCCGGTCACATGATATTATCACCCGGTCACGTGATATTATCGCCCGGTCACATGATATTATCACCCGGTCACGTGATATTATCGCCCGGTCACATGATATTATCGCCTGGTCACATGATATTATCGCCTGGTCACATGATAT